>JABFRS010000001.1:1312500-1968750 GCA_013141055.1 Cyclobacteriaceae bacterium | reverse complement strand
TGATTCTGGCCGATCTTCCTGATCTTCTTTATTCCAACTTCTGTCAACCTGTTGCTGATAGCGAGGAGTTCATACTTGCGCATCTGCAAATACGACGGGTATACCGGCACCATCTTATCACCCGAAAATGAAAACCTGCGCGCCAGTAACAACAGAGGAGAACTCACAATAACATTAACGGCTCCAAAAGAATACTCACCACGTTTAACAGGACGCAAGTGATAAAGAATCACCTCCTGATCACCTGACTTCATTTTTATATTGAACTCAAGATCTCTTCGTTGAAACTGATGTGGGAGTTCATCGAAGATCCTCAGCGAAACCGGGAAGGTGTAAAAGTTTTCAAGATGGATCTTTATATCATTCTCATCACCGTTGGAGAGCCGGTCAGGAGCAAGACGGTGTCCGTTCATGCCGCGCTTCACGCGAAACAAAAGCAAAGCATCTGTCAGAATGACTCCAACAAACAGATAGAATAGAATTTTTGGAATCCACACACCATTACTTAAAACAAACGTCAGAATAAAAAGCACAACGAGTGCTCCTATGATATAGAAGAAACGATTGTTGATATAAAGGTTTCGGAAGACTTTCACTATCGCGGCACTTCAATTTTGTCAATGATCTGTTTGATAACCTCATCTGTGGATACGCCCTCCATCTCTTTATCAGGATTAAGCATAATGCGATGACGTAACACAGGCAGCGCAACGATCTTGATATCTTCAGGCGTTACAAAATCGCGACCCTGCAATGCGGCATAGGACTTTGATGCATTCAGAATTGCAATGGATGCTCGTGGCGAAGCGCCCAGAAATAAAGATGAGTTGCTGCGGGTCTCGTGAACGATCTGGGCAATGTATCGCATAAGATTCTCCTCGAGATGGACAGCCTGAGCCAACTCACGGAATGCTGCAAGACTTTCAGCAGATAGCACAGCGTTTACCTGTTCCGTTGCAGATTGTGATTTCCGATTATGCTGTCGTGAGATAATGCTAAACTCCTGATCCAGGTTAGGATAGTTTACTACGATCTTGAAAAGAAAGCGATCCAGTTGAGCTTCCGGCAAGCGATAAGTTCCTTCATGTTCGATAGGATTTTGAGTAGCCACAACGAGATAAGGACTTTTCATTTTATAAGAATGACCATCAACCGTTACCTGACGTTCTTCCATGACTTCAAAAAGAGCGGCCTGTGTTTTTGCCGGCGCGCGGTTGATCTCATCAATCAATACAATGTTTGAAAAGATGGGACCTGATTTGAATTCGAATTCTGATGTCTTCATATTAAAAACTGAAGTTCCTAATACATCGGAAGGCATTAAGTCAGGAGTAAATTGTATGCGGCTAAAGTCAACTGAGATTACACGAGCGAGCAGCTTTGCCGTGAGTGTTTTGGCAACGCCGGGTACTCCTTCAATCAGAATATGTCCATCTGCCAACAGGGCGGTGAGGAGAAGATCGACCATGGCTTCCTGGCCAACAATGATTTTTCCAATCTCTTCGCGAATACGCTTGACGTTTTGCTGGAGGCCACTTAAGTCAAGCCGGTTTTCAAAAATGTTGTCTGCCATGATTGTTTATTTACTTTTCATTAAAGGACTCTATTCTTCTGTTTAATTCGATCAATTCACCCTCTTTGATAGAAGGCTTCTTAAGTATTTCGCGGATGAGATCAAATAATTTCCTTACATCAGTTTCTGATTTCCCGGATTTCTTTGCCAATGTTAAAACAAAATTCTCGCTCACGTCATTGGGATTCAAAAAATGCTTTGTCCTGATCTGATCAAACAGGAACAGGATTTTCTTTTCAGCAATGTTCTTGTGGTCGCCCCGTTGATAATAAAGATTTCCAATGATGCCTGTGAATTCGAGCGTGGTGTTTTGTAATGGAGGAATAATAGGAATAATCCGCTGTTTGCGTTTTGCCTCAAATATCATGAAGATCAATAGAGAAATAATAGAAAGATAATATGCCCATGCCAGCGGCTCGCGTGTTAAAATAAAACGAAGCGGTGTACTGGCTTCCATTCTTCCCACACTATAAAATTCACTCCAATAGGTATCCCTGTCAGGTAAATAGGACAATGATGTCGACATAAATTCAGCCGCATCGCCTTTTATGGCATAGATATTAGAGAAGGCTAAGGGGATGCAATTCAGGATTATGCTTCCCTTCCCCCATACCACACGAAGAGCAACTGGTTGATGAAAATCATTTTCTGCAATGACGGAGGTGCGTGTGCTGTCAAAGGTTCCGAAGTAGTTGTGAATATTATCACGCTTAAAAATATAGTGTCGCGCTGTATCAAGATTTCTATTGACAAACTTGACGAATGAGGTGTCGCCTCGTTGTTCATAGATAGAGTTTCTGAAGAGATAGTCGTAAGTATTGATATTTAATGTGTCTGCCAGTGTACCATAGTATGATTGAGCAGCTATAAAAACAGATGCACCCCTGGCGGCATGTTCAAGAAGAACTTTGGAATCTTCCTCCTTCATATTAAAGTGGTGGGTAAGAATCAGAATATTCTCATCGGCCTTCAGACTATCTTTTAATTCATAGATCGTCTGATTGGATACACTGATCTTTTTTCCTTTAAAGATTTCTGGCAGCAACTGCTTTAAAGCGTACGCTCCAAAAGGATTCTTGTCCTCAGATGCATAAGTTGGAGTCCAGTCGAAACTCTTCGGACTCGAAAGTTGCACTATCAGGTACACGCCGAAAGCCAGAGAGAGATAAAGAATGTATTTCCAATCCTTTTTCATTCAATCCTCTTTCTCCAGTTGTCGAAAATTAATTTTACTCTTTCATACATTGTTTCGTTGACATTGAAATCACCGTACCACGCATAATCGAAATAGAAACTCAGCTCACTGAATCCAATTTTGAGATCAGTTTTTTTAAGTTCTTGCGTATAATCATGATTGGTTTTTCCTGGCCGCCAGTCAACATGCTGCTTATCTGACAATAGCTTAAGCGCATAGAGAAAAGTTAACCTCACGCCGTGCCGGTACTCTTTCTTGTCCAAAGCTTGCTGGATAAGCTTATCGAAATCCATTTCATGAATATTCTCTTCAACGGTCTGATAGTTTAACGCTCCCTTATCTGAGCCGGAATAGAATATCCGCAAAGCGTCCACTTTAAGCAGCAGCAGAACAATCAGAACAACTAATCCTATTCCGAGAAGGTATAGAAAAACCCTTCCCCAACTTGTGGAAACGGCACTTCGGAAGATCCATCCAAACATCTGGTAGAGCCATTCCAGGAATCTGGTCCAGATACTTTCCGCTACCGTGGGGGGCTGCCGATAATCGAAATCATCGTCGTTCTTTAGTTCGTCTAATTTCTTTTGATCGAATGAACGCGCTTCAATAATAGTTGAATCGGGTGAGCCAATGATTTCTTCATTGTCAAAACGATTATTAATGTATGCTTTAATGGAGTCAACATCAAGCTTCGTGCTATCCTGACCAGCTAATGTGAAGCTGACGATGAGAGCAATGATGAAGGAGAAAATGAATCGCATGATGAGGAAAAAATTTAGTAATGCTCTTCTTCGGTTGGTGCGATGGGAACCTCTCCAATAGTATTGATCTGACTCAAAAGTCCCCTCGCTTCTTTTAATTCAACAAGATTAAAATACTGAAAGGATAAGCCAATCATTGGAAGACAGATCAGAAGCATGAATGAAAGAAAGTAGAGCGTCATGCTCATCATTACTACGAAACTTAAAATGCCACCACTTTCATTGAAGGAACTTCCTTCTGTATTGTGCAGGGAGCCCATTATCATAATCAGGTAACCTGGAATAAAGAAAACATAGGCGATGGTGATCACCAGCAGCATCAGGATCAGATAAATTCCAAAAGTGCTCCACCATTTTCCGCGCGTCAGTTTAAAAGATCTCTCCACAGCTGTGAAAAAATTTCTTTTTTCGAAGCCCTGCACCACGAACAATAAGGAAGCACTGATGAAGAGATATACAAACCCTCCGAAAAGAACCAGGATTCCCAGAAATATAAGGAGTGGTGAAATTGCGGCAAGAACAACGGTAGGAATGATCAAAAGAAAATAGGCAATCATCGCAAAGAGGCCAAACAGAAACGATGAAATCAGATACATGAAAAAAGTTTTGCGTACTCTTTGCCAAACCTCACTGACTTCAATTTCATTAGTTTGTTTTTCCTGATAAAGGATCAGATAATTATTGATGGTGGCAATGATGGAAACTATACTCACCACAAAGAAGACAAATGAGAGCAGCATCTCAATCCATAAGTTCACGGATCCGAAATAGTTAGCCATTGCTTCTGGTCCGGCAGTACTGTTGCTGAATATGCCTTTCA
Source organism: Cyclobacteriaceae bacterium (assembly GCA_013141055.1). Taxonomy (NCBI): domain Bacteria; kingdom Pseudomonadati; phylum Bacteroidota; class Cytophagia; order Cytophagales; family Cyclobacteriaceae; species Cyclobacteriaceae bacterium. The sequence goes on along the minus strand of JABFRS010000001.1, from coordinate 1,964,401 downwards.
TAGAACTTCCCATCAATAGACTGGAAACCAAAATGGGTGGACCGGCGATATATAGAAGACTTCTGGAAAGACCTTTAAAGTTCTGCCGGAAGAATACAAAGGTTATAGAAACCTTATCGCTGAAGTTACGGGTCTTTTGAAATTCAATTAATCTGAAGTTTCCCATTGCGAAGCTTGTAAGGGTAAATGACAAAATAGTAAACCATGAGGATCGCGGAAAGAGAAATGATCAATGCTTTTAAACTCCAGTGCATAAAAGCATAGCGGGTAATCACTCCTTCGATGAACGCAGCCAGTATAAAAAAAGGAACAAGTCCCATAATGATCTTCAATCCTCTTAAGGCGCCTGCCTTGAATGAATCCAATCGCGAGTAGGTGCCAGGGAAAATCAGACTGTTACCCATTGTAAATCCTGCTGCTCCTGCAATTACGATGGAAGAAAGCTCAATCGTTCCGTGAAGCATGATGACAGGAAATGCCTGGGCAAGCTCATGCTGACGATAGAAAAAAGTAACAAACGATCCCACCATTACACCGTTATAGAACAGATGCAATCCTGTTCCCAGTGAAAAGAATACTCCGTAAGCGAAGATCATAAAAGAGACCCGGATATTATTCCAGGCTATTCCAACGAACATTGCTATTTCACTTCCGGTATCCGAATAAACTGAAGTCGGATTTCCATTCTTGATATTTTCAAGGGTCATGTTAACATAGCCATCTCCAAGGATCAACCGGGCAAAGGAATCATCGTAAGCAGCAGAGAGCGCGCCGATAACAATTGCTAAAAGAAAAATGATAAGTGCATACAACATTGATTTGCGCGCCTCATACAACACCAGGGGAAGTTCGGATTTCCAGAACGTGATGAACCTGCTTTTCTCTTCCTTCTTGTTTTTGTAGATCTCAAGGTGAATTTTGCTTGCCAGTGCGTTCAGATAATTTGTCGTGCGACTGTTTGGATACTGTGTCCTTGAAAAAGAAAGGTCGTCCGTGATCTGAATGAATAATTCTGCAAGCTGGTCAGGTTTTGCCGTTTTTGGCTGACTCACTACTTTCTCAAAAGCTTCCCATCGCGGACGATTTTGTTGTATAAAAGCAGCTTCACGCATAGACCATAATTAGGCAAGAATTCCGTACCAATCAAACATTTCGACTCTTCTCATTTTTTGGCAATCTCTTCAACCTTTTTCCATACCCTGATGAAATTTCCGGAACAGATTTTTTCAATGTCTGATTCTGTATATCCGCGCTTTAATAATTCATAGATCAGGTTGGGATATTGCGATACATCTTTCAGTCCGCTTGGCAGATTTGTGGCACCACCCACACCATCATAGTCAGAGCCTAGTCCCACATGATCAATTCCCGCCAGCTTCACAGCATGATCAATGTGATTGGCAACTGTCTGCACATCTGTTGGAGGCGTTGGATGATCTTTCAGATATTCAGCAATTACTGGCTTTGCAAGCGAGTCTTCAGAATCAAGACCTTTGGATTTAAGCAGAGAGTCAAGTTTTTTATTGTGACGGGAGACTTCACTGCTGAGGAATGCCGTGTAGAAATTGATATCCATCACGCCGTCGTTCTCTCCGAGCTTTTTAATCATATCATCGGTCATATCACGACGAACCGTTGGCGCAAAGAATCTTGCCGATGAGTGTGATGCAATACAAGGTGCCTTTGAAAGTTTCATTACCTGATAGAATGTACTGTCATCAACATGAGAGATGTCTACAATCATTCCAATGCGATTCATTTCTTTCACAACCTCAATTCCGAAAGGACTTAATCCTCCCCATGTACGCGTTGTGTCGCCGGAGGAATCACAGATTTGATTGTCTTTACTATGTGTGAGGGTTGCGTAACGGACTCCACGATCGTAAAAGTATTTTACATTCTTAAGATCATTTCCGAAAGGTGCCGCATTCTCCATCCCCATCGGCAATGATATCTTTCCTTCTTTGAAATTCTTTTCAACATCCGCAACGGTATTGGCAAGAGCAAACTTGTCGGGAATATTGGTAGTGATACCGATCACCATGTTGATCATGGAATCAGCTACTGCTTTACCCTTGTCGGGCAATAACTGATAGGAAGACGGAACATAGATCGACATAAAGGGCGCACTCAAACCTCCTTTTACTGCTCTTTCATAATCGAAATCTCCTTCCGGATAACTGATGGGAATGCCCATATACTCCCGCTCAACCCTGAAATTTTTGATTTTGAGACGGAAAGGAAGATCAACATGGCCGTCCATAATAATGAACTTATGCGCCAGAGAATCTGCCAAAGCGTGAAGCTGCTCATCATTCATGCGTTCCGCAGGCTTTTTTTCTGAACATGAAAGGAAAAGTAGGGAAAGAGAAAGACAGAGGACAGAGAAGAATTTCATAGGTTTGGGTTTAGAACTGAAAGTTAAAAAGTTTCAAGTATCAAGATTCATTTTTCAACACAAACATTGATTTTATAATCACTCCATAAATCGATACCACTGATGCAGGTTCAGGTTCGTACCACTCAAAATGTTTTTATTCAGTATCAGATTGCCGGTGTGGGCGATCGGATTGTAGCTTATCTTATTGATGGTATTATCAAAGTGATTTTTGTACTGGCCATCATTGCGATTTACATCGGGATAAATCAATTCGAGAGCTGGGTATGGATTATAGCGGCGGCCATTCCGGTTTTTCTGTATCATTTATTATTTGAAATATTCATGAATGGACAAAGTCCGGGCAAGCTTATCATGAGGATCAAAGTCATCCGACTGGATGGAACCCCGGCAACTGTTGGAGACTTTTTGCTCAGATGGATCTTTGCTTTCATTGATCTCCATTTAATTGGTGGAGCGGTCGCAGTACTCTGCATTGCCATCGGAAACAAGGGACAAAGGTTAGGTGATATGGTAGCGGGAACAACGGTAGTAAAGGTGGCGAGTGATGCGCAGACAAACGCAGACGAAATATTTGTTCCGCAGAATTCTGATTATGTCCTGACCTTCCCGCGTGTAATACAACTTACAGAGAAAGACATTGAATTGATTCAAAAGGCATTGGAAGTAAATCGCTTTACCGGCAATCCCAAACCCGTGATCGCTACCAGCGAGAAAATAAAAACGTTGCTGGGTATTGAAACGGATCTCCCTCCTGTCAAATTCTTATACACGATCATTAAGGACTTTCAACAGATCACATCAAAGGGATGAGTGAACTGAAGGAAATCACAGCTTCACAACTTGCCTTACGCAACGGGCAGGATAAGCCAGAGATATGGATTGCTTTCAAAGGTCAGGTGTATGATGTCACCACTTCAAGATTGTGGAGAGATGGTAAGCACTATGAGCATTGGGCAGGTCAGGATCTTACGGATGAATTAAAAGACGCGCCGCACACAGAAGAAGTTTTTAGTAAATTTAAAGTTGTGGGAGTTCTCATTACAGGAGCTGTGAAGGACAAAAGTTAACTATGATTATTATCGCTGACAGTGGCAGCTCAAAGATCGACTGGCGATTACTGAGTGATGATGGAAGTATCGGACAGGCACATTGTCCCGGATTCAATCCATACTACCAGCCCATAGAAGATCTGAAGACGAATATTCGCGAAGCACTTGTTCCCATCGTAAAAGAACAAGTAGATCAGATCTTCTTTTATGGAACGGGTGTTTCCTCTCAAAAGAATCAGGACCTGGTAAGAGCTGCATTCCTGGAATTTTTCCCCAAAGCAAAGGTTGAAATTGAATGGGATTTGCTGGCAGCAGCAAGAGCCCTGTGTGGTCATGAACCTGGAATTGCATGCATTCTGGGAACAGGATCCAATTCATGTTTGTACGATGGAAAAACAATAACAGGTCAGGTGGCAAACCTGGGATGGATACTGGCAGATGAGGCATCGGGCGCCAACATTGGAAAGAAGTTTCTATTTGATTACCTGAGAAAAAAGATGCCGGCAACACTCGCTGAACAATTTCAGAAGAGATTCCCATTCACAAGAGAGGAGTTTCTTGAGAAGATCTACCAGCAGGAAAAACCCAGCACTTTCCTGGCAACATTTTCCAAGTTCATTTTTCAGCATCTCAAGGAACCGTATTGTTATCGATTAGTGTATGACAGCTTTTCAGAATTCTATGAAAACAATGTGATGGCATATGAAGGTTATAAGAATCTTAAGGTTCACTTCGTTGGCTCTATTGCATTTTACTATAGTGATTTACTCAGACAGGTGGCGAATGATAAAGGCGTAACGGTGAAGGTTATTCTGGAAGCGCCGATATCCGGATTGACCCTGTACCACCAGGAGTTAATGAAATAACAGACCTTTGATTTACTAAATATCTCAATCGTGAGCACAACTGAATCAACTTCCCACTACGATCACCTGGAAAACATGAGCGTCCGCGACTTGCTTTCCAACATTAACAAGGAAGATAAGTCGGTACCCACGGCGATTGAAAAGATTATTCCCTCCATTGAATCACTTGTTAAAGTTATCGTTGAGAAAATGCAGGCAGGAGGCCGCCTGTTTTATATCGGGGCAGGCACCAGCGGAAGACTTGGTATTATCGATGCGTCAGAGATTCCACCGACGTATGGAATGCCTCATGGAAAAGTGATTGGACTGATGGCAGGAGGTGATGCGGCGATCCGCAAAGCCGTTGAGCATGCTGAAGATGATGTGAATCAGGCATGGAAAGATCTGGAAAAGTTTTCCATTACGGAACAGGATGTATTGATTGGGATTGCAGCGTCAGGTCGCACGCCTTATGTGATCGGTGGGGTTAAAGATGCACGGGCTCATAAAATAGCGACAGGCTGCATTACCTGTAACAACGGCAGTGATCTAGCTTCCAATGTTGACTATCCTGTAGAGGTGGTGGTCGGACCGGAGTTTGTTACCGGTTCTACAAGAATGAAGGCGGGCACGGCACAGAAATTGGTATTGAATATGATCTCTACAGCTGTAATGATTCAGCTGGGAAGAGTGAAGGGAAATAAAATGGTGGACATGCTTCTTACTAATAACAAGCTGATTGACCGCGGTACAAGAATGATCATGGCGGAATTGGGTGTTAATGAATACGAAGCCGAAAAACTTTTGAAAGAATTTGGATCAGTGCGCAAGGCGATTGCGGGTAAGAAATAATGCATAACATTGAGCCCTACTACAACTGGCTGAAATATTACGATTCCTCTTTTGATGAACGCTCACCGTTCTTTGGGAAAGAATACAACTACGATTTATATCAGGACAACATTTATGGCTATTACATCCATCCGGGATGGGATTCAATAGAGTCAGAGACGCTTTACCTGAAAGTCCTCTTTGTTAACTACGAGAAGAATTTTGCCATCATTGAGTTCATCGGTGAGTGGAATGATACCATCAATAACGACATCATGTCGCTGAAGAGAAACTTCATCGAAGTGCTCATGAAGGAAGGGATTTCCAAATTCATTCTGATAGGAGAGAACATCCTCAATTTTCACGGTTCTGATGACTCTTATTATGAAGAATGGTTTGATGAAGTGGAGGATGAAAATGGATGGATAGCTGCGGTAAGTTTTCCTGATTTTGTTCAGGATGAAATGCGTAAGTATCATGTTGATCAGTTTATCAACATGGGAGGCACTCTTCAGATTGAGAACTGGAGGACGTTACACCCCAATAGATTGTATGAGTTGGTGAGTTCGCTGATTGTGAGAAGACTTGGTCCCTGATCTTGCGCAGATTATAACAGGCTGAGTTGTGCGCTGTCGATGGGCACATCTGCAGGAACGAGATAATTCCGTTTGGTGTTGATCTCCCGGCAAATGACACGGGTTCTTTTCAACAGACCTTTCTTAAACCAGCGACCATGCAAACCAAAGATGCTTCCTTCCGGAATTTCTGAAAGCAGCGTTACAGATTTCTGGCGTTCGTCATACTGACGGAATGCGTGAGTTAAAGTGGAGTCAGAAAAGCTGGAGGCTTTAGGATCTGCCATGTGTCTTCTCAGCACTTTTAATAAACCTTCCGGGTAAATATCTTCCGTAAGAACAGGAGCCATCAATTGAGTGAAAGTATTTTTCCATTGATCACCGTGTGCTTCAATTTTCCAGCCATGCTGCTGATGCACAACGAGGTGAGCAACTTCATGAACATACGTCATGAGAAAAAGATAAGGATGACTGTCGTGATTGATGGTGATCCGAGGAGTCTTACCCTGATGACAGGTGAAATCACCAACCTTGGAGATTCTCTTTTTTCTAAGCTTGAAGTCGAAAGGATATCGCTGCCAAAGTTGAAAGCAATACGGAAGGGCCGCGGGGGGAAGATGTTTTTCCAGGATTGAGTAAAACTTGACGGCGTCCATGGAAAGTAAAGGAAATAAAAAAAAGGCTTTAGATGCTAAAGCCTTTCCCGGGAAAATCTCTTCGTCAAGAGATTACTTCTTTTTCTTTGTTGTTGCAGCAGCGGCGATAGAATCAGCCTTTGCTTGAGCAGCAACAGCAGCAGCAGTTGAATCAGCCTTAGCTTGAGCAGCGGCAGCAGCCATTGCTTGAACACTAGCAACTGAATCAGCCATTCTTGTAGAATCAGCTTTTGCTTTAGCAGCAGCTTCTTCCTTAGCCTTATTGCTACATGCAACGAAAGCCAGTGCCAAAGCGCACACCATAATTAGTCCGAATACTTTTTTCATAGTTTACAGGTTTTTTAAAATTCCCCGCAAAGATAGGAGTTTGGGCCAATTTTAAGGCATCCCCCAGGAAAAATTTACATTTTGGTGCAAATCGGGGTGAAAATTAGACCGCACACTTGTTAGGCCTTATTTCTTTCTGAAAAACAGTCGAAGGGGCACCCCTGTGAAGTCAAAGTTCTCTCTTAGCTTATTTTCAAGGAATCTCTGATATGATTCCTGAATGTATTGAGGAAGATTACAGAAGAATGCAAACGTTGGCGTTGCCGCATTTACCTGAGTAATATATTTGATCTGGATGTGTTTTCCCTTTGTCGCTGCTGGTGGATAATGGATGATTTCCGGAAGCAAGGCATCGTTCAACTGGGAAGTAGGGATCTTTTTCACCTTGTTTTTGTAGACTTCCATTGCCTTTTCAACCACCTGGAAAATGCGTTGCTTTTCTGTCGCGGAAGCAAAGATGATCGGCAGGTAATCCATCGGCATCAGCTTTTCCACCATCTCCTTCCGGATATTATCGGCGGTCTTGCTGTCCTTTTCAATGAGATCCCATTTGTTCATCATGATCACAATTCCCTTGCCCTGTTTCTGAGCTAACGACAAAATGCTCACGTCCTGAGATTCCATTCCGCGGGAAGCGTCAATGACAACAATGGCAACATCACATTCCTCCAGCGCGCGCAATGAGCGAAGGACTGAATAAAACTCTATGTCCTCATGGACCTTGTTTCTCTTTCGGATACCGGCAGTATCAATCAATATAAAATCATTGCCGAACATCCTGTATCGTGAGTGCACCGCATCACGCGTAGTGCCGGCTTCATCGGTAACAATGCTTCGCTCTACTCCAAGCAGTACATTCAGGTAAGATGATTTACCAACATTAGGTCTTCCAAGAATTGCAATCTTTGGAATGCCGGCGTTTGGATCTTCTACATCATCTGCTTCAAATACTTTCACAAGTTCATCTAGAAGTTCGCCGGAACCACCACCATTTTCTGCGGAGACAGGATATACTTCACCCATGCCCAGTGCATAAAACTCATTGGCAAGTATAGCCTTGTCGGGAGTGTCAGCTTTATTGGCTGCAACGAATACCGGCTTCTTTGATTTACGAATGATGTTGGCAAACTCTTTATCGTATCCGGTAAGTCCATCGCGTGCGTCCACCATAAAGATGACGGCAGTTGCTTCTTCGATGGCCATCTCAACCTGGCGACGGATCTGTGATTCAAATTTATCATCTGACCCCGTTACATATCCACCAGTATCAATGACTGTAAAATACTTGCCTACCCATTGCGCGTATCCATAGTGACGGTCACGGGTAACGCCAGGCATATCATCCATGATCGCCTCACGAGCTTCCACCAGCCTGTTGAAAAAGGTTGATTTCCCCACATTGGGACGTCCTACGATTGCGATGATATTAGCCATTTCCTTGAAATACGAAGTAAAAAGTCTGCAAAGGTAAGCAAATAATAAGGGTCTGGGGTTTGAGATGTGTGGGTAAGCGGGATGAGTAGTTTTTCAACTCAATCTGACACGCTGACATCATTTTTCTTTTCAGAGGATCAGATCATCTCAATTCCGAAAAGTCGTTTTCCGGATTTAAAAAGCTCGATTTTAAGAGCCTGAAGCCATCTTTCACGGTGTTTCATCTAAGTCTTTCCGATTTCTTCCCAGAGTCTTATCGGATAAAAGAGGGGGAGTGACCGTGGAGTGACCGTGGGGTGACCGTGGGTCGACCGTGCTTTTGAATGATTTTCTATGAATTGATGCTGGAAACGCTGGTGCAAGCTCAAAAAAGTGTGCAACTGAGCAAATTATTAGGTTTTAGAATTTTCGATTTGCTCGTTTTTCCGCTTTAAAACCTTAACAGGAATGTCAAAATGTCCCTATGGGGAGACCAGATTGGTAACGAAAAAGTTGATAGGAAGGATGAGGAAAAACTATTTTTTTGATTCAGATAATTCATCAGGAGTTACTCAAGATATCCAAACATTCTAAGCTTCTCTTTCTGCTTTCTCCAATCGCCGGCAACTTTCACATGGGTTTCGAGGAAGACCTTCTTGCCGAAGAATGATTCCATATCGGTTCGTGCTTCGGTGCCGACTTTCTTCAGAGAACTTCCGGCTTTGCCAATGACGATTCCTTTTTGTGAATCACGTTCAACAAAAATCGTAGCGCGTATGCGAAGTATCTTTTCTTCGTCTTTAAAATCTTCGATGCCTACTTCTGTACTGTAAGGAATTTCCTGCCCATAGTTCTGAAATATTTTTTCACGGATGATCTCAGATGCAAAGAACCGTTCACTTCTGTTGGTGAGTTCATCCTTTGGAAAGAAGGCTGGATGTTCCGGCATCAGCGCCAGCAATGAAGGAAAGATCTGGTCAACATTTTCTCCCGTAACGGCAGAAACAGGCAGGATCATTTTCGCTGCAAGATGACTCTTCCAGTATTCCACGATTTCCTTGCGACCGGTCTTTGGTGCTTTATCTACTTTATTAATAAGAAGAAGAATGGGTGCCTTGACTGACTTAAAACGCTCATAGGTGGTGACGTCAAATTTTTCTCCCCACTCCACTACCAGGAGGATGACATCGGCATCTTCGAGGGAGACTTTGACGTAATTCATCATTGCTTCGTGCAAAGCATACTTGGGTTCAAGAATTCCAGGGGTGTCGGAATAGACAACCTGGAAATCGTCGCCGTTCAGAATGCCCATGATCCGGTGGCGGGTAGTTTGGGCTTTAGGGGTAATGATGGATAGGTTCTCGCCCACGAGCCGGTTCATGAGGGAAGATTTGCCAACGTTGGGCTTCCCTACAATGCTTACAAAACCGGCTTTATGGGGTGATTTCATGCGTTTTTTGATCAAATTTAAGCATCATTTAGGTGGTTTGATCCATTTACCTTCCCTATACGTTAGAGTATTAACGTATATAACCCCCCAGTTGTGAAAAGCGCCGTTGTTGCCCTGATTTTTGCAGTTTTAGTTTCTTCCTGTATGAGCCACCAGTCGTCTGGTTCGGCTTCATCGGTTAGAAAATGGAAGCCTGTAAAGGATCGTACTTCGTATCAGAAGACAGTAAGGCAGGCGGAAAAAGATTAATAACAACAATGAGGTGAATTATTCATGCGTGAAAGCGCTTATGATATCCTCGGGAACGATTCAATAAGTATTCAGGATAAGTAGTTGTCTTTTCAGTTGAGTTTTTGATTTCGCTGGAAAGGAGTACTTTTGTGCCACTAAATCGCGGGGTGGAGCAGTTGGTAGCTCGTTGGGCTCATAACCCAAAGGTCGTAAGTTCGAGTCTTACCCCCGCTACAAAAAGTCGTTTGGCTCATGAAGTTCGAGCCTTATCACAACAAAAAGGTCATCCAAAAGATGGCCTTTCTTTTTTTCATGAAATATTACGTTTACGTTCTATACTCTGAGAAATTCCAAAAGATATATATTGGTTACACCTCTGATCTGAAGGCTCGATTTGAATCGCATAACATATTTTCAAAGAAAGGCTGGACTATCAAATTCAGACCTTGGACGATAATTCATCAGGAGGAATATGACTCTAAATCAGATGCTATGAGAAGAGAAAGAGAATTAAAATCGGCAAAGGGGCGAGAATTTATTTACACTAATCTCTTAAAAAGGAACTAGTCGTTGGACTCATATCCGCCAGCTGGCGGACGTAAGTTCGAGTCTTACCCCCGCTACAAAAAGTCGTTTGGCTCATGAAGCTCGAGCCTTATCACAACAAAAAGGTCATCCAAAAGATGACCTTTCTTTTTTCATGAAATATTACGTTTACACTCTATACTCTGAGAAATTCCAAAAGATATATATTGGTTATACCTCTGATCTGAAGGCTCGATTTGAATCGCATAACATATTTTCAAAGAAAGGCTGGACTATCAAATTCAGACCTTGGACGATAATTCATCAGGAGGAATATGACTCTAAATCAGATGCTATGAGAAGAGAAAGAGAATTAAAATCGGCAAAGGGGCGAGAATTTATTTACACTAATCTCTTAAAAAGGAACTAGTCGTTGGACTCATATCCGCCAGCTGGCGGATGTAAGTTCGAGTCTTACCCCCGCTACAAAAAGTCGTTTGGCTCATGAAGCTCGAGCCTTATCACAACAAAAAGGTCATCCAAAAGATGACCTTTCTTTTTTTCATGAAATATTACGTTTACATTCTATACTCTGAGAAATTCCAAAAGATATATATTGGTTATACCTCTGATCTGAAGGCTCGATTTGAATCGCATAACATATTTTCAAAGAAAGGCTGGACTATCAAATTCAGACCTTGGACGATAATTCATCAGGAGGAATATGACTCTAAATCAGATGCTATGAGAAGAGAAAGAGAATTAAAATCGGCAAAGGGGCGAGAATTTATTTACACTAATCTCTTAAAAAGGAACTAGTCGTTGGACTCATATCCGCCAGCTGGCGGACGTAAGTTCGAGTCTTACCCCCGCTACTACAAAAGCAGTCAAGGTGACTGCTTTTTTTATTTAAAGACCTTTTTATTGTCCGCATTTACCTCAAATGGTTGCGCACTCATTGAATTTCTCTAATTCTCCCGGAATCCTTGATATTTGCCTTTGATAATGGTTCAAAGGCGCATGATGATGAGGAAAAGAGTAATAAACGCGTTAAGAATTGCCCTACTATTTATTTTGGCAATTCCCTGTGTTGGCTTTGCGCAAACATATTCATTTCCATATTTAAGACCCTCTGACAACTTTGCTATTGACAATGATGACAACGGGGTCTACTGTCTCTACCGTTCTTCAAAAACCAAAACGAGCACAACCTTTCTGAAAGTTCTCTTAGATCAAAATCTGAGAGCCATTGATTCTGTTGAATATGTTCTGGATGGAAATGCTGAATTGCTTACCAGTGGTGGGAATGAGCGATTTACATTCCATGCTTTCGAATCAAAATCTGAAGGCGTACGGTTTATCGAATTTTTAATCACCAGCAAGTCAGGAAAGTTGCAGTATTCATTCAGAAAAGGAGCCGTTGACATTGAGCGAATGTTTGGAAAGCACACAAGGGTTCAGGATGTACGTTTAGAATTTTTATCAGACCCCGACAATAACATTCTGCTGGTTAAGTTTAACGAATTTCGTTCGAGAGACCCAATCATGATCGTAGCATTCGATATGCAAAATGGTTCCCAGCTGTGGAAGAGCACAAGAGGTAATTTCAACATCATTCAAACTACAGATTCATTAGTCATTGCTTTAAGGAGATTTCCTCTTGGCAGTGAGTCTTCTTACTCGATAAATTATTTTGGCAAACAATCTGGAGTTCTCATTAAGTCTATGCCTTACAATAGCGCTGGCGTCCGCCCTCGTGTGATTACTGTGATGGCTACCAATGGACAGCAATTGATGCTCGTTGGCGAAGAATACATAAAGGAGGCGTATGGAAAGGAATCACATTTCTTTATGACGATGTTCGATATGAATGGACAACAGATCTTTGATAAGGTTGATACTGCTGATCGGATGGGAAAACACCGGAGGCATTTATCAGGTTCTGTTTTCGATGCCCAAGGTAATCTTGTTTTGGTAGGTGAGGGCTATCGATTGGATGCCACGAGAATGGTTGTTTCTGGTCTGGCAACTATTGCATTGGCGGTAGCTACAGGTGCTAACACTTATGGTTATGGGGGGTTGGGGGGGCCTGATGATCGTGTAGATTTTATTACCTCAGCAATTATATCTCCTGAAGACGGTGAGGTCAAGCAGCATTGGAATTTTCCGGTCGGGCCCTGGATTGGGTTTCCAAGTTTTCTTACGGATGGCAAAAGAATTCTGATAGGTATCTCTAATAATTTTCTGCTTTATAAAGTTGATGCACCCGATGTGCCTCCTGTGAAATTTGTTTCGTTGAAAACCAGAGAGCAGTTAGTGCTAACCTCATACGGACCAGCGATTTCATACCGTCACTCCACTTTAAAGATGCACACGCTTGAATTGTTAAAACCTCTGCCAGAGCCTGTAAAAAAAGAATGAGCCAGCCCACCCCTGAGCCAGCCCACCTTATTACCCTATGAAGGTTTTCTTTATCGTATTGACAATACTTTGAATTCTGTTCTACGATTCATCTGATACTGTTCTTCTGAACATTTCACTCCGTCTCTGCACTTATTGACAGGCAAAGATTCTCCGTAACCTGCTGCACGCATTCTGGAAGGGATAATTCCTTTCGATGCGAGGTATTGAACAGCAGCATCAGCACGGTTCGCGGAAAGCTTCATGTTAAAATCATATGAAGATCTGCTGTCAGTGTGTGAACGCAACTCAATGCGCATATCAGGATATTTCCACATCAACTCAGCAAGCTTATTAAGCTCAGGCTGTGCATCAGCACGAATGTTGAACTTGTTAAGATCATAATAGATGTTCTCTATCTTAATGATATCACCAATACAGATCATCGTAAGGTCTCCGTTCAATACTTTTGAGCGCTTTAATCCCACGGTAGTGAAGTCTACCGAATTGAGACCGCAATTTTTTCTGGCCGCCACGACCGTGTAAGTACTGTTGAGATCAAGTTTGAATTTGTAAGAACCGTTTCTGCTGGTGGTTATTTCACGAATGGTGCTACCCGAAGCGTCGATCAACCGGACATTAACATTTTCCATTGGCTGCTTGTCTTCTTCACTACGCACAACTCCGGCCAGCTCAAAGTGAAGCGGACTTAAAGGCATTGGCACTTCACGACGATCAGAAGTGACAGTACGATCTTCATATGTTTCTTTGCCTGCTTTGAATGAATTATCTCCAGGGTTCATGCAGAAACTTGCGCGACCATCGCGATCAGTGTAAGCTTCCATATCTCCAGCCACGACTTTTACAGAGTCCATTGGAAGATTAGTAATAGAGTCGTAAGCAACCACTACTACAGATTGACAGTTTTGCTGGAAGCTATAAATGTCATCATCAGCAAAACCTCTTTTTCTATTGGAACTGAAGAATCCTCTTTTCAAATATTTATCCCAGGTGATGCTGAAATCATCCTTTGATGAATTGAAGGGAGCTCCCATATTAGTGATGGCTCCTATCCTTCCTTTTTTTATTGGTGCTTTGAAGATGTCAAGTCCACCTAAACCCGGACGGCCATCAGAAGAGAAATAAAGATTACCAGCTTCATCGATGAAAGGAAACATTTCATCACCACTGGTATTTACTTCTTCAACGTTAACAGGCTTTGACCAGCGACCTTTGTTGAAAGCCACAACATAAATGTCGGTGCCACCTTTTCCGCCTGGACGGTTAGAGACAAAGTATAATTGTTTGTTGTCAGGTGTAAGGGCGGGATGCCCGCTGGAATAACTTGATGCATTAAATGGCAGTAGGATCTGCTCACTGGATAATTTCATATCCTTAACAAAGGTCATGAAAAGTGCTTGCTGACTTACCTTTTTACCGCTTGCTGCGAGTGTGTAGGTATTGTTGCGGGTCATGATTAATGTGTCGCCACTTTTAAAGACGGCGGCAGGGCCTTCATGAAATTTCTTATTCAAATCCTCAAACCTTATGATCTTGGCAACCTTTTCATAGTGATAGCGAACACTGTCAAACATAAAAGCAGTTCCATAATGACCGGGAGTGTTTGTGTCATTGCTGGTTGTGTAGGTATCAGCATCATGAGCATTTTTACCAGTATTAACAATGTATGAAACCACCTCCTTGTTTAGTTCGGTGTAGAGGGCGGCGGTGTCGGTAACAAAATACCAATCAAGAAAAGCCGATTCATCATATTCTGAAACGTGTTTGATAGCATGTTCCTGCTGACGGTTGGAGAGAAAAGCCAGTCCGTTTTTTACATATACAGGTCCGAATTCAGACTGCCAGGTATTGATAGAGGCAGCGTACTTCAGGTTATATTTGGAAGAATCCTGATAGAATTGATTGATGTTGTGCATCGCCAGGGCGAATTTTTTTCCATTCGGATCATCCGGCAACAGCACAGCGTAATTCTCATACCATTTTGCTGCTTCCTCATATTGTTCATTTGAAGCAAGCGCTTGTGCATAATGCCATACACTTACTGCATCAGGATTCTCATCCTGTGCAAGATCAGAATAGATGCGCATGGCATTCTTAATGTCATTCATTTTGCGATAGCATTCTGCCAGTTTGACTTTTGCCTCATGGTTTCTTCTATCCTTTTTAAGGATTTGCTCATACCAGGTAATGGCTTCCATGTAGCGCATGTTTTCGAAATCCTTGTTGGCAACCTTCATCGTGAACGATTGTGCTTTCAGGGACTGGATGCTTAATGTCAGTGCGAGGAGTGACAATATGCAGTATGTGATCTTTTTCATTGGTGCTGTTGTAAATATTTTGATCATCGTGATTAGAAGAAACGGGGTGAGATCATTCTTTTCTTTTCATATCCGAATTCGTATCGGAGCATGATCTCATGACTTCCTGAATTTCTGAGCTCACTCAATGTCCAGTCATATGCATAACCGACGCGGAACTGATTATTAAGTTGTATTTCAAGCATAGAGGAAATAATGCTGCTGCTTCTTACAGATGCGCCTAATCCGATAGTTCTGTAAAACCAGGCATTCAGGTTTACATCGACATTGATTGGTGAACCCTGAACCATTCTTATCAGAGCGGAAGGTTTCAGATCAACCGCTGGCGAAACTGAAAACACATAACCTGAAGCGAGGAACCAGTGTGCGTTCTGACGTGACAGATCTTTACTCACGTTACTCTCACTATAAAATGTCCCCTGACCAAGAATGTGTGGAGAAGAAAATCCTACATAAAACCTGTCAGTGCTGTAAAATGCACCGGCGCCAATGTTAGGTTGAAAATCATCTAATGTTTGATTGAAAGCATTATCTACCTGACTTCCTGAAAGCTGGAGTGTCTGATAGTTTGCATAAAAGCGGGTGAATCCACCTTGTATGCCCAATGCCAATGTTCCTTTATTAAACTTAAGCTTGTATGAGTAGCTTCCGTACACGCCAGTAGTTTTGTTAATACCGATCTCATCATTGAGGATCTGAAGGCCAAGACCAACTTTTTTATTTGGAAGAGGTGAATCGATGGAGATCATTTGGGTAACAGGTGCTCCTGGAACGCCAACCCATTGAAGACGATATAATCCGGTAACGCTCAACACATCGCGGTTCCCTGCATAAGCAGGATTAACACCGAGCATGTTAAACATGTACTGTGAGTACAACGGATCTTGTTGCGCCTGACAAAGATTCAGGAGGGTTACACTAAAGATGATTGACAGTAAAAATTTCCGGTTCATAAAGGTTATCGTTTAAAAATTTTAAAGCTCCTCTTTCACGTCCTGGCTGGAATAATACCTGTGACATGGCGTAACAAAAGTGCCACTCCTGTACCTCCCATAAATCAGGAAAAGACTGGAATGCTAAAATCAGGAGTTACCAGTCTCATCGGGGTAATCACTGAGAGGGAGTTGAGAACCTCTATTTTGAGCTGTTTTGGACGATTTAAGCCTCAAAAGAAAAGCCCCCTGAAGTTCTCAGGAGGCTTTCTATCTATGTTTGGGAGGACTGAACCTTTATCTTTTGATGACTACGAAGCTTGTGAATTTCTGTCCGCTTGAAAGCTCAATGTTGTAGTAGTAAGTGCCTTCAGGCAGAGGTCTGTCAAGGAAAGAACCGTGGCTGGAAGTTCCATTCCAATCGTTCTTGTAGTCCGCAGAGCTGTACACCTTGTCACCCCAACGATTGAAGATCAATAAGCTTGCTGATACTCCACAGCTTAGTGTTATTTCATAGTTGTCATGCTGTCCGTCGCCATTAGGAGAGAAAGCATCCGGGAAGAACAAGTTCGCTGGAGCCAGTGTCAATGACGTCGGTACATTTTCACTTGGGTCATGGTTCAGGTCAGGATCAGCAGATGTTCCATCTGTTGACACATCGGTAACCTTATTATTTCCAGGGCCAGTACCAGTCGCTCTCGCAAGGTTAAGGAATGAACCATAATTTCCGTTAGGTGAAAGTATGATAGTGAATGACACCGTAGCTTTTTGCTGAGGAACAAAATTGTCTGTTCCGGTTAACAAATGACTGTCAGTGATACCATTGAAGTTCGCATTAACGTGCAGTGTCGGACTCATTACATTCGTCACTGAGAAGGTTGCTGGTAAAGGGAACACTTTACGAAGTGAATCCGTCACATCAAGCATCGTCAATGTAGAATTTCCGAAATTCTCAATGTTCATTGTATAAGTAACCTCGAAATCACAGCTGGTCAGTGCGATTGGAGTAGAAACTGTTTTAGAGATTCCGATCAGCTCGTTTGCAATTAATGTAATACGGGTTGCCTCATTTTCATTTGCACCACAAGGATTTCCATCGCCGTCTTCATCGCACACCATACCCATATCAGAAATATCCATCGTGGTTTGCAAAGTTGTCATACCGGTAGCCATTCCATCCACTGAGCTAAGGAAGAGTCCGAATGAATTGTTTGCTTTTACGTTAATGGAGAAGGAGATCCATTGTGTGTCACCAACTTCCAGCTTTCCTGAACTGATCATATCCGTGTTTGTCTTCCCGTTATAAGAAGGATTGAGTACAAGGGAACCAATTATTTGTGGTGCGGAAGTGATAGTCACTACTGCAGGAGCGGGGAATGCATCAGCAAGATCATTCAACAAATCAATACTTGTCAGATCTTCATTACCCATGTTCTGTACAGTGATAGTGAAGTTGATGTCATAAGAACCATCTGCCTTCAGCACTGGAGTCGAAGCATTGTTAGCAATACCCAATACCGGTGCAAGTTGCAACAGGAATGGAGTTGGCTGACTTTCATTTGTGTCATTAGGATTTCCATTTCCATTTGGATCAGGATCTGAACCTTGTGTTGAAATATCACCGTATGTCAGTGAATTGTCAGAGTTGCTCGCAAAAGCCAGCGCAGTGTTATAATATGGTCCGGCACTGATCGGTCCTGGGATGTTCACAGTAAACTTGATTGTTTCTTTTCCGCCGATTGCCAGCGTAGAAGTTCCAACCAGCAAGTTGACAATCGTGCTTCCATTGAAAGAAGGATTTGCCACCAGTGAACCAGTTGTTGCAATTGTGCTTTTCAAAGTGAATGGAGTTGCTACAGGTAATACCAATGCAATGTCATCGTATACTGCAATGTTGCTGAGTGCTGTGTTGCCTAAGTTCTCAACTACAATTGTAAAAGTAACATCGTATGAACCGTTCATGTTTAACAATGGTACGGAAGCGGATTTTGCAATACCTACTACCGGAGTCAGGATCAATGTTACCGGTGTTGCAGAATCTTCACCCACATCTCCAGGATTTCCATTTCCATTTGGATCAGGATTATTTCCAATCACAGACAAATCTGTAGTAGTCAAAGCTCCATTATTAGCATTAGCAGAACCCGTCGCTGAATTATAGAAAATTCCAGCGCTGCCATTTGCCTGAATGTGTACTGTAAAGTTCACAACGGCAGAGGCACCCACACTCAATGAGTTTCCGGCTGCGAATAAGTTCTTATCTGTTTTTCCATTGAATGCAGGGTTCACAGTAAGTGTACTTAACGTATTAACATGGTCTACTGTAAAGGTTGCAGGAGCAGGAAAAGCCTGTGCAAGATTGTCAGTCACCTGTACTTGATTCAGGATAATGTTACCAAGGTTTTCAACCGTTACTGAGTAGGTTACATCGAAGCTTCCATCAGTTTGCTGAAGTGGAACGCTTACTGCTTTTGCAACACCCAATACTGCGTGTGGTGTAAGGTTTACGCCAGTTGGGTCGTTTTCACCAGCATCAGAAGGATTTCCATTTCCATTTGGATCCGGATCAGTTCCATTGCTTGAGATATCTGTGTAGGTAGTCAGGGTGTCATCGCTGATGGATGTAACCGTCGCACGATTGTAGAACATTCCTGAAGTTCCATTCAGATTAACCAGCACAGTATAAGTAATTGAGAAGTTTGCACCGATCGCCAACTTGCTTCCAGGAGCCAGAAGATTAACATCTGTACTTCCGTTATAAGAAGGGTTAATGATCAAAGTTCCCGTTGTAGCACTGCCAGGAGCAACTGTGAAAGTCACAGGAGCAGGGTAAGCATTACTCAAGAAATCTTTTACCTGGATATTGTTGATAGCGTAGTTACCAAGGTTTTCAACCTGAAGTGTGTACACAATTTTGTATGTACCATCAGCTTGCGCAATCGGTAAGCTTGCAGCTTTTGCAACTCCGGCAATCATGTTAGGAGAGAAAGTGACTGAGGTTGCTATATCTTCACCGGCATCTCCAGGGTTTCCGTTTCCATTTGGATCAGGATTTGTTCCGCTGTTAGAAATGTCTGTGTACGTTACTGCACCGTTGGTTCCTTTTCCAATCGCACTATTAAGGAATGGACCAAAGCTTCCGTTCGCCTGAACTTCGACTGTATATGTTACAGTTTGTGTTGCGCCAACTGCAATGGAACCAGAAGTGATCAGGTTAATGTCACTTACTCCATTATAAGAAGGATTCGCAACCAGTAGACCTGAAACATTTGTTCCGATAAGGATGAACGTTGCTGGTAAAGGGAAAGCGTTATTCAAATCATCTGTCAACTGAATGTTATTCAACGTTACGTTACCCATGTTCTTTAAAGACACAGTGTAAGTAATGTGATATGAGCCGTTTGCCTGAACAATTGGAGTGCTTGCAGCCTTTGCAACACCTAACACTGGTTGAGGAGTCAATGTGATAGAAGTAGCATCGTCTTCGCCTGCATCTCCAGGGTTTCCGTTTCCATTAGGATCAGGATTTGTTCCGTTAGCAGACACATCAGAATAATTTCCGGAAGGGCTGGTAGCGGTACCTACGGCGCTGTTGTTGAAAGGACCAAAGCTTCCGTGTGGATCAATGATCACCTGGAACGTAATGGTTTCAGTAACACCAATCGGCAGAGTATTCACTCCGGAAAGAAGATTGATGTTGGTTGAACCATTGAATGCAGCATTAGGAGTTGCTGAACCGGATACCACTACAGGTCCGCTTACTGTATAAGTTGTAGGGCTTGTGAAAGTGTTATTAAGATTGTCAGTTACCTGGAAGTTTGTGAAAGGTGCATTACCAAGATTCTTAACCGTAACGGTATAAGTCACCTGATAAGTACCATTCGATAAGATCACAGGAGTTCCAGCTGATTTTGCGACACCCATGACAGCATTAGGAGTAAGGCTGATCATTGTTGCATCGTTTTCACCTGCTTCAGAAGGATTTCCGTTTCCGTTAGGATCAGGATTTGTTCCACTTGCAGAGATATCAGTAGTGTTGCCAGAACCGGATGCGCCAGTGGCAGATCCTTTCGCAGAGTTATAATAAGGGCCAAAGTTTCCGTTCACGACAACATTGGTTGAGAACGTGATCGTTTGTGATTCACCAGGAGCTAAAGAGTTTCCAGCAGCAAGCAGATTGATATCAGTTCTTCCGTTATATGAAAGATTTGGTGACAAACCGCCTGTGCTGCTAGGCAACTGAGTGATTGTAAATGTAGTCGGTGAGCTGAAAGCTGTAGTAAGATCATCCGTTACCTGGACATTGTTAAGAGTAACATTTCCATGATTTTTTACGGTGATCGAAAGAGCTACGACATAACTTCCGTTAGACTGAAGAGTTGAAGAAACAACTGATTTAGCAACTCCAATTGTAGGATTAGGAGCAAGTGAAATTGAGGTAGCTACATCTTCGCCAGCATCTGATGGATTGTTATTGTTGTTAGGATCAGGATTAATACCATCGGTAGAAACATCTGTAGATGTTACTGCAAATCCAGATGCAGTCGCAGTGGCAACAGCAGTGTTGAAGAATGGACCAAAGCTTCCGTTGGGCATTACATTGATATTTAATGTAATGTGTTCGGTTGCGCCGGCGGCCAATGTGCTTCCTGCGCTTAGAAGATTGATATCAGAACTTCCGTTAAATCCAGGATTTGCGATTAACGACAATGGAGTAGTCACTGAACCTATAACGCTGAACGCTGAAGGAGAAGGAAAAACGCTTGTAAGATTATCAGTTACCTGAACATTATTCAGCGCCACGTTGCCCATATTCTGGATCGTGAAGGTGAACATCATGTTATAACTTCCGTTTGCCTGAAGCGCAGGTGCACTCGCAGCTTTTGCAATACCAATCAATGCATTCGGTGTCAGTGTAAATGGAGTTGGAACACTTTCGTCTGTATCTCCTGGATTATTGTTTCCATTAAGATCAGGTTGTGTACCATCTGTTGAAATATCATTTGTGGTAGCAGTGGTCAAAGCATCTTTAGCAGAAGCAAGTGCCGTGTTAAAGAACGGTCCGAAGCTTCCGTTAGGAAGAACATTTGCCGTAAATGAAATCGTTGCTGTTGCACCCGTAGCTAAAGTACTTCCAGCCGCAAGAAGATTCTTGTTGCTGTTGCCATTGAATCCTGAGTTAACGGCCAATGTTCCTGAAGCAGAAGGAGCAACTGAAATAGTATAAGTAGAAGGTGCTGGAAGAGCGGCAACCAGATCATCCACAACCTGCACGTTTGTGAGTGCAGTGTTTCCTAAATTCTTAACTGTGAAAAGGAATGCCACATTATAACTTCCGTTTGATTGCAAAACAGGTACGCTTGCAGATTTCGCGATTCCAATAACCGGGTTTGAAGTCAGGTTAAGAGAGGTACAATTGCTTTCTGAAATTTCAGAAGGATTTCCGTTACCATTAGGATCAGGATTTGTTCCGCTGGTTGAAACATCCACTGTTAGACCAAGACCCAAAGGGCCTGTTGCAGTTACGATAGCTGTGTTACAATATGGACCGAAGAGACCACCAGGTCTTACATTAACTGTGAAATTGATCGTCTGTGTTTCACCGATTCCAAGAACACTGTTAAGTCCATCAAGAAGATTAAGATCCAGAGTTCCGTTGAATCCGATGTTAGCTGTCAATCCACCCGTTGTACTAACACTTGCTGTTAATCCAAAACCTGCAGATAAACCGAGAGCTTGAGTTAAGTTGTCAATTAACGTGATGTTATGAAGAGATACGTTTCCGTAGTTTTTAAGAATAATTCCATAAGTAACATTGTAGCTGCCATCAGGCTGCAGAATTGCGCTGATCACATTCTTTGCAACACCAATGATAGGTGATGGAGTTAATGTGATGATGGTAGGAAGAACTTCCAATGGGATACCGTCGCCGTTAGGATCAGGATTGTTGCCATCCATTGAAACATCGATGGTTGGCAATAAGCTTCCCATGCCCGTTGCAACAGCACTATTAATAAAAGGTCCGAAGAATATGGTCGGCTTGATGTTCACTGTAAAAGTGATGGTTTCACTAGCCCCAACATTCAGCGTGCTTCCTGATGCTAATAAGTTTTGAAGAGCATTTCCGTTGAATAATGTGTTTGCAATCAATGTTCCTGTTGAAACAACATTTCCTATAAGATTGTAAACTGTTGGAGAAGGGAATGTTGTAACCAAAGGATCAATAACCTGAACATTATTCAATGTTTCATTACCTAGATTCTCTACAACAAATGAGTAGGTAACATTATAGGATCCGTCAGGTTGAAGAAGCGGTGTGGAAGCGCTCTTTGCAATACCAATCACCGGCACGGGAATTAAAACAACAATCGTTGGTAAGGTTTCTAAAGGAATTCCGTCACCATTTGGATCAGGGTTGTTTCCATCCATTGAAAGATCGATCGTCGGCAAAAGACTTCCCATAGCACTTGCAATCGCAGTGTTTACAAAAGGTCCGAAGATTGCGTGAGGGACAGCATTTACCGTAACGGTGATCGTTTGTGTTTCGCCAACATTTAAAGTGCTACCTGGAGCAAGAAGGTTAGAAAGAAGATTTCCGTTAAAACCCGCGTTGGCAATTAATGTTCCGCTGGCAGCAACATTTCCAACAATAGTATAAACGCTCGGCCCAACAAATACAGATGCCATGTTATCAGTCACCTGAACATTGTGCAATGGTTCGTTTCCAAGATTCTTTACGGTGAATGTATACGTGACGTTATAAGAACCATCTACCTGCGCTAACGGAGCTGATGCACTTTTTGCAAGACCGATTATCGGCATTGGAACAAGATTGATGATCGTTGGCAATGTTTCCAGTGGAAGACCGTCACCATTAGGATCAGGATCATTTCCATCATAGGAAATGTCAGTTGTTGGAAGCAGGCTTCCGGTTGCACTTGCAATAGCTGTATTCAGGAATGGCCCAAAAGCCGTATGAGGTTCAACGTTAACCGTGAAAACTACAGTTTGAGTGGCTCCTACCGCAAGGGTGCTTCCAGCAGCTAATAAGTTTGTAATTCCAAAACCATTAAAGCTTGAATTGGCAATCAGTGATCCGCTGGCAATAATATTTCCGACTAAAGAATAAGTGGAGGGTCCGATGAAAGCTGAGGTCAATACATCAGTCGCCTGTACATTACTCAGAACTTCGTTTCCAAGATTCTCAAGTGTAAGCGTGAAAGTTACATTGTAAGAACCATTTGGCTGAAGCTGAGGTGAAGAAGCGCTTTTTGCAATACCAATGATTGGCACGGGTACCAATGTTACGATAGTAGGAAGCAACTCCAACGGAAGGCCGTCTCCGTTTGGATCAGGATCATTTCCATCAACTGATATATCTAAAGTAGGCAGCAATGAACCAGTAGCAGATGCAATCGCGGTGTTAACAATCAATCCAAACAAACCGTTTGGAACTACATTCACTGTAAATGTGATCGTCTGTGATGCTCCAACTGCAAGAGTGCTGCCAGGCTGAAGTAAGTTGGTGAAAAGATTTCCATCATATGCTCCGTTTGAAACAAGGGATCCGCTGGTAAGCACATGACCAACAATGCTGAATATGGATGGAGATGCGAATGTTGAAAGGAGATTATCCGTTACCTGTACGTTATTCAATACTTCATTACCAAGATTTTCAATAACGATGGTGAATGGAATGTTGTAAGAACCATTTGGTTGCAGTACAGGCACTGAAGCACTTTTTGCAACACCAATGATTGGAATGGGTAGCAATGAAACGATCGTCGGTGAAGTTTCAAGAGGAATGCCATCTCCGTTAGGATCAGGATTATTCCCATCAACAGAAATGTCAATGGTGGGAAGAAGACTTCCATTGGCAGATGCTGTGGCAATGTTGGCAAATGGTCCAAAGGAACCGTGTGGGTCAACATTTACGGTGAATACGATAGTTTGGGTTGCTCCAATCGCCAGGGTGCTGGTAGAAGAATTCAAAAGGTTAGTAGCAATATTTCCGTTGAAGCCTGCATTTGCTGTAAGTGTTCCGCTGGTGATAACACCGCCTACGATTGAGTAAGCAGAGGGTCCTATGAAAGCAGTGATAAGATTGTCAGTCACCTGAACATTAGTCAATGGCTCATTACCAAGATTCTTGACCGTCATGGTGAATGTCACATTGTTTGTTCCATCAGGTTGTAACAGTGGAGCAGTCGCGCTTTTCGCAATACCGATGATCGGAGTTGGAATTAATGAAATAGATGTAGGCAAAAGTTCCAATGGAATACCATCACCATTTGGATCAGGATTGTTTCCGTCAACTGAAAGATCAAGTGTGGGAAGAATGCTTCCGTTTGCAGAAGCAGTAGCAGTGTTTAAGAAAGGGCCGAAGAGTCCGTTCGTTACCACGTTTACATTGAATGTTATGGTCTGAGTAGCACCTAAACCAAGTGTGCTTCCGGCAGCCAGTAGATTTGAATTTGTATTACCATTATAAGAACCGTTGGCTACCAATGAACCGGTAGAAACAACAGAACCTACTGTGTAGGTTGATGGAAAAATAAATACTGAGCTAAGATTATCTGAAACCTGAACATTATTAAGGATCTCGTTTCCAAGATTCTTGATCGTGATTGTAAATGGAATGCTATATGATCCGTTCGCTTGTTTTTGTGGAGCTGCTGCACTTTTGGCAACACCAATAACTGGCAGAGGGCTAAGGTTAACAATCGTAGCAGATGTTTCAAGAGGAGTTCCATCACCATTTGGATCAGGATTGTTTCCGTTTACCGAAGTATCCAGCACCGGAAGAATTGTTCCGTTTGCACTGGCAACAGGCAAGCTTGCAAATGGTCCGAAAATCAAATTCGGAACTACATTGATTGTGAAGATGATCGTCTGCTGAACACCAACGTTCAGAAAGCTTCCTGCTGCAAGAAGATTGGAATTCAATCCGCCGTTGAAGGCAGGATTACCAATGAGCGTTCCCGTAGCAACAACATTTCCAACCATCGAGTAGGTTGTAGGAATTATAAAAACAAGACCCAATGCATCAGTTACCTGAACATTGGTTAGTTTTTCATCACCATAATTTTTCACCGTTAAGGTGTAAGTGATGTTATAGCTTCCGTCCGCCTGGAGAGCTGGTGCTGCAGCGCTGGTAGCAAGCCCAATCTTGGGAAGTAAAAATGGTGATGCATGTAATGTCTGGAAAAGACCAGATAACATGATCAGAAGGGTTACGGTGGTTAGTCGAAGTTTCTTCATAAGCTGATGTTTTAAGTCTCAGGTGCTGGGGGTGATTTGATCCGGCGACATGAGGCAACAAAAGTGGCCGGTTGGCGCCTCCCATGAATCAGGAAAAGACTGGAATGCTAAAATCAGGAGTGGCCGGGATCGTAGGGGTTTCTACTTAGGGGGAGTTGGGAAAGTGCTTTTTTAGCCAAAATGGACCGATTTTGTAAATCCCTGATTAAGAATTTGATAATCGGGATCCTGGTATTTCATCGTGGAAAAGTTTCCCCAATAAGCCTTTATCCAATTGGGGGATAAAAAATACCCCTCCTTTTAGCCCATTCTTCCGGTGGCATAATTCTTATCATATGTATACTAAACCTATAACTATGAAACAGATATTGAATCTTTTCCTCCTGGTAGCCGCATTTGTCCTTGTACAAGCTTGTGGACCTAAAAAGGAAAACACAGAAGAAACAATGGCAACCGAAACTTCAGTAAGCGCAACTCCAAAGTTGACTGTTGAAGAACGTCGCGCCAAGATTGAAAAAGACAAGGCTGATCGTGCAGCAGCGCGCCGTGCCAGATGGGAAGAAAAACTTAAAACATCACCTACTTATACCGATGAAAATGGTGTAGTAGTTTACAACAAAGCAGAGGTTGATCCGATGTATGTTGGTGGTGAAGATGCAATGAACAAGTACTTACGCGACAACCTCATGTATCCTGAAACTGCAAAAGAGCAGGAATTGGAAGGAACAGTGTTCGTTGATTTCGTGGTAGCAAAGGATGGCGTAGTTCGCAACGTGGTAGTAACTGATGAAGGTGATGTAGATCAGAGCCTTAGAATGGAAGCTATCAGAGTTGTATCCAACATGCCAAAATGGGTAGCAGGATCCCAAAAGGGAAAACCAGTTGATACCTATTATAGCCTTCCGGTTTCATTCGTTCTTTATTAAGACCCAAAAAATAACCACTACAGAAGAGCGGCCCACATCGGGTCGCTTTTTTTTATGACTAAACCCCACCGTATCCCCCTTTCCGATCATAAAACATAAGGATTTCCAGTGGATGATTTTCGTATTTTCAGGGTTTGAATGATTCACCATGACGATTGATTTACGAAGTGACACTGTTACAAAACCTACTCCTGGAATGCTGGAAGCCATGTGGCAGGCAGAGGTGGGGGATGATGTTTTCGGAGAGGATCCAACCATCAATAAACTGGAAAAGAAGTGTGCTGAACTTCTGGGTATGGATGCCGCGGTGTATTGTCCATCGGGCACTATGACCAATCAGATTGGGATCAAAGTGAACACTCAACCCTTTGATGAGGTAATTTGTTACCAGGGCGCTCATATCTATAAATATGAGGGCGGTGGACTGGCCGGCAATAGCAATGTCAGTGTAAGATTGCTTCCAGGTGATCGGGGCCGTTTATCTGTTGAGGATGTTGCAGGAAATATTAACAATAGTGCAGATACTCATGCTGCAATCACTTCAGTTGTAGCACTTGAAAACACAATCGTCAGAGAGGCTGGGAGTTTCTACACACTTAATCAGATAAAGCAAGTCAGTGAATTTTCCAGGTCGAAAGGTCTGAAGATGCATCTTGATGGAGCGAGATTGTTTAATGCTTTCGTTGAAACAGGAGAATCGATCAATGAAATCGGTAAGTACTTCGAAACCATATCGATCTGCTTGTCAAAAGGTTTGGGAGCACCGGTGGGGTCTGTGTTGGTATGTAAAAAGGATCTGGAATTTAAAATAAGGAAGGTGCGTAAGGCATTTGGTGGAGGTATGCGTCAGGCGGGATTTCTGGCAGCAGCGGGAATTTATGCCCTGGATCATCACGTTTCAAGATTGAAGGAAGATCATACCCGGGCAAAAGAGCTGGGTAATGTCCTCAAGGCTAAATCATATGTTCGTTCGGTCATGCCGGTGGATACTAATATTGTAATCTTTGAACTGGATTCACGAATCACCCCTCAACAGTTTCTTGCAAAGATTGGTGACCATGACATGAAGGCTCTCGCCTTTGGTCCGTCACAGGTACGGTTGGTTACTCATCTTGATTTTTCGGATATGATGCTGGAGAAGGCGGTCTCTGTCTTTAATAAAATTTCAATCTAGCATGGACGATTTGGAGAAATCATTACCGGGGGCTGAAGGCATGGTGGAAGCTGAGGAGGCTTCTTCCAAAAAGACTCACAATGAGTTTTGTCTTAATTGCGGTACACAACTACATGATAAATTCTGTCATCACTGTGGGCAGAAAGATATCCCACGTCGCCAAACATTAAGTGAACTGTGGGAAAACTTTATTTCCTCTTTTTGGAGTTATGAGGGGAAATTTTTTCGAACCACAAAATTTTTATTGCTTAAGCCGGGTTTCCTTGCGATTGAATACAATAAAGGACACCGTGAAAGCTACTACCATCCGGCAAGGATGTATGCCTTTATCAGTTTTGTATTTTTTCTCGCTTTTTTCTCTCTTCCGGATGCACCCGATGATGAAAAAGAGGAAATGCAAAAAACTATAAAAAAGGAAATTGCAGACGAACAGGCAAAAAAATATTGGGACCCAGCGAAGCTTGATTCAATTCTTGCTCAGATTCCTAAAGGAGATACTAGTAAAATTGACTCTATTAAGAAGACTAAGAAGTTTAGAAAAGGCAAGAAAGAGAAGTTTAGTATAACAGGTGAGAAGTATACAAGAGTTGGTGAGTATGACTCGGCTCAGGCAAAGTTGCCGGAAGACGAGCGTGATGGATGGTTTAAGAAGCGACTGATTTTAAAGACTATTCAATTAAATGAGCGCTTTGAAAGTTCTGATGAGTTTGGGAAAGAGTATGGAAAAATTTTCATGGATAATTTTTCTAAGGTTCTGTTTTTCCTTCTTCCCGTTTTTGCTCTTGTGTTAAAATTGCTCTACGTAAGAAGAGATTATTTCTATAGTGAACATCTTGTATTCTCTATTTACTACTACAATTTCGCTTACCTGGCGGGATCTCTCCAGATGGTGATCAATCTGGTTCCGGCCCTAAACTATGTTTCGGTCGCGGTAGGTTTCTGGATATTCTTCTATCTGTTGTTTGCAATGAAGAGAATGTACGGGCAAACGTGGAAGAAGACTATTGCTAAATTCTTTCTTTTTCAGTTCATGTTCTTTATCTGTGCGTGCATCGGGTTGGTTGTGGCAGGGATATACGTATTAATGATGATGTAATGGCTTTACTAAACTCTTCTTCACCACCATTGGCAGAACGCATGAGGCCTTCCAGACTTGAGGATCTGGTAGGTCAGGAGCATTTGGTAGGACCGACTGGCATTATCCGCAAAGCTATCCTCACGGGAAATATTCCATCCATGATTTTATGGGGTCCGCCAGGTGTTGGTAAAACAACAATAGCAAACATCATTGCCAATGAAGTCAAAAGACCTTTTCATATTTTAAGTGCAGTGAGCGCTGGTGTAAAAGATGTTCGCGAGGTAATTGAAAAAGCAAAACATACGAATCGACCCATATTGTTCATTGATGAAATTCATCGATTCAATAAATCACAACAAGATGCTTTGCTGGGTGCAGTAGAGAAGGGAACAATTACCCTAATAGGGGCAACGACAGAAAATCCTTCATTCGAGGTTAACTCGGCCTTGCTTTCACGAAGCCAGGTATATGTTTTGAAGCCTCTGGGTGAAAAAGAACTTCTTCAATTGATCGACCAGGCACTCAGTCGCGATACTGAATTGAAAAAGAGAAATGTTGATGTTAAAGAACATGCTGCTTTATTAAATATTTCGGGAGGAGACGCAAGAAAAATCCTAAATCTTCTTGAATTGATTGTTGAATCTGTTCCCGGTGATATTGAAGTTACTGATCAGTTGGTAATGGAAGTGGCACAAAAGCATGTTGCTATTTATGATAAGAGTGGCGAGCAGCATTATGATATCATTTCGGCCTTTATTAAATCTATTCGCGGAAGCGATCCTAATGCAGCTGTTTATTACCTCGCACGCATGATCACAGGTGGGGAAGATGTGAAGTTTATTGCACGAAGACTTGTGATTTTAGCTTCAGAAGATATCGGCAATGCAAACCCAACAGCATTAGTGCTTGCTACCAGTGCATTTCAGGCAGTGAGTATGATTGGGTATCCTGAAGCCAATCTTATTCTGAGCCAGTGCACAACGTACCTCGCTTGTTCAGCTAAAAGTAATTCAAGCACCGTTGCCATCGGAAGTGCAATGAGCAAAGTGAACCAAACGGGGGATCTTCCGGTGCCGTTGAATGTTAGAAATGCCCCCACCAAGCTGATGAAAGATATGGGCTATGGGAAAGATTATCAGTATGCACACAGTTTTAAGGATAACTTTGTGAATATGGAATTTCTTCCGGATCAGATTTCTGGAGAAAAATTCTACGAACCTGGCAACAATCCCAGAGAAGAAGAGTTAAGAAATTATCTGAAGAGATTGTGGAAAGAAAAATACGGCTATTAAACCCCGAACTCTAACATAGAATAAGCATACTACATGCAACGTCTTCTTTTCGAATATTCTCCGTTCTATTTTCTTCTTTGCCTGGCATTGGGAGTGGGATACGCGTATCTGTTATACTCAGTAAAGTACAATTGGAGTAAAACAATCAATCGTATCCTTTTTAGTCTGCGTACCGTTCTCGCTACCGGATTACTTCTATTACTTCTGGGACCAATTCTCAAGCAAACAGAAAATATTTTTGAGAAACCTTCAATTGTGTTTCTGGTCGACAATTCAAGATCTGTACATGAAATTGCAGACTCCGCTCAGATCATGACTGGATTAAACTCTGTTGCCAATGAATTGAAAAAGAACGATCGTCAGGTGTCATGGAGCAATCTTACATCAGTTTCAGATAGCATTTACTTCAATGGTTCTTCATCAGACCTTGCGCATGCTTTGCGCGAAACGGTAAATCGTTATGAAGGGAAAAACCTGGAAGGAATTGTATTGGTTTCAGACGGTATCTATAATAATGGGGTTTCACCACTATATCAGCCTTTGCGTATTCCGGTTTATACTGTCGGACTCGGTGATACCACACAGCGTGCAGATGTTGTTTTAAGAAATGTTAATTACAACCGGATCGTATATCAGGGGAATAAGTTTCCATTGCGTGCAGAGCTAAGTATCAATGGAATACCGGATCAGGATGTTACAGTTACGGTACTTCAGCAGGGTAAGGTTCTTCAAAAGCAGACAAAAAACTCGGGAGCCAAATCACTTCTTGATTTTGACTTTCAGTTGGATGCTGGAACTCAGGGCATTCAACGACTGGAAGTCCGCGTCGAAAATGTTAAAAATGAAAGCAATCTCAAGAATAACAGAGCCAGCGCTTTTGTTGAAGTAGTGGAGGGTAAGAAGAAAATCCTTTTGCTGGCTCGCTCGCCTCATCCTGACATCAAGGCAATCCGAAATGTTCTGGAGAAAAATCCCAACTATGAATTTTATGTTCACATTCCTGGTGTTGAAGAAGCAGATCGTTCTTTGCTGCAACCGGGAAAAGTTGATCTGATCATCGCGCATCAATCTCCAGATGCGGAAGGTAAGACCACGGCGATTTTATCCTCTTTTCTGAAAGCAAAGACCTCAGCACTCATTATTATTGGACAAAAAACTTCGTTGCGTGCACTTCCAACATTAGGGATACCTCTTGGTTTTGAGGGTTCCGGACAACGTGATGAGGTGCAGACCGTCGTTAATTCCAGTTTCCGTGATCTTGGATTTTCAGACGACATCAACTCAAACATTAGCCGATATCCTCCGGTGCAGGTTCCTTTCGGCAAATTTTCTTTCCCTGTTAACACCAAAATAATTCTTCATCAACGGATCGGAAGTGTGGTTACAGATCGTCCTCTTTTGATGACCATGGAAGATGACCAGCAAAAAATTGGAGTTGTCGTTGGAGAAGGGATCTGGAAATGGAGACTCAATGAATTTCAGGAAACTGAAAAGACTTCTTCATTCGATGAATTGTTCTCAAAACTATTTCAGTATCTCAGTACACGTGATGACCGAAGAAAATTCAGAAGCTTTCCGTTGCAGCATGAATTTACCAGTGATGGTCCGGCAGTGCTGGAGAGTCAGGTTTACAACGATCTTTTTGAGCCGGTCTACGGAAATACCATTGACATTGAATTGAGGGATGAACAGAATAAAATAACCAATTATCGTTATGTCACGGGTGCAGGAAACAGCCGCTATCGGATTGGCAATCTTAAAGAAGGAATTTATCGCTATAAGGCCACAACAGAAGTAAAAGGTAAGAAGGAAGAAGTTCGTGGAGAGTTTTTAATGACAGAACAAAATCAGGAAGAACAGAACTTGACAGCAGATTTTGGATTGCTTCGTCAGCTGGCTGTTAATACGGATGGGAAGTTTTATAAGCTTCAGGATATTAATAACCTGGCAACTGATCTTTCTGCGAAAGAATTAAAAAGCATTATTCACTCAGAAGAGACATTTAATCCCTTGATCAATTTGAAAGCCGTCTTCTTCATATTGCTCTTGCTGATTTCAACGGAGTGGTTTGTAAGAAAGTTTATGGGTTCATATTAAGTAAAAGGCGAGTCATAAAAAAAGGGCGGATATTACTCCGCCCTTTGTTATTAGTGGTGTTTGTCACCAACAGATTATTTATCCTTCTCCTTTGGTGAAGCCTTTGCTTTCTTCACTTTGATCGTGAGTACTTCGCTCTTGCCATCGTGGTCGGCCATGATCGTTCCGCCTTCCTCGATTTCACCTTTCAGGATCTCTTCTGCAACCGGATCTTCCAGATATTTCTGAATGGCCCTGTTTAAAGGACGCGCTCCGAATTGATGATCGTATCCTTTTTCTGCCAGGAAGTCTTTTGCCTTCTCTGTCAGTTCAACATGATATCCCAGTGCAAGAATGCGCGCAAATAACTTTCCAAGTGTAAGATCAATGATCTTGTGAATGTTCTCACGTTGCAATGAATTGAAGATGATCACGTCATCCAGACGATTGAGGAACTCAGGAGAGAAGGCTTTCTTCAAAGCACTTTGAATTGTGCTCTTCATGATTTCCTCTTCATTTGCCTGCTTTGCCTTTGAGGCAAAACCGATACCGGCTCCAAAATCTTTCAAATCGCGAACCCCGATGTTTGAGGTAAGGATGATGATTGTATTTCTGAAGTCAACACGACGACCTAAGCCATCAGTTAAGATTCCGTCATCCAATACCTGCAACAAGATGTTGAATACATCCGGGTGAGCTTTTTCAATTTCATCCAGCAACACAACACTATACGGCTTGCGTCTTACTTTTTCGGTAAGTTGACCGCCTTCTTCATATCCAACATATCCTGGAGGAGCTCCGACCAAACGAGATACAGAGAATTTCTCCATATACTCACTCATGTCAATGCGAACCAAAGCATCCTCTTTGTCAAAAAGATACATCGCCAACACCTTTGCCAACTCAGTCTTTCCGACGCCAGTAGGTCCAAGGAATACAAATGATCCGATTGGCTTCTTAGGATCCTTCAATCCTACGCGCGTACGCTGAATAGCTTTTGTAAGCTTCTTGATCGCTTCATCCTGTCCAATAACTTTCCCACCCAACTCACCGGCCATGCCTAAAAGCTTGTTGCTTTCTTTCTGGGCAATGCGATTGGTAGGAATGCCTGTCATCATTCCAATAACATCAGCGACGTTATCTTCTGTAACAGTATATTTTTCAGTGCGGGTTTTTTCTTCCCAACGTGCTTTCGCAAGATCAAGCTGTTCAATAAGCTTCTTCTCCTTATCACGGAGCTGAGCAGCTTCTTCGTACTTCTGACTTTTTACAACGCGATTCTTTTCTTTCTTAACATCTTCAATGGCGTCTTCATATTTAACGATGTCCTCAGGCACGTGAATGTTGTTCATGTGAACGCGTGCACCGGCTTCATCCAAAACATCAATTGCCTTATCCGGAAGGAAACGATCACTGATGTAACGATCAGAAAGCTTTACGCAGGCATCAATTGCTTCCTTGGTATAGTTAACATGATGATGATCTTCGTATTTCTCTTTGATGTTATCCAGGATCTGAATAGTCTCCTCAACCGTAGTAGAATCTACCATTACCATTTGGAAGCGACGGGCCAATGCACCATCCTTCTCAATGTACTGGCGATACTCATCCAGTGTTGTTGCTCCAATGCATTGTATCTCACCGCGCGCTAACGCAGGTTTGAACATGTTGGAAGCATCCAGCGAACCGGAAGCGCCACCGGCACCAACGATGGTGTGAAGCTCATCAATGAATAGAATTACATCCTGGGATTTCTCCAGTTCATTCATAACGGCTTTCATTCTTTCTTCAAACTGGCCACGGTATTTGGTACCCGCTACAAGTGAAGCAAGATCAAGAGTCACTACCCGCTTGCCGAAAAGTACACGGGAAACTTTTTTCTGAATGATGCGCAAGGCAAGTCCTTCTGCAATGGCAGTCTTACCTACACCGGGTTCACCGATAAGGATAGGATTGTTCTTTTTTCTGCGGGACAGGATCTGAGCAACGCGTTCAATTTCTTTTTCGCGTCCAACTATCGGATCGAGTTTATTGTCTTCAGCGAGTTTGGTAAGATCACGACCGAAATTGTCAAGCACAGGAGTGCGTGATTTTTCAATTCCTTTCTTTTCTTTTCCAGTACCACCGGCACCAGCTCCCCCCGCGTTTCCAAACATTTTGGAAGAATCATCATCCGGATCATCGGTGTCTTGAGAAGCCATCGGCTGATCATGTTGATATTCGAGCATTTCTTTTACAACGTCGTAAGCCACGTCAAACTTGTTTAAAATTTGTGTTGCGAGATTATCTGGATCACGCAGGATGGAGAGCAACAAATGCTCAGTGCCAATCAGCTGCGCCTTAAATACCTTTGCCTCGAGGTACGTGATCTTTAGTACCTTTTCTGAAGCGCGGGTCAACGGAATATTCGAGAGATTCTTTACCTGGTGTGTAGCAGTTCCTTTGGAGATCTTTTCAATTTCTCCTCTCAGTTCGTCGATGGGAACACCGAGCTTTTTCAATACACCTACTGCAACTCCTTCGCCTTCGCGAATCATGCCCAGTACGAGGTGTTCAGTACCAATGTAATCATGCCCTAAACGAAGGGCTTCTTCCCGGCTTAGGGAGATCACTTCTTTAACGCGATTAGAGAATTTTGCTTCCATGCGTGTCTCCTCTTTTTAGTGAATTATAAATGTAAGTTGATGATGACTCAAATCCAACTGGGTGTTAGCCTGCAATCGTTTACCGATTAAAGACAAAACACAAGTTCACTTTTATTTGTTCAATTTTTCTTGTGAGAAGCTTTTACAAGGGCCGCAGCTCCGGGACCCTCACAGAACACCAGGTCGATAAGGCTTAGGTTGGAAGCAAAGTTACTGCCAAAAACCTGCTGGTAGGATTGAGGAAGGTAGATTTCCCTCTGCGAAAAGTCCTTTTTGGCTGAAATGACGTTTCTCATATCGATGACCCCCTCAGATGTATATTTTTCGTACGACATACTTTCTGAGATTATCTTATTCCACCGCAACCATTGCAGACACATTGACAGGAGTCGGGTATTCAGATCATATAAATAGGTGTGCTCAAAAAACAATTCCCTTTTCAGATCATCGGCGTAATGCTCGAAGAAAGGTGACTTGGCGTAAGCAGATTCCAACGTCTTCCAAAGCCTTGCTTGCCATCGGGAAGTGTAATCTATTTTCACGTCTGTGATCATAACTTTTTTATGATCCGCTATTAATGGAATTGTCAATCGATCCGGTCCTTGTGATGTGAGAATGTAGCAACGATTTCGGAAGCTTTGCTTGATAAAGTTTTCATTCTTTTCGACGATGATTTCATCGACCGATTCAATGGTGCAGAAGTATTCTATTGAAGGAAGAAGGTGAAGTTCAATCAGTACCGAACTCATAACTTATAATTCATAGCTCCCTCTTGTTACGACAGGTTCTCCGGAAGTAAAATCAATTACAGTTGATGGAACGTTTCCGCCAGGCCCTCCATCAATGACAAGATCTACCAGGTTTTTAAAGTCATCAAAGATTTCTTCGGGATCAGTAGTGTACTCTTTTATCTGATCATCATCTTTTATGGATGAAGTAATAAGTGGGTTGCCCAATAACTTAACGATCTCCAACGGAATGTTATGTTTTGGAACACGTATCCCCACAGTCTTTTTATTAACACCAAGAATTTTTGGAACGAGACTGCTTGATTCGAAGATAAATGTGAAAGGTCCTGGCAAAGTTCTTTTAAGAATTTTGAATTCGGGTGTTTCGATGCGCGTCACGAATTCTGAAATGTGACTCAAGTCAGAACAAATAAAAGAGAGGTTTAGCTTTTGAGGCTTTACATTTTGAATCTTACAAAGTCGCTCAACCGCTCTTCTATTGAAAAGATCACAACCAATCCCGTAAATGGTATCCGTAGGGTAAACAATGATGCCATCATTTTGAAGAATTTCCACCGCGTGCTTGATCTTGCGTGGCTCTGGATTGTCGGGATGTATTTTGATTAATTCAGCTTGCATGAATCACAAAGATAGGGAGTTCGGAATTCCCGTCCGGGTTACTTCGTTTCGTTCTCAACTTCTTGCCTACTTTCACTATTTTTGATCCCCGATGGAAAAAATACCTAAAATAAAGCTGGCGGCATATCTGGTCGGCTCCATGCTTCTCATATCATTCTCCTTTTACTTCTATCAGATTGTCTATACACCTAATATTCTGGTGGACGGAACAGATCGCTTGTTTGTCATTAGCTCCGGAACAAGTTATCGTCAGGTGCTGAAAGATCTTGGTGAACAAAGAGTTGTAAATGATATGGTCTCATTCAGTTTTCTGGCAAGACTAAAAAACTTTGACAGAAAGATTCAGCCAGGACGATACATGCTTCGTCATAACATGACCAATCTCGCAGCGATCAATGCGCTGATGGGTGGAAGACGTGAGCCGATCAATGTGACTTTCACGAATGTAAGATTGCTGCCGGAACTTTATGAAAAGATAACAAAAGACACAGGAGTTTCAGAAGAAGAGTTTGAAGATGCTTTGGAGGATTTTATTTCAACCAATAAGGAAGGATTCACGGATGCCAACATCCTTTCCATGTTCATCCCCAATACTTATCAGGTTTATTTTAATGTCGTGCCTGCCGATTTAGTTGAGCGCATGCATCAGGAGTATGTAAAATTCTGGACTGCAGAAAGAAAAGCAAAAGCAGTTGCTATTGGAATGAAGCCAATTGAAGTTTCAATTCTCGCATCCATTGTTCAGGCCGAAACAATCAAAGTAGACGAAGCCCCCAGAGTAGCCGGACTTTATATTAACCGATTGAAAGCAGATATCCCTCTGCAGGCTGATCCAACTTTGAAATATGCTCTTGGTGATTTTGCAATCAAGCGTGTGTTGAATGTTCACAAAGAAGTTGATTCAAAATACAACACTTATAAGTACGCGGGACTTCCTCCAGGGCCAATCAACATGCCCGATATATCAAATCTGGATGCGGTACTCAACTATGAGAAAAGTAAATACATATATATGTGTGCCCGTGAAGATTTTTCAGGCTATCATAACTTTGCTACCAACCTTCGTGAGCATAATATAAACGCTACGAAATATCAAAACGCTCTGACCATTGAAATAAAAAAGGGTGCGGCATTAAGAAAGAAGAACAAGTAATGTACAAAACCGAGACTCTCATCCGGGTGCGTTACAGCGAGACAGACCAGATGCAGTATGTGTATTATGGTAACTACGCTTCTTACTATGAAGTAGCAAGGGTAGAAGCGCTTCGTCAGTTAGGCCTCACTTATAAAGAGATGGAAGCGATGGGAATTATCATGCCTGTGCTGGAGAATCATTCTGAGTTTCTGGCTCCTGCGCTGTATGATGAATTGCTTAAGGTAATCGTAACAATTCCTGAAAAACCCTCCGTCAGGATCCGGTTTCATTATGAGATATTCAACGAGCAACAGAAACTCATACATAAAGGCGAAACACTCCTCGCGTTTGTCAACCAGCGAACCGGCCGCCCATGTCGTCCGCCGGAAGCCTTCCAGACAGTATTAGCCCCTTATTTCTAACTTGCAGGCGGAAGTATGAAGTACAGTTACCGCAAACGCATCTTACAAGTCCCGTCCGCCCGCACCAGCCGGACATGGCTAAAAAAAATAAAGATCAAGGGGAGAGGCAATCATCATCTTTCTCTCTACAAATTCTTCAAGATATTTCTATTCAATATTCAGGAAGATGAGATAATGGATCGCGCTAATGGCGTTGCTTATAATTTTATCCTGGCGATTTTTCCAACCATCATCTTCCTCTTCACGCTGATACCATATATATCAACATATTTTCCCGCGATTACTACGGACGGAATCATGTTATTCTTGAGTGATTATATGCCCTCCAGCATGTATGAGGTAGTATCAGGCACCGTTACTGATATCTTAAGCAAACAACGTGGCGGACTTCTGACCTTTGGTTTTGTATTTGCACTTTACCTGGCAACCAACGGAATGATGGCCTTGATGCGGTCTTTCAATGCCTGTTACAAAACGGTTGAGAATCGTGGGTTCATTCGCATGAGGCTTACGGCAACCGGCCTTACATTATTATTAGCGATCGTTCTCTTCTTAGCGGTGTTCTTGTTAATCATAGGACAGGTTGCTCTTGACAGAGTCACCCATCAATTGTCAGACTATAGCAATATGAAGATGGATACACTGTCTTTATATGGACTTTTCAGCCTTCGCTTTATCGTCATCTTTATTGTATTCTTTTTTGCTGTATCGTTCATTTACTACTGGGGACCTGCCGTACATTACAATTGGAAATTCTTTTCCATTGGATCTTTTATTGCCACACTTACCTGCCTTGCGATTTCCTATGGCTTTTCTTTTTACATCACAAATTTCGGGAGCTATAATAAAGTCTATGGTTCCATCGGTGCACTGATAGCGTTGATGGTGTGGATACAACTCCTCACAGTGGTTTTATTATTTGGCTATGAGATTAACGCAAGTCTTCACTACGGACAAAAGCTGGAAGCTATTGAACAGCATAAGCGTGAGAAGAAGAGATTGAAACCCAGAACAGCAAAAGCTGATAAGGCATAAAAAAGAGACTGATGTAAGTCTCTTTTATTTTTAGTTTAAAATCCGGCTACTTGCAGGCGGCATTCAATGCATTGAAAAACTCAACGGCCTTGTCCCATGTCATCAGATCTTTAGAGATCGAAGCATTACAATTCTGCAGAAGACTTTGAGCGTATCCAGGAAACGCATCTTTTGTTACAGACACGACTGTGTTATTCTTTGTATCAAAAATCAGATACTCTTTTTTGTTGATCTCCACCTGACCGAGAACTTCACTCACCGCAGATCCTGCATTGACTGAATTCTCAATTGACTCATTTAAATTTTGTCCATCCTGAATACTCTTGGTTAAGGCTGCCTGTGCCGCACCTTTAGCCAATGAATCGGTCACACTGTTTTTTAATGAGGTGAAGAATTCATTTTTTGTTTTTGAATAAGGATTGCGGCTCAATCTATAGCGACCGTCTGTCATCCTAAGGAGATAGCCATCAACATATCCGTCCCACACCTGCATGGTTCCATTTATTTCCTGACCAAACTCTGCAATTCGACCGCCCTTGAACGAAGATGCTACTTCTGAGCCATCAGGGAGAAACATTATATTATATACAAAGAAATCATAATCAGAGAAGTCTCTCAATTGAGCGACCTTGCCAGTAACTTTTGCTCCTGTTGGAAGAACGATGTATCCACGTTGAAAATTCTTCTCAGGTTTTTTGAAGTCATTGGGATACTTGCCCTCATAGATTTTTGGATCCAACATGATGCTGGTAATATCTGTTGCCAGGATCTCTTTTTTGTCTTCTCCGGTGTTGACCTTTACTCTTTCGAAAACTTCTTTCTTTTTGAAGAAAGTAATTTTACCGGAGACAGAAGACCCGTCCTTCAATTTAACAGTTCCCTTTTGAGGTTGTGAAGACGTGGTATTGCCCATGCGATTCGGATATTGAATCTCTTCAATATTTACAGGAACCACATTGCGATACGGCACAGGCTGAGCATACAGCACAGTTATCGAAATGCCAAACAGGATCAAAGCAAGAATCTTTCTCATAGGGTGTTTAATGAATAGGTTAAAGATATTAATTATAAAATAAAAGACCGTAGCTGGGTCATGGCGCAACTTTTGTGAGAGTATTAGGGGTCATAACGTTTCAATAAGTGAGATTCAATTATGTTTTGAATCCTTTATGGATGAAAGAAATGTCATGAAAATGTAGATCAGAATCCCCAGTACTAGTATTAACATAAACCAGACTAACATGGCAACGATTCAAAAAATAACTCCAAATCTTTGGTTTGAGAAACAGGCAGAAGAAGCGGCAAAGTATTATGTCTCTATTTTTAAGAATTCAAAACTTGGCAGGATTTCATATTACAGTAAAGCAGGATATGATCAGCACAAAATGCCGGAGGGCTCTGTAATGACAGTTGAGTTTGAAATCGAAGGACAGAAATTTCTCGCCCTCAACGGAGGGCCGCTTTTTAAATTCAATGAATCCATCTCTTTCATAGTAAGCTGCAAGAACCAGGAGGAAATTGATTACTACTGGGATAAGCTTACCCCGGGTGGCGATAAAGATTCACAGCAATGTGGTTGGCTAAAAGATAAATTCGGATTATCGTGGCAGGTATCACCGGCAATTCTTGATGAAATGATGGCCGACAAAGATCAGAAGAAAGTTGATCGTGTCACAGAGGCTTTTATGAAAATGAAAAAGATGAATATTGCGAAACTGGAAGATGCGTTTAATGGAAAAAGTTAGTATTGCTGATAATTTAAAGCAACTCTTTTTAATTGAATAGATGAAAGCTGAATCTCTTTGAGAATCGGCTTTCATCTATTCAATCTCTTCCTTAATTCGCTTCCGCGTATTTCTTGAAACTATTTAATATTGCCTGCCATCCACCGCGCTGCATTTCTACGGAGTTGATTGATTCCGGATCAAAAGTTTCTACAACCTTTGTTTCATTTCCATTGGAAGCGAATGTCACCTTTACTTTTCTTCCGTCACCCATTCCATATTCAATCACTTTATGAGGAACTACATTGGAGTACACTCCTTCAAAATCAAAGCTCATGCTGCCATCACGTGCGGCCATAGTTGATTTAAATTTTCCATTTGTGCGCAGATCATTCTCTGCCGCTGGAGTATGCCAGTCATCGGAGGCGCTATTCCATTTCATAATATGATTTGGTTCCGACCACAATTTCCAAACTTTTTCTACCGGTGCTTTCACGGTTGCCTCTACAGTAATTGCATTTTTTGATGTTGTTTCCATAATATGTTTTTTATGTTTTGTTCCTCGTTTACCATACAAACATATCAATTGAATTTGAGGTTTATTTGGTTCAAAGCGACGAAATAGAGGGTCAATTGCGACAAAAAAAAGAGCCCTGGTTTCCCAAGGCTCTTCTCTTTTTATTTTCTGACGCTGGTCGTTACTTCTTGATTTTTGCAAAATCTCCTGCCTTGAAAATATTGATCTTGTCATAGTTGATCCATTTTTTCATAGCAGCATTTACCTGCTCAGGTGTCAAATCCATTACTTTCTTTTCAAGACTTTCATCCCACATAAGATCGCGCTTGACATAGAGATAGTTGTTTAAAGTTCCGGCAAGGCCACCATCCTGTGAACGATTGACAGAACGATTTTGTGTCCAGCCTGATTTGGCTGCGGTAACCTCTTCAGCTGTAAAGCCATCAGTAACCAGTTTAGTCATTTCATCTTTAAATGCTGCTTCCAGCTTCACCACATTTTCTGGAGCATAGATTGCAAATGCCTGGAAGTTGGCAACAGCATCCAATGAGCTTGCGGTAAACTGTGAACCCACGCCATAGCTTAGTCCTTCTTTCTGACGAATGCGAACAGCAAGTCTTGAATTCAGAAATCCACCACCCAGCATGTAATTGCCAAGTACCAACGCAGGGTAATCAGCATTGTCATCTCTCAGATCAAACACATAACCAGCCACGAAGAAGGCATTTGCCTTATCAGGTGTTTCAGTTGACTCATTTGCAGTAGTGACAGGGAATACCTTTCCAGGTAATCGTGAGAAAGGCTGAGGATTTTTCCACATGCCGAATGATTGTGTTACAAAGTTTTTGACCTCTGTAGCATCAAAGTCTCCAACCATAGACATGGTCGCACTGGAAGCTCCGTAGAAATCCTTATAGAATTTCTTTACTTCATCCAATGTCAGAGCTTTGATATCAGCAACGTCCTCGTCAAAAGTAGAGGTGTAGCGTGGATCACTCTTTGGCCATGGATTCATATGTCTTTGAATCTTAACAAAGGCAATTGCCTGAGGTTCGCTGCGGTTGGCCTCGATCTGCGCAAGCTGCTCGTTTTTATAT
The DNA here is from genome assembly GCA_013141055.1 of Cyclobacteriaceae bacterium. Classification (NCBI taxonomy): domain Bacteria; kingdom Pseudomonadati; phylum Bacteroidota; class Cytophagia; order Cytophagales; family Cyclobacteriaceae; species Cyclobacteriaceae bacterium. Next base: position 1,922,678 of record JABFRS010000001.1, on the reverse strand, counting down.
TTTTCAAACTCGTCTGCTGGGAAGATTGGATCTTTCAGTACTTCCACCACAAGCTTCATTGCCTCCATCAGATTAGGACGGGTGGTAGTGATGTTTATAAAAGCCTGATTAGCGGAACCTCCGATAAAAACATTTGCTTTCAGACGATCGAATTCATCCTTGATCTGCTGACGTGTATGCTTGGATGTTCCTTTGTTTAAAAGAGCTGCTGCATACTCTGCGGCGGTTCCTTTATTTGCTAATGACTTTTCATCACCAAAACGCAACGTGATGCGACCTTCAACAGATTCACCGCGTGTCTTTTTTGGAAGAAGAGCAAGCTTCATACCATTAGGAAGCTCTGTCTTGGTTGTTCTTGATTCAATGTTGGCAGGAGCTGGATCAAATGCTTCGCCGGATGCTACGGCAGCGTTTCCTTTATAATCTTTTACCATTGCATCCACATCGGGAATCGCAGGTATTTCAGAACGACTTGGTTTCTCTGTTGGAATGAATACTCCGGTAGTACGATTGTCTGGTTTAAGATAAGTCGCTGCTACACGCAAAACATCTTCCGGTGTTACAGTCTTTATGCGATCGCGTGTCAGGAACAACATTCTCCAGTCGCCCATACCGATGTATGTGCTGAGTGTTAATGCAACGTTGGTGGATGAGTTGAAAGCAAGTTCAATTTGTTTGATGATCTCATTCTTAGCTCTTTCTACCTCTTCTTTTGTTGGAGGAGTGTTTGCAAATTCATCCAGTGTTTTGATCATGGTGTTCTTTACATCATCCAGAGATTTTTCTTTCAGCACCTCTGCAGTGGCGAACATTAAGCTTGGTTCTTTGAACTGGTAACTGTAGGCGTAGACAATACTTGCTTTTTTTGTATCGATCAATGCTTTATCAAGACGACCGGAAGGAGGGCTTGCAAGGATTCTTGCCAGTACCTGGATAGCAGCATAATCAGGATGTGATCCTGCCGGAATGTGATACGCAGTGCTTACTACCTGCACATCACCAACGCGTTTCAATACTACTGAACGCTCACCGTCCTGTGTTGGATCTACTGTATAGGTTGATTCAATTTGGCGCATTGGTTTTGGTGTCGTACCGAAATACTGATTCACCATTTCAATGGTCTTTGCTTCATCAAATTTTCCAGCTACGGTAAGAACAGCATTATCTGGTTGATAATGTTTTTTATAGAAAGCCTGAAGACGTTCGATTGGCACATTTTCAAGATCAGCTCTTGATCCGATTGTTGATTTGCCATAGTTGTGCCACAGGAACGCGGTTGAAGTGATGCGTTCATTTAATACACGTGCAGGACTATTTTCGCCCGATTCAAATTCATTACGAACAACAGTCATTTCACTGTCAAGATCTTTTTTGGCAATGTAAGAGTTGATCATACGATCGGCCTCGAGGTCAAGCGCCCATCTCAGGTTTTCTTCCGTTGCATTGAACGTCTCAAAATAATTTGTGCGGTCAGTCCATGTAGTTCCATTAGGCTGAGCACCGTGTGCAGTTAATTCCTGGGGAATGTTCGGATGTTTTGGAGTTCCTTTAAAAACAAGATGCTCGAGCAAGTGAGCCATACCGGTCTCACCGTAGTTTTCATGCTTTGAACCAACCATGTAAGTAATGTTTACAGTGATGGTTTGTTTTGAATTGTCAGGAAACATTAAAACCCGCAATCCATTCTGAAGCCGGTATTCTGTAATACCTTCAACAGAAGTGTACTTGACAGGAGCACCCAGTGCTGGTTTGTTTTCCATTTTGGATGCTTCCGGACCTGCTTTTGGCTTATCCTTTTTTTGCGCAATAGCGGGCAGCATGCATGCCATTGCGAAAAGCAATAGAATTGTTTTTAAACGCATAAAGTTGGTTTTTGTTGATTAATAATTTAATCGTGCGACGTAAGAGTGTACAAGCTAGTAAAAAAAATACATTGCAATGTCATTAAGATTTCTTCAGAATACATTCTGAAAAATCAAGTCAACATTACCGGAATAAAAAGAAGATGATCGCAAATGAAAAAAAGTTTTGCTGTCTGTTTTTATTTGAATTTTTCCTCGTTTTAATTTATTGAACTAATATTAACCATGTTCAATCGTGAAGAGACTTCCCGAATCCGACAGGAATTCTGGACCGTTTTCGGTAAGTATATGGTTCCGGTACCTTCTTCTGAGGGAGTCAGGGTAAACTGGATAAATTATCATACGGGTATAAAGGATGTGTATTTCCGGATGAATGTTGAACAGAACTCCGCTGCCATCTACATTTCAATTGAGCATAGTGATCCTGAAATACAGGAACTATATTTTCAACAATTCAAAGAAATGAAAAGCATTCTTCATGCTGCACTTTATGAAGAATGGGATTGGCAACTTCATATTGACGTTAATGGTAAAGTGATCAGTAGAATATATAAAGAGCTTCCCAATACTTCGGTATTCAACAAAGATCAGTGGCCTGAGCTGATCTCATTCTTTAAACCACGGATCATTGCACTGGATCAGTTTTGGGAGAATGGAAAGTATGGCTTTGAAGAACTCAGATGATTTCTCCTCGTCCCGCCTTACTCCATTCTCAGCGACATAACTGGGTTTGTGAGTGCCGCCTTCATGACCTGGTAACTGACCGTCAATAGGGCAACGGTTATAGAGAATCCAATCGCCAGCAGAAATACCCAAACGCCGATCTGAATTTGAAACTGGAAGTTTTGCAACCACGTGTTCATTAACCACCACCCGAGAGGAGCAGCAATCAGGAATGCAATCACGACCAAACGCGCAAACTCTTTCCAGAAAAGCCAGAGGATATTAGCGACGCTGCCGCCAAGCACTTTGCGTACACCGATCTCCTTGGATTTTTGTGTGACCATGAACGACACCAATCCATATAAGCCAAGACACCCGATGAAAATCGAAATGAATGAGAATGTCTTAATTAATGTGAGCATCGTTGCCTCGGCTTTATAAAATTCTGCAATGCTTTCATCCAGAAATTCATATTGAAAGATCTGATCAGGATGTTGTTGTGTCCATATCTTTTCTATCTCCTGTAACACTGATTGTGCTTGCCCAAGATTTAACTTTACGGCGAAGCTTTCATAATCTTCAGTGTTAGTAGTGATGAGGATTGGACTTATTTCTTCATGAAAGGATTTGTCATGAAAATTTTCAACAACCCCAACGATAGGAGCGGTCATACTACCACCATCTGCTGCAATTATCTTTCCGATAGCATCTTCAGGAGATTTGAGATCAAGCTTGCGGATCATGGCTTCATTAACAAGCATTTCTCTCACAGTATCAGAAGGAGATAAATTTCTTCCTGCGGCCAACTCCAAACCAAATGTTGAAAGGTAATCGGCATCGGCAGACTTGATGCTGGTTCTGAAATTGACTTCTTCGGAACTATTATTGAACATGATAGAGTTACCCCAGTCATCTTCAGACGCGGGCGCAGTAAAGCAAAGTGAGATCTTCTCAACCCCTGGTATTCTTGAGATTTCATTTTTTATAGCTTCCCTGCTATTGATTCCTTTTGGATCACGCCCGGTTGCAACCATTACGATTGCATCTTTGTCAAATCCTAGGTCAGACTCCTGTGCATATCGCATTTGATCAATCACTACAATCATCCCAATGATAAGAACCTGAGAGATGGCAAACTGAGAAACGATCAGCGAACGACGTGTATTGAATCCACCGACATTGTGTTGTGTAAGTTTTCCCTTCAATGCAGTTACGGGTTGAAATTGTGCAAGCACCAGAGCAGGATAATAGCCCGCCAGGAAAGTCACCACCACTCCAAGCGTAAGAATGAAATAGATCAGCATGCTATCCGTGAATGGATTGAATGACATGTTGATATTAAAAAGACCATTCGCATAAGGCATGACCATGAAGGAAAGAACAAAGGCTCCCGTAATTCCTATCGCTGAAATGATCGCAGTTTCAAAAATGAACTGCCAGAAGAGTTGGGTTTTGAGACTTCCTAAAACCTTTCTGACACCAACTTCTTTTGAGCGTTTTAATGCCTGCGCGGTTGCCAGGTTAATGAAATTCACACAAGCTGTGGCAATAAGAAATACTCCGATGATAGAGAGAATCCAGAGATTCTGTTTTTCCATTGCGCCGCCATAGTTTGCATTGAAGTGAACATCAGCCAGTGACTGAAGTTTGTAATGATGAACATTCTTGCTTGTCGGGCGATGCTGCTTTACATAAGCAGGCATGATGCTTTCAACCTGCTCAATAGAAACATTTGGGCGAAGAAGCGTGTAGCATTTCATGCCATCGCGTATGCCTCCCCAGCCACGATTATCCGTAAAGCTTGGCAGGTATGTCTTGAGTGTAGACCATGAGACAAACATTCCCGCCTTTAAATCTGTGTTCTCAGGAAAGTCTTTGAGGATACCGGTCACAGTAAAGGGAGTAAGGTTTGCCAGCCAGAATGTTTTACCAATCGGATCTTCATCGCCGAAGTATTTTCGTGCGGTTGTTTCAGTAATGATCGCAGTGTTGGGCTCTGTTAATACTGATCTTTTGTCACCCTGCAGCAATGGAAAATTAAAAATGTCGAAGAAGGCAGGTTCTGTAAATGCAATACCATCGGCTTCATTAAATCTGGATATTTCATCCTTCTCTCTTAATGTAATCAGTACATCGCGTTCGGTATAGACACGACCGACGATTTCACCAAAAGTGTAGTCATTGCGAAAAGCTTCTCCAAGAGGAGAGGGGACATTGCTTCGGTAGGCGATATCATCACGATGGAGCTCAGTCACAATTCTGTAAACCCTGTCTGAGTCTTTATGAAAATTGTCGAAGCTCAGGTGAAGCTTTACAAATGTGAAAATGAGAATACCACACGTCATGCTGAGTGCCAGGCCTGCGATATTTATAAATGCGTATCCTTTATTCCGAACGAGGTTTCTCCATCCAATTTTAAAGTAGCTTCTGAACATGCTATAGTTGTTTAGATTGATATTTGTTTGCGTTGGCCGGATGATGCCGGGTCTGAAGAGCATGAGCACGTCGATGATGAATCGGATATCTGCTTTTCTTTTGCCTGACTTCCTGATCCGACGTTGATGCACCTCCACGAGATCACCTTCAATGTAATCCTGCATCCTGGGATGACAGTACCATCGGAAGAACCTGAGGAAGATATCCGGCGGAGACTGATCTGACTTATGATTCATAGTTCAGCCTGTTCATTTGAAAAATTGTTTTCGGAATCGCGCGCCAGAGTTCATCGCGGGTTTCTTTAGAATACTGCATGGCCTTCTTTCCCATGGCAGTGATCTCAAAATATCGTTTGGGTCTGCCGGCTCTTTCTTCCGTTGCCTCACCGGCGTATGATTTGAGGTAGCCTTTATCTTCCAGTCTTTTGAGAGCGGTATGAAGAGCACCCATGCTGACGGATCGTGAAAGTCGTGATTCGATTTCATCCTTGATAGAAACACTGTATGCTTCGTTGTTCAGTATTCCAATGGTGAGAATGACGACTTCCTCGAACTCGCCGAGCTGATATTTTTTCATGGAGAATATTTTACTCTAAATGTAGGATTAATAATTGTGCCAGAAATTATAAGCAGCAAATGCAGTTGTTTTGGAATGATGGGGATGGAGTGATGTACGGATCTGAACGGAGAGTGCCCGTGTATGAGTTGGTAAAAAGAACCAAAGCCTTTTTTGCCGGATTAAAACAAAGCGCTATTTTTGCAATCCGTATTTAGAAAATATGGCCAGAACCTTAATAAACCGGAGGTTTTGGAAGAGAAACAGAGGAGTGGTAGAGCGGTTTATTGCACCGGTCTTGAAAACCGGAGAACCTTCACGGGTTCCGGGGGTTCGAATCCCTCCTCCTCTGCTGATAACAGTATCAAACAAGACAAAAGCCTGCAAATCGAAAGATTTCAGGCTTTTTGCATTTCTGGGGCATATCAAATTATTCAACCAATAGCGTTCCATTGGTGAGTGATCAGGTGAGTACTCAGAAAGCCAAAAAAAGACTCACCAGATTTCTTCTAACGAATTGACTTTCAACCGGTTCAAAGGGTGAACATCTTGAAAGCAAGTAACTGCACTTATAGTTTTATAAATGCATTTAAACAAAAACGTTATGAATCGATTCAGTGTGCTGTTCTATTTCAAGAAGCCAAGGACCTTTGTGAAAAATGCTTTGCCTATCTACATGAGAATAAGTGTAGGGTGTGAGCGAACTGAGATCTCAACACAGAGAAAGTGGAATCCCCTACGATGGAACGGTGAAGCAGAGAGGGCCATCGGAACCAAGGAAGATGCCAGGGCGCTCAATGCGCACCTTGACACTCTTCAGGGACGAGTCTACGAAGCGCAGCGTCAATTGATCGCCAATAATGAGCCTATCACAGTCGGTGCGCTACGAGAGAAAATTGACGGCAAGACCGAAAAGTCAAAAATGCTTATAGAGGTGTTCCGTTATCATAACAAACAAGTTGCAGAATTAGTCAATAAAGATTTCTCACCAGGAACACTTGAACGATACGAAACCGTCTTGAGTCATACCGAATCATTTATACAATGGAAATTCAAGACCTCAGACATTGAGATAAACGAACTTTCATACGAGTTCGCAACTGAATTTGAGTTCTGGTTGAAGACTGTAAGAAATTGCAGTCACAACACTTCTATCAAATACGTCAGCAACCTTAAAAAGATCATTCATATCTGCATGAAGAATGGATGGCTTCAACGTGATCCATTCATTGGATATAAGATGAGTAAAAAAGAAATTACCAGAGAGTATCTATCCAAAGAAGAAATCGAGTTGATCTATAAGAAACAGTTCTCCAGCAAACGGCTGGACGTTGTTAAAGATATTTTTATTTTCAGTTGCTTCACGGGATTGGCCTATGCCGACATTAAAAAACTAAAACGCACAGAGATTATTGTTGGCATTGATGGTGAAAAATGGATTTCTACAAAAAGGCAAAAAACAGATACTGCATCGAGAATTCCTTTACTTCCAATTGCACTTGACATCATAATGAAATACGACGGCAACATAAAATATATTAACGAAGATCTTGCGCTACCCATCTTAAGCAATCAGAAAATGAACTCTTATTTAAAAGAGATCACTGGCGTGTTGGGGATTAACAAGGAGTTGACCTTCCATTGTGCCAGGCACACTTTTGCAACGACTGTTACGCTCACAAATGGAGTGCCTATTGAAAGTGTTTCTAAGATGCTAGGCCACAGAAATCTTAAAACAACACAGCACTACGCCAAAATCCTTGACAGAAAGGTAAGTGACGACATGATGACGTTGAGAAGTAAGCTTGCATTACAGCCGGAAACAGCAATACCGGCTTAAATCGTGACATAAATGTCTAATTCAAAATACTTAAATTTGTAAATAAGATGGTTCATTCAATGAAGGTTAAAGTCTTAAAAAATAAATCAGGAATTCTTTCGGGGCTGGTTATTCCTGTCGAGGAATTGAATGCGGTAAAGAGATCATTAAAGAATGACACCGAACTCTTCGGCATCATTGAAGATCTTCTAAATACCCAACAGGTCGTTGACTTGAAAAACGAAACAATACTTTCGAGCGGACGTACTGTGACAGAGACGGAAGCCGAGGTTCAAAAAATTACAGATAAATTATACGCTGACGCTTTTAGCAAGGGCATTCCAATGTTTTACAAAGATGGTCGCAGCACGGATCTAACGCAATTCATACGTGCCAATCCGGATGGTTCAGAAGACCTCGTAAATTTTGACGCAACCAAAGGAGAATACACGCTCATAAAGAACCTTGTTTCGTCAGGGGCTGGTTACTGGTCATACCTATTGGCTAAGTAACAATATCTTATGGCTAAGGAGCTTCGGTTCTTTATTATAGCCGGTCCTAATGGTGCAGGAAAAACAACATTAGGTCGCGCACTTGTTCCCGCTGATGTTTCGATCTTCAATGGCGATCTGGTTTTTGAACAGCTTTGCAAGCAATATCCAGACATTGATCCAGAAAGATTGAAAGGTGGAGTTCCTGTGGCATTGGAAAAAGCCAGGGATACTGCCATGTCAGAAGGAAAGGATTTTGCATTCGAAACAAATTTTTCATCAGGTCTGACGATGGATCTGGCAAATCAATTTAAAGAAAAGGGCTACGACGTCAATCTTATCTATCTTGGTTTAGATAATCCAACTATTGCAGCATCACGCGTAAAGACACGGGTCAGTCTTGGCGGACATGATATCCCACTGGAAACAATTTACTTCAATTTTTACGAAGGAATTAAAGGGGTAAAAAACAATCTTTCATTTTTTGCCACCAACTCATTTTTCAATTCAACTGTCAGGCCAGCATTGGTTGCAAGCTTTGACAAAAATGCAAGAGCTCTTTTGGTATTTGATATTAGCATCTCCTGGTTTAATCAACATTTTAAGCAAAGTCTGGAAAATCTGGCGGTTGATATAAAAATAAAGCAAACGCGAAGTACGAAAACTGAGGAACTACCCAAAAGAAAACGAGGAAGAAGGCTTTAAGATTGTATTAATTTTTTCTGACGCGCTTTCTTTCCAGAGATGAAAAAAATCTTCATCAGAGCATTTGATACTAACACTCGTTTCTTCCACGGCATAGCTGCCATTAACTTCCTTTCAAGTATTTTCTTTTCTTCAATGCTATGATACACTATTGGCTTTATCACAGAATTATATTTTTTGAAGTGATCTGGAGATGCGGAGGAAGTTTTTCGAGTTTTAGAAATTGTATCCAAAATGAAGTCCCGGTTCTCCGATGATGAATTTAGGCCATTTATCATCCAACTGTTTAAACCCATCAGGCATTTCTGTGTGATATGCACGATGGGTAATGGCAATTGATGGTTGAATAAAAAATCTGTCTTTAAAAAGTTTGAAGTGATAACCAATACGGTATGTGTTGAAAATCTGAAAACCGTTGTCAAATTTTTTGCTTTTGTAGTTCACAAAATCCTGCCAAGTAGGCATTACATTAAGTTCGACGAATAAACCTTTCCACAAAAATCGTTGGTAAGCCACTGAAAAGCCATACTCACGAATATACCCTGGAAATTCTTCTTCTACCTTTCCGTATGATTTATTAAAAAATGGGTGAATACCATTCGGCCAGGCATATTTCCAGGTTTTTAGTTCTAATGTAATTACATCTTCACCTGTGACACGATAGCCTAAATTGAGTTGAGCAAATTCGGGACTGTTTGTGGTGGCAAAATTACCCAATACAAATATAGTGCTGCCAACGAACCACCGTTTGTAAGTGCTGTCTGTTTTGGCATATTGCGCTTTAGTTTGAAGCGGACCTGTCATCATTAATAAAAAACCAACGAATAAAATTTTCTTTTGCATGTCCTTTTTTTGTTAAACGATACTGCAAGCTTAAATTGGTAAAGTATAGTAAATAACTTATTTAGGTTAATAAATAAGCCAATCCCAAAAATAATCCGTAGCCCATTTCTTTGAACTTACCTCGTAAATTCAACTACTTGGGCACTCACCGTTATTGTTCTTTTGACAAAGAATGGGGCAAACCCACTTATGTGTTCCTCTGTCATCACGTTGATTACAGCTTTGGAGGCGTTCAGTAAGTTGGCTTTCTTCATCATCGCTGAATACGCGTTTTCGTATAGTTGCCTTTTATTAATGCCGCCAATTGCAAATACATACGACACCTCAGCACTTCCGTTTATCTGATCAACTACCTTGAAATTGCTGCTGCCTAAGTGTACCTCCGTGGCGTTTTGATTGAGGTTAGCAACAACGGCAGTGTTGATACCACATGAATTAAGAAATAATGCGAGGAATAATAGGCATGAATAGATGACGATGTTTTTCATTTAGTAGTTGGTTACTTATTTTATAGAATATATTAAAACTTAGCTCCTGAATGCAAGCTTGCTTATCTGGTCAAACGGGTCTGGCAATTACTCCAATAGGAATGCTAAAAGTTGAATCCAAAGTGAAGCCCGGGTTCAAATCCAAAGTAGCTGGGCCATTTGTTTTCCTTTAGCTTAAAAGATTCTGGTGTATTCGTTTTTACAGGCCAATGCGTTAAGCCAATTGATGGTTCAAAAAAGAAACGGTTTTTAAAAAATTTAAGCTGGTAGCCCAGACGGTAGGTCATGAACAATGTATATCCATCGGTAATCTTCTCGTTGTTCTCATCCATATATTTTTGAAAAGCATTCATTGCATGGACACCTGTATATAACCCTTTCCACCAAAAACGATTGTATGCTAATCCAATTACATTTTGGCACACATATCCCGGATAGTTTTCTCCCGGTGCATCAAATGATGGCCCCCAAGGGATACCTAACGGCCAAGTAAACTTGGATCTTTTAAGTTCTAAGAAAACAACATTTTTAGGTGTTATTCTATAGCCTACATTTATTTGTATAAAATCGGGTGCATTGGGGTCGTTAGGAACGAAATTTCCTAACATCAACAGCGTACTCCCAACAAACCAACGCTTGTAAGTGCTGTCTCTTTTAGCATGTTGAGCCTGGAGTTTTATCGCACTTATTATCAGTAAGACAAAACCAATCAATAGAATTTTCTTTTGCATTTCTTTTCATTTCAAACGATACTGCAAAAGTAGATTAGCGAACTACAATAACTCGTTCACTTAAGTTAAGAAACACCTTTTCCGCTCAGGCCATTTCCTCTCTTGCTACTAAATGCTGTTAACTAACGCAACGAGAAGGCCATTATTAGCTACCATAATTTTCCTTAAGTTTTTTCATCAATTGCTTTACTCCTTGCTGGGTAGCCGTGTTAAAGGAGTTTGTAAAAATTATATAAGCGTTGCCTTTCAATCTGTCTATATGCACTATGGTATAATATGTTCCTGCTGTTCCCGCATGCACTGAAAGTTCCTTTCCATTTTCGAATATATTAAACCAACCCATCGAATAGTTTTCAATTCCCTTGTGTATGAATTGATAGGTGGAGGCTTTCAGATAGTTATTTTCCCCACTAAGACCTCGTAAATTCAATTGAATAAATTTGATGTAGTCCTTCAACTTTATATTTATATCACCTGCTGGTTCCGTGAAGTCCAAATGATAATCAACTGTTGATGGAACGGGAATAAGTTTATCATTCTCTGAGTTGTGCCCCCATGTATCTTCTTGTTTTTGATTTTCGGGCCATGAGAATTTTACATTTAACTTTAAATCTTTGTTGAATACCTTTTCAACCAATTGTTCCCAACTTTTACCAGATGCCTTTTCTAACATTAATGTAGCCAACGTATATCCTGCATTTGAATAAATGAAGAGGCTCTGTTCGTCAAGTTTTACAGGTTCTAATGTCAATACTAACTGTCCAAATTGGTTTCTCTTCTCCTGATTTGTTCCTTTAAAGTCAGGTACTTTTGGATCGCCTTCTCCTTGAAATGGCTGTACCCCTGATTTGTGTGCGAGCAAATCTTGTAAAGTAATATTTTCATAATCAGTCCTACTTTTTTCTTTCCAAGCAGGAAATAAGTCAAAGAATTTTGTTGTCCATTTTAATTTTCCAATTTCTACATATTTGGCGATGATAAATGCCGTCATTGCTTTAGTATTTGAACCAATGTGAAACCTGTCATTTAATGTTGCCGCGTCTGGCAGGTCAATGGAATGCTTTCCCAGTGCAGCAATTTCTAAGATTGACTTGGAATCGATTGCTGCGTAGCTTATTTCCGGAATATTGTAAACACTATGGATTGAGTCAGCAAATTGACGAGTCTTTTGCCCAAAGCTTATTGTCACAAGGAATAGAAATATTATTGTCGTTAATTTTTTCATTTCTTAGTATTTATCGGCCTCGTTATCACAAATTCAGGCGGGTTGATATTAAAAGGTATTATCAGTGCAAAGAAGGTGGACGTTCCTCCAGCATCAGCCGCATCTGTTATTGAGCGCCCAATGGAGTACCCAACTCTTAATTATTGATGTACTGGAAAAGTAGATTGGCTAACTACAATAACTCATTCACTTAAATTAAGAAACACGTTTTAGCTCTTTTTCAAGAATTCTTGCTCTTAACCTACTTAATGATTGAGGTTTGATACCTAAGTAGCTCGCTAACTGGTGCTGTGGCACACGCTGAACAAGGTCTGGTCGGGACTGAGATAAATTCAAATAACGTTGTTCGGGTGAAGAAGTCTTAAACTCGTCAAAGTCTAGCTGTTGCTTAGCTAAAAGCTCTTCGGCTAACATTTTGCACATAGTTTCAAACTTTGGAAATTTACCGTTTATCTCTGCTTCCATATCGGAATCGGAGATAAGGAGTATAGTATCTTCTATGCAGCCTATATAATATTCGGATGGAGTGCTGCTTGTTACACAATGAGGTGTCAAGGCATCCATTTCTGTAAAGAAAGCTGTGGTTTTTTCTTCTTCATCGATGATGTAATATTTCCGTAGGCATCCTTTTAGGACAAAGTAGCTGTCCTTCGATATTTGTCCCTCGTTGAGTAAAATCGTCCCTTTCTTTACGGAGCGAAATATGTCCAGCGACACGATCGCGTTCCTCTCCTCGTCTGTCAGAGAAACGTATTTTGATATAAAGTCAAATAATAAATCTTGCATTGTTTTAGTTTTTACATGTAGCTATCAATAAACTCTTTCTATTCTCTATCCATTTATTTTCCCATTTTGTTGATCTTAATGAAATCAGCATAATGTCACAGAAACTGACCCTCGGTCGCCATTTTAATCAGTTCGGCCACATTTTTTGAGTGAAATTTCTGCATAAGATTCCTTCGATGAGTTTCTATGGTCAAGGGACTTACAAAAAGTTCGGCTGCTATTTCGTTACTGGTTTTTCCATCAGCAATCATCCGCAGGATTTCCTTCTCTCTCCGGGTCAGTCGCGGTACCGTTGCCCACTGAGAGCCTGATTGCATTGAAATAATATCCCTTACCTCTTTACTGAAAGTCAGCTCTCCTTTCAAAGCGCCTCTCGTGCACTGAATAAGTTCCTCGGCAGAAGCATTCTTTAACAAATATCCGCTTGCTCCTTGCTGCAGCATTTGCATGATAATGCTCCGCTGATTATGGTTGCTGAATGCTAGTACAGGCATTCCCGGAGTAATCTTTTTGATTTCGCTGCAGAGTTCAATACCGCTGCCTTCAGGCAAAGTAATATCCAGGAACGTCAGATCGATCGATTGGCCCGGCTGTTTTAAAACGCGAATGAATTCCTGTCCGGACGTGAACTGCAGGAATTCCGTAACACTAAATTCTCTTGCCAGAATTTTTTGTAGCCCCTCAGCCACGATCGGGTGATCTTCCACAATAGCAATGATGATTGCTTTATCACGCCCCGACATGAAGTTCAATGTTTATGGTAGTTCCATTCCCCGGTGTTGAATTGATCACCATCTTTCCGTTCAGGTAGTCAATTCTGGTTTGGACGTTTTGAAGACCCATACCTTTAGTATGATTTACTGCCTCAGTATCAAATCCTCTTCCATTATCTTCAATCGTTATAAAGAATGCGCTTTCGTTTTGGCTGCATTGAAGCATGATTTCCGATGCACCTGCATGACGAACGGCGTTGGTGAGCAATTCTTGTACAATGCGGTATATTGTCACTTGTGTTTCCTTTGAAAGGGAAGGGGCGATCTCGAAAGATTCAAATTCTACCAGGGTCATTTCGCTACTCAATGAGATACACATGTCACTCAAAGCAGATTCAAGCCCAAGGCTTATCAACGATTGAGGCATCATGTTGCGGGCAATGCGTCGCAACTCATTCACAGAATTATCAAGTTGATAGATCACTTTATTAAGATCAATGTTCATCGCTGTTGGCTCTGCGCTGTTGGCAAGGCGCGAAAGATTAATTTTGACTCCCGCCAGCATACCGCCTAACCCATCGTGCAGGTCACCTGCCAGGCGTTTCCTTTCTTTTTCCTCTCCTTCCAGCAAGGCTTGTGTGAACTGCATCTTTCGCTGTTGTTCCACTTCCTTTAATTGCTGCTGATAATTTAACTCACGCTCGCGTGAAAGTTTTTTGCTGTTTGTGAAATATTGAAACCCAAATATGAAACCAATGGCAAGCGATAAGCTGACCCCAGCCAATGCCCACACGAGAAGGCGATCATTTGCTGAGGTAAGGACAGCTTTGTCCTTTTCGACTTGCAGCAAAAAAATCCTATTCTGATTTTCTGAGTTCTGAAATTTTGCCTCCATCTCAACGACATCATTCTGGTACTTTTTTTCGTACAGACTGTCGCTTACTTCAATGTATCGCATCGACCACCGATACGCTTCCCGGATATTACCCATTTTAAAGTATGTTTTGTACAGCTCCTGGCAAAAAAGTTTGCGGTCTTTATCAAATAGAGAGGCACTGTCCAGATCCAGAAGCACGCTTACGGCGGTTTTATAATCCTTCATATTTGACAGTGTCTTATATTTTGCATATTTCAACCGGTTCTGAAAATATGGCGACTGTCTTGCTCCCGGAAAATCAAGGCCTTTCTTAAAACTCTCTAAAGCCTTTGCAAATTGCTTGATTTTATCATAGTAAATTCCTTCTGCATACCGGTAGTCCATATGAATGGTAACGGCGCCCGTCTTTTCATTTAACATAGGTTTGGCCTTATCAAGTTGAAGCTTCGCGGAATCGTACATGTTGAGATTCACATAGTTCTCAGCCATCATAATATAGGTCAGCACTAGCTCTGTAGCGATTCCACCCCGGTCCTCTTCTGAATTTTCGATCAAGATAGCTGTATTGTTCAGGTACACTTGCGCTTTTTTCCGTTGATCGGCATTCATGAGAAACGTAGCGATGTCCCTGTTTACCCTTCCCAGTACGAGCAGATCGCCAGATTTTTTTGCAAAGGGTAATGCCTTGCTCAGAAGAGCATTCATGGCGATGCTATCGTTGCCAATTAGTTGCTGAAGGTGAGCATAATTCTGCCAGACATTTGATCGAACCTTATAGGCTTCCGTATGTTCAAAAACTGCAAGCAAAGAATCACAGATCATCAGATTGCGATTGATTGCCGCGCGGTCATCATTGACAAACATCGAACGGGCCTTATAGTAATAAGAGACTGCCTTCATGAAAGGATTACGATCACTGAGATCCATCGCATTTGAAAAGTATTTCTTTGCCTTTATGGTGTCGTTCAGCAACATGAAGCGAACCGAAAGTTTAAAAGAATTATAGGCTTTAATACTGTCCCAAGTCGTTTCACTTATTTCTCGTTCAAGCTGTTCGATGTAAACCAGATCTGGATCTCCCTTTGAATACAAAATCTGGCAATGACCGTGGACCTGGGCCAATAGAAATGAAACGGCGATGAATACGAATCTCATTTTCCGGCAGTCCTGTGCAATCATTGGAATAAATCGCGAAAGTAGCACATCAATTCGGGGAACTTTCGGGTTGTGAAAAAAAATACCCGGAAACCAGTAGAAGAAATTACTGATCGGATGCGATTGAAGGGAAACGCGCCTCCATCTAGTTTTGCAAAGCTTTCCCTTAAAGTTTACTGATACTTAATAAATATATCTTATGATACGATCTTTGATGTTTTCTGTCACCTTCCTCACGATAGTTCTTGGTTTTTGCATGGCTTCCTGCAAGAACGATAACGAAGTAACTCCGAATAAATCCCGAAATATCAGGTACGAGCTAAAAGGAACGTACACCGGAAAAATGACGGTCGTCTACACGTTGGCCAATGGTGGCACGCAGGCATTTTCAGACATCCGCTTGCCGTGGACGATGGAAGTGGCGTATGAAAACTCGGTTGGCGGAATTGGGTTCGGTGGCAACGGAGACGTTAGTCTTAGCAATGTTCCCGGTCAAACCGTGAGTATCAACATTTATTCAGATAACAAAGTTGTAAAAACCGGTAGCGCGACGGTCGACTCAAATCAAGTCCTTCTATTGCCATCGTTGGCATATGTGTTCCCTTAGACCTATCATTAATCAAACGGTAAAACATTTGACATGAACTCAACAAGTGACGCTCAAGCTACTCTATTACTGCGCATCACGATTGCCATCGTTCTTCTGAGCCACGGCATTCCGGGAATGATCGATGGTGGTGTTAATGCATTCGGGAATCTATTTCTAAATCAGATCGGATTTTCGCCTCTCGGTGTTCCCATTGCTTGGGCGGTCAAGATATCACATATAATATGTGCTATTCTTCTTGTTAGCAACCGTTACATTAAACTCGCATGCATTATCACTATTTCGATTCTGATCATGGGCATTATTCTGGTTCATGGTAGAGAAGGCTGGTTTGTGGTGGGGGGCGGAAGGAACGGCGTAGAATACAATTTTGTGCTGATTGCCGTCCTTCTATATATTATGTTTCCAAAGGGGGTGCATCAGAAGATCATCCGCTAGCCGGCACTTTCCAATTAACAAGTTTCATATTTTATCAATCGTCCAACCATATCTATGTTGAAGTCAACCCTCGTCACTTTTTGTGTTTTACTTTCTCTAACGGTCATCGCACAGGGCACTCTACCGAAAGGCGCAAGCCAACTCAATGGCGGATTCGGCTTTTCTTCTTTTGGAGTGCCTGTGTATATCGGCGCTGATTTTGGAATTCATGAAACCATTACTATTGGACCCAGAGTTTCATACCGCAAAAACACGGAAAAGTATTTTGGAAATAATTACAACCAGTCTCTAACGGTTATTTCTTTCAACGGTAACTATCAATTCAACAAACTTTTAAATCTGCCCGATCCATGGAACCTCTATACTGGTCTGACAATTGGATACTATTTATGGTCCGATGTATCATTGAATGGGAGTCGCTCTGGTTTTAGCGGCGAGGGATCAGGACTTGGTGTAGACGCGCAGATTGGCGGGCGCTATTTTTTCACAAAACGTCTGGCGGTCAATCTTGAAATCGGAGGCGGAACAGGATCGGGTGGAAATATTGGAATCACTTATAAACTTCAGTAAAAGACCTTTTTATTTTCGTAAAGCTTCCCGTTAAAGTGTCAAAATTTGCTTCACAAAACAAGTAATCAAGATGGTCAGTTGATGAACTTGCCGATCCGCTGCTCTCGCTATTTGTCGAACACCTTTTCAAATGGTTTTTGGTAACACTGAACGCTACGGAGAATTAAAGTCTCTTTAGCGTCGAGGGATCCTTGATCTGTATTCAGTTGGATTGATACTGTATTTTTGTTTGAAAGCGGGCGCAAAATACTCAGTGGAATTAAAACCTGACTAGTAGGAGATTTCTGCTATCGATGCCGAGCCGGCCTTTAATAATAAATCTCCATGCTTTGAGTCATACTTTTTGTAAATACTTATGCGGACTAAACGACGTGAATTTCTTAAAGGCCCGCTAAAATGAAAGGGGCTCACGCAGCTGTATTCTGAAATGTCATAAAGAAAAATATCATAAATGAAATTTTCATGAATAAACTGTTTGGCCCTTTCAATAGGTGATTCTGCATGAGTGATTTATTCAGATCGTCTTCCAGTGTATCATTCGAAATTATGTTTATCACTTCCTGCAGCAGGTCCAGCACGAGCTGATCCATTTCCAGCTGTCCGGCAAAGCCGGCCTTGGCGATAACCGGGTGATGGAGATGATCAACATCCGGTATTGACTTGATCAATAAGGAAGAAGATTTTAGTTTCCAAAAAAGAAGGACAAAAATTAAGGAAATCTGACAATTAGGTAAATTTTCCTTGCAATTTTACTCATTTCTCGTCTGAATGCTGATTGATCCTATCAAACCGATGATGCATAAGCCTGCCGTGGCGTACATCGAAATGGGTTGGTATACCAGCCTGATTAAAATAGAAATGTATCCAAAAATTGACCTCATAGTCCGTTTCCTGAAAGTCTGTAAGAAGAATAAACTCATCAGCAGAGTGCGATTGTAAAAATTTATCTGCGATGGTTGGGCGTTTTACTACAAGTTTGCCGTCATCATTTAAGACGATACTGAGGTAAAAATCAAGATGTTTGCTATAATATTTCCCAGTAAGCTTTTGAAGATATTCCCTTGGATAAAAAGGCTCTACGTTAGTGTCTTTTACCCAATTAAAGATCTCAGGCTTACCAAATTGCTTATGCGCTTCTACCTGCATCAATGAATCAGGATGTGTTCGAAAAAAACGAAGCCAGACGGCAAAGTCGGGATCTTTAAAAACTCCATTTCCAATGTGTTGTAATGGTAGTATTTCTGTGGAGGAGTATTGCCAATACAAGGAATCACCTATCACTTTCATAGTATAATAGGTTCTGCTTTGCACTGTGCTTTGAAAATTCTCGCCGAATGATAGATAACGGCCTGCATATTTTTGCAACTCTTCTCCCTTTATTGGCTTGGGCGTTGAGGAAAATTTTTGCAACTGTTTTTTTGAGTTGTTGTCAATTTGCAAAAGGTAAATAGCCAGCTCATCCAACTTTTCGCTATAAGGTTCATGGTTGTTTGTGGTGCAGATAATGGCAAGTCCGACAGAAGGGATTCTGGAAAGATAGGAGTAGCCGCTTACCCCCATATGTATTGTTGTTTCATACGCACCTATCTTTTTTATTTTATGACCGTAGGTGTAATATTTTTCTTTCAGTACTGGTATCGGCCTGGCGTTTTGCCTCAAGCGTTCAAAGCCCTTGGTGACAAAAGAGTTTTTGTCGGCAAAAGCGCCAGCCCATCTTTCCTGATCATTGGCGGAAGTAAGTATGAAATAATTACCACCAGGTGAAGTTTTATCGCGAAGCCATACTTTATAAACGCCAGGTGAATCAGAAAAATAAGAAAAGGCGTGATTTTCAATTACCGTCTCTTTATTTATTCGCAAAGAAGTGGATAGCATGTGCAATGGTTTAAAAATTCTTCGCTCCATGTAGTAAGGTAATTTTTCATTGGAGGCTTTTTCTAGAATCAACCTGAGCAATCCAAAATCAGAATTACTATACATGTATCCTTTGCCAGGCTCAACCTGTGGATCAGGTTGATTGTATAGAAAATTTAAGAACTGTGACTCATCCAGTCGGTTGTTCATGCTGGCTTGTGTGAGTACCAGGGTGGCCCATTCATCGCAAAATCCGCTGCTGTGGTTGAGTAAATCCTGTAGAGTAACTGACTCTGCCCACAACGGAAGTTTTGGAAAGTATTTTCGGACCTTGTCATCCAAACTAAGTTTCCCATCCTGATCCAGCAACGCCGCGGCCAGAGAAATAAATTCTCTTCCTTCCGAATACGGTATAGTTACAATCGTGTTATGATTAAATGGAACGTTGTGCTCCAAACTTGCCCGACCATATTCTTTCTTTGTTATTACTTTCTGGTTTTGAATAACCGTGATAGCATAACCGGGTGACGCCGTGTTGTTGAATGCATTGAATAGCGAATCTAGTTTTTTTTCAAGTTGACCTTTGTCAATGGAAATTGTTTGGGCAGACAGTGAAACGAATGCGGTCGTAGTCAACAAAGTGATTAGAGTTGTCGAGAGAATGATTTGCGTTCTCATTTGAAGTGTATTTTAGGTTAATTCCTTTTTTGCAATTGGGGATGTCCGTATTACCACAGCAGTACTACGGCGATACATGTTATAAAAGACGATATTCTTTAACTAGATTCTATCACATCATCATGCGATTGTTTCGATGTTTGTCGCCAAACAACCTCGGATGGCGATGAAAGTGGAAGGGTTAATTCGGTGCGCCTGTACGGCTTTATACATATGCTTCCAGAGGAGCAGGGATTACCTGCAGTGATCTTTCGGGGGAATGTCAATCGAAATACAGCACTACACTCATGTGCATTTTTTTGATTGCAGAGGAGGAGGAAGTTTTATTATACTTAAAACAGCCTTTTTCCCAAATGTTTTGTGCCTTTCGAAACAATGGTACCACAATGGAGTACTCGGTTCAAAATCAAGGTAAATAAATCGATCCCTTGGTGTTATAAAGGTATGAAAAAAAGAAACGTGCTCATTATTTAAACCAGTTTTAAATGGCTGTACGGTAATTTCGGCATTGACAGTTTAAGATCAATCTTTATATAAATCATAAATTTCTTTGATAGGTCCGGCTAGCCCTCCGATCAAAGCGCCGATAAATACTTCTTTGTGTGCAACGGAAAAGTACCATCCAAAAGCGTACACAATTATTGGGATGGAAAGAGCGATAATATAAAAGGGTCGCTTACTCTTTCTCTCCTTCTCCTCGGCCCATTCCTTCACTGCTTGATAATGCATATCAAATTTGTCTTTTTGATCTGTCGGCATCCAAGAGACAGTCACTATATAATGCTTCACAAATTTTAAGAACCTTTTCTTCTTTTTTGTCCAGCTGTAGTGATAGTCAAGAAAATCAAGACCCCCAATTACTAAACCGTCCTTTAGATTTCTCACTAAATGACTTGTTATAACATTAAAATTTGCCCAAAAATCAGAAGCCTCGTGAAGAGACCTGTTGCTAAATTTTATCTTGTCTCTATTAGGAAGGACTATAGAATGACTGTCTGGCTGAATTTCGTAAGTTCCGCCTACCGGAATATCTAACAATCTACCATCAAGAATTTTCTCCTTTGCTAAAGAGTTAGTGTCGTTGTAAATTATCCAATGTTTTTCATCAAAATGAAAAAGCTCCTTCAGACCCCAATTGTCGTTTTGATTTTTCTCCATCTATTTTTCTATTGAAGGTTTTTAAAATTTTTAAAGGCGCTGCTTGCAATGAACTCTTCTTGAGGATAAATGAACTCTCGATTAATTGGTATTGGTCTATTTTCCGTAAGGTATCTAATAACATATTCATTCAAACTTTTATGAATATTCCAGCATTTCATCTTAGGTAAATCGAAAGTGGACTGAAATCCAGAAAATAATCCACCGCTGAAATAATCTTCCAATGGATGGGTTGGATCAGAATTAAATACAAACAGTCCTTCCTGATTTATAACATTGAGATTATGTTGGTTGTAAACCAAATTAAAGGTTGGCTGGGTCAGCAAGCTGAACCTAACTCCTGAAGAACTATATCCGGGTAGATAGAATAGCTTTAGCTCATGAAAAGTCTGATATTGGAGTTCCTTAAGATTTTTCAAAATATTGGTTGCGTCAATGTTGCTATTTTTATCATCCTGAAATATTGAATCAATTTGAGAAATGATTGAATTGATGTGGTTGATGATAGAAGGAAACTCACCTTCTTTTGTATTAATTGCATAAACGGAAAAGTAATTATCAATATCGCTCGATGGATAGTGCCTTAGGCCGTCCGTTCCAAAAAATAATGCGCAGTCAAAATTGTATGTAAAGTCCAACAGCGGAGTGGGCGCTTTGTAATGCTGAAGGAAGCTTAGGATTGACAAATCGTAAGCGGGGTGGCCGAATGCATTAAAGAATTTTTGAAGAAGATTGTTTTGGAAGGATTTGGCATTTTCAACTTCACTTTGAATGAATTCCAGATAGCTTCTGCCAAGTTTATCCAATTCTTCCCCGATCCAAAAGCGCTGCGCGGAGTTAATAAGCTTGTATTTCGCTTCATTCAATCCTCGGAAGATTACCGACTTGCTGTCGTCTTTCCGTGTCCACTCATTAATAAGCGAATCCAGATCTGTTCTATTATCGATATTAATTGAATCAAAATGAGTTACTTTATCAGCTAATGTAGGATAGGTCGGTATTGTCATTTTTATCAAATTAATTTATCCCACTGTTAAAGAACCTTATTGCTGTTAAACCGAACATAAGTTTCTTTCATCACTCTTATTTTAATGGACTTACTCCACAAACGCTTGGGAGTGTCTAAGCGGGCGGCTATGGCAGCAGATTGTCCACCAGAAAATACTAGGAAATTATCTTCTAAGTTAACTTGAATAATGTCAGACTTAGAAAATATTTCTGTCGACAGCTTGATTTTTGCATTAGGATTATGGAGCAGAAATAGTCCATCTGTAAGACTTTCCTGATTTTTAGCGGTGACGTTTTGAATTTGGTAGAAATCCTTATCATACAAATGGCGCACTATCAAAACATCCTTCCCTGTCTTCATCCCTGATGAAATAGCGAGAGATGTTAGTTTTCCAAATGTAACCGAACAAGAGAAGAGTACCGCTGAAACATTCTTATACTCGGGACTACTAAATACATCTAACGGAATGTTGGAATTTCCTTTTTTGATTTCATTGATAATGCAGTATTCATTTGCTTTTGGACGATAATAAAAACCATAAAGTAACGCGACTATAGAGTAGTAATATTCCCGACCGTAATTAACCTGACTGTATGATCCTAAAGCGATTATATAGGGTGCTTTAGTATCCAACTTTTCATTTTTAGAATACGAGGATTGAAATTTCAAATTCTTAGAAAGCAACGCACTAGCATTTCGGATAATTCCTTCATTCATAGTTCTTTTAAAGTCTTTGCGCAGATGGGGCGGATCTAGCATACTGCGGAAATCCGAAAAACCTCGTTTACTTTCGTGTCGACCGTTCAATTTTACATTTGATGTGGTCGCTTCAATAATTAATGGACATGGTGAGGTGACAACGAAATCGGGTGTAGTGAACGAGTAATCAACGTTAAATTTCAGTTGTTTAAATACCGCGTGCAAGTAAAATTCCCAAAAAGAAGAATGAAAGGACTTTTGAAATTCCGTGACTATATCTTCCTTTCTATTGAATCCCTTTATCCATGAGGTTAAAACTTTGCGTTGAGGCTTCAAAGACGGCCAAAGCATCATTTTAAACTTGCGATGTAGGTCTTTCTGTTTTAATTGCGGCGAAACCTTAAATAAATTCAAATCAGATTTCCGATAGAGTGCCATTATCTATCTATGGTTTGATAGTACGAAAAAAATTTGATTAACGAAAAAAATTCTTAATCGACAATTTGAGCGGACGAATCAGATCCTCGAAGCTGCTGCTTTAATTTCAGGTTTTCAATTAATTCTCTTGCCAAAGAATCTAGTTGCTTACTTTGATGGAGGTTTTCAATTTTAATGGGATTCGCGATTCTGATGGACTCTACTTCATTTTTGACAAACAGCAAGGATGAACAAAGAATCAATACTAGGATGGCAGTAAGTAAATTTCCAACCTTGAAAGCTCGATAGGAATAAATGAGGTTATCAGCTTTTCGATTATTTGTGAATTCATTTTGATTAATACTGTAAAGCAAGTCCTGTATTTCAATCTTCTTAAACTCGTTAGTCGATTCTTTTTGATACTTCAGAACATTATTTGGTGACGATTTGCTATAGATGAAGTTTTTCACATTATAATTCGCTATCGCATGATGTATGGTTAGGAAATAGGCAGTAAACGCGAGAAAGAGTAATATTAAGAACAGGATTTTCAACCACAACGCTTGATCAGACATTTTGGTTATAAAGACAGGTATAAAAAGACTAAGCAAGGAAAATATAATTCCGGTCTGTGATACAATCTGCGACGTCTTTGTTTCGATAATTGTCAGTCGAGAGGTTTCCTCAACCTCAATAGATTTTAAAAAAGTTAAGTGCGTATCTAGCCTCCCGCTTTTTTCAGATTGTGTATAATTTTTATGTTTGTAATCATAAGGCTTTTCGTCGGACCTGGGACCAAAACCAAACCATTTAAAAAAATTATACATTTTAATCGGTTAAATAGGAAATTATTGCATCAGAAATCTTTAACCCAGTCTGATCTTCAATCCAAACCCATTGACCATTTGGATTTATTTCTAAAAAAACATACTTCCCTTCGGGAGTTTTTACAAGGTCAATCGCACCGAAATTAAGATTCAGTTTACTTAACAAGTGTATGCACAATTCCTGAATTGGCTGCGGTAGCACTTCAGCCCTAAATGGTATTTGTTTTCTTCTCCAGTCTTGCTTGGTAATAATATCCGATTGTGAATCAACAGCAGCAGCAAAAACTTTTGTGCCAACAATAGTAACTCTTATTTCATATTCCTTCTCAATGTTTTCCTGAAAAATGCATGGCGTTAGATCTAATTCATCCAAACGTTGAATCGCTTCTATTGGTATTCTCGTTGTGAAAATAAACTCTGGTCTATCAATTCCTATTCTGGTATTTCCAATCGACTTAACAATTACGTTTCTGTTATGAGAATTGAAAAATGTCATCAGATCAGTTTTAGAACTAGTTACCATTGTCGATGGAGTTTGAAATCCTATTTCCTGCGCGACTCTTAGTTGATGCAATTTGTTTTCAGCTGCATATATCGCAGTCGGCGAACTCAACCACTTAGTGTCTAGAAGATAATAAAGATTAGAAATAAAACTATCTACTTCATCTAGGACATATCTTCTATCTGTGTCTGCAATGTTTTCAAGTGTCGGTAGTTTCGTCCTTCGAAACCAAGTGGAGTGAAATTGACTCTCGCCTAAAATGGAGGATTCGAATGTTTTATTAAAAGTGAATTTATAGGGGTAGCTTAAAATATCTTCACAATTCAATCTTTTGTACGGTATCTTAAGCTGATTCAGTTTATTAATAACAAAATCTGCGGTGAAATCACTCTTATGAGTGATAATCAATATCATTATCTACCAGTGTCTTGATCTGATGACTCTCCAGATTGCCTGGTGGACGTTGTAGTTCCGAGAAGTGCTAATAATTTGGCGCCGTCCTTATCCGAATCTGAGGACTCACCGCCAGAAAAGGATTTTGTTGCCGTGTCCATTTGCGAAACCGATCCAGTTCTGTCTGAGTCTGAATCCTCTCCGTTTGATTTTGTGAATGTCTCAGTTGCTACGCTCAATACGTCAACAGCTGGGTTGCCAGTAAATTTGTCAACATTTAAATTGAGAGTATAATCATATTCAATGGCGGTATAGTCTAAATTTTCCGCTTCTGGACTTTCTTTAAATTCGAGAATGAATGGTTTCATAGGGGGTGGTAAAATTTCTAATTACTAATATAGTAATTTAGAAGCGACTACCCTTGAGCTAATTATCAAAATATAGACTTACTGCTTTCAGATTGAACTATAAATCCTAAGAGCTTCTTTTAGATCAACATTTACACTTTTGTTAACATAATATTGTTGTTCGATGTTTTCAAAATAATGCCTTAACTCACGAATTACTTTGATTGGTGTTTTCTTAATTCCTAAGGAACGACCAATCAGAAAAAACGCTGCATAAATTCGGAAAATTCTTTTGACCCACTTAAAATTTGATCCAACTAAGCATATTGACTGCAATGCTCCTATTGATAAGTCTGACAGCCGTGAAAACGGGCCTTGCGATATGGAAGAATCTGTGCTCATCTCGTATAACACAAATACATAATAACTGGCAAAAATGTTGGTTAGTTTAAAAAGTGGATTTGATGGTGAACTGTCGCCAGGAACAGATTTCGATTGCTTTATATACTTTACGTAAAATTGAACTGCTTTAAGGCTTTGTAGTTGAATCAGGAATTCAGCTATTTTAAGTTTCGCTTCTTTGTTTTTCTCGGAGGAAAACAAGTTTGTCAAGTATGAGTAAATAAATAGACTTTTTCTATTGATTAACTCTTGAAAGACTTCATACATGAAATAATCATCTAATGACGGAAGTAGTTTTTCAATTGGACCTAAAGATCCATTTAAAAGCATATAGGAGTCTAATACTTTTTTTCGAGGGTAGTCTCGATTGTTTAGATATTGCACAAGACTAGGCGTTGATTGGTTCAATCGGTGTTTAACGCAATAGTCTAGGTGTGATTCTAGCACCACATGATACTTTATTCCCGCCGTTAGGTTAACAAGCACACGCTCTGTGATATCATCAGTATCTAAAATTGATTCCACAAAATCAAAAATATCCATTTCGTTATCGTCCCATTTCGGGAATGAAAGAAAATCGAGATATAATTGCTTCGGGTAGTGTTTTAAAGAAAGCTTTCTAATTAAGTAACTCAACTTATTAGCAACTCGCTTTACCGTCGTCCTATCAGCATCAGGGAAGGAGATTGCGGTGGTAAAATCAATTGTCTTAGCATGATGATCACACCATTGTTTTATCTGTGCTAACTGCTCATCCGTAAAGTCTGACGCAGGGTTTTTCTTCAAATAGGCGACGATTTTCCCGGCCCAAAAAGAATCCCAGTTTCTCTCTAAACTCATTGCTAAATTCTCCCTGACACTCTTTCCGTTTATTTCACGCGAGCGAATAGTGTCATAAACTATCTCTGGAAAATTCCCCGTTCCATTGGGCTGTATATCGTAAGCATCCCACAGCTCGTCAAAACTTAATTCATTCTTTCCGATATCCACAAAAACTTTGTCAACGGCAGCTAGAAAATGACCTTTGTCAAAGAGCAGATTTCTAGTTTTCTTATTCAGTTCCTTTCTTTCACTTTCAAAGTCCTTGGTTGTTGGCAAGTGGATCAGCTCTATTTCATTTATCTTAAGATTAAATTCTTTTAAAAGGGCATGATCCTGCCCCAGCAGATATTGAAAATTCTCGACGACGAATCGCTGCACATTTCCTTTCCTGAACTCGTTGGCGAAAAATTCGATGGATTCCTCATTAGCCAACTTAACTAAAAGGCCCAAATCAAAAACGCTGGATATATCAAGTCTTTTATAAATCTCGACGAAAGCGCTGTAAACATTATCCGTGCCTTTAAAATAATTGAGAAAATGATCCATGGCCTCATTACTGATTCGAATTTCCTCATCTGTAAAAATTGATACAATCAGTTCGAATACCTGATTGTCCTTGGGATAATCTTTTCCTGAGCGCACAAGAACATCGTCAATAATATCACGGAAATAGATTGATCCTGAAATTGAACCATAATTTGTTTTAATAAATTCCAATAGTTTCAAAATGGAATTTCTCTCCTTCAGTCGCTTTAAGCACTCTTTAAGCTCAGTATATTCGTTTGATAACCGACTGCCATCGTTTTCATGATACTCAATAGAAACCAACTGTAGTATTTCGGCGAAAATAAAGTCTAGGGATTTATCCTGTTTGTCTTGGTTATAAATGCCGCGAAAAATGGAATACCTTACCCAGGTGGTTGATTTTTTATAATTATTCAGCAGGTCTATAAATTCGCCATCTGTCAACGCAACGGAATTGACATATGCCTTCATTGCTGGATACAAACTCGATTCGTTTGGATATTCGAGATTTTTTTCACTAGTTCTTTGACTTGCTTTTGTTTGGCTTTGAATTCCTTCCTGAAATCATAATTTGATAGTAGTTCAAGCGCCGTGCTTCGAGAAATGGCTCCTTGTGATATATCCCCCTCTTTCAATAGAAAATCAATTGTCCTTTCGGAGCGAGAAAAAAAAGCTAATTCTTTTGGATCAAAAATATTCCGATTTATGAATCTATCCTCTGTCTTATAGTATTGAAATATTTTACTGAATGCTTTAAATCGAATACTTTCATCCAGTTTTTCAATTTCAAACTTTACTATTACATCAAGATTGTCTTGTATCATCCAGTCAAGCAATACATCTCTTGCTCCAATTTTTTCATCTAGAATCGTTATGAGGAAGGACAGTGAGTTTACCCAAATGGGTTTAATCTTCTTATAGTCTGGCCTAAATGAAACTATTTCCTTTATCTTATTGAATGACACTTCAGATAGTGCTTTCGCAGTTAAATACTCTTGAATATTGTTATTTATAAAGTTCCATTGTGTATCGGACTCACCTGATTTCATAAAAAGCGTTCCAGACGCCTGCAACACTAGTAACTCACTCGGATTAAAGATCTTTTGGAGTTCAGCAGTAGTACATACTCGTTTACCTTGGAATTCCATTAAGAACGCCAACTTTTTTAGCACCTCATACATTAAAGATATTTTAGAATCGACACTTTGTTTGAAATGTCTAAAGCAGTCCGCTTCTAAATTCTCTCTGATAATTTCCTCGAATAGCTCCGCCTTATCACCTGCAACTTTTCCCTTATTCGCATATTGCTCACTCAATTTGACTAAGTAGTATGGAATTGATAATAGCCCTCTAAGGTTATTATCAGAAATCCTTGCAAGGAAGTTGTCTGTTTTATCCCCGAGTTTGGTATGAAGAAATTGTTCAATTTCGTTTTCTCGGAGTTGAGCTAATCGAAATGACTTGAAATTTCGCAGTGTGTTGAGTGAGAGATTCTCTAATGCTGTTTTGTAAAAGTTAGACCGACAAGAAACAATGATGATGGAATCAGGGAAATCCTCTGAGAACTCCATAATTTTTCGACCAACGGTATCGAAGCTACCTGACTGAACCTCATCTAACCCATCAAGGCAGAGCACTATTTTGTCTTGTTGTAATTCGTTAATGCCGATGATATATTCCTTGATTGATTTATCAGTGTAAGTATTTAGATTGATTAAGAATGGATAATAAGGGGAAGATTCCTTGCTTAATTCGCTGACAAGTTTTCTGAGCTCTATACTTTTCCCTGTTTGCGCGGCACCTAACAAGGCAATCCTTTTTTCTTGACTAATTAAGTCCTTTAGATCAACTCCCTTATCGAGAAATTCGGCCAATTGATCTCCATACAAGACTATTTTTCTATTAATATAGATTGATGGTTCATCAAAGCTTTTCTTTAAGGCTCTTCCCTTCTTAATGATACTACTTAACGCGTGATTACCATTAAACACGCGGGTCCAATTCTCACCAAAAAAATCATAAACAATTTGTGGCTGTACCTTGAGTAGTGAGTTAAGCCCGTGACCATCCCAGGCGATCAGTTGAACACCTAGCGCTTTTAACAGATCTTTTTGTTTAATTAACTCATCTGTACTTTTCTTAGATACAAAGCTTTCTTGCGTGCAAAGAATGAATTGGTCTGTTTTACTTAGCCACTCACCTTCTGTAAATAGCTTAACCGCACCAGCAATTTTAGCTGGTCCAAATTTTGTTACTTTTTTACACTGATAGACAGTAAACATTTTCGCATTTCCTTTTCTTGCAAAAATGTCAATCCCTTCTTGCTTGTCGCCACGGACACCGTATGGCCTACAAAACTCCACATGGCTTTCATTCTGCGCCAATTTCAAACAAAGCCTCTCAAAGTCTTCCCAACTCAATTTATCGTAAGGAAGCTCATGGTGCAAAGTCTCAACGGGCGGTGGTATCGCACTTGTTGGAGATGCTAGAAGCCTTGACGGAATGATTTCCATGTTTATTAAGCCTGACATTCAAATTTCTATCGTCGTCGGTTTTTTCGCTGGTGAGCTATTTTAAAGACCTGAAATCTTAAATGGGTTTCAAAAGTCGAGCTGCAATCTTTTCAAGTATATCAGTTAGTTGATTTCTGTCTTATCCATATTTCTCTGGCTAATTGTCTTGCTTGAAGTCCATATGCATTAACATCTGCAGAATGCAAAACAATTTTCTGCCCATCATTGTATTTTGGATTTAGTCTTTTGTCTGCCAAGCCATTATTATGCATTATGCAATTCCTTACATCGTTTACGAATTTTATATCAAGCAAGATCTGTGGGTTAATCCCTGTGAATTGTTTTTCAATAAATTTTATTTTTTCAGAAAAAAGCAACCGTCTTGCTTGTTCCTCTGCTAAGGATGGAATTAATCGATCGCCCTTTTCGCGTATCGTTTTTAACGTTACCTTATAGTCATTACTATCCGGGTTGGAAATTAATACATTAACTATACACTTTGTGAGGAAGTCCTCAAAATGCGCAAACCCCAAAAGCAGAGCTGAAGTAGTTATGTGATTTGAGTAATTTCCATAGTTACTTTCATACAACTGTTCAATGGTAAGACCTAAATTAAAGCGATCGTGCAGTTTGATTTGCTCATAGACTTGCTGGTCTGAAACGGCAAGAAAGCCAATTAATAAATCTAGTTGATTCAACAAATAGTCAAGATCATTCATTGTTTTTTCTGTTAGGTCGTCTGAATTTCAGATTTCCGAAAGGGTGATTGTGAGAAGTATCAAACAATGTTTCCAAATCTTTTAAACCTCCGGCATGAAGTTAAATCTGTTCAAAAAACATCTCTAAAATATGCCTTGTCTGAAGAGGACAATTGAAAATATTTTGGCTCCCTTGAAATGCCGTTTTGATTCAGACCATTTTTTGTTGAATTCAAAATGACTCAACCGTATTTTAAAGGAAACTTAAAAATCTAGCAACTTACTAAGAGGCATATCAAGGGCTTCCGCAATTGCCATTAACGACGCAATTGTAGGATTTGTCTTTCCAGCTTCGATTTCATTTACCGTACTATAAGGAATTTCGGCGTCAGCAGCCAATTGTTCCTGGCTAATTCCTTGGCTCTCCCTGAGTTGTCGAAGGTGGAGACCCATCTTAATAAGCTGCTTTCGATACCTAATTCTGATTTGCTGCTTTGCCACATTTCAAATAAAACAGTAAAAAAATTCTCAGGTATAGGTTATTCCCTATGGTAAAAATGTCTATTATTGTATAGGCTATTCCCTATACCGCAAAATGAAACAGATTTCTTCTTATCCACTGGTAAAACTTCCAATCAAAATGCAGATGTCATTATGCCTTATTAAGGAAGAACTCAAGACGCGTAAGCTCTTCCGCATTTTGCAAGAAATTGGAATGACCGAATGTGGTTTTGAACCGCATTTGGATTCACTAATCCTTCAGACTATTGGTCTTGATGATGAGGATGATAATGTCTCGGACAGATATTTCACCATTATGGAAAAGCGCAGTAAAAAAATTGAAGGAAACAATGACAGCATGATGAAGCAGACATTCAAAGCGTATCGTGAAATAATGAACTTAAAAAAGAGTGTTACTTCAAAAAAGATGTAAAATGGAGACTCAATTATCTTCTGTAACAGAAACACAACAGGTTATAATTCGACGGACCATTTCTCTAATCATTGAATCTTTTCATCCGGAAAAGATCATCTGCTATGGGACAAGATCCAACTCGTCAAACGTTTGGAGCAGTTTCACTTCGCCAGACAATAATAATTCTTCCATGGCCATTGATCTACTTATCATTCTCCAAGATAAAGACAAAGGCAAAAGGGAATCTATTTCCGATAGTGTTGAAAAACTATCCAATGATTTTCTCGCCATAATTCCGATTGTACATAGTGTAGATGCGGTAAATAACAGCCTCGAAATTGGCAATCCTTTTTTCGTAAGAGTGTATCGAAGTGGTGTACTTCTACATGATAACGATACAGTTCCCCTGATCACGCCTTCCAGGGTAGTTGACCCTCACGTTCAAAGCTCTTTTGTCCAAGGGTCGAAAAGGAAATTTGACCTCGCACAAGCCTTTTATCAAACTGCTACAGATTGTTTACAGGAAAGCCGATATGATGTCGCAGTCCTCATGCTCCACCAGGCTGTTGAGCTAACTTGCATTTCTCTCCTTCGTACTTGTATTGGCTATAAGCCAACCACTCATAGTATTAGGCGGCTGTTCTTGCTACTGGAAAATATCACATTGAATGTGCACACGATTTTTCCAAGATCAACGGAATCCGAACTCCAAATCTTTAATATTTTACAAAGGGCATATTCTGACGTTCGATATAAAGAGGATTATTCGGTAGCCGCAGATAATGTTCTCACACTACATAACCGTGTTTGGAAATTTCAAAATATGGCATTGATATTATGTCAGAATAAATGGAGGGAAACTGAACAGCAGTGCCACGATATTCAATCTAAACAACAAGTTCAAAAAAGGCTCATCGTTGGATATGACGTTTCATCATTTGAAAGTATTGGCCTTGACGCGTTCTCGGATGTGATTTTACAGAGGGGAGGCTCGGAGAGAATCGAAATAGAGTCAGACTCAGATATGACACACATGGTCGAGACAAGAATTGAAGAGAATCGATTATGGGTCACGATGAAGAATGATTCATTTGAGGTGATTCCTGCTTCGGTCATTCGCCTCACCTATTCAACATTGAGCAGCATTGTTGTACATCATTCCGGCACCGTCACATGTAAAGAACCTATTGAAACTGAATCGCTGGCAATCATCCAGAATGGAAAAGGCCGAGTCGACCTTCAGGTAGACGTTACAATACTTGATGCTACTGTAACAAAGACAGGAGCTTTGGCTATTTCAGGATGCGCATTGAAAGCTAATATTTTGAATACGGGGCCAGGTTCCTTTGAGGGAATTGATCTTGAGACATCGGAAGCGAAGGTCACAATCAAAGACACCGGCGGAATTTCGATCCAGGTTGACGACGAATTGAATGCTTTTCTCGAAGGCGATGGAAATCTCCAGCTTAAAGGAGAACCGCGGTTAAAGAGATTTACGATGGATTAAAATACCAGTACTACAATCATTAAAATAACCTATGCCTATGCGAGTCTTTTCCATACCCTTGAATTTCCGACACGGCATACCTCTTGTTCGTTCGCCGAAAATCAAGATTCCAAAGGAAATTGAAGTGCCAGTTTTCCTGATCCGTCATGAACTCCAGAGCAGGATGCTATTCAAACATTTTCAAATGATCGGTTTTCAGGAATGTGATTTTGAAACTTTTCTTGATCGCCTTATTCTAGCAAGCCTAAGAATGTGGGATGGAACGGATAAAACATTCAAAATTTATTTTGATCTCATGGAGAAATGGAGCGACGACATCAATGCCGATGAGGATGTAATAACGAGGAGAGCACTTAGAATATACTATGCCCTGATCAAGGCTAGAGGGAAAATAAAGGTATTAAGCCTCAACGCAACAAGAAAAGGCTAAAGCAATAAGATCATATTCAATTGCCCTCCACTTCAAACATTATATCCTAGAATAATAGGGGCTCCTCAGCAACTTTCACAGTAACGCTATTTTGTCTTTTAAACTTGCAAATTGTTCTAAACTTATCACGAAGGACTATTTCAGCGAATAGATATTTATATTCCTTTTTTATTCTGGCATAGCCGTTAATATAAACCTGCTTAGGTTCAAGTTTTCCGACTGTTTTGTACAAAAGTTCAAATTGTGAATCTGTGGAATAATATACATGCCAGTTTTCAACAAAATCATTTTCAGTCTCAGTATCTTTTCGATATGTGAAAATCTCCTCATTGTGAAGGTTGGTATAAGGACGAATGACATTGTCCTCAAAACACTGCTTCAAATACCGAAAGTCTGGAGTCTTTAAAGTATTCTCCAGAAACTCAACCTTCTCCTGAATCTTTAGGTTTTTAAATGTTATTGCTTCATGTTCCAATTCTCTTCGCCTTTTAAGTATCGCTTCCTGTTGTTGCAAATATTTTCGTTCTTTTTCTGAACTGAGAATTTTGTCAAAATTTTTTTCAAGGGACAAAAGCTCGTGTAGGAAGGTGAGCTTATGGATCGTGATATACCCTACTTCTAGCCCTTTGACTAATCGCACAATGCAATCCTGGAAATCGATAAATAGTTTATCATTTTCACAATAAGAAGTCTTTTTCCATTTACTGACAATCTTATCTAATTTTGAATCAATATGACCTCCATAAAACTGGGAAGAATTATACTTAGTCAAGTCTATAACTAAATATGCCAAATATCCCTTTTTAGTATGTGCGTGAAAACGTGAGTTCATTTCTTCTATGGACACGCTTAACGTATGTTGAAATTCTATTGCCACTTGATGCACAACGCTATCTATTCGATGCCTTACGCCATCTACTTCGATCGTTAATTCATAGGTCTTTGCACCAAGTTGTTCGACACCATAATAAGCTTCAATATTTTCATACTGCCAGATTCGGTGCCATTCACTTAAGTCGTTATCCCTTTTGCTATCAGGAGGTAAGGCTTTTCTCCTTATATAGGGTTTGCTTTCTCGAATCACTGAAACAAAAATATCTCCATAGTAGTTATACCACGTATTCCTCAAAGGAACTGCATCTCTGAACTTCAGTATTTCTATGATTTTCGGCATGACTCTCCAATACTAAGGTCGTGAATTTCGGCCAGTCTTTTCGAATTGGGGATTCTACAAATCTGGTTTTAACTGTCAGTAAAATCCTTTGGATATTATAAAATGAAGAGGCGATATGTGGCTATGGCCTGAATTAAATTAATCCTTTATCAGCAAATGAAAAATAGCCTTCCTTCGTAACGATAATGTGATCAAGAATCTGAATCTCAAGAAATTTTCCTCCTTCTTTCATCTTTTTTGTCAAATCAATATCTGCCTGACTTGGCTTGAGATTTCCGGAAGGATGGTTATGAGAAAGTATTATCCCACACGCATTCGCTTTAATGGCGGCGGCGAAGATAAGCTTCGGATCAGCGACTGTGCCTGTGAGGCATCCCGATGACACTTCGAAAATTCCGAGAACCTTATTAGCCCTATTAAGTAGTAAAACTTTGAATTGCTCAATGAATTCGAGCTTGTCTTCATCCCAGGAACCAAGGAGAATATCGAATGCGCTTTTTGATCGTTCGATCTGTAGCATCATGGAAGGTAGAAGAGCTGTTTTGTAGGAGAGTTGAATTTCTGCTACCTGATAGTTGATGGATTGATTAGTTGTGCTTTCCATAATCAACGGGTTTAATTATGGTGTGCTCATTTGCTCGCAGTGCAGGACTACCAAAAGGAAACGGAATAAATGGGGGTTCCTGGAAGCGCTAGCTGGAAGGGGGAACCGTTTATGCCGAACGCTTTTGGTAGACCTAAAGCACTGGGAGCAACCTTTCACCAGAATTAAACCCGTTGATTAGGAAAGCGTCAATCAATCTGTCAATAGGAGCAAGAAATCAGAAAGAGTGCGGTCGGTAATAATTAAATGCTTCTCCCTCTTCTTTTCTTCTTTTTCTTTCGTCTGGTCAAGTCATCAGAAACCATATCAGGATGATAGTCAGGATTACTACGATCCACATGAAAAAGATCCTTCAGCAACGCAGTCAGATCAGAGCCCTGCGAATCTTTTTGTGCTGCAATATTTTCATGAGCGCCTCGGTGAATGTTAATTGACCTTGTTTTGGCCTCCGGGGATGCTGACTTTGTTCTAACATTTGCTTCATGAACTGCCAGGTGATCTCTTTGTTGTTCATAGTCGATACGATTCTTTACCGAAGGCCATTTAAAATCGTGACCAAGCGCAGCACCCTTGATGACAAATCCATTATAGTCATAAGAGATCCCACTTACATATCCTGTGGTAGCCTGATTGAATTGAAGCCTGACGCCTTTACTTTCCAGTCCTGTGATGAATTCCTGAGTCGTTAACCTTCGACCTTTTGTAAGGACATCCTTGACAATTGCCTGTAGCTTCAATTTCGTTGAGGGAACATTGGTTCGCTTCATCATCTCCAGTTCGTCCTTGGTCATGGCTCGCTCTTTCGCTTCCCGGCTGGACACAACTTTTACGAGGTTGTACTTTATCTCAAGCTCCCGGAGCACCTGCTCGCTCCGCTTATAGTCGTTACTGTCGCTGAGAACTTTGCCATCGTATCCAATCCGGTTTACCAGGATATGGAGGTGAGGGTGGTCAGCGTCAAAATGCCGGAACATGATAAACTGATGCTGAGTGAATCCATTGGCCTGAAGGTAATCGTGACCGATCTGCTTCATCATTTCACTGGAAAGGTTCTCTTCTGGTGGAAAGTTGATCGAGGTGTGATAGAAGTATTTTTGAAGATTCGGCTTCTGCACGCGGATCAGTTGTACCTCTTTCAGTATTGAATTTTCCGACTTGCCAGCAAAGGAAGAATCCAGTAACTCAGCCACTCCTTTGTCGACCTTTTCAAGGTTATATCTGAGCGCTCCACGAAAGCCTTTACCCTTGATCTGGTTGCCGGTCATCGGTCATGAGTTTTAGAATCTTATCGATCAAGGACGTTAGGGCTAATAAGTGAGATAGGTACTCCTTTGGAAAATCCCCTTGATTAATTCTGTGAGTCACTTGGTTGAGATTGACACCGATCTTTTTAAGTTCCATGTAGAGCGCGGCATCTATCGGTGAAAGTTTAACTGCGGGAAACTTCCCGGTAAATACTTTTTGCCGAATCCAATTAGCCGGACTTAATCCACTGGCTGTGGAGTACTGGCTAGCCTTTTCATTTTCATCGTCAGTGAGTCTGATATTCACCTGATGAATTCTTTTTTCGCTGCTATTTACCGGTGGTCTGGCCATAACTTTTAAGGTCGAACGAAGTGGTTGTTACTCAGCAAGCCGTTGGAGCGTAGCGGAAACATGGCTTGCTCCTCCGAACTTGACAGTGATCAGGTGTTGCCGGTGTCTGCCGGTACTTGACTTAAGTTGCCTTTGATTTACGTTTCCTGAATTCATTGACTGTTATTGCCCCAATTTGAACTTGCCTGCCGCTAATTGATCCACTTGTTCATAACTATCTTTAAAATTCCATTTAGCCTT
Source organism: Cyclobacteriaceae bacterium (assembly GCA_013141055.1). Lineage (NCBI taxonomy): Bacteria > Pseudomonadati > Bacteroidota > Cytophagia > Cytophagales > Cyclobacteriaceae > Cyclobacteriaceae bacterium. The sequence continues at coordinate 1,886,403 of JABFRS010000001.1, read as the reverse complement.
TGCGACAGGTGATGAGGATGTCTTCTTTTTAAACTTCGTGATCGCGTGGGCCAGACTGAAATAATTGAGTTCGACCCTTGCATTCGCTACCCTTTCAAGATCTTCGCGAATGACATCGAGTGCGAGTGTTGCAGCCATTGAAGTAACTATCTCCGAATATTCTTCTACGATCAGGGTGTAAACTCCTCTTTTTCTCTCTTTCAGGAATTGTATGATGTATCGCTTCTCCATTGCGGCTTGCTGTTTGTGCTTAATTAAGAATCACTGTGATTTCTTGCCGAGATATACCCGGATAGTTTTTGCATTCAGCTTCTCAAATTCTCTGAAGTGTATCACTGAATCCTTCCGTGCAGCTGTGAAATCAATGAAGTAATGTCCTTTCTCATCCACCTTAGCACGCTTGAACAGCTCGCCGACATTGTCCGAGGCCTGAACGATTGTCCGCGCGCTATCGAGATCATAAATCATTGACCGATACCACACGCCAATCCACATCAGTATCAACATTGGAATACTAATTATGATCCATTTTACGGCAACGCCCAGTTGAAATCTGAATGCTTCTCCAGGAGAAACAAAATGGAATACGGTTGGGCTTATTTTCGTTGACGCCTCCTTGATTAATTCTCCAATGGCTTTATTGTTTTGATTATTCAGTTGCATTTCTTTATGGATGATGTACAAAGCGGGAATAATTGGATCGCTTGGTGAAATATCAAATCCATACTTTTCAAGAATGAAAGCGCAATAAGAGCGTACTTCTTTTTGTTCCTGATCGGTCATTGCCATGACTTAAAGGCTTAGTTCTTCAATCGGTTTCTTGAAATAGATGGATGTGAACGGGCTTAAGCCGGTTATTCCTTTTCCATTCTTTAAAACATTCTCCACCGTCCTCATGGCTATTTCACCTTTATCCTTTACCAGATCGAAGTGAATCAGTGAGAGTTTATTGGCCTCTACATATTCCATAAGAGAAGCTTTCTGTTCTTCCGAGCATGGATAGAATCCATTATGCGCGACGATTACTTCCAGTCGTCCTTTGGTTGATTCAACCAACTCCGCTAAATATTCCATTGTCGCCTTGAAAATATTCCCACCACCAACAATGCAAACAATTTGCAGGTGGATGTCATTTTGCTCAAGCAATTCTATGACCGTCTCCACGCCATTGATTGAGAAGTATTTTGGCAATTGCTCGGCCACACTTGCTCCCAAATCGGCAATAAATAGTTCCTTCTTTGCTTCGATAATACTTTGAAACAAGCCGTTGAAAGCGCCTCGATCAATTCGTTTTGTCGTAGCATCAAGAAAGGAAACTTTGACCGGCTGGCGATAAGCGAGCTGCTTAAGGGTGGTGGTGGTAGCATCGTCGAGGTCCAGTATGACCGCTTCGCGGTGTTTTTCAGCGAGCATAAATGCCAAAACTGATTTTCCCGCGCCTCCTTTGGCTTGAGTGATAAAGTGAATTTTCGTTTTCATGATTATTATTTTTAGTGAGTTGATAATTTTCTGCCAGCTAAAAAGATATTACCGCCTTACCCCTTTAGATCTTGTCCGAGGAAGAGTTTGATCGTGTTTGATTTTACTCGTTGCAATTAGATACTCATTAACATCTTTGTGTTCTCGATAAAGAGCCGAAGCGTCGCGAAAGTCAATTCCTCTTTCTTTCAGGCTTTCTTTCGCTTCATGTGCGGCACTATCATTGTCCAGAAAGAGATTTATTTCTTTGTGCGACTGAAGAATAGGCAAGCTGCGGGTCAATAATCGGAGCGAGTTGAGGACAAGGAAATTCGAGATCTTTGTAATCTGATTTATTTCTCGATGCTCAATTTGAATAACAGAAAGAAAATCCATGAATCCTTCCAGTACAGATACCTTCTCCGAATTGTTATTGATAAAGGAAATGTCCTTGGGCGAAGAGGAACCTTTAAACCAGTTGTTTCTGAGTTCGAATGCGCCGGAATTATTTGGAAACCCGATGGCTGTATAAATCTTTGGCCCGATTCTAAACTCAATCTCTTTACAGTATTGCTTGGCAATACCTGCGTCAATGGAGCGGCTTCTTAAGTAATAGAGCAAATCTCCGCTCGTTAATTCACGAGGCGATATAATCTCCAGTCTATTTTCTGGTTTTTCAAGGGGAACCTTTGGCTGGTGAAAACAAACGGGTAGTTGATAGTTATCAGTAGATAATTTCTCCAGGAATTCTTGCAGGGAGCACCCATGAAGTTTTGCACCAAGATCCAGTATTGTTCCGCCATCGCCGGTGCCGTGATCATACCAAACATTTAGCCGTGTATTTACTTTAAAGGATGGAGTTCGTTCATCGCGGAATGGCGAATGATACCATTGATCGATTCCCCTGATCTTGACAGGTCCGAATCCTAGACTAGATAGGTAATCCGTGATTGGAATTTTCTTCGCTTCACTGTAGGATAATCTATTCTGTGGCATCCGGCTGTTCGTTCGTTGTGTTTTCAATGATCATTGTTATCTGACTGCCCTTCCTCGGGTGGTAAGAAGGAGAGTACCTCAGGTATCCCAATCGCTGAAGTTCTTTGATTGCCTTGTGATAGGTGGCTTTGGAACGAATGTGTGAGTCTCTCATAAGACGCTTTCGTGAAACACGGTAACGGCTCTCAAATTGACTTTCAATCCAAGAGTGACAGAGCGCCATGGAAAGGGATAAGTGGACTGGTTTCAGTCGTTCATCTGAAACCATTTTATCTATATAACAGGTAAGCTGTTGAAGGCTATCCATTGTTATCCTTTCTAGTGATGCAGTTATCTTCCAACAGTTTAAGAATGTCTTCATGCTTGTAGAATACAATGCCGCCTATCTTTGTGTACGAGAGGGTTCTGTTAACTCGAAGATTTTGTAGAGTGCCAGGTGAAACCCCCAGTATCTTTCTAACTTCGGATGTTCGAAGCCATTGCTTTGCTGATTGACCAGTTGAAGGCTTAAGCACGCTTTTGATTTCAGCAATCAATTCATTCCTAAAGATTTCCAGATCACCAATTGTTAATAACTGATCGCGATACGTTGCTGGCCTCCTTAAATTGTTATCATTTGAATTTGATGTGTTCATTCCTTTCCCGCTTTAGGGCTACCACTGATCTTGCGAAGCAAGATGTGAAAGGACTATTAGAAAATTTCCCATCTTCCTAACAACATGGGATAAAAAATTAGTCATCTCACTTTAAAAAGTAAACGATGACTATTAAGGGAAGGTTGGGTTTTAATTTTGTTTGATTCTGTTTGTGCTGATTTGAAGAACGACTATTCAAAAAGCAGACATTTCCGATTAAAATGGTTGCATTTGAATCAGTTTGATTTCAGTAGCACTTTATCCATTGTATTTTCATGGGTTACCTACTTGCCGAGAAGCTAAACGTCTCCAAGTCAAGCCGGTTCGATCTAAATAAATTCTATAGATTTTCTAAGGACCCTTCAGACAAGGATCACCTGTAAATAATCGGCATAAAGGCCGAAAAGTATTATTGAATTCTTATAGCCGTTTTTGTCTTATCAAGAGACAAAAGAAGCGCTGGTAGTAACTTTTGCTCCGCCAGATAAGGTATGCCAAAGGTCCTTTTTGACAAATTATTCTTAATAGTGTCTATAATCGGTATTTCTGAAGCAGCTCTTTTTCTTAGCAATGGATCTTTTAAATTTCTTAAAGCAGATAGGCATTGATTAACTACCCATGCAAATGGAACAATACCAGCACGCTTCAAATCATTTTGAAGGCCTTCGGCTTCTCGCATGGGAGTGGTTTCGGGAAGAGCGACCAATACGATTTTAGCAAAGTTCTGATCTTGCAAGAACATATAAGGTGTTTTGATTTTAACCGAACCAGGAGTTTGCTTCTTTAAAATCTCACGATGGTAACTCCCTGTTGTGTCAAGCAATAATAGTGTATGCCCCGTCGGCGCGGTGTCGATTACTACAAACTGTCGCTTTGCTTTATAGATCGCACTGGAGAAAGCGTGAAATACTGCTACCTCTTCCGTACAGGGAGATTTAAGATCCTCCAGCAACAACTTCTTACCTTCGGCATCAAGGGTTGCCCCTTTTTGATTCATCACCTTATCAACATAATTTTTTGTTTCGACTTTAGGATCAATGTGCTCAACCGTTAGTGTGCCCGGCAACTCCTCCAATTGATTGATAAAATCGGTTATGTGAGCTGCCGGATCGGTAGTGGTTAAAAGAACTTCATGCCCTCGTCTGGCCAGTAAGGTCGCAATAGTTGCCGCGACAATAGTCTTGCCCACGCCGCCTTTTCCCATTGTCAAAATCAGACCATTAGGACTATTTCCCTCAAGCTCATCCACCAATTCTGATAGGTCTTCCAAAGGATGCTCAAACATACTTTCAGTAGAAATTTCTTTGGCAATAATTTTCTTCTGCAATTCTGTATCTAACAACGACCTTAATTTTTCCAGCCCCAACACATTGTATGGAAGCAAGGGGTAGTTTAATGTAGCGAGTGTTTTTAAAGCATCAGGCATTTCCATTAACTCCTTCTGCGCGAGTTGTTCCATTTTCAGAGCAACCTTATCACTTTTATCAATGGCACTAAATACACCATTGATCAATAGTCTCTGATTAATTAAGCCCAGTTCTTTGAGTTCAAGACTTGTCCTTGCAGCTTCTTTCAGAGACGAAGTTTCCGATCGGGCCACCAGGTAAAAGGTTGTTTGCTCCGCATCCCTTAAGCTGGCAATTACTTTCTTATATCGCTCTTTACTACTTTTCAATGCTGAAGAGGGGCCGATACAAGAGGCTCCTTTAGGATTTTCGTCCAGAAAAGTATCCCATGCGGCGGGCAACTCCAGCAATCGAATTGTATGACCTGTTGGCGCGGTATCAAATATGATTACATCAAAGGCTTCAGGATTTCCTTCACCAGTAATGAAGCGGGAGAACTCATCAAAAGAAGCAATCTCAGTAGTGCACGCTCCGGACAATTGCTCTTTTACTTTGTTTATCTCTTGCAAAGTTGCCACTCCTTTAAGAGGGCCCATTGCCCGTTGACGATATTCATCCGCCGAAACTTCAGGATTGATATTTATGGTAAAAAGAGTGCTGAGTGTCCTGTGAGGTGTGATTTCATTCTTCACCGGACTTTCCAATACATCTTCCAGGTTTGATGCAGGATCGGTACTGATTAATAGTACCTTTTTCCCCTCATCGGCCAGTTTTACTGCTGTGGCACAGGCCAGTGACGTCTTTCCTACGCCACCTTTTCCGGTGAAAAACAGAAACTTATTGACTCCCTTTTCCATGTGATTATTTGTTTTCATTAAACGCAGGTAAGGTCGGAACTATTCCCCGGCAATCAGGTGACATAAATCATTCAGAAGATGTCAACTACTGATTTTTGTCATGGTATCCCATAACGTGAACGGCGTTTACTAAAATGAGATATCAGCCGACTTCCTCAAAAAACTCGACAAATAGACGGTGTACTAATTTCTCTAAAAGATCCCCATTGGGAAGGTCAGAAAAATACTGATCTGGCGCATTTATAATATTCTCGCGCGTGTGTGTTACAAAGTCTCGCCAATCTGCATCACTCAGTTCAGCCCGCTTATGCTTGAGCATTTCCATAAATGGTCGGATCTGATTTCTATACCTTTTATATAAATATTCTATTTCATCCATACCTTGACCATTAAAGGACTTTCCTTCAATTACATGTTGGGAGTCGGATACAATTTTCTCTTGAACCAAAAGGCAAGATTGACCAGTAAAATCAATGCAGGTACCTCAATCAATGGCCCCACTACACCAACAAATGCCTGCCCCGAGTTGATACCAAAAACTCCTACCGCCACAGCAATAGCCAATTCAAAATTGTTTCCGGTCGCAGTAAAAGAAACAGATGTGTTTTCTTCATAATTCGCTCCAAGTCTTTTGGAAAGGATGAAACTCAGAATAAACATGACGAGAAAGTAGATTATTAACGGGATGGCAATCCTGACTACATCCAAAGGGATGTCCAGAATCATTTTTCCTTTGAAGCTGAACATGATCACGATGGTGAATAACAGCGCGATCAATGTCAAAGGACTGATCCGTGGAATAACATTTTCAACATACCACGCTTCTCCTTTTAACTTGATGGATAGATACCTGAAAATAAAACCAGCGAGGAATGGAACGCCAAGGTATAGAAATACGCTCGTGGCAACATCGCTCATACTGACGTTGACAGCCGATCCTTCTATTCCGAAGTAAGGCGGCAGAACTGTGATGAACAGCCAGGCGAAGAAACTATAAAACAGGACTTGAAAAATACTGTTAATGGCCACCAGTCCTGCAGCATACTCTTTGTCTCCCTTTGCCAGATCGTTCCATACCAATACCATTGCAATGCAACGGGCAATGCCAATAAGAATCAGGCCCACCATGTATTCAGGCTTGTCCCGCAGGAAAATCATTGCCAGCCCAAACATCAGGATGGGGCCTATAATCCAGTTCAGCAGCAATGAGAGACTGATAAGCTTGACATTCCTGAATACTTTTCCAAGATGTTCATACCTCACTTTAGCAAGTGGTGGAAACATCATTACAATCAGACCAGTTGCAATAAGAAGATTCGTAGTACCTATCTGAAAGGGCTTCATCCACTCTTCTATAGAAAAAAGATTCCCAATAAGAATTCCAAGCAGCATAGCAAGAAATATCCATAGGGTTAAGTATCGGTCGAGAAATCCAAGTTTCGATTGACTCATGGTGATGTTTTACTTTCTATTGAAGGCGGTAGTTAATTCCAGTTCATATTGAATCTGGGCAAAGGCAATAAAATCTTTAATGCAATCAGATGTCGGATACAGGATACTTGCTTTCTTTAGCACCCTGAATGCTTCGTAATAATCGTTCTTGTTCAGCAGTTCCACCCCAAGATTATAATAATGAAGTCCCGTAAGCTCTTTCAATGAAACAAGCTCCATCGTGACGTTGTCATTAAAAGGCGCCGACAATGTTTCCTGTTTGGAAAGCTGAACCTTCTCCCTTGCCATGTAACTGGCAATCCGTTCCATTACATCTCTCTTATTTTCAACAAAGCCATGAACAGCATCAGTGGTTTCCAAAAGAATGGTTTCCGAATCAGGAAGGTCAATCAATAAAAATATATGATATCGCGTCTTATAGATTTTAGGAATGTAACCAAGTCCTTGCAGCACATAGCCATACAATGCCGCCCCGGTAATACAGTTATAGCTTCCGCGACTAAAGATGTTATTAAATGTTTCGTATGATCAGTAACTCCTGAGGTAGTGGGTATGAACATCATTAAAAACATATCGCAGAAACTTTGCCTCAGTTTTGAATTTCGTACGCTTGTCTTTTAGTGTTTGAGTATAATCCAGCAATTCATTTCTGAGATTGCTGTACTGTGAAGAGTCTGTCTTTACATCATATGCCAGTAAGAAGAGCAATGGATCACTTTCCATTGTGTTACTTTTCTGAAATGCCTCCTTTTCAAGGGTGGTTTCAAAGAGCAGGCAATAACTAAGGCCCGGCAATTCCTGACTGAAAAGCCGTTCATTCATTCCGAGGAAAAATATCAATACAAGTAATTTGCAACTCCTCATCCTGGGAAACTTTAATTTAAAAACCTTTCCTCAACATTTCTGCGTAAGGGTTTGGAAGAGGACTATCTTCTACTGCCTTAGCAGCCTTCTCAATATCATAGTTGAAGCGAACAAACTCGACTGAAAGTCCTTCCTTAGAAACATGGGAATACTTCTCGTCAATCGTAAGAATCACATAACATCCTCGTGGATCTCCATCTTTTGGTTTACCCACCGACCCTATGTTGATAGCATGCCAGTAATTTCCCTTTTCATCCTTAAGTACGCGGTGATAAGGTTTGTGGGTATGTCCAAAACACATGATGTGGCCTTTAGCTTCCTCCATAATGCGAAGCAGGCTCTTTTCCTGTCGGTCTTCGAAAAGATATTCGTTGATACGACGCGGACTACCATGAACCAGCAGAACATTTTTAGTTTCATCTTCAGTCGGTGTGCTGTGAAAGTCTTTGTTATTGATAAATTCTACCCGAAGATGGCCGGGAAGTGACCTGAGGTAATTTCGTTCATCATCCTTTACGTTTTCATTTGTATAGGAAATGGAGACGACTCCCATTGCTTTTTCATCATCTGTCTTATAGGCACATCCACAATCATCACTGTGTCTGCCCACTCCGAAATCATAATTCCCGGCAATAGTTGGTATTTTTCTTTTTCGGATCTCATTGATTACCTCATTGGGCCAGATATTATATCCGACGAGATCTCCAAGGCAATACACCGCGTCCGGCTTACGCGATTCCATATCGGCCATACAAGCTTCCAGTGCCGGCAGGTTTGCATGAATGTCAGAGAACAAGGCAATTTTCATTTTATGGATTTTAGGTTATTCAAGAAACATCCCCATCTCCTGGGTCTTCAGATAATCATTTGTCTTATAGATCAGTTCTCCCTCGGTGCTTGTTATGACAAAGAATGGCAAGCCGACCTTTAGCTCCGGAAAGCGCGAATCGCTGCTGTACGTTTTAAAATCCGGTGTCGTATCATATACTTTTAACAGGACTGCGTTCTTGAGGGATGCAATCAGCTCTTCGTCCTCCTGCGTTAGCTTTTTAAATGCCTTGCAGTTGGTGCACCAGTTAGCATAAAAATCGATAAACACATTTTTTCCGGTTCGCTTTGCTTCCGCATACGCTGCGTCCTTATTCAGATACCATGTTAATGATCCATCGATTTCAATAGATTTCTCATTTTCTGCTGGAGAAGTGGATAATGAAACAGAAGTATTTCCAGACCAGGCAGGGATAATACCTCTTACAAGTATTAATGCCCCGACAATTGAAGAGAGTATCAAAAGAGATTTTACGACCCTAGTTTCAACTATTCGCTCGGAAGGTTGAAAGAAGAAAGTAGAGATCAGAACAATGAGCGAACCGATGCCAATAAGTTGAATTGCCTCTGCTGCAAAATTTAAAATCAGTAAAGCTTTTTCAACATACGTCCATCCGAAGTAGATGATTAGAATGCCCAATACATATTGAACATAGGTCATCCATTTGCCGGATTTTGGAAGACTCACTCCGAACACGCCTATCAGTAAAAAAGGAATTCCTAATCCAAGGCCAAACGAAAGCATTTTGAATGCTGCCGCCAATGAGAGTGAAATAGAAAAAGTGTCGCCCATACTGCTTGCCAGTCCAATGAGAATACTGACTACGACAGGTCCAACACACGATGAAGCAAGGAGACCTGCACCCATCCCCAACAAAAATGTTCCAGTGACTCCTTTATTTTTTGTTTCTGTCTGACCGCCAAACAACGGGATATGAATTAGGCCCGCCGCTGAGATTCCCATAAGGATAATGACAACACCTATTAATAAGTTAGTAACCGGGAGTCGCATGATTTGATTGAACGCTCCACCGCTGAACGAGGCAACGATTCCAAACACAAGATACATTGCCGCGAGTCCGAGGAAATAAAACAAAGGGTGCAGAAACCGCGAAGAGCCCGCCCCCCGAGCCTTGATAACGTTTGCCGTGATCGGGTACAAGGGATAAACGCAGGGAAGAAGGCTTGCCAGAAATCCTCCCAGAAACAGAAAGAAGTAAGATCCAAGTGAGGTGTTATCGGAGGCAAGCTTACTCTCAATCCATGAATTCATTTCCGTGAGTCCAGCCTGAGCAAAAACCCAGCCCGGTAAGCTTACCAAAAGCAGGACAAGACCAAACGATAAAATTCTTTTTGATGTCATTACAAACTATGCTTTAATCAGAGAAAACGCATAGAAAATTTCCAGTCCAATCTGGTGCACGCGCTCTTTATACTTTGCAGCTTCCTGAGGTGTTCCATCAAATTCTTTTGGATCATCATAAGGCGTTGCTATACGAACTGTTGCACCCATCACAACGGGGCAGTTTTTATCTGCCTGCGCGCAGGTCATGATAGCGCCAAAACCATTTTTTGGATTTCCCTCTCCATCATATTTTTTAGAAAACGCTTTGATAGGAGACCCTTCATCGGAGAAGCGAACCTCATAGACAGGATTTGTGCCTTCGGTAGTCTTCACGATCTTAAATCCAGCTTCTTCGAGGGCCTTGACAGCACGAGGATTAAAGGCCGTTGCTTCTGTTCCTCCTGAGTAGGCAGTCACATTAGGTACATTATAATAAGCAGCGGCAACCTGTGCCCACACCTGTGCCATATGGCTCCTACGGGAGTTGTGAGTACAGATAAAAATCAATTCAGTTTTTTCTCCAGCCTTCACTTTGCTTTCCACAAAAAGCGCGAGCTTCTTCAATGCTTTCTTGCGGTCTTCCGGAATCTGGTCAAACTCTTTTGTGAACGTTTCGATGTTATTCACAATGGGCTTATAAAGTGTAACTTTCTTTTCGCTTGTAAATGACATTGTACACAGCAGGATTAGTAGTAAAGCAAAAGGTTTCATTGATTTTATTTTTGGTTATAGTTTTTTCGATTAGGGTTTCTCAGCGTAGGTGGTAGCGCTAAAAATTCCGTCTGTGCCACTTAAGAACTTCACTATCTCTTCTTTTGTCAGATACTCACTCAGTATCTCCTCTGGAAGTTTTATGCGTTTCATTTTCTGTATCTTAAGATTGATGAATCCTGTTTGTTTAATGATCTCCAGATAATCGTCCACCTGAATAGCTCCCGAAACACATCCGGCATACATCTCGGCACTTTTTTGTAGTCCCACCGGAAGGTTTCCGATCAGGACAATATCCGATACGCTAAAGTGCCCGCCATTTTTAAGAATTCTAAAAGTTTCTTCAAACGCCTTTTTCTTATCTGGCACAAGATTCAAGACACAGTTACTCACAACGACATCAGCGATATTGTCTTCCAGTGGCATAGCTTCGATGTCACCTTTCAGGAATTCTACGTTCTTGAATCCAAGCTTTTTCGTATTGAGCTTTGCCTTCTCAACCATTTTATCGGTGAAGTCAATTCCGATCACTTTCCCTTTTTCTCCAACAATCGAACGTGCGATGAATGCATCATTACCAGCTCCCGAACCAAGATCTACCACTGTATTTCCTTCGCTGATCTTTGCAAACTCTGTTGGTAAACCGCAACCAAGTCCGAGGTCAGCGGTAGCTTCATATCCTTTTACGTTCGAATAGTCATCTGACATTACGGTATAGTCTACCGTCGCGCATCCCGTTGCTCCGCAACAGCTTGACTCGTTTGACTCCTTACTTTGTTCAGCAATCTGGCTGTACTTGTCCTTAACAATTTGCTTTAGTTCATTCGATGTTTCGGCGGTTTCCATAATAGTTTTGTGATAGTGTATTATTGTAATATTACGTTATGCTTAGGCAAAAAAATATCAGCAGCAGTCGTTCTTCTTGACGTATTTGGTGAACATATTTATGAATATATCTTTTGCATTTTCCCAGACCTTTTCATCAATGCAATAATTTACTTTGGGGCCTTCCACTTCCCCCTTAATGATGCCGATTCGTTTCAGCTCCTTTAAATGTTGGGTAATGGTCGACTGTGATAGGGGAAGTTCAAGTACCAGGTCATTACAAATGCAGGTGTTATTAGCCAGGAGATATTCAATGATGGCAACCCGTGCCGGGTGGTCGAACGCTTTCGCAAGATCTGCGATCTTATTTTGACTCTTCTTGAATAATTCTGATTTGGTGATGCCCATAATTACTATAACGCAATATTACGATATAGATTTTAATTCTCCAAAATGCTGCCTGCGAACGATGAATATTCAAAGGTAATGCTTACTGAACCTTCGGAGTTTTTAGTAGACAATTGTTGACGTCTTTATTCTGAAATATCACCAAAAAAATTTCAGCGCCGGAATGGGGTCACGTTGATCGAGATCAGTCTTTTATGCTAAGGACTACATTTAAAAACTGACCATCACTTGAGATTATTGAACCGAGCGAAATAATGATCAGCAAGCACGGATCTCCACTGCAACTAAGGCCGCGATTTTTAATCTACGAATCGATGGGTCAAGCTCTCTTTTTCTTATCTTTATTCTGCGACAATGAAAAAGGAATCTAAAATAGTAATAGCCGCTCTTCTGGGAATTTTCTTCTCCATGGCAACACTGGAGGTAGATATCTTTGATTATGAGAATGATTTCTTTGACACCTACGACTCATTCGTCAAGATTGACAGTAAGGTAACGCAACGAATATTCCATGTTGAGTTTGCTAAAATTGTTTCTGCCGAGATCATTCGGCCTGTTTTCGTTGCTTCTCATTTTGCGAAAACACTTCCCCGCACTGAGCCTCTCTCATCCAATTATTTCTACCGGCCCAAGTTGTTCTTGCTCAAGTCAACTTTCCTGATCTGATACTACCGTGACTTATTGATTTCGGACACCCACTCAAGGTGTTTTGGGAAGTTTATTATTTAAACATCAGTAAACCCACGGTTATGAATTTTAGCAATACGATATCTACAGCACTGTTATGCCTTACGGCATACACTGCTTCATCACAGAATATTTTTAAGGCACGATTGATCGATGAAGAGACAAAAGAAACATTGATTGGTGCCACGGGAAGACTAAAGGACACAACAACAGGATCAAGTTCCGACGAAAAAGGTATTCTTGAGATCAGGAATATTCCGGATGGAAAACAAATTCTGGAGTTCTCCTTTGTCGGATACAAAACCAGGGAAAAAACCATTGTTTTCCCATTACGGTCAAACAACATAGTAGAGATTGACCTGATACCAGACCAGACAAACCTCAGTGAAGTCGTAGTTTCTGCCACCCGTAGCAGCAGATCCATTGACGATATCCCCACCCGTATTGAAACAATATCGGCAGGAGAACTCGATGAGAAAGCAAGTATGCAACCGGGAAATATAAAAATGCTTCTAACCGAGAGTACGGGCATTCAAACCCAACAGACCTCGGCTACTTCAGCCAGCACCAGTATCCGCATTCAGGGTCTCGATTGAAAATACACACAACTACTGAGAGACGGTTTTCCGATCTACTCAGGTTTCTCTTCAGGCCTAAGTATTTTGCAAATACCTCCGCTAGACTTAAAGCGTGTTGAAGTAATCAAGGGCTCCGCCTCTACGTTATACGGAGGTGGCGCCATTGCAGGTCTTATTAACCTTGTGACTAAAGTTCCAACCGAGAAAAGGGAAATTTCCTTTCTTGCAAATACGAATCAGACAAAGGCCCTTGATCTGAGCGGGTACTACGCCGAAAAATTTAATAAATTTGGAATCACACTTTTTACTGCCCGCAATACGCAAGAAGCTTTCGACAGAAACAGTGATGGCTTTTCAGATATTCCCAAATTTACCCGCTATACTTTTAATCCACGTTTGTTTTACTATGCTGACGAAACCACCCTTAGCTTCGGTGTAAACACGAGTTTTGAAGACCGGACGGGTGGCGACATGAAAGTCATTGAAGGAAACGGAGACGCTACCCATACATATTTCGAAACGAACAAGTCAAATCGCTATTCTACTCAGTTTAAACTGGAAAAGATTTTTGAGAATAAATCTATTCTGACTGCAAAAAATAGCGTGGGATACTTTTCCAGAGAGATTAGTTTGTCAGACTATAATTTCTCCGGGAACCAGATATCAAGTTACTCGGAGGTGAGCTATCTCATACCGAACGAAAAAAGCGAATGGGTGATGGGTAGCAATCTCTGGACCGACAGGTTTACTCAATCCCAGCCTTTAGCATTTCCGTTGGACTATCAGTTAACCACTGGTGGCATTTTCGCACAGAACAACTATAAACCCTTCAATAAAACAGTTCTGGAAACCGGACTTAGAGTAGATTATAATAGCCAGCACGATCTCTTCGTGCTACCACGGATTTCTTTCATGTATAAATTTACCAATAAGCTAACTTCCAGAGTGGGTGGTGGTATTGGTTACAAGGCTCCAACCGTATTTTCTGAAGAAGCAGAAACAAAAAGTTTCCGCAATATCCAGCCTCTTGATCTTAATACTGTAAAAGCGGAGCGTTCTGTTGGCGGAAATTTCGATGTTAACTACAAAACAGCCCTTTCGGATGAAATGGATATTTCAATCAACCAGTTATTCTTTTATACAGCGTTGACAGATCCGCTAATTTTGAACAGTGCCGCTGGATCGAATGGAAATTATTCATTCTATAATGCTAATGGGAAACTCACCTCAAAAGGTTTTGAGACAAATGTTAAATTAAGTGTCGAAGATTTAACCGTTTATGTCGGCTACACCTACATTGATGCTGATCGTAATTTCGACAACGTAAGTAGTTTTAATCCATTAACTGCGAAACACAGAATTAACACCAACATTATGTATGAAATCGAAGGTAAGCTTCGTCTGGCCTACGAAGCATTTTATGTGGGGCAGCAATATCTATCGAGTGGAGAACTCACCCGTGATTATTGGATCATGGGGCTTTCGATTGAACGGAAATTTGAACACTTCAGCCTCTTTGCAAACGGAGAAAATTTTCTTGATTCGAGGCAAACCAGATTTGACCCGATCTATACAGGAACGATTCAAAATCCTCAATTCAAAGAGATATATTCACCTATTGACGGGTTCATATTCAACGGAGGGTTTAAGCTTTCATTCTAATGTTCATTCAGCCATCTAAAATAAACAACTATGCAAACCTGGATTTTATATGCGATCATCGCAATGATTTTTGCCGGCCTAACATCAGTCCTTGCTAAGTACGGTCTTCAGAATATCAATTCTGACCTTGGCCTGGGTATTCGAACAACAACCATTTTTTTTCTCATCACGACATTTATTTTACTTACAGGAAAAACAAAGGATTTAGGACTGCTTACAACGAAACAGACCATCTTATTAATCTGCTCAGGTATTACGACGACGGTAAGCTGGATATTTTACTATAGAGCAATGAAAGACGGACTGGTTTCCTACGTTGCGGCGATTGACAAAGCCAGTATAGTGATCACGCTCCTATTGTCCTTCATTTTATTAAAAGAGCCTGCAACACCCAAAGTACTCATTGGTGCTGGCCTTATCCTTTCAGGGATGATTGTATTGGTATGGAAATAGATCACAAAGTGTTTTCCAAAAAGTAGTTAAACCAAAAACCAACGACGTTTGATGGTTACTGCTTACGCTGATCGCGGCAACTAAACTGTGCATTCTGTTGGCGATAGCCTCAATCCGGAAATTTATTTTCTACCCAAGGGAGCAACAGATAGTGTTTAACAGGTCATTTCAAGTCCTTCAATGATGTTTCGGAACGTACGTCAATTCTAGTACCAAGGCTTTTTGTGGATTGCCCCTGATAGTTTGGAAATTGACATACCATTGACAACATCCAGTGTTTTGAAAATAGCCACGCTGATCCCAAAGATGTTTCGCCCAGACTATGCCTGCCAGAAATATTTTCTACAATCAGAAAGAATCTCTCCTTTAGTATTGGTTGCTCTATCCCAATCTGGGTACCAACGTTAGTTCCCTGAGGTAATAACTCACTCCTGTCTTCCGGGCCGAGAAAAGAATCTGACCCCCAGTAAATGCCCGTAATTATTTTGGTCTTGATATTTGGCAAAACCGACACAAAATTTGAATAGATATAACTTCCAAAATCAGCGTTATCCGAAAGACCAGTCTGCGTACCAATAGCAATCTTGAATACATTATTCAGTGGAAACGCCTTTTGAAAATTTACAGTGTAATAAGGATAGAATGGTGGCGTCGAAGGACTGGCGTTCGTGATGAAAGAAGGACCGGAAGAGGTTTTGTTAAGATTAAGTCCGACAAGGTTTACACCGACTTCCATATTCTTTCGCAGGCCATAACTGAAGGTTGTATTGAACTGAATGAATCCCGAGGTAAAGTTCAGTTGTTGCTGATAGAAAAGCTTGTTACGAGAGGTAATGTCCGAGCTTGGAACGTTGAATAAATTTTGCTGTGCAAATGAAGTCGAAGCAATCACCGCTAAAAGCACTGTCAACAGGTATTGGCTTCTTAAATAATTCATTCTTTCGTATGGAAATTCAGTAAACCTCTTGAGGCAATATTTCAATAAGCTCAGATCCCATCGGTAGAAAATAAAGGCAGATCATCCGGCTGACGAAATGCCTTTATTGGCCTAAATAGTCTTCAAGACAATTAGATTATTTAATTTACCGAAATGGGCAACCTCTTCTAATTATAGAAACCAGGTCAATTGACAATTAGAAACGCAGCAGCACCTGCCGCGTAGCCAGTGAAAGCCAGAAAGCTGATCTTCTTTAGATACCAGATAAAGTCCATTTTCTCCATTCCCATAACCGCAACACCGGCCGCTGATCCGATTACGAGCAGACTTCCACCTGTACCAGCGCAATAAGCCAGGTATTCCCAGATCATATGGTCCATCGGATACACGTCAACAGAATACATTCCCATGCAGGCCGCTACCAGCGGCACATTATCAATAATAGATGAGAACATGCCAATCAGTGTGATGATAATTTTCTTATCACCTATCAGGTGCTCTAGGTACTCTGCAAAATGATGGAGCGTCTGCATGGATTCAAGTGCGCCAACAGCCAGAAGAATGCCAAAGAAAAAAAGCACACTGGAAGTATCAATCCTTGACAAGGCATGTCCGGCGGAATACTTCTTGCGTTCGCCTTCATCGAGATGAGGGTTGATAAATTCGGAAACGACCCATAAAACCCCGAGCCCCAGCAAGATTCCGATGTAAGGAGGAAGATGAGTGATGGTCTTGAACACAGGAACGAATATCAATGCCCCGATTCCCACCAGTAACATTATTTTTCCACCCTTTGAATCCTGGTCACCGTCTGCGGCTGTTTCTTCTATGCTGCTCTCAATGGTGCCTTTCAGTGTAAAGCTTAAATAAATCACGGGGATTAGAAGGCTAATGATGCTCGGGATCAACAATGTCTTGATAATTGGGACTGGTGATATCTGGCCTCCTATCCATAACATTGTGGTAGTAACATCACCGATCGGTGACCACGCCCCACCCGCATTTGCTGCGATGATGATCATGCCCGCGAAAAGCAACCTGCGTTCGCGGTCCTGGATAAGTTTGCGCACCAGAGAAACCATCACGATGGCGGTGGTGAGGTTATCAAGAATCGCGGAGAGAAAGAAGGCAACCCAGCAGATAATCCAAAGCATCTTCCGGACATCTTTGGTCTTGATCCTGTCGGTAATAAACCGGAAACCCTGATGCGCATCGATCAGCTCTACAATGGTCATTGCGCCGATCAGAAAGAAAAGGATTGAAGCAATCTGGCTTAAATTATGAGAAAGCTCATCGTTGATGAATAATTGATAAACTTGGGACGGATTGGCCAAAGCCTTTTGGGTATTGGCAAATTCCGTAAAATAAGCGCTAGTCAAAAAGGAACTGCTGGGTACATCTAACGCAAACAGCGTCCAGCAGAGCACGCCGGTAACGAGCGCAGTAGCTGTCTTATTGATCTTAATTGGATGCTCCAGCGCAATGGCCAGATAACCAACAACAAAAATGATGACGATATAGATTTCCAATGTTAGAAAATTTTGAGATTTGACAAATAACAAGAAGGCTCTTCAACTGAATTGAAGAGAAAATTAATTTCCTGACTTTGTTAATTAAGGTGCATTAGGGGCAATTATAGCCCTAAACAATATTCGTAGAAGTGAGTATTGTCTTGGTGGAGGGATGGATGAATACCTCCACTTAAATTCTTCTTTGCTGTCAACTATTTCCAGAGTGGCATCATACCTGTCATGAAATTCAAGGACGGAAGATTGAATAAGATCATCCGGGGTGCGAACTATTGTGGATCCATTTCCCTTTCTATTGCTAGGATCACTTAAAGGCTGTCTAATAAAGGTTGCCAGGTTTGCTTCTTCTTTGACGACGAGTTTTTCAGCGAATAAATCTCCATCACTGTTACTTGGAACTGTCAGGATTAAAGCGCTATCCTCATTTGAAATTCCACTGGCAGGAAATGACAGGAATCCAAAAAGAGTCAGACAAAAGAAAAGGAATATGTGCTTCATTGAGCCCTGAAGGTAGATATTTTTACTATTATCTGGTAAATTAAACTCTCAACTTCAGAGATCGTCGATATAACAAAAAAGCCTTATTCATAGCGTTGACAACCATCGTCCTCCTGGCCATCTATTTTTTGATATAGCGGTCAACGCCGCATAAAAGAACAAATACAAACCCAACTGATAACTATCGACAGCATCGCTGTTACTGGTCCAGTGGTGTTTATCTATGACTGACCGCCCCAGAATCACAAGTTTTTTGGCACGATTGGATTCTTCGATACATTATTTCTTACGTTGAAAAAAGGCGAGAATGAATTGTTGTTAGTAGTTTCTGAAAGTTTCGGCTGGGGAGCGAAAGCGAAATTTGGTGGTATTGACCAAATTTCGTTGAAACAGAATGTCAACTCTTTTTGTTAAATTTAACTAAACACGTCACTTAAGATAGAAAATGAGAAAGTTGATTTGAATGCCATTGGCTCTCATGGAAACCATTGTTAAACTTTCGGCGATACGAGTTGCGAACCAGATAGACCTCAAAGGAATCAAGTCCATGGTTCAAGCCAAACCTATTGGCGATAGTTCTTCAGAGCTTTTTTATCACTGTGGCGAAGGGAAATACCTATACTATTTCAATTATGGAGTAGTAGTCTTCTGCGATCATAATGACGAAGAGATACAATCAGCAATTAAGTCTGTCGCCCCTCATCTAAAAAATGCTGAAACGTGGCTACGCGATGATTACCTGCTACAGGTTATTCCCGGCTGTGAACTAAGATTTGAATTCGATCACGTCTCGGTGGACCATACTGATGATTCCGTCATTCGTGTTACAATGCTTAACCTGGGTCAATCCGTTGCGCTTGATCATTACAACGGACTTTCTGAAAATCTGCTGACGGAGATTAAAGGCTTTACAAATGACCTTCAATCGACCGGCAGGCTCAATATTAACCGAAAGAATATGATGAAGTTCATTGGCCGCGCGCTGAATACTCAAAATGATATCGCAGACAATATCTATATTTTCGATGCTCCTGAACAGGTATGGGAAAATGAATACCTCGACACTCTCCACCAGGGTCTGATGAAACATTTCGATTTGAAAGTAAGGTTTAGCGAAATAGAATACACACTCAGAATCATTCAGTCTAATCTTAGTGTATTCAGAGAAATTTCGAACCAGCGCGAAAGCAATCGTCTGGAGTGGATCATCGTTATCTTAATTCTGATCGAAGTCTTTGATCTTTTTATTTCGAAATTTCTGTAAATAAATGAGGTTCTTCTTTCTTGAACAGCTAATTGTCATTGGTTTTTCTGACCATGACGTCCTCCCATTTTTTGGACTGATCTAAAATGGAAAATTCAGGCTTTTGCCTTAGGCTTCTAACAACTTTAGTAGATGAATGCAATAGAACAATTCAATTTTAACTTCGTAAAAATGAAAGACTTGAAAAACCTTCTACACAATTCTGGTATCCGGTCAAATAGTAGCTGGCTCCAACAATAATGCCTTCTTAGCCTATGGCAAGAAAGTTCTTGCCGCAAGTAATGCAATCTACTTTGAATCTTTTGCGAAAAATGACCGCCCTGTAAGACTGATATCAAAAATCATAGTTAAAAATATCAACTCAGCTTCTTTATTCTATTTTTAGAACAATTAAAAATATAAAAAATGGCACAGTTAAATAAAAAAGTAGAGGCATACATAAGGAAAGCTGCGGCTTTCGCAAAACCAATTCTGACGCACTTACGACATTTGATACATGAAACGTGCCCTGACGTGGAAGAAGATATAAAATGGGGTACACCTCATTATTCCTACAAAGGTGATCATTTATGTATGCTAGGTGGATTCAAAAATCATTGTTCATTTAGCCTGTACAAAGCAGAAATGATGAAGGACCCGGCCATTCTCGATAGTGTAAAAGCGGGAAAAAAATTTGGGGACATGGACAAAATAAAAGACATATCCGATTTGCCAACAAAGAAAGTGTTAATAGCGTATATAAAGGAAGCAATGGTTTTAAATGAAAGCGGAGTGAAAAAGGTTAAGCAAAAATCTGAAACGCCTAAAGTAATCCAGGTACCAGATTATTTCGTTGACAAGTTGACGCTAAATAAAAAAGCCAAAGCAGTTTGGGATTCAAAATCTGATTCGTTTCGCAAAGATTATTTGGTATGGATCATAGATGCTAAAACGGAGGGCACGCGTCAAAAAAGAATTGAGGAATCGTTAGCGTGGCTGGCTTTAGGGAAAGGCAGATTTTGGAAGTATGATAAGTGATCACATTCTTTGAATTTTGACTGATCCACCCCTAATCAAATATGAAATGAAAAACATCTTTAGCTATGTGGCAATCCCATCGGACAATTTTGAAAGAGCATTTAAATTCTATTTTGAGATAACAGATGGACTTATTAAAAGAAATCTCAACATCCCGTTTCCGATGGCATATTTTGTCGATAAGGAAAACAATGATGTTGGTCATCTATTCCAATTGCCAAACTTCAAACCTTCTGCAAACGGAGCGATCGTTTATTTGAAATTGACAAAAGTCTTAAATGATACATTGGCTAAAATTGAAAACGCCGGTGGCAAAATAGTAATGGCGAAAACTCAAATATCACCGCCAAAAGGATATTGGGCATTATTCCATGATCCTGAAGGAAATAAACTTGCGCTGCATTCTAACGGATAATTTATATTGGGCTTTAATCCTGCCAAAGGAAATTCACTTATCAAATCGTGGTGCAAGCTTGCATTTGGAAAGAATCTCCAGCAACTGGATAATCGAATGCAGATAAAGTTTCTCGATTTTTCTAATGCTACAAGCGACTATTTTTTTTCATTTGACTTGGCGAAACATTATACCGTTTTTTGAAAGCTGTGCTGAAATGTTGAATGGAAGAATAACCAAGTTCAAATGCAATCTGTGCAACGGTTTTCGAGCCTTCCTGTAACGCCAATTTGGCGAGATCAAATCGCGCTTCCGCGAGGTGTCCAAAAATTGTGCTGCCAAATATTTCTTTGTAACCCTTCTTCAGCTTGAATGCATTGATACCTGCAATCTTTGAAAGTTCCGGAATAGTAGGTGGCATCTCGATATGTTGCAGCATGTAGTCACGCGCAAAAATGATCCTATCCTTGTCGTAGTCCGTCCTGACAAATGTTGGCCTGTCGGACAATGATCTTGTATGTGCTTCCGCTTGCAATACCATCAACTCCATTGCCTTCGACAAAAAGAAAATCCGCTTCAATGAATCGGAAAATTTGCAATTCATGACAGCATCAATTGCGTTTTGCGTGAAGAGATCAACCGACAAATTCGTGTTTGAAAAGGCAGTTGTTTTTCCGCTGGACACGCAATCAGCAAAATATTTTAACGCGTCGGTTCCCCCACTGGCAATTCTCAGAAAAGCATCTTTGTTGAATTGAATCATAAACGACTTCAGCCGGAGCTCATCGACTTTCATAAAGCCGGCAGCTTCCGTACCATAAAACATGTTCTGTTGATTATTACCCAGCTCGAATGGAACGGCATCGCCACCACCAATCGACACACTTCCTTTTAAACTGAAATACATCGTCACAATCTCTAGGTCACCTTGC
Organism: Cyclobacteriaceae bacterium; assembly: GCA_013141055.1. Taxonomy (NCBI): domain Bacteria; kingdom Pseudomonadati; phylum Bacteroidota; class Cytophagia; order Cytophagales; family Cyclobacteriaceae; species Cyclobacteriaceae bacterium. The sequence continues at coordinate 1,864,727 of JABFRS010000001.1, read as the reverse complement.
CAGTTCAACGTAAGTGGTTTTTGAAAAGTGCAATCAGAATACGCCATCCTCACTCCATCAAACATCCACTGCCTCATTTTCATTGTTCCTTGTTGATGGTCCAGTTGCAACCATTCACCATTCAGCCGATTGACATTGAAGTCATTCTCCGACATCGTGTTTTTATGCAGGATGCTGTCGTCGTCAGCGCTTTTTATTTGAAAGGCCATATTCCCTGAAATATAAATGTTACTCCCTGTAGTAGAAATCCCCCAGCCTGATGCGTCCGTTCTTTATTACATCAAAATTAAGAAAAAGAGAGGCTTGATTTCAATCATCAATATCTGAACCCGTTCGAAAGAACATGAACTTTAAACGATTACGAAAAATGACAACAACGAAGGGAAATGGAATACTGATGCAAAAAATGATGCCGGTGAGTTCATTTTTACATCTTCATCTGTCAGTGAATGGACAGGTGGAGCTTTATCAATCTGATGAAGAACGCGTCGAATTTGAGGCAGACGAAAATCTAATCGACTATGTGACGGCAACCAATTCAGGGAGGACCCTCTACGTTACTGCCGAAGCAGGGTATCGCGGACTGGATTTTACCAGTCTGAAAGTCAAAGTCTATTTCCGGCAGCTTGCCAAAATGTATGTTCGGTGTGAACACGGAGACGTCATAAGTAAAACTCCTATTTCCCAGTCGTGCCCATTTGAAGTAAAAATTCAGAGCGGCGGGAACGTGATCTTACAGGTGGAAGTACCAGCATTGAAGATGCTCATTCAAAGTCATGGTGATGTAATCCTTCGGGGGAAATGTATTGAAGCGGATATCAAAACTCAGGCTGAAGGAAATCTTTTTGCAAGAGAACTGATCGCGGAAGATGTGAGGATCAGAAACATGAGCGAAGGAAATGTTGAAGTGATGTCAAACAGAACCATCTCTATTGCACACTTTGGCGAAGGTTATGTTCATTACTATGGAAATGGAAAGTTGATAGATGTCAATCAAAAAGGGGAAGGAGAGATCATACATAAACGATTGATATTATGAATACAACACTGAAACAACATGCAGTCCCTAGTCCCTGGGCAAACGCAACATTATTGATCACAACCGTGATATACTTATTAATTAATGGCGCTGGTCTTTGGGAAGCAGCGAATGTCGTACCGTTGTGGACGTCGGCACCGCCCGCATCGTTCCATATCTTTCAGGGCGAATACGGTCTGCGATACAAAGCCTTCTGGATTATTTCTCACAGCATTCACGAAGTATTTTTCATAGCGGCCATCATTCTCAACTGGCGGATAAAGTACAGGAAAAATCCACTGCTCATCATTTTTGTTATACACTTTTCCGTCAGAGTTTGGACGCTCGCCTATTTTGCGCCGATTCTAATAAGCTTCTGGGACTATCCTTACAGTGAGACGGTTGACGTCGCATTGAAAGCAAAGGCCGATGCGTGGGAATTCTGGAGTAATGTACGTGGTGCAATATTTATGTTGCTGTCTTTTGCCTTGATTCCATTGAACAAGCAGTTTTTTATTTTGAAATAGATCACCCTTAAAGAATACTAATATGAATTTTGCAACATCAACGAATGAGAAAGGGGAAAACCGTAAGGCGATTATAATCGGTTGTGGTATTGCAGGTCCTGCTATGGCGCTCGCCTTGCAGAGGAAAGGGATTTCATCTGTGATTTATGAATCACGTAAGTCTTTCAATGATGCTGAAGGATTATTTCTCGGCGTCTCTCCAAATGGCCTGAATGTGCTGAAAGAGTTTATTCTGATTGAAAATATTTTGACCGATTATTGTCCGGGAAGGATTGTCTTTTATAACTCGAAGAACAAGCGCATTGGCGAGTTAGACAACAGGTATCAAACGGAACGCTATGGTGCAGAGCTCGTCCAGGTACGACGCAGTCTCATTAACTCCTCTATCCGGAATGCGGCAATGGCGAAGGGAATAGAAATTCACACCGGCAAAAAACTGTCGTCGACAAATCAAACTAAGAACAACGTTACCGCATATTTCGAGGATGGCTCCAGTGCAACAGCTGACTTTCTAATTGGTTGTGATGGAATTCATTCGGCCGTCCGGAAATCGTTTCTCGGAAATACACCACGCATTACTTACACCGGTTTGTTGTCGACGGGTGGTTTTTCTACGATTGACAATACAAAAGGAATGGAGGATGGTATTCACATGATCTTCGGCGAGCGTGGATTTTTTGCCTACGCTGTTTCCAACCGTGGTGAGATCTGGTGGTTCAATAATATTGCAAGAAAGCAGGAACCGGAAAGAAACGAGTTGACGGGAATCGAAAAGGCGAATCTTCAAAAAACGCTTATTGATTTACATCGAAACGATCGGCCGATTATACGCAAGATCATCGAAGCCAGTAAGACCATAGAGATTTATCCAATTTATGACATTCCGTCTTTGAAAACTTGGTACAGCGGAAGGATTTGTCTGATAGGAGATGCCGCCCATGCAACTGCACCACATATTGGTCAAGGTGCGTCACTGGCACTCGAGGATACTTTGGTGCTGGCCAATTTTCTGCATAAATATTACGATGTTTCAAATGCATTTCATCAATTTCAGGAGCTGAGACAATCCAGAGTAGAGAAAATTGTTCAGCAAGCGAGAAAAGTGGGCGATACCAAGACGGCACCCAACAAATTCCAACAGTTCTTTCGCGACCTGCTATTGCCGATATTTCTGAAATCAGAAGCGAAGAAAATGGATTGGGTGTATTCGTATAAGGTATCGACGGACTGAAACGGTGAGCAACTTCGAAATATATCTTACCAAAAAAGCAATGCTTACAGAGGACGATCTGAAGCAGTTGCCCGATTGTTTTAAAACGAAGACCTACTTAAAAGGTGAATTCCTGGTGCGACCCGGCGATCGATGCAAGAATATCTTTTTCATTGAAAAGGGATTGGTGCGACAATTCACCATTGACAGTAACGATAAGGAACATATCATTCATTTTTCACCGGAGAATTTCCTTGTGAGTGATAGGAGTAGCGCGTATTTCAATCAGCCGACCGAATTTTTTATCGAAGCGCTCGAAGATACTGTGGTGTATATCATGGATGAGAATTTTATCAACAAAGCATCGGATGTTAGTAAGTTATTTCGTGAATTCAACCACCGCGCGTTGCATAACAATATCAGAGTAATGCAAAAAAGGATTAATCATTTGCTCACAGCTACAGCAGAAGAGCGGTATTTGGAATTTGTAAAGACTTATCCTTCGCTTTACCAGCGCGTGCCTCAGTGGATGATTGCTTCGTATCTGGGGGTCACACCAGAAGGGTTAAGCCGCGTTCGAAAAGAGCTGACAAGAAAGCATCCAAAATTGAGGTAAGGTCTTTCTTAACCTACATCAATGTGCACGCCATGATGCGGTCATAGTTTTGATCCATCATAAACAACTAAACAAAAAAGTTATGGCACGCACAAACACGTATTTAAATTTCCCCGACAAGACTGAGGAAGTTTTCAAGTTTTACAAATCTGTGTTCAAAACAGAATTTGGTGGTAACGGCATTCAGCGCTTTGGCGATCTGCCAGCGAATCCCGAAGCACCGCTCAGTGACGAGCAGAAGAAGCTGATCATGCACATTGAGATCCCAATTGTTGGCGGACATGTTTTGATGGGAACAGATGCACCGGAGTCGATGGGCTTTAACATTTCGAATGGAAACAATTTCCATATCAGCCTTGAGCCGGATACCAAGAAAGAAACCAAGCGGCTCTTTGATGAACTTAGCAAGGAGGGAAAAGTAACGACACCGATCGGCGATCAGTTCTGGGGATACTTCGGTTCGTGTGTAGACAAGTATGGTATTCAATGGATGTTCAACTGCCCACAATAAAACGCATAGTCTTATGAAAGCGACAAACAGAATATACTGGATTGCTACAGGACTCTTCGCAGCATTTATGCTTGCATCCGCGATCCCCGACATCATGATGATCCACGATGCCAAAGCCCAGTTCGATCACCTGGGTTATCCACTCTATTTTATTCCTTTTATCGGAGTGATGAAAGTTCTTGGAGTGGTCGCTATACTCGTTCCCGGTTATCCAAAGATCCGTGAGTGGGCTTATGCCGGATTATGCTTTGACCTGATCGGCGCTGTCTATTCAATGGTTTCTGTGGATGGATTACAAGATTCGACGTTTGTTATGATCGTTCCGATTGGACTTATGATCCTGTCATATATATATAATGATAAGAGAGCGACGGTTAGATTAGAACGATCCTACAGTTTCGAAAAAGCCAAAATCATATAAAGGACGATTTCACAAGGAAAAGGCTGACAGATATTGTGTCGGCTTTTTTTCTTGAAATTTGACAACCCACTTCTAATCTTTTCATGCTGCATTCGCAAAACATTTTTCCGTCTGAGCCAATCCATTTCATGAATGATGATGCATTACTGCTGAACCATTTTGTACAATTATTAAGAATAAATTAATACTAATGACAGATGATACTGCTTTGAAAATATCTTTTGCAACATACTTATATTAAGGCCAGATGAAACTTTCTACCTAAATTTATTGAGCCAAATGCTTTTTTAAACTCTTTGCTTCGGATGTTAAGTCGATAAATGCTGGAGGAATGAATAATTACCGCGATAAAGCTTCCCAGCACAATCGGCGTTGCACCAATAAATAAGCCATATACTATGTATGCGGTGTTTGCAGCAAGTGACAATAATCTCAGATAAAAAATATCCTTCATCGTCATGGATGTCAAATTCAGGATCAGTCCTAAAAAACCTAAAGTTTGTGTCTTTGAAAATAGGTAAGGGTAGCGTAAACTCTTAAGTATCAGATAATTCTTGTTGCCTTATAATCTAAAAACATTATATAGCATGGACTGACGTGGGAACCTGTGAGATGAAATTGATCCTGCTTGACGATGGAAAAGTTATGTCTTTTATAAAAGGTTATCGCTGTTGTATTGCCAACCCATACAATTAGCCACATTCCGGTCTGCCCATTTAATGTTGACAATTCAATATTATAGTTCAACAATTTTGTGCCTAGCCTCAGGCCATGAAATGGCTCCAATAAATAAATTTGATTCATTTTAGATACATGTTCTGACTGAATTGAAGGATGACCCATATCAAAAGCTATTTTTGAAAACCCAACTATTTTGCTTTCATGCTCGATGAGATGGTAAATATTTGAAGAATTGGTTAACTCTTTTCTGATAGATTCTAGGGTGTAGATCTTTCTCATATAGGTGAAGATCTCCTGCGCGGGAGCACTATCCTTGTGTGAAGCATAAAATGTCTCGGCCCCAAGCGTGCTGAGTATTTCAACATGTTCTGATGATGCTTTGAAGATCATTGAAATAATATCATTAGCGACATGAAAAAAAGTTACACAAAGGGCATGCGGCCAAATTGGTTAACTAAACACGCCAATTTATCCGGTAACAAAAAATACTTAATTTCGCTTGATCGATAGCAAAAATGAATCGATGGATATGAGCATAGAGCAGTTAAAAAATTTTCTCACTGTAGCGGACGTGTTAAACTTCCACAAAGCAAGCAGCAACATCTATATAGCCCAACCAGCATTAAGTCGCCAGATAAAAAACCTAGAAAATGAGATTGGTGCAGAATTATTTGACCGCACTAAAAAACAAATCAAGCTTACGGCAGCAGGTCAATTCTTTCAGGTCGAAATCAGAAGAATACTTAAACATTTAAGCGAAGCACAGAAGAAAGCAAGCCTGATCCACCAGGGCGAAGCAGGTGAAATAAATATGGGGCACGTCAGTTCCGCGATGCATTCTGTAATGCCGTCTTTCTTAAAGACGATTACTAAATCATATCCAGGATTAAAAATAGGACTACTGGAAAATTCTTGTCGTGTGATATTTAGCAAAATACTTGATCGCGAACTTCAATTTGGCATAATACCGAATGAAATGGGACCGGATGGATTTGACTCAGCACTACTTTACAAGGAAAATTTTGTTGTGGTAATGCCGAAGAATTTGAAGTTTGACTTCAAAAAGAGTTCTGACCTTAGGGAGTTAGCCGCGGTAGATTGGATTCTCCCTGCAAGAGAAGACGGGCACTCGTATAGTGACCTTTTATACAGTATCTTTCAAAAGCATGGCTTCACACCCACTGTTGTCTTTCAATCGCCAAATGCTTCAACAAATTTAAGAATGGTGAGCGAAGGGCTCGGAGTAACTATCATTGCAAAGTCGGCGATAAATTCAGTGAATTTGAACATTAAGTATTTTGAACTTACTGATATATCGGCAAAAGTTGAAATGCGCTTTGTCTGGTTAAAGGAAAGAGAGGAAGAATTGAAAGAATATATTGCCCTTTTCCTGAGAATATTCAAAGAAATAAAGATTGCATAAGACGCTGAGAATAAAATCATGGTGCTGACCCCATGTGACCTTAAGCTACCCGATCATGATGGACATTAACTTCATTTATGACAGCAAACCAATCTGCTTCATGATTGCCGCGTTGTCAATCTGATTCCATGTCTGGATAATCTGTCCTTCATCGTTGAAGAGATGTAAATCCCAAAAAGAAACCTTGATCTGCCGGTTTGTTGGCGGGACACCCATTACAATTTTAGAATGCGTTGCGGTTGCAACACTCCTGCCCATTACCCAATTGTCTTCTGCAACAACGTGTTCAACGGAGATTGTGATATCTTCCCACAATGCACGTATGCTTTCAAAAAAAAGTTGTATAACGTGCCGGCCTGGTTCTCCACCAGCCGATTTCACTTCATGATCGGGAGAATAGTATTATAAGCATTTATAAATATCATTTTGATTAAATGACTCTTTAGCTGCCAGATAATTTGCCTTGTTACGGGTAGTTTTACTGTTCTCGTTCATACGCCTTCATTGAGGTAGTGAAAAGTGAATTTACTTTTTTATTTGTTTTCTTTATCGTTCATGTCTTTGAATAAATAATCCGAATTGATCCACTTAACATCATACTCCGAGCTATAGAAAAAGTACTTGTTATCAGGACTTAAATAGGGGCAGTATTCATAGGTAGGCGTGTTGAAGCGTTTCCCAAGATTACCAGCGGAACTCCACTTGGATTTGTTGATGCGTTTTGAAAAATACAGATCGGCCTGACCATAGCTATCCGAACGACCTGGCGAAGAGAAGATCAGATATTTTTCATTCCCTACGATTAACGGGTCGTGATCCGAGCCTTTTGAATTTACCGAGGACCCTAAATTTATCGGACTTCCATATTTACCATCATAATATTCACTTACATATAGGTCTTCTTCACCGTATCCACCTTGCCTGGCCGATGAGAAATATAAATTTCCACCAGGAGCGAAGGAAATGTAAAATTCATTGCTATCTGAATTTATAGCCGACATATTTTCTGATTCACTCCATCGGCCTTCGTCGATCGGCTTCACCCTCCAGATGTCGTAATCGTCAATAGTATCTGTTTGATCACGAGGTCTCGATGAAATAAAATAAAGTGCTCCATCCTGTGCAAATACAGGATCTGCTTCGGAGTATCGGAGATCATTGAAAGCAGGATGTACTGGCTTGTTCCACGCGTTACCATCAAAAGTAGTTACAAATAATACCCACTTCCCCTGTTCAGAACGACCGAAGTAGAATGACTTGCCATCGGGGGAATAGGCTAAATTAAAATCCAGCACGTTTGAGGTAACGGTGCCTGGCAGAAATTGCATCGAAATAGAGTCAGGCCTGGGGAAAGGATACACAACGTTAGTTGTTTTGTAACCCCAGCATGAGGCAATAACTCCAAATAGAGTGAAATATATAACCACTTTAAGATAAAGTCCCGTCGATTTCTTTTTGAATTTGTCACCAAATATTTTCATAGGCATCGCAGCTGCAAGAACGGTTTTTCAACACTACAATCATCGCTTCAATCGAGACATTGTGGTTATCAGTCAATATTAATTATGCATTGTAATGACGTCGTGCATTTGAAGTTAATTGGTGAGTAGGCATTTATCAATGTAGTTTGTGATTGTGACTTCATTTGATTCTCAACATCTAAATGCTTCCGCTGTCCTTCCCACTTTGATGCATTTATGCTATCAATCAATGAAAATAAAGCATTTTTTTATGGTATTCGATTTAGGTTTTTTTGAGCCATAATTTCAACCAATTATGAATAAACTTTTATTGAGAGAGCAAATTCATACTGCCTTTGAGAGTTTTAAGGGAGCCATCAAAGGGCACGGTGACATAAACACAAAAAGAGCTGATGGTGGCTGGACAGTTGGAGAGGTCGCAGACCATATAATCAAAAGCACTGATAGTAATTTTGGAAGGACTTTGAAAACTGACAGGCCCTACGATCTTCATGCAATTGCTATCAAGACCTTGTTCCTGGATTTTACGACGAAATTTCCCACTGCGAATATTCTCGAACCTGACGAAAGGAAATACTCAGTTATAGAGATGTTCGCAATGCTTGATAACAACAAGAAAAGGCTTTTTGAAATGATTGATACGGATGACCTCACCGAAACCTGTATTGACATAGAACTGCCCACTTGGGGAAGCCTGACAAAATATGAGTGGCTTGTATTGATTGAAAATCACATCATAAGACATACTCATCAGGTGACTGATTTTGAACGTGTCGAGCGCCAAAAAGATCAGCCAAAGTCTATGCACGGCAAATTCCTGTCCCAAAAATACTGGAATGACTTCTACACCACGAACGATATCAGTTGGGACATTGGATTTCCATCGCCACCCATCAAAGAATACATTGATCAATGGCAGGATAGGAAGTCACCCATATTGATACCGGGTTGCGGAAATGCTTATGAGGCGGAATACTTGCTGAATCAGGGCTTCGCTGATGTTACGTTGATTGATCTTGCTCCTACGCTCACGGCCACATTGCATAATAAATTCAAATCTGAAATTGGTAAACGCTTAAGTGTGATCACGGGAGACTTTTTTGATCATGAAGGAAAGTATCAACTCATCATCGAGCAAACTTTTCTTTCAGCAATTGACCCGCTGTTAAGAGCGAAATATGCTGAAAAAATGCATTCGCTCCTCGTCAAAGGCGGTCATCTCACAGGCGTAATATTCACTAAGATGTTTGAAGAGGACGGTCCGCCGTTTGGCGGAAGTGTTGAAGATTATAGGAATATATTCTTGCCCCGGTTTGAGATCAAACAACTGCAACCCTGTTATAATTCAATCGACCGAAGGAAAGGGTCCGAGGTCTTCATAAATCTGATCGCCAGATAGCTTCCTCAATAGAATTCAAAACTATGGACAATTTTAAACTTGACAAGGATATTGATCTTTGCTGTGTGAAGGCCGCTTCATTTCCGGATGGTATAGGCGAAGCTCATAAAAAAATGAACTCTATTTTTAAAGGAGATGGTCGAAGACGTTTTGGCGTATCCTACTCTTATGATGATAGAATTTTGTACATGGCAGGAGAAGAAATCATGAAAAGTGAAAAGATTCCACCGGGCTTCGAACGTTATATTTTAAGAGAAGGATCGTACTTCAGCTTTTATATCCAGGATTTTCCAAACAATATAAGTCAGATCGAAAAATCTTTCAGCATACTGACAAACGATCCCCGCATAGATGAAAACGGATGCTGCGTCGAATGCTACTTTCCCGAGGGGGCAAAATTTGAAAACGCTAAAGATGTTCGGTGTATGGTGAGGATTGCCGATTAATTTTTATGATGATACTTTATCCCTTGATTTTTAACAGCATGAAGAATCATGATTAGCAGCATTCAATTACCATCAGGAGTAATATGTTATTTGCATTTCGCAAGTACCCTCAACTCAATTTTTAACGCCAAACTATTTGCAGATTCTGCAATTTTCAAATTCAGACGGAATGCTGAGGTCTGGAAATTTACCAAATCCATTATCCAAGGTGAGTTCGGATTCAAATTTACAGGATTATCATACCATCCAGGTTTGAAAATATGAATTGCGTTAGAACGTTTAGGCTGTCATTTTGCAAACCAATGAAAGCGGTTGCTGACCGCCCCAACAAATAGATTCCCTTCGAAGAAACAATTTTTAACTGCTCTATTTTGGTTTCTTTCTGATATATCGAAGATCAAAATGATCAAAAATAAGTACGCCCCAAAGGATGACATTTATTTCATCCTAAAGTTACTCAGCATAACAATTCTTTAAAAAGGAGTTCTGAGCCTATTTTACTATCAATTTAATGTAAGTTTAGACAGCAGAATATCTAATTGGTCAACACCCCTGAAAGTATTTACCACTATTATAATTGGCCTTTCCTTGAAACTTGGGTATTTCAATTCCTGATCTACAAATGGGTCAATGAATTGACAAAAAAATTGCAATTTTAGATTCAGTAACACAGTTTATATAGTGGTTTCAGCCATTGCATTTTCGCTGATGCATTATGATTCAATTTGTACCGGATCTACGTTTTCGTGCCCGGCGTGGTCTTGGGGTATTCCTTCCTTCATTTTAAAAATGGTACAAGTTTTTTCGACACCTTTCTGGTATACCACAATAAGTGACACGGTTTGGTATATGTTTTATGGCTTGTTGGCTGGATTAGGATTTTCATACTGCTTCTATCGTTTTAAGTTAATATATCCCAACAGTTACAAACCGCTCTTGTTTACAAGTTTGACCCATAGCATAGTAAATCTCCTCGTCTTCATTACATCAATAATATATAATTTATCGGAAACAAAATTTTCATGATCTTGAAAAGAAGTAAACAACTGTTATGATTTTGATATTATCAACTGAGGGCCTTTCATATAAAATTGGGTTTTTCTTGGGATCACATTGGATTCTTACAACGATCGCACTTACCGTTATCATCCTCATAATAATTTTTCGAAGAATGATATTCTTAACCCGTAATCGTAAATAGAATTTCAATCTTCAGATGAACTGAGTATGGCTTTCAAAAAACACAATTTACTTCCATCAATCATCCTTGAATCCATTGCGGAGCTCTACAGAAATAAGGTCGAATTAAAATTTTCTTTAATTTACCTTGTTTGTTGTATCTATTTTACCATCGGGTTAATAGCAATTTTCTTTATTTCAGTTCCGGTAAGTCGGTATGTGGTTTCTGTTCGTCAGTACAGATCATTGTCTGTTATCAGAGATTTATGCTCATCAATTTAGCCTCATTTTTTCCAACAAGGCGCAAGGCGTTATCTCAGTGTGGATAAGGATCATATATTGTAGAATAGCTGTCCGCAATAAGTTACGTTTGTTTTTTCAGGCCATTGATCTCTTTGTTCTGTATCCATTTAACGAGTTTATAACCTTATAAAAAAGGGATATTGACAGAGCTATTCGAAAAAAAGGAATATTGAATACTTCCAGTGCTCTGCTCTTTTAATACTTGTTTAAAAAATTCATCAATTTAATGTCTCTAGGTGATTGATTTTGCCAAACTGAAAGTTTGATAAAAACTGATTAGAAAAGATTTACTTTCCAAATCTGATACTGTTCGAATGATTGGAAAATTGAATTCTCATCCAGAGGCTTAGGGATAAAATGGTTAGCTCCGCAAGCCAATGCGGCTGAGATTTCGTCCTCGTCCATGCTGTTGCTTAAAATGATGATAAACACTCGCTTAATATCGAAGTCGTCAAGGGCTGCAAGTTCTATCAAGAACTCACAGCCGCTTATCATTGGCATATTTAGGTCAAGTAAAATGACATCAATTGGCTGCTTGTCAGAGATTTGGTTTTTAATTATTTGAAGAGCCCTTGGCCCGCTTTCAGCGATCAAGACCTCATATGCATAGCCAGATCTTACAACATATTTTTTGCTGATAAATCCACTTATCTGGTCATCGTCAATTAGAAGGACTCGATATTGCATGGCTACGATATTGATTGGTTCTTTCGCGTCAAAAAACAGAGTTAACTACTACTCATGAAAATCAATACTTATATAATATACCCATTTGATTAAAGCCTGTCAACGATTTGAAGTGAATTCTTGCAATCCAAAATGAATACTATTATTAAAGGCGTAATTAGGGTTTACGCCGTGTATTTGAATTATTAAATAAATTACATCACCCTTCTGGCGAATCGAAACTAGAACACGATGTAATTGGTTACAGTGAAATCGATTTATTTCATACGCGCAAGTTTGAAAAGAGAATTATCTGCAAAACTGTGCTTACTTACTTAGACAAAAAAAATTAGTCATCTCGTTTTAAAAATTAAACGACGACTATAAAGCAAGGTTGATGTTTTAATTTTGTCTGCTTCTGTTTGAGCTGATTTGGAGAACCGTTGCCGGAAATCAAATATTTCTAAGTAAGATGGTTGCCATTTGTTTCGATATGAACTATAGACAAAACTTAATTTCTACCTTAGTCAATCTACTATTTGACCAATATTTTCTAAATTCACCAACGCAATCAGTATCCAATTTCAAACACCTGTTGGGATATTACGATCCGATCCACAGGCTTAGTGGTCCGGGTAATTTACCAGGTCTACAGATTTTCGACCCAAATGTTGGGGTTGCCACGTTAACTTCCGCTTCACCTTCAGAATCTGACGGTCAATCCTTGAATTTGTTACAATCACTGTATGAATAGAAGAGAATTATCCTTCCGCTCAACATATTTGCCGTTGCTTATTCTATGTCGCTCAATGTGCTATGATTACAATCGTCATAACTCAAATCATTCGATTTGTATAAAGCTTCAAAGAAATGAAGTCATCGTAAAGTTTCAAATTCTAAACGCTTGCCAGCGTTAGTATCAATGATTCTACCGTCTAAGAAAACAGTTGCGCCATTGACCAAAGTCATCACAACCTGACTATTGAAATGATACTGATCAAATGGCGACCAACCGCATTTATATAGTGTGCTTGCATCAGTAGAGACCCAGGGCTTAGCCAGATCGATGAGCACTAGATCCGCATAGAATCCTTCACGGATATATCCTCTTTCGCGAATTCGATAGATCTCCGCAACGTTATGACTTGCCTTTTCGACGATTTCAGGAAGTGTAAGGAATTTTTAATGATACAATTCCAATAGCACTGGCAAAGCGTGTTGTACAAGTGGTCCACCCGACTTGCATTGAAAATAATTGCTCGTTTTTTCGGCTAACTGATGGGGGGCATGATCCGTAGCGATAATATCCAGTTTAGATTCCCGCAGTGCTGACAGCAAACCTGTCCTATTGCGTTCTGATTTTATCGCCGGGTTCCACTTTATTTTTGTGCCCAGCGTGGGGTAGTCTTTGTTTGAAAACCATAAATGATGCAAACAGGCTTCTCCAGTGATCCGTTTGGCACGTATGGGCAAGTTTTCATTCAGCATCTCCGCTTCCGCTTTTGTCGACACATGTAAGATGTGAACCCGTGCATTCAACTTTCGGCTGATTTCTATCACTGCCTGAGTCGCCGCTACACAGGCACGTTCGTTTCGGATGTAGGGGTGAAATTGGATTGGAATTTCGTCACCAAACTGAGCACGATAAAAATCTTCATTTGCTTTAATGAGGTCGTGGTCTTCGCAATGAAGGGCTACCAAACTATTTGTTCGGGACAACAGTTGTTCAAGAAAAGCGGGATTACTTACCAAGGTTTGTTCACTGTCATTAAGATATAATCCATCATCACTCAGGCCACACACTTGGGTGTTGTTAATTTTTAATACTTCTTCCAGATTATTGTCAATACCCATGAAGAAGGAATAGTTCGCGGCTGAACAGCTTCCAGCCAAGGCAAATTTTTTCTCAAGCAACTCAATAGTAGTTGCAGGAGGAACCGTATTTGGCATATCCATAAAGGAGGTAATGCCGCCGGCTACCGCCGCTCTTGACTCGGAGTATATCGTTCCTTTCAAAGGGTATCCTGGTTCGCGAAAGTGTACATGATCATCGATCATGCCTGGCATTAAATAAAGATTCTCACCCGATACTTCTTTCACAGATTCTTTTGCTGTATCAATGGTAGTCCCAATTTTTTCAATCCGCTCACCGGAAATAAGAACGTCGAGGAGCTTAATTGTTCCTTCGTTTACAACATTTACTTTCTTAAACAGAATTTTCAAGATAACAACAGTTAAGCCCCTGATTACATGAATTGCAAAAATGGATTTAGATTTTGCGCGTTTATAAAATTCTTTTTATGTGATATTTTCCATTTCCTTCTATTCAATAGTGAACACCCCCCGCTTGGGTTGACAAGAATTGAACCTGAGTTCACGCGTTGCGGGTACCGGCCTCTGTCACTAATTGGGTTGTAGATTCACAAAAAAAGCAGTGCTCTCCGTGATGGCAATGTTCGCATGAAAAAATCACTATTGATTGATCGTCGTTTTTTTGACCACTGGAATTGCTGTCGAAATGCTGGAATGCCCAACATTTTTGAGTGACTACTGTGGCTCGAAGTGTTGTTGTTTGAAAGGAGGATTGTATCATATCTGATTTTAAGCGCTAAACTTTTGACTCCATTTTCCGAGCAGGCCTTTCATGGATTGCAGAAATCGCAATATCTAGGATCTTCAAAAACTGATGCAACAGGATATTTGACAACGTATTCACATTTTTGACACGAATGAATCAAATACTTACTGGCTCTTGTTGGCATCTTACATACAGAGCATGGTAAGCCGCGCTCTACAGAAGTGATTCCGAACCCTGGCGTATTGCAAGCCGGGCAGCATGAATTAACGCGCTCGATCAACTTCTGAGTTGCTTTGTCGATCACCTTCATGCGCGTTGGATTGAAGAGCGCCCGCATGTCTGTTTCAACATAGCAATTGCCGTATTTTTTTATCAAAGCCTGAAACGCTTTACGCAGAACCCTCCATCCTGTAATTCCTTTGGTCATCCCGGAATAGTCATCCTTTGAAGGCCGTGTAATTACTCCGTGGGATGGAAAGTTGACATGGCTTGCAAAATCGATAAGTTGGTTAACTGTTGTAATCTGAGAGCCGTCGAAATTGGTGCTCACAGACAGTTCTCTTCCCATTACTTCAAAATTAGCTTTTGCATCAAGGAGTAATACCAGTTCATCGTCAGCTGAAACAAATACAAGTGAAGGATGTGGGCCAAAAGAACCTTCGCTTGCTACGGCCAGGTCAGCATGGTGCAGTTCCATGGCCTTCAGACACTTATTGCGCAATGTATTTAACGGATCTTCTTTTCGATCCACTTCCCCCGAGAATGTACCGAATAAGTCAGTATCCAGTCCACATGTAGGAATACACTTAACGCCCAGATGAGCTTCGAGCAAGGGAGCCATGACACGTTCCTTTTTATGCTTTGTTGCGATCAGCAAGGTTCTTCCCTGGAACATATGCTTTATGATTTCGTTAGGTGAATAGAGAAAAATCAAACAAAATGATTACTCCTCACCACATTAACAGGGTGATAGAATGCTATCAGCGCATACCTGTCAAAATATTTTTTCTGAAGATGGTCCAGTATTTTTTTACAATTCTCTTCGGAAATAATTGTTTCAATCTTCGTGTTTTCGCCCTCCCATTGATTGTCGCGGACTCCATGCAAGCCCTTTCCTGACGCATTGGACGTCGTATATCCTTTGGCACCTAGTTGTTCAATTTCTTTTTCAAGTGAAACTGCAAGTGCTTCTTCTGCAATAATGGTTAGTAACTGTAAGTTGTCCATGGTTTATCACGTTTAATTCGAGAAAAAGAAAATTGCCAATTCGTGGTATAATGGAAGGCCGATCAGAATGTTAAAAGGAAAGGTTATGGCGAGTGCAGCCGTCAGGTAATAGGACGGGTTGGCCTCGGGTAATGCAACACGACATGCTGCCGGCGCGGCGATATATGATGCACTTGCTGCCAGCACACCGAGGATGGTAGCACCGCCAAGGCTTAAACCGGCCAGATGTCCAAGGAAGATACCGAGCACAGCATGTATCATCGGAAACATAATTCCGAATGCGATCAGGAAAGCGCCTCCTTTTTTAAGGTCCGATAATTTTCTTCCGGCCATCAATCCTGCTTCCAGGAGGAAAAGTGTGAGTACACCTTTGAAAGGAACATCAAATAAAGGAGCAACTTGTTCCCAACCACTTTTGCCAACAAGAAAACCGATCACCAGAAACCCTAAAAGCAATAAGCTGCTTTTACCTGCAAATAATTCCCGCGCGATTTCTTTGATCCCTGCACTGTTATTATTGGAAGCCGAATTGATTCGCGCCAATGATATGCCGATCAATATAGCGGGGATCTCCATCATGGCAAGCATACTGGGCATGAAGCCTTCGAAGGAAATTCCAAGCGTCTCATGAAATGCTAACGCCGCGCTAAAGGTCACGGCAGATACCGAACCATAGTGGGCGGCCAGAGCGGCTGCGTTGTAAACATCAAATTTTCCTGCTTTGCGCATCAGCCAGTAGGTCCATAAAGGTATCAGACAGCACAGAGCGATAGCCACCAACGCCGGTTGAAAGACTTCTGAAAATGAAGCGAGAGACAATTTATATCCTCCCTTTAAGCCAATGGCAATCAGTAAGTAAATAGTAAGAGATTGGTATAGCGAATCCGGAAACTTTAAATCGCTTTTAATGCGGGAGGCAATTATCCCCAGTAAAAATGCCAGCACCATCGGCGAAAGAATACTTGTCAACATGAGCAGCGTAGTTTAGTTTAGATTAGTTAAGAAATTCTACTTCACCCGATTCAAGATGATAGAGCGCCCCTATGATTCGGATAGATCCCTCCCGAATTTTTTTAGCAAGGACGGGTTCAAGGTTTCTTAACTGTTCAACTTCCATGATGATATTTTCGCGGATGGCAAGGTCCAGAAGGTCAGTCGGGTTTTTCGTTTTTGCTTTTTCAACAGCGGGTTTTATGGCGTTGATCAATGTAACAATGTGACCGGGAACATCGGGCAATTTCACGGCCGCATTCACCGCGCCGCATTGTGTATGTCCAAGTACGACGATCAACTTCGTCCCTAAAACTTCCTCTGCAAATTCAATACTGCCCCACGAAGCATACGTAGATACCTGACCTGCGGTACGGACGATAAATAAGTCGCCGAGCCCCTGGTCAAAAATAATTTCGTTTGGAACCCTTGAATCCGAACACCCGACGATGATGGCAAATGGCGATTGTCCGGTTGAAACTTCTTTTATGCGTTTGAAATCCTGCCGCGGACGCGTTGATTTTCCAGTTACGAATCTTTGATTTCCTTCTTTTAGACGGAGAACGTTTTCATCCAATGATCCCGGAGACTGACTATATCCAAAAGATGTGCTTATCAGCAAGCACAATACCAATACTCTCTCAACAATTGTAAATTTCATTTAATCGTTTTTTTTTGTTGAATTTTTAGATTTAAAATTGGTGTTCTAAGCAATCGGATGTTGTTATCAGCTTTATTCGGTAATTGCTCCTGGCGTGGTAATTTTCGATTTTAAGATGAGTTGAGCTTTTGAAATCTTATTCATTGTCCAATGAATAAGAGATCGAATCATAACCTCACCAAGTCCAAGGAGGATCAGAACAATCGCTATGTCAGAAATAATCTCGAATTTTAAATTGGCTTTTGCCGACATCATCTTTTCGTATACGATGGCCAGTAAGATCAGGCTTGTTATGACTTTGTAAGTCCATTCCGTTATTTTCATAGATTAAAAATTTCGTTCCGCAAAAATGTGCATTGGAATTCATAGATTTTTATTTATCTTTTTGATGCATACCATAAACATTATTTATGAATTACACACTCAATCAATTGCAGGTTTTTCTGAGAGTCACGCAGACTGCAAGCGTGACCAAGGCGGCAGAAGATTTGCACCTTACCCAGCCGGCCGTATCAATCCAGTTACGAAACTTCCAGGAACAGTTTGACATTCCCCTGACCGAAATCGTAGGGAGGAAAATATATATTACAGAATTTGGAAAGGAAATTGCTTTTGCGGCTGAGAATATTCTTAATCAGGTGGCTGAGATCAATAGCAAAACACTCACGTTTAAAGGTCAATTGTCCGGTCGTCTTAAAATTTCTGTCGTCTCCACCGGAAAATATATCATGCCCTATTTTCTATCATCGTTTATGCAACAGCATCCCGGAATTGAATTATTGATGGATGTCACCAATAAGAATAAAGTAGTGGAGAGTCTTGAAGAAAATGCAGTGGATTTTTCCCTAGTATCAATACTGCCCAAACTACTGAATGTGCAGAAACTGGATCTCCTTCAGAATAAATTATTCCTGGTGGGGAACATGGACAGGAAATTCAATAAAGCTGTTCATGCCAGGGAGCTTTTAAAAGAGCTTCCGCTGATTTATCGAGAAAAGGGTTCTGGTACACGGCAGACGATGGAATCGTTTCTTGAAAAATACAAGATCAAGGCAATCAAGCGCATGGAGCTCACCTCGAACGAAGCGGTAAAGCAGGCGGTGCTGGCAGGGCTCGGTTATTCGATCATGCCATTAATTGGTATTAAGAATGAACTTCACAATGGTGACCTTCAGATCGTCAATGTGAAAGAACTTCCGATCAAGACCGTGTGGAGCATGATCTGGTTAAAAGGCAAAAAGCATTCGCCCGTGGCAGCAGCCTTTCTTGATCACATGATAAAAGAGAAAGCCGCCATCATTCGTCAGAAATTTGAGTGGTACGAGAAATATTGAACAGTCTATTATTTTCGTTCAACCGCTTCACGAGACAAAATGTAAACTTCGAGGTGAACCAGTAAAGGAACAAATATGGAATCACAAACCTGATCCTAGAAATTAACTATTGATATTTACCGATGAAGAAAATCTTGCTTAAGCCATTTCCATCTTATAGTTTTTCGGCGCGACAAACACTAATCAGTATTTTATCAGGATTAATAGTGTTCCTTATTTTCTATATCATGCAGCCGTTTAATATTAACAGGCTGTCGCAATCTTCACAACTGACTTATTCAATTGTGTACGGTACGGTTACCTCTGTTTGCCTTTTATTGTTAACCATAATTTCGCCATTATTATTTCCTAATGTGTTTAAAGAAGAAAGATGGATAGTAGGCAAAGAAGTTCTTTTTCAATTAACTGCAATTATTATTATTGCCGCTTCAAATTTACTGGCTTACCAATTTTTAGAAAACGATGTTATTGGGTTCACAAGTTTTTTTAAATTTTTACTAGCGACCTTTGTCGTAGGTTTATTACCAATCAGTTTTTCTGTTTTAGTAAAGCAAAAAATACTGCTCGATCAATATCAAAGAACTTCAGTTGACATTAATAATCAACTGGCGCAAAATAAACAGATAATTCCAACAGTAACTTCGAAAACTAACAGCATTACAGATAACGAAATTGTAACGGCTGCCACGGAAAAAATGATTCTATTGAAAGGAGAAAGCCATAGTGAAAAATTAGAACTGTTGGAGAAGGATTTATGGATTTTAGCTACAGCAGATAATTATATCAATATTGTTTATAGAGCGGATGGAACAATAAAACACACATTGTTCAGAAGTACATTAACAAGAATGGAACGACAGGTTGCAGGTTTTGATAATATAATAAGGTGTCATCGTGGGTTCATCATTAATGTGTCTAAAGTAGAAAAAACCATACCCACTGCGCAGGGTTTGAGCTTAAAATTGGAGCAGCAGGTAAAATTGATACCCGTAGGAAAAACCTATTTGAATAGAATAAATGAATTACTCAGGTCGTAAGAGTCTTTTGGCTTCTCGTACTTTTTTCGGATTGAAGGCTTTCGCCCCAAAATTTTGTTTTTAGCCCCAAATGTGCAGCGGCGTTACCCTGGTGCTTAATATATTAATGAAAGCTGCCATAAATTTGCTTGAAAAAAATAATGGACATTTTAGATATGTTGAAAGGAATTCACATTGCCGGTGGCGCAACTGCATTGATAACTGGTGTGCTGGCGATGGCAACAAAAAAAGGGCATGTGAATCATCGACTCTTTGGAAAAATATTTTTCTGGAGCATGGCTTTAACTTGTCTTCTGGGCTTGAATGCAGGCATCTTTCGCTCAGGTTATTTACTATTTATTCCAATAGCCCTGATTAGTTTTTACCAGGTAGCCACAGGATATAGAATACTGTATATCAAAAAATTGCATGAGGGTCAAAAACCATTATTAGTTGACTGGGCACTTACCATTGGTATGCTCATTACCACGATGGCGTTCATTATTTGGGCGATTAACAGTTTACAAACCGATGCCTTTTTGTCGATCGTACTTTTCGCCTTCTCAACAATTGGTATGTATTGCTGTGCCGTAGATCTATTTCATTACATAAAGAAGCCTATTGAAAAAAATTACTGGCTGTTCATCCATATTTTTAGAATGAGCCACGGATTCATTGCAGCACTTACTGCCTTTTTAGTAAATAACTCGAGACTATTTAAATTTTTACCGCAGGTGCTATTGCTTATAATACCTATATCGATCGGTCAACCCATTATAACGTATGTAATATGGACGTATCGTAGGAAAAAGACCAAAGCAGACCTTCTCATTGCTGAAGCCAGGATTTAAAAGCATCCGAAGAATATATTTACGGTTTACGGGACGTTTTTCTGTAAACAAATGCTTCCCTTGTTCCAGAAAAAGCCAACGTGAACAGGAAGAAAAAAAAGAGGCTTGTTGAAATCAGAAAAGTGAGTTCCCTTTCTATTTAAAACAATGAAAATTTCTTTTAAGATATGAACCGGAGATTAAGAAGTTACATATCATTTCTAATCAATGATCTCAATCATCTCGATTAGGAATGACTTGCTATCCATTTGGTTTGAATAAATGATTTTCACCGAATGGAACGCAAATACCCCGCCCGCTTTGAATTTTTGAATAGATCCATCTGGCAGCTCAATGCTACCGCTAAGGTATTTTAACCTATTTCTTCCAAATACACCGAATACAGATTTTCCAATTTCAAGTCGGTCGAATGTCAATTGCGTATTCTCTTTTGCAAGAAAGGTGCAGGTACTGATTACCTCTTCACGACTCGTCGTCCGATTGAATAGGATTTGAGTACGAATAACGCCGTTTCCATTTTTGTCCATTATGGAAGTACGAGTGACTGGTCTTGGACTATCGTTAAGATTTGTTGACTGAATATTTCCGGTATAGAAGACCAAAAGTACAAGCGTGAGTAAAAGTTTCATGTTTATTGCTGGTAGTGTGTTCCTTTTAAAAGTACCACCTATCCCGATCATAACTTTGTATGACTTTGTAAAATGATGTCATGGTATTGTAACACAGTATCATAAACCAAACGTTTTTGGCATGCTTTGCCTTTTTTAATTGGGTATAGGGTGACCACTAATATTGATTGATAAGGCAAGGCGTCATACCAGCACATGCTTAAAGCCTTCATACAAAGTGAATTCTTGTTTAAAGCGCTTTACTTTTTATTGGATCAAGAAAAAGATTTCATTAGTTTGTTCCCCTCCTCGGGGTGCTGAATCTTAGCAGAAGCGTGGCTTTAAAAATGTAATGTGGGTAAGAATATTTCTATGAATAAATGAACTAATCGAATTCTTAAGAAATTCAAAATTCCATAAACTACTCTTACTCATAGGAGATGATTTGCTCCACAATAAGCAGTGTTTAATCAAAGGCTATCTGCCTCTTATCGATTTCTTCGCTTACAATTCTCGAAAGGTTAAGAAAAATAATAAAAGATTCGTCAGCCAATAATTTCTCTCTGGTAACCAAATCAATAGTTTCATCCTGAATGGCCTGCAATTCGGATTTCAATTCTTCCAAACTTTCCTGACTCTCCGATAACTTTACTCTTTTCCGTATGTTCTGTAATCGCTGATAATAGACGTCAATTTTATTCTTCTTTCTTCTGCGTTGCCATTGAGTAAGGGTATAAAGCGCACTTACCAACGTAACCAGAATTGTGACAACTACGCCCATCACTTCCGCATAACGCTCAAAGACAGATGGAGCATCACGATTAAGATACTGGCGCGCACCTTGGTGAATCGAAAAACTGAGTTCGCGCGAGTCAAAATCAGGTGAAAAATGATACAGCAGCGGATTAATGTTTTTTAGATCCTGACTGTTTTCTGAAAGAGTATGAATAACACGGTAGACATAGTCAGCATCGAGGTCGCTCCGGCAAACGAGGACAGCATCCATTTTAAGGTAAGTATTGGGCGCTGTGTAAACGAGCCATACAGATCCTGAGCAATGATGTAAGGCTCAAGCTGAGGATGCCTCGTGCAGATGCCATCAGCAAGGGAGCCTCTCCCCAGATTTGTAACAGTGTCAATACTATATAGTTGGTAACCCTCCAGATCTCTCAGCTCTTCCTGTGTTAACAGATCTGTAAATGAAAAAATTACATCGGCTTCAAAAAAGTCATAAATATCCACGAAAGTGCACTCCGATTTCTTAATACCGATATCGATCATCAGTTCATCTACAAACATTCTTGTCCCGCTTCCGTCAATGCCGGCAAATATTTTACCCATTCTGAAAAGATCACTCAACGAGTGAGGATTCTTTTCCTTTCGGTAGAGTATATGTAAAACTTGAGGATAAAGTGGCAATACAGCCGAGACCTTATCACTAAAACGTGAATGGTTGTCGACTATTCCAAAATCAGCCTTACCTAATTCCAGGGAATCTAAATTGGCTAACGAACCTACTCCCCTAATAACTTTTAAGCTATCGGAAAGGTTGCTATTATGCACAGAAGAAATTGTAATGGCAATTTGATTTTGTGGATCTTCAATGTTTCCCAAAATGGTATAAGTATCGCGATGCTGTACACACCCCTGAAACAAAAATAGAATGAATACTAAATACCACTTATGCAAAATAGCTTTCACTTAATCTTACCAGTGTCCCTATAAAGGGTATAATTATTTGACGCAACCTTTTCATTCGTCTTTGGGTCCATAAGCCATAGCTCGCGCCCGTTAACAGAGATCGTTCGCTCAAACAAATACAATTTACCTTTGATAATTGTAAAATTGTCATACTTTGGGGTGGTTGCTCTTCCCATTGCAAGTGTCATGGAACACCAGCCCCCGAACTGAGGAAGATACTTTGTCGGGTTAGAAACAAACTTCTCTCGATTGGCTTCGGATGAAAATTGATAAGTAACACGCTCAAAGACAGCATTAAATTTTTCAATTCCGGGCAAAGGTTTTCTCCCCTGAAAATAACTAACAGGATCATAGCCGCCGACACCAATGCTTCGCTCGGTGATGCAATATCTCAATGTATCCGCAACTTGCGAATAAGCAACCTGACCAAAACCTAAGGCAAAAAATACTGCAAGTAGTTTCATTTAATGGTTCATTTATCCAAAGATAGTAACATACGAATGACATTCTTATACAATGAAAATGTCTTGTTGACGACAAATTCTTAGGTGTCAGCATTGTTTCAACCAGAGTGTGGAAACGATTACCTGACTTTGTAATACATCAACGAAGGAGTTTCAAAGCACGTGATCCGTTAAGAATAAGCTTGTCAATTACTCCAGGTATTAACTTTTTTTTAGAAACTTTTTCATGGTTAAAAATATTGCCCTATCCCAATAACCAATCCTGCATTTTTGTTATAATCGTATCCATAATCAATACGAAACATAGTGTCAAAAGCCCGCTTGTAGATGAGTCGAAACCCAATACCCGAAAAGGCACGCATATTCCTACTTTCAGTAAAATCTTTAAAGCTTCCTCCAGGTTTACGCCACGAGCCAAAATCTAAAAATCCTACACCTTGTGCTGCCAGTATTCGTTTATCAAAAAGGGTATAGCGTAATTCTGTATTGAATACAATGGACCCGGTGCCGCGGTCGACCCTGTTGCCTACTCCACGAATATTCAAGTAGCTGTCCAGTACAAAAGGGGCAAATGGGTTATCCTCATTTGTAGCAATGCCCGAACGAATACGACTAGCCCAATTAAAACGCCTCCCCATTTGTCTAAAAAACCTGAAGTCGTTAAACACTGTTACAAAATTTTCCGCTTTATCGAGCGAATGAATAATTTCAACATTGAGCTGATTGTAAGTTCCGCGTAGGTAGAAGGTTTCGTAGTTAAGATGGTTACTTTTGAAAATGAGTTTGGAAAGCACCTTGTTTCCCTGAACGATTTTTCCAAATTCATTTTCTTGTGGCTGTTGCGCTTCAAATCGCTCATTAAAAATACCAGCACCCAAATCAATCGTTTCGCGAAAAGTTAAAAACCACACGGCACTGGCGTAAGCGGTATGGTTTGTATAGTCATAATTCAATACCCCTATTTCGGAATTCAGGGGTTCAATGGTTGCCCACTTAGTCAAAGACGCGGTAGTACCCCAGTGTGATTTGCCAATCCGATCCGTGGCATACTGAATATAGAAAGAATGCCTATCATAGTATTGATAGACCGCAAAAAATTTATCTCCACGACCACTAAAATTCAGGCTTTGAACGCCAGTCTTAACCCAGAAATTATCATCCGTTTTACCCAACGCCAGCACAGGCAGGGTGCTGATCATCTCGCTACAAGCGAACACAATTTTTACACCGATATCTTTCGTTTGTATCCTTGTTCCGACTGTAGCAAGAATGCCAAGGTTCAGTAGCCGCTGCCTGTCAGCAGAAAGTTGAACTGAGTCATACTTCTGGCCCGCTGTTACGGTAAGGTATTTCCTTAGAAATGAATCTTTCGTTTTTGTCAGTCCTTCAAACTCAACAGAGGCTATTACTTGTTGTGCTGATAAGTCAGCGCAAACTCCAAAGGCAATAGCCTGTAATACCATCGCCATGCACCGTTTGTTCATGAAAGACTACTTTGAAGTCTTGACATCGAGCATTACAGTTACTTCATCCGAAAGGTTGAAACTGTTCCCGCCTACACCAAAGTCCCTTCGATTAATTTTAAATTGCCCCTTGAATTGCAGGCCAACATTACTCGCTGAATAGCCGAATGGAAATGTGATTTCCTTCGTGGTCTTCTTGATGGTCAACTTACCCGTCAAAATTAGTTCATTAGGATTGCGTGAGACAACAACTCCGGTGGAAACAAATCGTATCGTGGAAAAGTCGGCTACTCCAAAGTAATCAGCCTTGCGCAAATGATTGTCCCGCATTCTAATCCCGGTATCAATAGTGGTTGCATTAACGGCAACATCAAACTTCGCATTTGAAAGATTCGCGGGGTCAAAATCAATAGTGCCATTAAGACCTTTAAAAGTTCCGTCGACCGTCGAGCCAAAGTTTTTAATTTTAAAACTAACCTCTGAGGTAGCATCAATAGGGAGATACGTCTGCGCAGATGTATCTGAATATAGACCCAGTAGAATAAAAACTAAAATGAAATTCATCTTACTGTATTTCAGCTTTACCGAAGAGAACTGAAAATTGCTGGCACCAGATAAGCGTAAATTTGAATTGATCAATATCCGTCCCGTCTGGTATCGCATATGTTTGCTTACCACTGGTTGACTTCAATTTCCCCAAATTTACAAAGGAAGAGGCGTTCGTAGTAGTGCTTAAATAAACTCGCAAGTCAGGTCCGTTGTTACTTGAGAAATTATTGAGTAATAAAATATTTTTTCCATTTTGAGCATAGATCTGCGCTACTCCGCTCACAACATAGCTTCCACTTCCCATCCACGCTCCTTCACGAATTAAAGTTGCCGTCGTTTCATCAAAGACGTCACTTGCAGTCATGGTGGGCGTTGTATCCTCAGGTTTACACCCCGTCAACAATCCCAACATTAAAAGTATCATTAGCTTTTTCATAGACTTAAAATTGTTTAGTTATACCCAGGCTGAACAAACTTGACTTGTTGCGAAACCGGTCGTTGGCCTCTGGTAGCTGCTGCACCTTATTTTCTGTGGTGTATTCTGTAAATAAATATTGATACGCCAGTTTGATGGCAAATTTTTCTTTAATGAAGTAGCGCATGTAAAATTCGGAGTTTAGGGTTCCGCGGTCATTATCACCCACCAATAAAACATTGAACGATGTTGGCTTAGCAGAAACAGCCTGTCCTTGATTCCCATTAACATAAGAACCCGATTGGCTGCCACCCAACGAAAATCCCAACGCATCAATGCTGAATCCTACACCAAACTTTGGCAAAATCCTATATCCCAGGTTGATTGCAATATTTAAAGCATTTACCTGAGGTGCTTGCACCAAAATAGAGTCAGACTTTCTTTTATCTCCAGCAAGGTCAGCTGGAGCGGAAGAGTAGTATTGTGAAGTTCCAAAATAGCTTGTGAAACGACCTCCCAGTCCTACTTCAACTTTCCCCGATCTGCCGAATTTCCAAAGGTGGAAATAATCAACTGAGACGGTTCCTTGACTGCTTCCAATAGCACCTGTGAAATCGCTATAGTTGGTTGTCTTAGAATTCTGCGCTAAAACTGACAATGAGAAAATGCAAAAGAAATAAGTAATTAAAACTCTCATTTTTTATTTTATGTTCTGAACAAGATAACAACTAATTGCTCGAAAAGCTTGGCTCGACTTGTCCTGCGCGTGATAACAAGGAACATTTTGTTATTGTTTCTAGCATTTTTCAGTCATTTTATCTCGGCATTGATTCTTGCTCAAGCGTTCCTGAGATTCGGCAAAGTAATGATGTTAGAACAATTAATTTGTGTGTGAGGAAAATTCGACTGCATCCGGGTATCACGATATTATTCGTTAATAGTGCCTTGTCTCTTAAGCACAGGGCATCTCCAACGTATGATCCAATTAAAAGGGAATTCGTTACACCGTTATAACTTCACTCTAGCCTTCCGCTATTGCAAAAGGAAAATTTGATAGCCTACTTACCACCTGGAATTCTTTTGGCTACCAAGTCTGCATTTTACGCAAACTGTGTCTCGGTAAATCTGCTTTTTTTCATATCCCTTAAAATTAAAAATTCCGAGTTTTAAATTCTTCGTTTTTCGGGCAAGTTTACGGGCTCTCTTCTTCCAATTTCCTTACCGTTTTGAAAGATCATTCAGCATCCTTAGCTTTTTTGCTAAAGAGGGTTAGTCTCCAAGGTATCTTTATACTTTTGGAATCCAACGCCAAAACAGCATATTAACAAATCAGTGTTAGTCTCCAACTCGGCAAAACTTTATTTTGATTAGACTGATCTACCTTAATGCTAAACCGTTAGAGCAATTGGAGTTACATTCAATTTCTTTATTCAGTAGTTAGCATATAGGTCCATACGTTTGGCAATCTTGAATTGCCTCCGATGGTGGAACTATGAAACGAAAGC
This sequence comes from Cyclobacteriaceae bacterium, assembly GCA_013141055.1. Taxonomy (NCBI): domain Bacteria; kingdom Pseudomonadati; phylum Bacteroidota; class Cytophagia; order Cytophagales; family Cyclobacteriaceae; species Cyclobacteriaceae bacterium. The sequence goes on along the minus strand of JABFRS010000001.1, from coordinate 1,837,484 downwards.
GCAGAAATGGATAGAGAAAGAGAGTGTGAGCCAAAATATGGTGGCATCAAATCATCCACTACGATTGGGTTTTGGTCAGGCGAAAGTAACCCCAAACCTTTCAAATTTGCGACCTGATTATTAAAAGGAACAATTTCGTCTTTGACGTGAAGCAACGAAAAATGTCTTGTTAAAGGGGTGTGCCCACTTACCGTCAACCAATTTGCAGCAGTGCCATAATATGTGCTATAGTCATTAGGACCAGAGAACATTAATACCCTATTGACTAGTATCTTCTTTCCTATATAGCAAGCATGGCCCGACCCTTGGGAATGTCCCGAAAGAATTATTTTGTCCCACTGCAAGGTATTTGAACTGGTTATATATTGTCCCCAATTCTGTTCTGGATACAGATTTTTTAAGTATAAAACTAATTTCGTTGCTCGGGTTGTTATGCAATTGAAGACATCTACTGATACTTCATCGCTGACCGAATTTCCGAAGCACAGTTCATCCCTGTAATTATCAAAAATGAAGCGATCAGAACTTGTTCCTAACGGAGCAGTAGCCACGCTGTTAGGATAAGATAAACTAATCACATCTAGGCCGATAGATGCAGCGCTTTGGCAAATTAATTCATAATTTTTAGGCACACTGAAACTGCCGCCAATAAACAGCAGCAACTTATTTATGTGAGTTACATTATTTCTTACAATGTAATGAGCCTGTTCGCTTGCGCCATATTTCGCATCGACTTGAACTGGTTGAACCTGAAATGAAATATTTTCTGTACTTGGATCAGTACTCTCGCTGCATGTGAAAAGGACTAGAGTTAGAATGAGAACAAATAATCGTGCCATAATTTTATAATATTTGGTGATCTTCCCGAAATAGTTTTATGGAAATCATGATAGCTCAGAGGCTATTAGTGAAGTAGCAATTTTTTTCCACATTGGCGATGACTGCAAAAGGGTATGTGAATCACCGACTCTTCGGAAAAATATTTTTCTGGAGCATGGCTGCAACTTGTTTTTTGGGGTTGAATGCATGGATCCTTCGCTAAGTTATTTAGTATTTATTTCATAGCTTTTTTTGGTTTTACCAGGTAGTCACAGGGTATCGGATACTTTATATCAAAAATTGTATGAGAGGCAAAAACCATCGGTGTTGGATTGGGCACTTACCATTGGTATGCTTATTACCAAGCTCGCGTTTATCATTTAGGCTATACTAAGTTTGAAAACCGAGGGTTTTTTGTCTGTCGTACTTTTTCTATCCCAATGGTAATATTTTCGACTTCCAAGAATCAAAATGCGATTGATACGATCTATTCATTGGGCGCAAATTACTACATTTCCAAACCTTCCAATTTCGAAATGTTAAAAGAGGCCATAAGCAAATTACTTTCAATAAACAGAGAAGCCCTTTGCGATCGTCCGTCCCGAGATCAATATTATCTCGTTTATTAAGATTTACTCTGTCTTTAAATTCCTTATTCCGGCTGCCCAGTAGAGAGTAGCCTTTAATTTTTCATACTCCGCTTTTAATTTCAGAAGCTTAGACTGTGATTGAATTAGTTTTTCCTGCTGAACGTTAATCTTAAAAAGATCACTTTCTCCATTTTCGAGATTGAGAAGTTCGGCCTGCAAGAGTCGCTCATAGTTATGTGCCATGGCGTTTTGCTGATCAATGATTTTATTGGTAGTGATAATCTGGTTATAAACTGAATTAACCTGATTGATAATCTCCCGTTGTGTTTGTGTAAGTTCATAGTCTGTGCTTTTGATTTTAATCCTGGTTTGTGCAAGTTTTGCACGTTCCTTCCTGATTAGAATGGGCATTGAAAAATCGAGTCCAAATTTATAGTTGTCACCAAGAGTGAATGGCTGAAATTCTCCTGTCGGACGGATGGGTTGATTCAAAAACGTGTAACTCAAATCAAGTCGTGGCTTAAGATACTCTGCGGCGAGCTTTCGATCGATCTCAAGCTGGTCGAGCTTAACGCCCAGCTTTATCAATTCCGGATGATTCTCTTTCGCGAGCAAGGTAAGCTCACTCAGTGTTTGAAGTTCCAGTAAAGTACCATCGTTCCTTTCAAGCACCGGTGCCGCCTTCGATGACAGACTTAACGGGCCACCCGAGGCGTCCCATAAATAATTCGAAATCCTGATTCCGGCAAGCGTAAACTCGAGGTATGATTCCTGCTGTTCCACGAGTCGCTGTTGAAGCGTTATTTTTGCCTGGACGGTATCTACCCCAGACGCTTCGCCGAAGGTAGCATTCAATTTTACACGACTAAAAATCTCCTTGGCTATCGTCGCATTTTGCGATAACAAACGATAATTATAATAATGGTAATACCACTGCCAGTAATCTTTGGCCGCTTCCAGTAATATTTTATTAATCAGTTTTATCTGTTCGGCTTCCGCCATCTTCGTGAAGAGCTTTGCCTGAAGCAATGCTGCCCTCCGGTCATCAATCAACAAGCCTTTTCCAACAGGAAGGGAAATTCCCGTAAAAATCTGCTGATTGTTATCTGCTGCTGGTACGGTATTCTCAGGATCAATAAAAAGACCGCTGTTTTGTTCTATCCCAACCTTTGGATCCAATGGCAGCCAGGTAGGAACGGTAAACGCTGCAATCCATTTGTTGTAGTATTCTTTATTATTAAGTTCTTTAGTACTCAGCCGGGTTTCAATTTTCGGGTCAAACGAACCGCGCGCCAACCTGATTTCCTGTTTTGCTACTTCGCTCAGTAGCCGAGTCTGTTTCACGATCGGATGAGATTCCAGAATCGTGGTGTAAAGTGATTCAATGGTGAAAGCGACCACGGTATCAGGCAAAACAAAAACTGAGTCAAGCGAGCTTCTGGTTTGAGCCTTTGCCATGGTAAAGTAAAAGCTGAGAAAGAGTATAAAAATTATCCTCATACCGCCGATGCTTCAGTATCCTTCTTTGCTTTTTTTGAACCAGGCTTATCGCTGGACGGTTCAGCGTAAAGACTTGCAGGAAATCCGTTCAATTGTCTCCATAGCTCATACCACACAGGAACACTGTCCAGCATTACCCAACTCTTCGTACCCGATCCCACACGAATTTGCTTTGGCCATGAGATATCACTCGAATCGGGAACGACAAGTATTCTGAATTCTCCGGGATGAGTATTCACCACATCGATTACTTCCACTGTTCCGCCAAAAGAACCCACCGAGATACTGGGCCACCCGGAAAATTGTAACGCCGGGAATCCGTCAAATTCAATTCGCACATTTCTTCCACGGCTGATCAGCGGAAGATCCATTGCCTTCACATACATTTCTACCGCGACATCGGTCGATAAAGGCATAATAGAGCATATCGATTCGCCTTCCTTCATAGTCTCGCCAATTCCTGCTTTGGTTGCCTTCACCACCTGGCCCGCCTGCGGGGCCAGTATGAAATATTGCTGACTCCTTATTTCCATATTGACATATTCATTCTGGAGCTTTGAAAGATCGGCCTGAGTTTCAAACTGCTCCGCCATTGTATTATTAAGATCGGATTCAGCTTTATTAATCTTATCAAGAGCATCCGCCTGCACACGATCTATTTCAATTTCAGCACTGATGAAATCGGCTTCACTTCCCTGATATTTGTATTCTATATCTTGAAACTTTGTGAGCGGAATGTTACCCGCTTCAAACAGTTTTTTGTTGCGTTCATATTGATTCTTTGCATTGTTGAATCGTACCCGCTCGGCTTCGAGTTTAGCCTTTGACTGTTCCACTTTTATGTTCATTCCATCTTCCAACGCGTTGATCTGACGTTTGAGAGCTTTGGCTTTGAGCTCTTTTGAGGCAAGGCCTTTCTCTTTGGAATCAATAATCTCCCGAAGTCGCAGCAGCATTTTCGGATCAAAGTATTTTTCCTTGACTTCACTGATGATGGCGATGGTGTCTCCTTTCTCTACGAATTGACCCTCCTGCACTTTCCAATCCTGAATTCTTCCTGCAATAATGGTTTGTATGGTTTGGGGACGATTGCTCGGTGAAAGTGCTGTGACCTGGCCTGTTCCGTGAATGTTCTGTTGCCAGGGAAGAAAAAGAATCAGAATAAAAACTAGCCCCATTCCCAAAAGCCATCGGGCCAGAATTTTTCCGGCCATCGGTGTATTGAGCGACCGTAATGAATACAGCTGATCCTGAGGAAAGAGAGGGGTGGTAGATTTTTTGAGAATAGATGACATCGTCTTGCCTTAATAGGTATACTCTTTTAACTCACCACTCTTCAACAGCACCTCGAATGACCCTTCACTTTTAATCCGTCCACTTTCCATCAGAATAATTTTCTCACAGGCACTCATTATGATCGGATCATTGGAGATAATAATCAGCGTCCACGTCCGGTCTTCCTGAATCAGCGAACCGAGAAGTTTCAACTTATCGGCTTTGGTTAACAGCGCGAAGAAATCATTCAATACAATCAGCTTAGGTCTCTTTATAAGACATCGGGCAAGAATCAATTTCTGGGCAACGGTATGTGAAAGACCTTTGCCACCACTGATAACCGCCGCCTCAAGTCCGCCCGGCATTCGGTGAATGGTATCACTAAGTCCAACACTGTCAATCGCGGCCAATACATGCTCAATGCGCGCGCTCGATCTCCCAACCGTCAGATTTTCAAGCACCGTTCCATCGAACAAATCCTCTTGTGATATATTTTTGGCTATCTGATCACGTAGGTGCGATAGATCAAGGTCCCGTAAAGAATAGTCGTTTATCGTTGCTACTCCCTGAAACTCCGAATAGAATCCGGTAAGGATATTTGTAAGTGTAGTTTTTCCGGCGTCTCCCGGCCCGGCAATACAAACAATTTCACCTGGATTAATGTGAAGGCTAATGTTTTGGAGTGCCGTTGATTGGGTTTCCGGGTAGCGATACGACAAATCTTTTAGTATAATGCTAACACCTCTTTTATCAACGGAATGAAAATCAAATCCACCTGTTTTTTCGATAGGGATGTCCGTCACATGAGAGACCTTGTCAACAGCCGTCAAGAGATCATACACCACATCCATGTACATTATTATTTTTTCAACAGCATTCAGGATAAGAATGATAACGATTTCTGCCGCAACAAACTGGCCCAGCGTTATTTTCCGATCGACTACCAGAAGCGTTCCCATGATCAAAAGACCACCCGTAATCAATGCCTTGAACAGGACAATAAATGAAAACTGGGTGACCAGTGTGTTGAAATGAATCCTCCTGTTCTTCAAATAGTTATTGACATTGTAATCCGTTTTTCGCAGTGGCAAATCTGTATTACCGGCCATCTTGAAAGAGGGTAACGCCCGCGCGAGTTCTTCAAGCCATTGGGCAACTTTATATTTATATTTTGATTCGAGGATGGAGGATGATAATCCCCTTGGTCCGGTGAGGTAGAAGATTACTACAAGTGTTGTCAGTAAAATCAAACCAAAAAAAACAAAGAATGGGTGGTATAGTGAGATGAGCAGGAGACCAAACAGAATCTGTATCGCCGACGAAGTAAGATCAATAAGGAGCTTTGGTAAACCTTTCTGAATGGTCATCACATCAAAGAACCTGTTCACCAGCTCTGGCGCGTAACTTTTATGAATCGCTTCCATTCGTAATCGCGGCAAACGATACGCGAATTCAAAGGCTGCCTTCGAAAAAATTCTTCGCTGTAAAAATTCAACAAGGCTGATTTGAACGATTTGTAATCCACCCGTTAAGAGGACTCCGAGAATCACCAGACCAATCATCACATAGACAGAACTAAACACAACACCGCCAGACACCAGTTCCACTGTGGTTTGAATTCCGAGCGGTAAAATCAAGCTGACGAAGCCTATGACGATAGCATAAAAAAGGATGTAAAAGATTTCCTTTCGTTCCGTTCCCAATAAAGTCAATAATCTTCTGACGGGACTCAACGGCATTCCTTCTTGCGGATTGCCGAGCGGCGAATCATAATTGAATATTGCAAAAAACTTTATTTCTCCATGCTCATTTTGGAATAAGGCAAGATCTTCAATACTTGTGGTTGATTCCTGATTGCGATCTGAATCGAGCGTAATGCATTTCCATTTTTTCTTTTCAGGAACAAGCAATGCAGGCCGTAGACCGTCCGAATATTGTAGCAATGTAAACACGGGGCCGATTTCCTTTTTCAGGAAATCACTGAAGGCTTTCTTCTCAAGATTATATTCCAGGAATAGTATCCTGATTTTGTTACCAGCTTCAATTAAATCACGGAGGTACTCGTTTAACTGCGTGTCATCATATGTTCGTTGATTGGACTCGACGTGATGGATGTCTTCCAGATCAAAATCATGACCTGTAATAAGGGCTGCCTCTCGCAGGGTCCGGTAAATCTGGCCGTTGGTAAGCATTGCTATTTCTTAATGGTATTAAAAACCAGTGACTCCAGAAAAAGGTAAAGGTTCTGGTGGAACTTCTTGTCGTTCTTTAAGTTAGTCAACGATGGCAGATGCTCCGCGAAAAAATGCTGCTTCTTCGCGGCAAGAAGTGCGGTACTAATTAAACCATTTGGATATGGGTATTGAGGATTGATCTCTTTAATAATGGCAGCAATTTTTTTGCAAAGGGATTTGAAACTCAGAAAGAGACCTTCTTTGTTATCGGTATCAACCCATTTTGTCAGAAACGTCTTGTCGAATTCTTCCATTACGATTCTGTCGAGCGCTTCTTCATCGACAAACTCAAAGGTTGGGTCGAATTTCTTCTCTTCGGCGACAATTTTAAGAAATGCCTTGAGTTTATCGCTGGGATTCGTCAGGGAGTTTGTTGCCAGGTCAACTTTATATTCCAGCCAGTTCCAGTACCAGGAGATAAGGTATTGTAATAGACGATGTTTATTCTCAAAATACCGGTAAACTGACGCTTCGGTTGATTCTATTTCCTGGGCGAGCTTTTTAAAAGTAAAATGCTCAAATCCCAGTTGGTCGATCAGATCAACGCTCTTTCTAATAATGTTCTGACCAAGTTCAGTATGCTGCGGATCGCGCAGATACAGGTGTTCATTAAGCTTAAAAGAGAGTACTGATGCCATAAATATGATATTTACATACAAATATAATAGTATTACTATTATAAACAACCATTTAACCTGTCAAGTGAATGAAAATCAATCCCATAGTATCAAGATGCCGTGAGCTAAAACGCGTGCCGGATGTTTCTGTGAAAGCGGAGCACTAATTATTTTATTGCTCAGGTAGGCTTAAAAAAGACTTTTAGCATTCAATGAATTCGTTGATTCGTACATTTAGCAAATATTCGGACATGACTACATTGCAATTCACACCTATTAACAGATCAAACTGGACGGACCTGGAAAAACTATTTGAAAGCAAAGGTGGCCCGCATGATTGTTGGTGTATGGCATGGCGTAAAATGAATGAAGGAACTGACCGAGCAAACAAAGCTGACAAAAAATCATCTTTGAAAAGCTATGTTGATAATAAATCTCCAGTTGGCCTTATTTGTTATGACAACTCTGAACCAATTGCCTGGTGCTCTATCGCACCAAGGGGGAGTTACAAAAAGTTATCGGGTGACATTTCACTCACCGATGTTTGGTCTTTGGTGTGTTTTTTTATCAAAAGAGAATATCGCGGAGAAGGAATAACCGAAGAATTAATAAAAGAATCAATAAAGTACGCAAAAGACAATGGCGCAAAATACTTAGAGGCTTATCCAGTTGACCTTGAATCACCCAGTTATAGATTTATGGGTTTTAAGTCAACATTTCAAAAACTAGGTTTTGATTTCAGACATAAAGCTGGGCAACGGAGACATGTCATGGCCTTAAAACTATAAAAAACACAAACTATTAGCTAAATAGGCACCACCGAGAACAAACGCTACTCGGCTCTCACACGACTGTAGTCTCCGATTACAATAGTCAAATTGATGAAATGTATCACGGATTATGATTATGTCCGCAAACTTCTTGGCATTGCTTATCCTAGATTTCCATCTAATGTTATGGATAAAATCCAAAATATCCTGTATCGACGAATTCGCTAGTTAATATAAAAAGCAAGCCTCATTGATTACACAGTTAAATTTATCCAGTAAGAAAAGTGCGGTTTTTTCTTTTCAGTTTAACATAAAGTGAGTCTTGGGACAGGACCATAATTTCATAGTGACACTGTCTGATATTTTATTATGCAGCGTTATGGTGTGGTCTCTTCTTTTCGTTTTAAACAAATGCTTAATCGTATCCGTAGTGTAGGTAAATCGACCGTTACGAAATTGCTTTTTCAAACATGTGTTTGTGTGCCAGATCCACTTCGTTCAAGGATCATTCTTTCCAGCGAACCGTATCCTGTATTTAAGATAAAAGCCTGTACATCATAAAATTCCGGATGAATGAGCTTATTGAAAGATTCTGTCGGTTGAATTACAGTATTGCCATTAAATTTCAGTGCGAATCGCATCTACATCGCTGACGCATTAGCTACCTCATGAGGCCAGTTCACTTTGTAAAGATAATTTGTATTACTAGAACTTCTGAACACTTTTTAAAACATAACCTTAACTCCTCCAATTACCCATCGCGATGGCATGATGGATCCCAGAATATCGCTATAGTTCTCATCAAAGATATTATCAATCTGAAGAAATATGCTCACCTTACCTCTAACAACAAAGTATTCCACTTTAACATTCAAAACAATGTAGCTGCTTGAAATCGGCGTAGTGATCGTTGATGCAATTTGTTCCGGTCTTGTTTTATAAAGTCCGGTTATGCTGAACGCATAGCGTGGAGTCGAAAATCCAGCAGTGAGGTTTGTCATAAATCTTGCGTGACTTGAAAGATAGAGTGATGGCGTTCCTTCCGGACTTGACGAATCGAGGATAATGAATCCAAGTGCTGAGAAAAGAGCTGACCCATTACCCGTGGTATGTCGCATTGAAATATCAACCTCTGCACCAGAAGTTGTAACATCGGAAATATTTCTTGCCAACGCGTATGTTCCTGAAGGCGAAATATTTTCCTGACGAGGCATCTCTGCGTAAGGCGTGTTTACGTAATCAATCAGCTTATTGAACTTCTGCTGAAAAATGGTGCCGGAAAACTTTACATCTTTTCCCGGGAGCCAATAATCAACCCCTGCTTCGTAGCTAAACGATCGTTCAGCAAAAAGATCCGGATTACCAATTCTGCCACTTGTTACCAATGTTTTGTCATAATTGTTATACCTCTCTGTAAAATCTGCCTGCCGGATTGTTTTTCCACCACTCGCGCGTAACTGAAGGTTTCCTGTGGCGAAGCTAACGTTGAGCTGGGGTACAAATTCAGTCCCACTTCGTTCATCATTATCCAATCGGAGCGTCGGGCTTATCGTCAAATGTTCACCGATAGTCTGTTTGAGAACCAAAAAGATTGCCTGTTGATTGATTGTATGCTGACCGCGGTCGTTCGACGATATATTTCTTTGCTGCAATTGAAGCCCGGCAATAACATTTGTTTTTTTAGAGAAAGAGTACTCATACATAGCAAGTGATTGCAATAATTTCGATTTGCTTTGATTCGCTGCTGACACGGAATTAAATTGATAAGTATCGTTCACTTCTTTGTAACCAGCCTGTAACGAAATGCGGTCTTTTGCGCCAGCATGAGCAATCATAACCTGATTCCAGCTCGTAGTAACTTTTTCATTAGCAGTATCTGACACGAACGTGGTGTAAAAGTTTTGCGCGGCAAATTCACGCGAGTCATATGATGCTCTCAACGCTGCTGACCAGCCACGACCAAGATTTTGGTTAAGCCCTGCAGACAATGTCGTATTATGAAAAAATCCTTTGATACCACGTTGTTGTTGTCCGGATGCATTGTTCGATAAAATACCAGCGTCTATCGATGTATTTTCTGTATTGTATGACCCACCTCCATTTATATTATACAATCCGAATTGTCCCGCAATAACTTGCCCGCCAAACGAATTCGCTTTTGTCGTTATGCTTGCAAATGCTTTGGTAATAATGTGAATCACACCACCCACTGCGTCAGATCCATACAATGCAGAGGATGCTCCCTTTAAAACTTCAATTCGATCGATTTGCGCGGGGGTGATTGGAATATAGGAGGTGAAATGTCCTGAGTTGGGATCATTCAATCTCAAGCCATCAAGAATCACAAGCACTTGTTGGAAAGTCCCGCCACGAACAACAAAATCACTCTGGGATCCCATTGGACCACGCGATTGAACCTCAAGTCCCGGAACATAGCGCAATAGTTCTTCAACCGAATTCACGGGAAGCTTGGCAAATGTGTCACCAGAAATTGTTAAAATATTTCGGCCTGTCTGTGATACACCTGTTGGAATAATACTGGACGTAATCGTTACCTCCTGAAGTAGCAATGAGTCGCTCTGCGCGTTGGCCGTAAATGATGCAAATAAGAAAACCAGTTTTATCAGGTCTGCTGAATAAACGGTGTTGAGATAAGGGATACGCATTTGTAAATAACGTGCAATGATAGCAAGGAAATATCAAATAATAATTACACCAATTTTATAGATGATCAATGCATACCCTGTTATATTTCAAATGAAACTATTTTTAGCATTGAAAGTTTAATGCTGCTAACCTAAAAAACTGAAAGAACATATTTACAATATCAACCCGCAACAAACGAGAAAAGGAATCTTGCTTTAGCCTCCAATGTAGTTAATGACTATGTCTGTCAATTGACTGATAATTTTTGCTTAAATCCTTATGCCTGAATTACGTTAACCTTCTAAATAAACAGGAGGCTTTGAAGGAAATTGTTTGATTCCAAGATTGAAAACCATAAATCGGCAACTATCTAAACGAAATGGCAGCAAAGGGATTTGAATTTTCTGACGAAATAGAAGCTATCGTGTCAAAGCTCAATTTCAAGAATAATGCGTTAAAATTGTAGGTGTCGTCGATAATTTTCATCCACTGGGCTTACGCAAATAAAATCTATCCAACCGTTTTTGATTTTCGAGAGACCGAAACTATTTTATATTGAGTTTCCGCTACGCATCAACAAGAAACCCTAAGCCAATCGAAAATCTGTTTAAAACTTAGGATGCCGATTAAAAATACTTTTTAATTAATAAGGCAATTGAGCGAGGCATTTCCATTATACATGATAATTGTTTGGCGGCTATACACTAGATTTAGGTTGATTACTTTCAAAATCCGTTTGTCTTCAGTAGGATTACCAAAACCTCAGCATGGGTGAGATGAAGGCAATCTTGCTGCAGACTTTGTGTTCAACTTGCCCATGTTGCTTTTTTATTTAAAAAAACCAGTAGTTCTAAAAGTCAATTAATTTAAATCTATGAGTAAAAAAATTGTAATAATCTTCGTGGCAGTGTGCTTGAGTTTTTTCTGCTTCAGCGGTACCAAAAAACAAATGAAATCATCTATTGAAAAACTGGTTACCTCGGACAGCACACAGTACTGGAAAAACAAAGCAAGACTTTTAGAAGAGCAGTCCCATAACATGGCTCGACTCAATGCTGATGAAGCTAAGCGCCAATATCAGCTAAACATCGAATGTGGGAAGCAAAATGAGACCTTACGGAAATTAGTTGACCAACAAAAAAATGAACTAGAAAAATTTAAGGGAGGTAAGCCGTAGTATATCGAATAAGTCAATTATTCGATTGAATTGAACTTCTACACGAATTAATAAAATATTGAAGAGTTTGATGATTGAGATACAGACTTACCGAATGATTTTACTTATTGCCGTAAATACTTCGAATGCCTAGATACTCCTTCTGTTTATATTCCATAATCATTGTTATCTGACTGCCCTTCCTCGGGTGGTATGAAGGAGCGTACTTCATGTATCCTAACCGCTGAAGTTCTTTGATTGCCTTATGATAGGTGGCTTTGGAACGAATGTGCGAGGCTCTCATAAGACGCTTTCGTGAAACACGGTAACGACTCTCAAATTGACTTTCAATCCAGGAGTGACAGAGCGCCATAGAAAGGGATAAGTGGACTGGTTTCAGTCGTTCATCTGAAACCATCTTATCTATATAACAGGTAAGCTGTTGATGTAAGCTATCCATTGTTATCCTTTCTAGTGATGCAGTTGTCTTCCAAAAGTTTAAGAATGTCGTCATGCTTGTAGAATACAATGCCGCCTATCTTTGTGTAGGAGAGGGTTCTATTGACTCTAAGATTTTGTAGAGTGCCAGGTGAAACTCCCAGTATCTTTCTAACTTCAGATGTTCGAAGCCATTGCTTTGGTGATTGACCATTTGAAGTCTTAAGAACGCTTTTGATTTCAAGCAGTAATTCGTTTTTAACGGCTTCCAGATCACCAATTGTTAATAACTGATCGCGATACGTTGACGACCTCTTTAAATTGTTATCATTCGAATTAGATGTATCCATTCCTTTTCCGCTTTACGGCTTCCACTGGTCTACGAAGCAAGGTGTGAAATGAGCTTTAGAAAATTCCTATCTTCCTAACAACATGGAATAAAAAAATTAGTCTTGTCACTTAGAAAGTAAACGATGACTATTCAGCGAAGGTTGGGTTTTAAAAATGGTTTGATTCTGTTTGTGCAGATTTGGAGAATGGCAGCTCGAAAGTCAACGATGGTAATTTGAATTAATCTAATTTGAATTGGAATGAATGCAAAGTTCTTACATTGTGGTATCAGTAATAGTAACTTTTCATATCCCATATGGACCTTAATTCTAAGGGTACGATTCGAAAAGACTAACAATAAAAGAGTTACCGTTGTTAATTAATTTTCTTAAATTGAAAATACTCCCGATTATTATCCATGAAACTCAAGATCGCCATTGCCGAGGATAACCTGCGTTTCAGAACGGCCTTCCAGCGTTATTTAAAAGAACAACAAGATTTGGAATTCGTGATCGTCGCTGAAAATGGCGCGGACTTACTTCTTCAATTAGAATCAGTGATCGCCGATGTAGTTCTTTTGGATATCAGAATGCCAGTGATGGATGGTTTTGAAGCGGCAAGGTTAATTCGCAAAAAATTTCCTGACATAAAGATCGCCGTTCTTACTCAGTTCGATATTGAAGAGAACATTATTGAGATGAACAGGATCGGGATCAACAGTTTCATTGGAAAAGACCAGGTCGAGGAAATTCCAAGGATTCTTGATATTATAGGTCAGGGAGGTGTTTATTATCCTGACCGTGTAGCTGAAATAATTAAAAAATACCTTAACCGGATTTCAGTATTAAATGCAAAATGTCCCGTCCCATTGTCTGAATTGGAGAGGATTTTGCTGCAAAGTATATCTCAGGGAAAAAGCCCGAGTCAGATTGGTGAGCTGATCAACAAAAGCCCTCGGACAGTAGAAAAATACAGAAATGACTTGTATCAGAAATTCAATGTTGCCAACCAGCAACAACTGATTTTCGAAGCTTCAAAATGGTCTTTGCTTAAATAAACACCCAAATCTTACACGGATCTTACATCAAAAATGTAGTAAGGTTACTATAGATTCTTGGTAAACTGAATGTTAGATTTGTTACAGATTGTTAAGCTCCTGTAACTTGGGTGGACAAATAACCTTCCACCGAAAATGAAAACAACTCAATTTAGTACACCCATTGTCATCGTGGTGACTTCACTGTTGGTGTTCAATGCCTATCAAGCAAGTATAAACTTTGAGCGAATGTCCGTAGTAATTATTATTTCCAGCGTTGTACTTGCCTCGGTCGGCCTTCTATTCTATAAGTTGGACATTGCCATAGACTCCGAGCGAATTTTTATGAAATTCGGCATCGGCCTCATCAGGAAAACGATTCCTCTGGAAGCGATCGCAGACACCAAACAGGTAAAAAACTCTTTTTTTGCTGGTTGGGGTTTACGGTATCACGCAAAATACACTTTGTATAACGCTAGCAGTCAAAAGGCCGTTGAACTTTCTTTCAAGGACAAGTCAATGAAAATTCGAATAGGAACCCGCCATCCTGAAGAAATCATAGCCTATTTATCAAGTCACATCCATCGAAATCAAGATTTATGATAGCGACCATTAGAAAGATCAATAAAAGCAAAGGGATTATTTTGTTCTTGTGCACATCCATAATACTTTTTAGTTGCAAGGAATCGGTAACGGGTGTAACCACTACCAGCTATTCTGGCGAACAACTCTTCGACGGGATAATTTTTGGGCTTGGACCCGTAGCGAAGGAACTGTCTGGTATCGGGTCGTTGACAAAGATTGAGGACTTTATGAATATAAATGATCCACTATACAAGGAATTTTTAGCAACCAAGGATTTGATCTTTAAAAGCATCGTAGAGGTTGACAAAGATTATTTTAATAACTTCAAAAAAGGAGTCTTCAGTGGTGACCATAATACAATTCAGGAAACCCTATTGAATTCGTCTCTTAAATTCAAGGAAGCAATGGTTCGGATTTCAGGATATTCTGACGAACAACTGACTCAACTTTCATCTGAAATGGTGGTGAAATATAATATTCTTGATAGCGAGGGTAAGTATTCTGTTGATGGATTGAAAAAATCAATTAAGTCAATAGGGAAAGAAGCTTCCGATATTCAATCAAGAGACGCTTGCTGGGTTCCAGTTGCTATCGCGCTTGCAATTGTAATTGTAGTAGTAATTGCACTCGCTCAGGTTTACGCTGTGTATTTTCAATGGGCCTATGCCGCGCAGGATTATTATGCGGTACCTGAAGCCCCGGAACTACAGCGGTCGGCAGGCTCCCTTTATAGAGAACAACTGGTTAACCATATTTACATAACCTTCACGCCGCGATTCCCTAACTGAGCTTTGACGTGAGGTCGTTGGTCCTGTTGTTTAAGTTACTCATTGCGTTTTCGTGGGTGTGGGTCATAGGGCTTGTCGCAGCATCCTATTTACCGCATAATCCTTTGTCACCCTCTCATCGGGTAAAAGTAATTATCCAGGCATTTTTTCCGCAAGGCTGGGGTTTTTTCACTCGCAATCCAAGAGATGTGGAAGGATTTGTTTATTTCCAGCAAGACACAGCTACCTATTTATCAGCGTTAAGAATTCCCAATGCCGCTGCTGTGAATCTCCTTGGACTACGGAGAGATTCCAGAACGCAGGGCGCAGAATACGGACTGCTATTAAGCCAGTTAGAAAAGGATACATCTATCTGGGTCGGCTGCAAGGGGCTAAGTCACATCGAATGCATTAAATTCCGGCGGGACATATCGGCCATAAAAGTCTCCAATAATAAAAAGAAGCCTACACTCTGTGGGCCGATCTGGATAATTGTCCAAGAACCGGTTCCATGGGCCTGGTATCAATCTGCCGCTAAAATGCCATTAAAACTTGTTAAGCTAGATGTGGAATGCCTTAACTAAAAGCCTGGATACAAGCCTCAAGTCATTTGGGATCAATGCAAATACCAATGTAACGGGACTTGCCAGAACGCTGCTTGCTTTAAGCACACTGCTCACACTTACCTTTAATGATACTGGAATACTTTTTACGGCTACCGTCGAATCGAATCCCCCCTATTGTACTGGACCGTCGGTTATCAGTATTTTTTGCCTATTTGCGCCGCACTATGAGCTTGCGCGATTTGTTGCAATCTTCATTCTAGTCTTGGTTGCTTCAGGATGGCGCCCGCAGATTACATGCCTTTTTCATGCCTGGGTTGCGTTCAGTTTAAAGGCATCCTCATCCATCCTCGAAGGAGGCGATCAAGTCGCATCCATCTTAACGTTATTGCTGCTTCCAATATGCTTGACGGATAAAAGGACTTGGCATTGGGAGCGCTCTACATCAACCTCAACGGCAACAAGTGTTTTTCAAGAACTGACGTATTTTGTTCATGCATCCGCTCTTTTGGTGATACGTCTACAGATTGCTTACCTTTATTTTGACGCCTCCATTAAAAAATTTCATGTGGTTGAGTGGCTCAATGGAACGGCTTTATATTACTGGATATCGAACTCGTACTTTGGTGCTAACGATATAGGCAGATCAATCCTCATGCCATTGGTCCTCAATCCAATAATTGTTAGCCTTATGACCTGGTCTGTTTTGGTATTTGAAGTATTCCTTTTTACTGCGATCGTTGTTCCTGAAAAATACCGTCGGCCATTGCTTATCCTTGGAATTGCATTTCATTTCATGATTGGAATAATACACGGGTTGATGCCATTTTTTTTCTCAATGTGCGGAGCGCTGGTTTTATATCTTAGACCGATCAACGCAGAATTTAATTTTCGACCCTTTCGGTCCAGACCTAAGGAAACTTCACATGCATTAAATTCTGTCTACATAAAAAATGAATAAACTCATTATTGGTCTCATTTGTTTCGCCTCGTCGTGCTATGCGCAGATGCAAACACCCTCTAACGATTCAGTCATCGGAGACTGGGAAGGCACAATTCAGCAAGTCGGTCTAAAGCTTGTCTTCCATATTAAAACAGAAAATGGATTGTTGCAATCAAGTATGGATAGCCCCATGCAAGGGGCTTTCAAGATCCCATGCTCTCTTACAGAATTAAAGAATGGCGAGTTGCTCATAGAATTAGCGGCACTTAATGCCTTTTACAAAGGAACCCTTAACATTTCTGACCAGACAATTTCAGGCTCCTGGAACCAGGGAGGTGCAGCACTGCCATTGGTACTAACAAGGAAAACGGAAAAAATAGAAATAAAGCGTCAAACTCCGTTACCGCCATTCAGTTACTCATCCAGAGAAGTTGAGTTTACCAATTCACAAAAGGATGTTACGTATGGGGCTACGTTAACGTATCCTAGTCAACAACGCCAGAATCTGACTGCCATAATACTTGTGAGTGGAAGTGGACCTCAAGACAGAGATGGTACTATTGGCTCACATAAACCTTTTCTGGTAATTGCAGATGAGCTTTCAAAAAAAGGGTTCGTGGTTTTAAGAATTGATGATAGAGGTGTTGGTAAAACCACTGGAGCATCAGGTAAATTCACAACAAAGGATCTTTCAAATGATTTGATGGAAGCTGTTAAGTACCTCAGAAGTTTAAGAGATTTATCGATCGCTAAAATCGGGCTATTGGGCCATAGCGAGGGGGGTATTGTTACATCAGAGGAAGCTGCAAATGATACCGGCATTGCCTTTGTTATACTGTTGGCAACCCCGGGCATTGCGATACGGGATTTATTGGTGGAACAAAATGAAGCAATTATGCAACAGGCTGGGATAAAACAGGAGACCATTGATTCATACCTGCAATTCTACAAGGATATCACCTCGACTATCCCCAAATCAAAGTCTCCCGCCGAGGCATTGACGACGACGCAACGTAAATTTCGCGAGTGGTCAAGAAAGGCTGGTAAGGAAATTACAGAAGCGTCAACTGGTGTGACCGATTCAGTTACTGAAAAGGCATTCATTAAAACAGTGGTCGGACAATTTTATAGTGATTGGTTCAGAACACTAATTGACTACGAACCTAAATCGGTGCTGAAAAAAATAGTTTGCCCTGTTCTGGCGCTTAATGGCGAAAAGGATGTTCAGGTATTGGCCAAGAGTAACCTAAACGGGATACGACTTTCGTTAAAATTCAATCCAAAAACTGAAATAAAGGAGATCTCAGGATTAAACCATCTTTTTCAAACTTGTAAATCCTGTTCCCCGGTTGAATATTTTGCATTAGAAGAAACATTTTCACCAGATGTTTTGAACATAATAACAACTTGGCTGGAGGGCGTCGCCAACTGATAATATCACTAATCAGTCCTGAGAAATTTGTCTGAATAATGGCAGGCATTGGTTTCTCAATTTGCTGATTTAATGTGTTTATACTAAATTTAACTTAGAATTGCAGTCACGTTAGTGAGTCATCTGGTGAGTACAGAGATTCAATAATATAAGATATTGGTTTTCAGCATAGAAGAATATAGGTTCACAAACCTCCTCCTCTGCGATCGAAATACACGACCCCTGGCATAGCCAGGGGTTTTTTTATTTGGTCACACGAACGAAGCGAGGGAGAATTTTGATAAACACGAAAATGAATTATTCATCTCTTAAATACCGGATCGGATTTGTAAATGCGGCACCCAATGTAACCTTCAAAATGGCGACCAGTGTGATGATCACAACGATCGATATGCCAGCTGCAAAAGAAAGCACATTGATTGAAGTGTGATAAGCAAAACTTGAAAGCCACTGATTCATAAAATATATAACCATCGGTGCAGCCAGTACCGCAGCCAATACCGATATGATGAAAAATGGCAACGAGAGTTTTATCATTAATGAGATCATGCCTGAGCCTAGCAGCTTGCGAACACCAATCTCTTTTCGCTTTGCTTCAGCTGAGTATGCTGCAATGGAATATGCACCCATCATTGCGATGATAATGGCAATCACAGCGAAGTAAAATATTACCCTTCCGAACTTCTGATCATTCTCATGAAGCTTGTCAAAACTCTCGGAAAGTGAAACTACATAAAAAACCTCTGACGGATTGAGATTAACCCAATATTGCCGAATCATATCCAGTGTCTTAGAATTAGCATTGTGAAGCTTAATTGAAATAAAATTTCTCATGAAGAGATCCCAGTCAGTAGCGGCGAGCATCACCATCGGAGGTATTTTTTCATGGATGGATTCAAGATGATAATCATTTACAACTCCAATGACTTCACCCTCAATCGCTCCAGACCAAGTAAGTTTTTTCCCAATAGTGTTATCAATGGTCCAACCGAAAGACCTCATAGCTGTTTCGTTGATCACGAATTTATTAGAATCTGCCTTTGATTCACTATCGATGTTGCGTCCTGCCTTTAATCGAATATCATATACTTCCAGAAATGAGGATGAGATAAAGCAGCTTTGAACAAGGAAGGGATCGGCGTGACCATCAATCCTCACCCTTCTACCATCGTAGTTTAGAGAATTAACCGGAAGCCGCTGCGAGTATGCTATTGATTTTATTTCAGGCATAGTCAATAGTCGCTGCTCAAGCACACGAAGATTTTCGGAATAAGGCAGTGCTACAATGCCATCCACCGTTACACCTTTATCAATGTTGCGGATAAATCGCAGTTGATCTCCGATAATCAGTAAGGAAATAATAAGCGTGCTTGAAATTAGCAGCTGAAAAAAAATAAGGAAGTTTCTCAAATTCAGACTTCCTGGCTTTGAAGAAATCTGCTTTTTAAGGCCATTCACAATTGAGTACGCAGCAATGCCCCTTGAAGGAAGATATCCTGCCAAAATGATGAAGACCATAAAGATACCTATCACGATAAACACAAAATGGATATTGAAAATAAACTCCATCAGCAATGGGGCGCCAGTCATTTCCTGAACAGAAGGCAGCACGGTAATAATCAGCAGTGCCGACATTATCAATGCACACGCAAAAGCAACCGCTACTTCTATAGCAAAATGAGTAACCAACTGTCCTCGTACCGCCCCCATCGTTTTGCGGATACCTACTTCTTTTACACGGATCAGAGCCCTCGCAAGACTATGATTAATAAAATTTACGCAGCTCATTAATAGAATCAGAATTCCTGTGAGTCCGAGAATACGAATCAAACTAAGGCTCCCAGTTGGCTTCATCGGTCGCTCTGCCGCTGATTCAAGATGAAGGGAGGTGAGTGGCTCCAGTATGAACTCAAATTCTTTAACACCTTCTTTACGATCCAGCAGATGCTTGTTGATAAAGGCTGGAAATTTTTCCTTTATCTGGGAGACCTGTGCACCTTTGTTAAGTACTACATAAGTCCATACGGGCTTGAATGATCCCCAGTTGATCAATTCGCGGGTTACAAGTGCATCGAACGAGGCAAGAAAATCAAAAGTGAAGTGAGTATTAACAGGTAAGTCTTTAAATACCCCCGTTACCGTTAATGATAATTTTCCTGAAGGATAGCCATTGTACTCAATAACCTTTCCTATCGGATCATCTTCTCCAAAATATTTTATTGAAGTTGATTCGGAAATTACTACCGAGTTAGGACTTGCAAATGCCTTGTGCTTGTTGCCTTTCACAAATGGGAAATCAAACACTCTGAAAGCTGAAGAGTCCGCAAATATGAATTTGCGCTCCTGAAAAATGTTGTCTTTCCATTTGACAGTAGGCAAATACGCTCTCCAGAATCTAACTGTGTTTTTAAATTCTGGAAATTCTTCTTTCAATGCAGGACCTAATGGTACAGGTGCGCCAGAATCCATATGCTCGACATTGTCAAACGAAACGGAACGGTTGGAAATCCTGTAGATCGATTCATATCCTTTAAACTGTTTGTCGAATGAGAACTCGAACAACATATAATAACTAATAAGCAAACAGCAAGTTAAACCAACTGCCAGCCCGATGATATTAATGAAATTGTATGATTTGTTTTTAGCGAATCCACGGAAAATCACTTTCAGATAATTGAGTAGAAGGGGAGGCAGAATCCTGCGTGAGACACGGAGATAAGTGCGCTCATGCATAATGCGATGCTCAACAACCAACTCATCAACTCTTCCGATTTCGGTTGTTGCGATCAGAAATGCCTTCTCTTCACTAACCCCATTATTTACCAAATTATCTATGCGCCCCAGTAGGTGAGATACAAGCTCTTCCGCTTCTCCATCCTCCACTCCGCCACTCGCTTGCAGTCTTTTGCGCCATTCCTTGATGGCTTGATTCAATTCAAAATTCATAACAGCCGGTTTTCAATCTTCATTTCAGGCATTTCCCACATCCGCATCAATGTATTATGAACGTCAATCCAGGCAAGTTTTTCTTCCTTAAGATTTTTTTTCCCCTTAACCGTTAACTTATAGTATTTCCGTTTGCGGTCATCGATTATCTGCCACTCCGAAGCAATCAATCCTTCTGATTCCATTTTATGCAATACAGGATATAGCATCCCGTCCGACCATTGAAGCGCACCTCCCGAAACTTCCTTGATCCGTTGAATGATCTCGTAACCGTAATTTTTCTTGCCATCAAGAATCGAAAGAATAAGTGGCTTGGTGGAAGCCGCCATAAGACCTTTTGTTATCATATACGTAGAATATCTATGTAAAGGTATGTATTCCATTCAATTCACCAAATGATGAACTTAATGTCCTTCTGGTCTATTATGAATTTAGAGTGAAATCAAGCAGCAGCAATAATCCTTTCATGGGATTTCATGCTCAGGTCTTGGTCATGCAGGCAGTGAAAAATCCAATCAACTCAAATAGATTGGATATCAACAACCGTTTACGAGCGGAAATATTCTGGGTATTCAAAGCACTTTAATATCACTGCACCAAACTTATATTACTATACACCACACTCAGATCCGCAACCGCTGCACCAAAGACACTCGTATAGATATTAAGCCCTACTTGCACACTGGCAGGAAGATCCGGCCGGCTATAGGTTGCCAGCAACACCCAGTTAACATCCGTCGAAGACTTCTTATATAAAGTGAATGAACTTCCTGTGCGTTGTATCCTCAGATCATGCGCCGTTTGTCCATCAGTATGCGGAAGCTGATTGGCTCCGGTTGGTGAATAAAGTGAAGCGCTGTTGGTTGTATTCTTTGTTTCTGCACCGCGACCACCCGGCGTGATGCCTGTTACAAGATGAACATAGTCTTCATCCGCATTTGTCGACGCTGGGTTACGAACCATCAGACCGCCAAGACAAACCATGCAATCTGCTTCCTGACTATTATTGGTTCTTTTAACAGAACTCACCGTTGCCGTAAGTGTAAAATCTCCTGTTACCATCCGATGGATGAGGCCACCTTCACTGTTGTTAAACCATAATGCATTTCTTGCAAGATCCAGTTGCAGTGTTGCACCATTGTTGGACTTTATGCTGTAAACATTTGTGTTGAACAGATTCCAGACAGCACCGGCAAGAGCAATCTGATCGTTATCGGTTACGATCACTGTACAACTTGAAGTAAGACTTCCTTGTGTGGCTGTAATGGTTGTTGTTCCTGAAGCAATGGCTGCTATCTGGCCGGTAGAATTAACAGTCGCGACAGCATTACTGGATGAAGACCATGTAATACTTTTATCAGTAGCATCTGCAGGAGTAATGGTTGCGGTCAATTGCGACGTAACTCCTTTAACAAGCGACAGCGTAGCAGGAGTTACTTCTATTGTTGTGGTAGCAACATTAACAGGTGATGCGGGAGGAATCGGAGTTATTGGTGGTGTAGGTGCAGGTAAAGGTGCTGGAACTACCGGTGGAGGTGTATCTTCCGAACATGCGATCACGGCAAGGAAAATGAATAACAAGAACTTGTTCACAGTCATTTTTTTCTTTGTAGGACTCTTTATCCATGACTGCTTAAAAAATGTAACCGGATCGTTAATTCTCGTCCCCCAAATCGGTGAAGGTCTTCTTCAATTCTTTTTCTGTTGGCACGCCCTGTGGCCTGGCGGATAATTCCAATGTTGTCAATTGATCTGTGTTGAGCAATCTTACTAATTCATCTCTGTCAAACTCAAACTCTGAAACTCTGCGAATAGATTTCAATGCATACTTTCTTGCAAAGAAATTTCCTTTCAGCTGAAGCTGTGTTCTCAGATCACGATTGGTCTTGATGCGATTCTGATATTCTCCTGCAGAGCGGCCGATTACTTGCCCTGCTTCCAATGAATTCAATGTAAGAACAGATGTTCCTCCCACGACTGAAACCCCCTTCGATCCATCGGAATTTAATACCAATGGCGAAATACCCGTCACTGCTCCAAGGGAAGCCGTAAGAATCGTTCTCTTCTTCTTTCCTTTCTTGGCACGGTTGAACGTTCCCTCAAGCTTTTCATTATTCTGATCCAGTAAATCGATCAGATTCTTGGTGGCCGCCAGCGTGTTGAAATATTTTTGATACAGAATCTTGTCTTTTTCTTCAATATTCTCAGCATCGATCACGATCACCCGAATTTTTCTTTGAACACGGTTGCTGCTTTTGTCGAATGCAAAGAATGTTAACAGCACTTCAACTTTCTTTTCTGCTTCATCAACGAAATCGTAACCTGGAGACCAGGTGAATTCGCGCTGTACTTTGGAATTTTCTTTCAACGCACTCTTCGGCACTTTTACATTTGAGCTGATGAAATCAACCTGATCAATATTGTCATCACCGTTGGGATCGGAAACATAGATCTTGAGATTGATCCCTTCATTTTCTTTGATGGTCCAAAGAGTATCTGCCGGAACCAGCAAAAGTTCAGGGGGAAGATCAAGTTGTGTCTGACCCACACGGATCTTGCCAATGGTCTCTGCCTTGTCAGGCTGATCCTGAACTATAAACTCTATATCCAATGGTGTAGTGCGAAGACTGTTGAATTGTGTTCGCGAAGGTGTCCAGGTGATCTGTCCCAATGATGTCATGACCGCACCCTCCGGCATTACCGACTCACGTGCCTTGAAAATAACGGGATCTCCATCCGGATCGTGAACATAATCTGCAGGGATCTGATATTTGGAAGAAGTATTCTGCTTTACATAAAAAGTGGGAAGGTCACCTACTACCGGTGGCCGGTTGACATGCGTTACAAAGAAATTAACAGCATGGCGTGTTCGCTTTCCATCTTTAAGTTCTGCCTGAAAAATAACACTGATCTCTTTTTGCTTTGCAAGACGATCAACAAGATCATATGAAGGTGTCCATGTGAAATGCCCGATCGAGTCAAGCTGCATCCCGAGATCGTTTCCTCCGTCAAGAGAAAATCTTACCACTTTGCTGTTGTCCGTTAACCCAACAGTGAATGAAAATTCTTTTCCTTCTTCCAGCTGTGTCCAGCCTGACTGACTTGGGAAGACCAGTTGCTGTGCGACAAGGCTCAACGCTCCTGAGAGAAATAAAAATAACAGAACAACTCGCATGCAGCCAGATCTAGGTTTCGCAAAAATAAACCATGAGGGTGGATCGCTTACTATATTTTAGATAAAAGCTATCTTTCATATACAATTTGGCATTTATTCATGGCGACCAGCAAAAAAACACCGAAGCGACATAATTTTTTTGAAGATGTTTTCGAAGTAGCGAAGCTTATTCCGAAAGGAAGAGTCACCAGCTATGGAGCGATTGCGCGATATCTCGGAACAGGAATGAGTGCACGCATGGTGGGATGGGCAATGAATGCCGCTCATTCAGAGAAGAAGGTTCCTGCTCATCGCGTCGTCAACAGTCAGGGATTACTGACGGGTAAGCATCACTTCCGGCCACCAAGCTCTATGCAGAAGAGTCTTGAAAAAGAAGGAGTAAAGGTTGTCAAAGACAAAGTGCAGGACTTTGAAAACAGATTGTGGGATCCGGCGAAGGAACTGATGTGAAGAATGTACAGGGTTAAGATCAGGCGTGCTTAAAATCTGATAGGCCTTTCTTCGATATTGACCACAGCAGTGCAAATGTAATGGCACCATTCATGATCAACACTTCACTTCCGATCTTGTATCCTGAAAACCATTGAGTGGAATGCGAGCTGATCCAATAGGAAATCAGCGGAGCAATGACACACACAACCGGTACTGCAATGCCTTTCACCTGGCGTGAAGTATAAAGTCCGAATACAAACAATCCTAACAACGGACCATAGGTATAGCCTGCTACCAATAGAACGGTATCGATCAGTGATCGCTGGTTGAGTTCTTTTGAGATCAGAATGATGACCAGGAAGATCAGCGAGAAGGCAAGATGCACTCTGTTCTTCTGTTTCTTCTTGACAACTTCTGGCTTGTTTTTAAAATCAAGAAAGTCAATGCAGAAAGACGTTGTCAGGGATGCAAGTGCTGAATCGGCACTCGCATAAGAGGAGGCAATAATTCCAAGCAGAAAGAATATACCCGCCAGCAATCCGAATTCATTCAATGCAAGTCTTGGATACAATTCATCGGTGAATTCAGGGATGGCAAGACCTTTCGTGTTGCTGTAAATGTAAAGCAGCGCACCGAGCGTCAGGAATAACAGATTCACAATGACAATGGAGACGGTAAGCCAGAACATGTTCTTCTGTGCTTCGCCAAGATTTTTGCAGGTAAGATTCTTTTGCATCAGATCCTGGTCAAGTCCTGTCATGGCAATGGCAATGAAAGCTCCCGCCAGAAACTGTTTAGGAAAGAATAAGGTGCTGTTGACATCATCAAAGAAAAAGATCTTTGAATAATCACTGTTGCTGACGGTTGAGATCATCTCACCTAATGACAAGCCAAGTCTTTGGGAGATCAGGTAGACACTGATCACAACGGCTGACACCAGAAAAATAGTCTGAAAGGCATCGGTCCACACAATGGTTTTGATGCCACCTTTAAATGTATAGATCCAGATCAGGAAGATGGTGATGGCAACTGTTACGTAGAACGGAACATTCCATGCATCGAAAAGGAATAGTTGCAGTACGGTAGCGGAAAGGCAGAGTCGTAACGCTGAGCCCATCGTTCGCGAAAGCAGGAAAAAGAAAGCGCCGGTGCGGTAAGCCCACTTATCAAAGCGTTGTTCGAGGTAAGTATAGATGGAAACAAGATTGAGTCTATAATATAATGGCATCAGGATGGTCATGATCACGGTATATCCAACGATATATCCCAGCACCACCTGAAAATAGGAGAAGCCGACCTTGCCGACATTTCCGGGAACGGAAACAAACGTGATTCCCGAAAGGGAGGAGCCGATCATTCCAAACGCGACCAGATACCAGGGAGATTGGCGGTTGGCCGTGAAAAATGTATCTGTAGTGGCGCCTTTGGAGGTAATGATAGATATAATAATAAGGGCCGTGAAGTAAACCAGGATGATGGAAAGGACGAGATATGGACTCATAGCGATTTGAGGGGGCAAACTTGTTAAAATTTTTTACTTTTGGAACCAGTATCGCAAACTAATTGTACATCCACCGATGGGAAAAGTTGTGAAGCCGGCATATAAAGAGGAGAAAGCAGTTGAGGTGCTGGAAGAAGAGATTGACGTTAAGGACCTTGTTGTCTTTAATGATGATGTCAATACCTTCGAACATGTGATCAATACGTTGATGAGAGTTTGCAAGCATACCGCAGAACAAGCGGAGCAATGCACAATGCTCATTCACTATAAAGGCAAGTGTGCAGTGAAGACAGGTTTGTTTGAAGAGCTCAAGCCTATGCGGGATGGGATTTGTGAAGCGGGGATCGATGCAAAGATTCTTTGATCGATCAGTTTTCTTAATTTTTACTTTTTGACATTTTGGAATATCCCTCAAAACTTATTGAAGATGCTGTTAATGAAATAGCCAAGCTGCCGGGCATTGGAAAGAAAACTGCCTTGCGCCTGGTGCTTCATCTTGTTAAAGAAAATGAGAACAAGACCTTGGCGCTGACAGAATCATTAAATAAGCTCAGATCCAACATCAAATTCTGCAAGACGTGTCATTCGATCTCGGATAGTGATGAATGCTCGATCTGCACCAGCCACCGCAGGGATAAAACTATTTTATGCATCGTGGAGGAAAGCCGTGATGTCATGGCCATTGAGAACACCGCTCAATACAGGGGTGTATATCATGTTTTAGGTGGAATCATTTCTCCTATGCAGGGAGTTGGCCCTTCGGAATTAACGATCGACTCACTGATCACCCGTCTGTCACATCCGTCAGTGGAAATCAAAGAGATCATTCTGGCCATCAGCCCGACACTGGAGGGAGATACAACGGCGTTTTATCTTCACCGGAAATTAAAAGAGTATCCGGTTAAGATCACATCCATCGCAAGAGGTATTCCCATGGGTGGAGATCTTGAGTATGCAGATGAAATTACCCTCGGTCGCAGCATTACCTCACGCATACTGTTCAGCTAACGTTTGCAGATCTGCTGTTAGCGTCAGCATTCTTTCAATTTTTCATTCTTTAATTCCTCATTCTTATTTGCGTTCTTTGCGGCTCACATAATGCCTTTCTTTTGCCATGAATCAACTTTCCCGCCGCATCGAATCCATTGAAGAATCAGCAACACTTGCCATGGCAGCCAAAGCCCGGGAGTATAAATCCAGAGGCATTGATGTTATCAACCTGAGTCTGGGTGAACCGGATTTTAAAACTCCGCTTCATATCTGTGAAGCAGCCAAGAAAGCAATTGATGATGGAAAGTATTTCGCCTATCCTCCGGTAGCGGGTTATCAGGATCTGCGTGAGGCCATCGCGGCCAAGTATCAGAAGGAAAATAATGTTCCTTATAAAGCAGAGAATATTGTCGTATCCAATGGAGCTAAACAATCCATTGCCAATGTCATGTTCTCACTGATCAATCCTGGTGATGAAGTGGTTGTATTCTCTCCTTACTGGGTAAGTTATGATGCTATTGTACGTTTGGCAGAAGGTGTACCGGTAACCGTAAAGGGAGGAATTGAAAATGATTTTAAGGTAACGGCTGACCAACTCGAAAAAGCAATCACTAGCAAAACGAAGGCTATCATTTTTTCATCGCCTTGTAATCCTACCGGTTCAGTTTTTTCAAAGAAGGAACTTGAGTCCATTGCCCAGGTGGTATTGAAGCATCAGGGACTTCTCATCATTGCCGATGAGATCTATGAACATATTAATTTCAGTGGTGATCAGTTGAGCATTGCTTCCCTTCCGGGGATGTTTGAGCGCACGATCACCGTCAATGGTTTTGCTAAGGGATATGCGATGACAGGATGGAGAGTGGGATACATCGCTGCTCCGAAGTGGATCGCTGATGGCGCCAACAAGATGCAGGGTCAGCTTACATCTGCTAACAGCTCTATCTCACAGCGCGCTGCCTTTGCAGCTATCACAGGCGACATCACACCAACCAATAAAATGGTAGAAGAGTATCGCAAGCGCAGAGATATTGTTTATGCTTTGCTGAAAGATATTCCGGGGGTGAAAGCAAATTATCCACAGGGAGCTTTTTACTTCTTCCCTGATGTAAGTTTCTATTTTGGAAAATCGGATGGACAACAAACCATTAAGAATGGTGATGATCTGTGCCTTTATCTTTTGGAGAAAGCACACGTGTCACTGGTTCCTGGTGGAGCTTTTGGTGACCCGAACTGTGTTCGCATATCGTATGCTGCTTCTGAAAAGGATCTGACTGAAGCCATGAAACGTTTAAAAGAGACACTTTCAGGATTAAAAGAAACGCGCGCATCACATGCAGTCGTGGCCTGATATCTTTTCCGGTTTTAATAATCTTAATGTCCTCATCATAGGTGACGTGATGGTGGATGCCTATACCTGGGGTGCTGTGGAGAGAATTTCTCCGGAGGCTCCTGTTCCTATTATTAATGTTGTAAAGAGAGACTATCGTCTGGGTGGTGCAGCGAATGTTGGTCTGAACATCCTTGCCCTGGGTGCAAAGCCAATTCTTTGTTCGTTGATCGGTGATGACGACAATGGAAAAAAGCTTCTGGATCTGCTGGATGAGAAGGGAATGAGCAAGGAAGGAATTGTGAAGAGCTCAACCCGTCCGACTACAGTAAAGACCAGAGTGATTGCTGCTCATCAGCATGTTGTAAGAATTGATGAAGAGTCGGATGCCGTTGCTACCGATAAAGAAGAGGCTGCACTGCTTGAAAGAATCAATAAGCTGATCGTGAACTGTCAGGTAGTCATCTTTGAAGACTACGACAAAGGCGTGATCACTCCGAAAATGATTGATGCTGTTGTGAAGCTGGCGAAGTCAAAGAACATTCCAACAGTCGTAGACCCCAAGAAGAGAAACTTCCTGCATTATAATAATGTCACATTGTTCAAACCGAATCTCAAAGAACTTCGCGAGGGATTGAAAGTTGATATTGATGCCAGAGAAGAATCATCCATTCATCATGCAGTGGAGCAGGTCAGGAAGAAGCTTGGAGTTGAGGGCGTGATGCTTACGTTATCAGAGCATGGTGTTTTCATAGTTTATAAAGATCAGACGCTAAAGCTTAAGGCTCATAAACGTTCTATTGCAGATGTCTCCGGGGCGGGAGATACCGTTATCAGTATTGCTGCACTCTGCGTTGCATTGCAATTAAGTCCTGAAAAGATTGCTGCACTTTCTAATCTCGGTGGGGGATTGGTTTGTCAGCAGGAGGGTGTAGTTCCGATTGATAAAGAGGAACTATTGCGCGAAGCTTCCGGGCTCTGAATATTCCCATTTAACATAACCTTACCAGTGCCATCCTGACATCATTTCTCCTTTTGTGGAGTGGGTGTCATCTGAATCTCTATGATTGTTGAGCAATCCTTAAAACTTAATTTTTAAGTGTTTAAAGCCATCTTTCCCAGTGTTTTATCTGAGTTTTTCCCATCTCTTCTCAGAGTCTTATCGGATAAAACAGGGGGGGGTGACCGTGGGGTGACTGTGGGGTGACCGTGGGTCGACCGTGCTTTTGAATGATTTTCTTTGAATTGATGCTGGAAACGCTGGTGCACGCTCAAAAAAGTGTGCAACTGAGCAAATTATTAGGTTTTTGACTTTTCGAATTTGCTCTTTTTCCCCTCGGATAACTATCAGAAATGTCAAAATGTCCTGATAGTCCTGAGAATACTAATGGTTATCGGGATCAGAAAACAAACGAAAAAGTTAAAGGGATGGATAAAGGAAAACTACTTTTTTTCGAACTGTCTTTCAAGCGGTCCTTCTCTCTCAAGATCGGTAACGATCTTTTTATCGAGAGGGCTTTCCTTGATGACGTTATAGTTGTCCCAGAATTTTTTATTGTAAGGCTGATCCTGATACTGAAGGCCGTAGCTTCTCATCCTTTGTGTGATGGCAATTTTTTCTTCAGGTTCTGCATAGACATGATTGATCAGAAGCTGTTGCTGAAGCTCTGTTTCGAACTTAAGTTTGTTTGATTCAGGATCATACCAATTCAATTTATAATCGATGGTCAGGTAGTTGAGAAAAAACTTTCCTTCGAAATACTTGAAGTCAACAATTCTTTTGATGCTTTCGAATCTTCTGATCAATCCTCTTTTCTTGCCAAGGTCTTCCGGGATATTGTTTTCATACTCAACGCGAATGATCCCGAAACTCTTTTTGTCGATGTAGAGCTTCAGTTTGAATTCATTCATGTGTGACACTACAAAAATCTCATGGCCGTTGTAATAAGAGTCGGTCTCACGGTGGAGGTTGCTGAAAAAGAATTCTTCTTCAGGAAAGAGACGATAGCGAACGTCGTTGTTGAGCAAGAGAACTTCCAGCAGATTATCCTGATCGAAATAGGTTGTGAATTTATTGGAGTAGCCTAAGCTTCTTCTCACTTCCTGTAATGAGACCCTCTCGCGTAATTTTGATTTATTTCTTGGCTGCTGGTAGTTATCATCATAGATCTTGATGGCGGCTTCGAGAAGAGAAACATACGTGCCTCCGACTTTTTTAAGATCACGATAGAATCCATCCAGCAGAAACGGACCATCGGGATAGTTCTGATCAATTCTTCTCAATGCAATCCGTAAGATATCTCCACCCTGCAATGAATCAGAGATCACCACCGTATTCAGGATAGTTGTAGACTTCAGCATCAGGATCTCAATATCTTTTTGGCCTGCCAGTGTTGATGCAGGCACGTCATAATTTTCATAGCCGAGCATGCTGATGACAAAGGACTCGCTGCGGTATTCCTCCGGGAAGTGAAAATCGAACTCACCGGATAAATTGGTGATGGTACCAATCGGCTTGCCTTTAATTCCTACCGATGCAAAGGGAAGGGGCTCTTTGGTTTCTTTATCCAGAACTTTAGCAGAGATCGTCAGATTCTGACCCTGTGCGGAAAAGCAAACAATAAATGCTAACCATACTATTATGACAAGACGCATCCAGATTATTTGGTGAGGTACCGGGGTTAAAGTTAACAGTTTGAATCATTCTCTTTTCAGACCGTTTAACGACTAAAACATCGCTTTAACTCCATAATTCGCGATTTGACGGCCAATTCATTCAATTCTCTAATTTTATACTGGAGTTTACATCTTTCTGATCTACCTGATTTAAAGACTTTGAAGTGGTTTGATAACATTCCTAAAATCTGGAAAAGGGCGTATTTGCTTATCTGCGTCTGGTATCTGATCAATTTCGCGGTCAGCACTTTTTTTGAGTGGAAGCTCAAAAGACCCTTCCCGTATGTGCTGTGGAATGGTTTTTACTTATGGGAATGTCTCTGTGCTTTAATTCTTCTCATTTTCCTATGGACGCATTTTCTGTTTCGATTCAAGGGCGTGATTCAGCTCATTGGACACGGAGTGGGCATTGCATCATTTTTTATGGTGATGGGAACCCTTTCCTATTATTTCACAGATTATGTTGATGGACTCGTTTATTATGAAAACTGGAAAGAGTTTATGGTGGAACTCCTTAACTGGGATGCCCTCAGATTCTATGATCAGTATATCATCACCGTCGGTATTTATTATGTCATCCGTTATTTCCAGGGATTGCAGAAAGAAGAAAAGGAAAAAAGTGAGCTCGCATTAAAGAACAAGGAAATGCAGATATCACTTCTCAAATCACAGATCAATCCTCATTTCTTATTTAATACTTTGAATTCCATTTCAACATTGATTCATTCCAGCAAGGACCAGGCAAGAAAAGTGATCACGCAGCTTTCTGATATTTTCAGATATGCGCTCGATTCTCACAGCGGTAAGATGGTTCAGCTTCTTCATGAGATTGACTTCATTGAAAATTACATACGCATTCAGCAAGTACGTTTTGGTGATCGTCTTAAATTTCAGAAGCAAATTGATGCGTCGTGCCTGAGCCTTAGCATTCCGCCGATGATCTTACAACCTCTTGTTGAAAATTCAGTGAAGTATGGTATTGGTCCAAAGGAAGATGGCGGAACGATTAACCTGATCGTAAAGCATGTTGCCGGCGCTGTGTTTTTTGAAGTACGCGATGATGGACTGGGCATTCATGCAAAGAAAGTTATGGATGGAAGTGCAGGTGGAGTGGGAATGAAGAATACAGACTTAAGACTCAAGAGTTATTATGGTCATTTTGCCGGATTGAAAGTTAAGTCTACTGAGTACGGTTACTCCGTCAGCTTTTCAATCCCTATCCATGAGCCGCTTAGTAAAAACGGAGAAGTAATGCCAACCCAATACGAAAATCAACTGTTATGAATACAACGTGTTTAATTATTGATGATGAAAAGCTTGCGCGCGAACTTCTTCACGAGTACCTGGAAGGGTTTCCGGATATAGAGATCATTGGAGAATGTTCAAAAGGAAATGAAGCAGTTGAAAAGATTAACAAGCTAAAGCCTGATCTTATTTTCCTCGATGTCCAAATGCCCGGCATGACAGGTTTTGATGTGCTGGAAGAAATTGATCATGAACCTTATATCATTTTCACAACGGCCTACGACCAATATGCTATCAAGGCTTTTGAGAAAAACGCTGTTGACTATCTGTTAAAACCATTGGATGAAGAAAGATTCCGGCTTGCTGTAAACCGTGCGATGAAACGCAAGACCAGCGAACAGGGTAATCTTGAAGAACTTCTGAGGAGCTTTAAGTCTGAAGGAAAGAGTTTTGAGTCTCACATCTTTGTTCAGAAATCAGAAAAGCTTTTCAATCTTCCGGTGGAGGAGATCGTTTATCTCGAAGCTTCAGGTGATTATACTGTCATCACTACCAAGAATGATCAATTTGTAAGTTCTTCAGGAATTGGAAAGCTTGAAGAGATCATGGATCCGGATACATTTATCCGTGTTCATCGCTCCACGATTATCAATCTTAACTATCTCAAGGAAATTGAGCGGCACTTTAATGGTGGAATGGTTGTGAAAATGCAAAGCGGGAAAAGTTTTCCGGTCAGTCGCACCTATGCAAAGCTGATCCGCAAGAAGGTAGTTTAGATTACCTGGCTTTTTTGGGATCAAACTTCACCCGCACTTTCACGAGGGTTTCAACGGCAACATCGTCAAGAGTATTGGGGGTCCACTTCGGGCCTTCCTTTACCAGACGAAGTACTTCTTCGTCACAGCCGTAACCCAGCTTTTTGATAACGTTGAAGTCTGAGAGGACTCCGTTAGGGTCAATGCTGAATTGTACGATCACTCTGCCTTTGATCTGCTGTGCAAGTGCCTGACGGGGATACCGCACACTGTCTTCGAGATATTTATTATATGCTTTGATACCTCCTTCCGGAGAAGCTGTTTTAATGACAGGGTTCTCTGACTCTTTTGTTGATACACCTGTAACCACCACTTCGCTCAGTTGAGAAACATCTTCATTCATTACGATCTTTAACGGGTCGCTGTCCTTTGCTTTTGCCTGAACGGTATGCATCCCAATGAATGAGAAGATAAGCTCGGGATTAGCCACTTCTGTTTTAAGCTGGAAATTTCCTTCGGAGTCTGTAACTGTTCCGGTCTTACTGTTTTTCACCATTACATTGACTCCCGGAATAGCAGACCCATCTTCAGAGGAAACAACCTTGCCTGATATTTTTTTGGCGTTGTCAGCATCGTCAGCAGCATAGCTGGCTTTTAGTTTCTCAGACTTTGTCAAGGACATATCTCTTTTGGCGCCTGCACCTGAAGACTTCTCTTCAGTCGCTACTTCGCGTTCTTCAGCTACTATTATTTCTTCAATTTTACTTTCTGCTATTGGTTCATCCTTAATGCTTCCTATAGATTTTGTATCCGGTGCTGAACTTACCACTGGTGCGGGTAGCTCTTTGGACCTCTCTTTTTTTAGTGATGATGAATTTTTTGGTGAAATTTCTTTTTCCTGATCGGCTTCCGACTCTTCAGGCTTTGCGAGTGTGAGTAGATTGTCGGCTGAATCTTTAGGGATGCTTGTAGAATCATATGAGGCAGCCTGCTTTGCATCTTCGAAAGCAAGTTGCGATGGATCAGAAAGATTCAGGAAGTAGATCATGGATCCAACACCCATAAATAAGATAATGCCCGCAGCGATTCTCAGCGGTGACATCCATGTGACTGATCTTTTGCCTTCTATTTTCTCATGCATCGATCGGACATCAGCAGAAAAATCTTCAGCGGAAATGGATTCGGCTCCTTCCAAAGCATCTTTGAGAAACGGATCGCTCAATGATTTTTTCTCCAGCGCATGGCGTTCAGCAGATCCCATGGATCCATTGTGATAGCGTTCAATATCGTCTTGATGATCAGTCATTACTTTCCATACAGATCTTCAGATTCCGTTTGCCATTTTGAATATAACTCTTCACCTGATTCAGATCAAAGCGCGTTTCTTCCGCAATGTCTTTATAACACTTCTCCTGCAGGTAAAACAGCCTCACGCATTGTTGCTGCTCACCCATCAGGGTTTGAATGCATTTTTCAAGCTTGCTGATATTCTGTTCCAATTCCGTTCCCTCATCAGGATGCTCCTCCAGGCCATTTTCCATAAGGAAAGGTGAAATTTCTTCCATGATTTTGCCCTTTTTTGAGCGAATCTGCATCAGACAGTGATTGCGGGCATTTACATACAGCCAGCTTTTAAAATTGAGGACTTTGTGGTTCAGCAGGCTGGCGATCAGCTTTTCGTGGATCTGCATCACGGCATCTTTCGATTCCTCACGATCCTTCAGGTATTTCAGGCACACACCATATACCATGGACGTATATCTCATGTATAGTACGCTTAGCCATTCCAGGTCACTGGTCGTCTGATACAGATTCAGGAGCTCGTCATCTGTTTTCCCGTTGGAAGCTTTTCGCAAAAACACCCCTCAAGATAATTTTTTTAAAAGTCTTATGGAAAAAAGAAGCGGACCGCATCTTCATTAAAACAAAAACACAATCGTTATGAAAAAGAAATGGATGCTCGTTTTAATAGTCCTATTCGTCTCAGTAATGGCGCAGGCTCAGACCAGAACCATTACCGGAAATGTCATCGCTTCTGACGATGCGAGTCCCCTGCCTGCCGTTAATATAGTTCTAAAAGGTACAACCAGGGGAACCGTTACCGATAGCAATGGACATTACTCTCTTGAGGTTCCTGCCAAAGGTGGGAAGCTTGTATTTTCTTTTATTGGATATAAATCGCAGGAAATAGAGCTGGGCATATCCAATATTGTGAACGTGTCTCTCAATACTGATATACGGCAACTGGAGGAAATCGTGGTAACTGGAGGCGCGGTAGAGATGCGCAAAATGGTTTATGGATATTCTGTTGCCTCTTCTCCGAATGCAGTGTCAAGAGATGACTACGAGCAGCAACCATCTTTCAATACCGAAGATTATACTGGTATCAATGAAAATATTTTTCATGGTGCACTGAAGAATCCTCTTTCTACTTTTTCCATCGATGTTGATGCGGCATCCTATAGCAACATGAGACGCTTTATTCAAAATGGTTCACGTCCTCCGGTAGATGCAGTGCGCATTGAAGAGATGGTGAACTATTTCGATTATAATTACAAGCAGCCCACCAATGATGATCCTTTTTCAGTCTACACTGAAATTTCAACTGCTCCATGGAACCTCAAGCATAAGCTGGTACACATTGGTCTTCAGGGAAAGAAAATTCCTACTGATAATCTTCCTGCATCCAATCTTGTCTTTTTGATTGATGTCTCGGGTTCAATGAGTGACGTAAACAAGCTTCCTTTGTTGAAAGCATCTTTCAAATTACTGGTGGAACAATTACGTGAACAGGATCATGTAGCCATCGTTGTGTATGCCGGAGCAGCGGGACTTGTATTGCCTTCCACTTCCGGTGCTGACAAGAAGACAATCCTTGAAGCACTTGACAAACTTCAATCGGGTGGTTCTACTGCCGGTGGAGCAGGGATCAATCTTGCTTATGCTGTTGCGAAAGAGAACTTTCGTAAGGAAGGTAACAACCGCGTTATCCTGGCAACTGATGGAGACTTCAATGTTGGAGAATCCAGCAACGGAGGAATGGAGCGCCTGATTGAACAGAAAAGGAATGATGGAATTTTTCTGACTGTTCTGGGATTCGGTATGGGAAACTATAAAGATTCCAAGATGGAAATACTGGCAGATAAAGGAAATGGCAACTATGCTTACATCGATAATATCCTGGAAGCACAAAAAGTTCTGGTGAATGAATTTGGTGGAACGATGTTCACCATTGCAAAGGATGTGAAGCTTCAGGTAGAATTTAATCCTGCCAAAGTCCAGGCGTATCGGCTTATCGGATATGAGAATCGTATGCTGAAGAGTGAAGACTTTAATAACGATAAGAAGGATGCGGGTGAGTTAGGTTCTGGACATACCGTCACCGCTCTTTATGAGATCATTCCAACTGGTGTGGAAAGTGATTTCTATAAAATTGATGATCTGAAATATCAGAAGACAAGTGTCAACGCTTCTGCGAATGCATCAGATGAAATAATGACCATCAAACTTCGTTACAAAAAACCGGATGGAGATGTCAGCAAGCTGATCACTCATCCAGTCATGGATGCAAACATTGCCCTGACAAAAACATCAGATGATTTCCGCTGGTCGGCCTCTGTTGCGGCTTTCGGAATGCTGCTTCGCGAATCTGAATTCGTAAAAGGATTTTCTTATGATAAAGTTTTGCAGCTGGCAAGCGCCTCCAAGGGAGAGGATCCTCAGGGATATCAGGCAGAGTTCATCAGCCTGGTCAAATCGATGGGACTGGTTGCCAGTCGCTAATCAAACAGAAACCCTTGCTTTTTGCAGGGGTTTCTTGTTTTAAGGCCCTCCGGAAGCGGTGTTCATCTCAAAATCAATCTTTATCTTTAATTTTGCACGATGGTTAAGATCAGTGTTGTCATTATTACCTACAATGAAGAGAAGAATATTCTTCGCTGCATTGATTCGGTCTTACCCGTGGCGGATGAGATTGTGGTGGTCGACTCTTATTCCAAGGATCTCACCAAGAAAATATGTCTTGAGAAAGGCGTTCGCTTTATTGAGCATCCCTTTGAAGGCCACATCCAGCAGAAGAATTTCGCACTGGCAGCAGCAACCTATGATCACGTGCTGTCACTTGATGCGGATGAGTACCTCTCTCCTGAATTAACGAACTCAATTCTATTTGCGAAAAAGCTTTGGCCGGCAGAAGCATATGAAATGAACCGCTTATCCAGCTATGCAGGCCGTTGGATGAAATTAAGTGCATGGTATCCGGATAGGAAACTTAGATTGTGGAATAGGAAGCTGGGGAATTGGGGCGGAGACAATCCACATGATAAAGTTATCCTGAAGAAAAATGTAAATGTTATGCACCTGCGGGGTGATTTGATGCACGAGGCGTACGAGAATGCGGCGGAGTTTTTAACGAAAGTGCAGTCTTACTCAGATATTTTTGCAAAGGAGAAGCGATTCACCCTTAAGAGTTCATCTTTTAAGATCTTCTATAAAACGTTCTACACCTTTATCTTTAATTTCTTTATCAAGAGGGGAGTCTTCGGCGGATTTGAAGGAGCCATGATCTCTCTTTCCAACACGAATTATACCTTTTATAAATACTCAAAGCTTCATGAAGCAAACCGTCATCTCAGGACTACGCTGATCATTACTACTTATAACCGGAAGGATGCCCTTGAGCTGGTATTGTTAAGTGTTCTGAATCAAACCTCCATGCCGGATGAAGTTATCATTGCGGATGATGGTTCAGGCGAAGACACCCGGCAGATCATTGATTTCTATCAGACTATTTTTCCGATACCTCTTATTCATTGCTGGCATGAAGATTCTGGTTTCAGGCTTTCTGCTATCCGCAACAAAGCGATTGCGATGTCTAAATTTGAATACATCATCATGATCGATGGTGATATGGTTCTTCCTGAGAACTTTGTTAAGGGCCATAAGTCCCATGCATGGAAAGGACAGTTCATCCAGGGATCAAGAGTTCTTCTGTTACAAAAACGTACTGAAAGCATGCTTCGTGAGCGCGCGATGCATGTGGGCTTTCTTTCTTCCGGAATCGGTAACCGACTCAATGCTTTGGAGAGCAACCTGCTTTCACACATATTCTCTTATTTCAGAAAAGGACACATGAATGTAAGAGGAGCAAATCTTTCTTTCTGGAGAGAGGATGTATTTACGATCAATGGATTCAATGAAGACTTTGTGGGTTGGGGACGTGAGGATTCGGAGTTTGCGGTAAGAATGAGCAAGCTTGGAGTCAGAAGAAAGCATGTGAAGTTTGTAGCTTATGGTTATCATCTTTTCCATCCTGAAAATTCACGCAAGCAATTGCCGATCAATGATGCGATACTTCTGAAGACGATTCATGAGAATCTCAGAAGGTGTGAGAATGGCATTGAGAAATCTGTTCCATCGACAGTACTTCGGCCTCAATTCCAAAATTGACAAATACCCGGAATCTGGTTGTTATTCCTTATGGAAACAAGTCACTGCACAGTGATTGGATTTTCAGCAATGCCGATCGACAATTTGATGTAGCATTACTTTTTTATCATTCTGAGATCACTCATCCAAAGATCTCTGAGTCTGATCCAAACTACTCATTATATAAATTACTCGATTTCAAATGGGTGATGATTCAGAATCTCTTTGTTCAGAATCCTGATCTTCTTTCCCGTTATGAATATTTCTTCTTTGTTGATGATGATATCGAAATCACGAAGAGGGACATCGAATTGCTTTTTGAATGGATGACAGAATATCAGTTAATGATGAGTCAGCCGGTATTGTCAAGAGATTCATTTAAAAGCTGGAAGGTGCTGAGGAGGAAGAATCTTTCAGGCATTCGTTACCTATCGTCGGTAGAACTGATGTGTCCTGCCATGCATCGAAAAGCTGTGGAGGAACTGCTTCCGACTTTTAATCTTAATAAATCGGGGTGGGGCATTGATATATTGTGGGGTGAAATGATCCGGAAGAAATTCGGAGAGAAGAGCATTGCAGTTTTTGATTTGCTGGTTGCGAAACACACCAAGCCTGTTGGAAAAGGTGAGCTGTACGACAAGCTTGGAAAATCAGCCTTTGAGGAGCGGGATGAAATTTTTATGAAGTACAGCATCACCAAGCAGGCTATTTATAAATTGTCTGTGCCGGAGAATAACTTTATTAATAAATTGAAAAGTTATTTTCAATTCAGGAAGAAGAAAAACACTCCATAATGGCTGATCTTACTTTAAAACGGGATGATTATTATCAGGGCATTCGTCCTGAAATGCTGAAATACATTCCCTCAGCTGTTAAAAAGGTGTTGGAAATCGGCTGTGGAGAAGGAAACTTCGGTGCCTTCCTTAAAAAAGACAAGAACGCTGAAGTGTGGGGCGTGGAATATCAGCAGGAGCATGCGGCTGTTGCTGAAAAACAACTCGATAAGGTTTTTTGTGGCGACATCGGTGTGATCATCGATCAGCTTCCTTCTAATTATTTTGATGTGGTGGTGTGCAATGATGTGCTGGAGCATCTTACAGATCCTTACATTGTTCTTGAGAAACTTAAATCGAAAATGACATCTGAAGGAATCGTGATCAGCTCACTTCCCAACATCCGCTACTTCAGAAACTTTTTTGATCTGATGTTCAGAAAGAACTGGGATTATGCGGATCAGGGAATTATGGATTTTACTCACTTTCGTTTCTTTACGATTAACAGCATCAGGAAGATGTACGAGAATCTAAACTATGAGATCATCGTTCATGAGGGAATTAATCCCACGAAATCAATTAAGCCCTGGCCTTTGATTATTTTATCATTGGGCCTTTTCAACGATATCAGATATTTACAGTTTGCCACGGTTGCTAAACCGAAACGATAGTTTGTCCTCCGGCGGCTATTAAGAACAGCTATGAAAGTAAGCGGCTTCACCATTGTGCGAAATGCAGTTACGTATGATTACCCTGTTATAGAGGCGATCACTTCCGTGCTGCCGCTCTGCGATGAATTTGTGGTGGCCGTTGGGAACTCCAATGATGGAACGCTTGATCTGATTAAGAGTATTGGCTCTCCGAAAATAAAAATCATTGAAACAGTTTGGGATGAAAATTCACGTGAGGGCGGAAGAGTGCTTGCGCTTGAAACAGATAAAGCTTTCTCTGCAATATCACCGGATACAGATTGGTGCTTTTATATTCAGGCGGATGAGATATTGCATGAACAGTATCATGATGCAGTCCGCAAAGCCATGCTTGAGTTTATTAACAATGAATCGGTAGAGGGACTTTTGTTTCACTACAAGCATTTCTATGGATCTTATGATTATGTGGGAAGTTCCTGGAACTGGTATCGAAGAGAGATAAGAGTAGTGCGCAATAACAAGAATATTTTCTCATATCGTGATGCGCAGGGTTTCAGGAAGAAGCCTAATGAAAAACTGAAAGTCAAATTAATTGATGCAACGATTTATCATTATGGCTGGGTGAGAGATCCGCGTGCTATGCAGCGCAAGCAAAAAGCTTTCAGTCATTTTTATCATGATGATCAGTGGATCGAAACCCATGTAGCGAAAGCAGATGATTTCGATTATGCTCAGATCGATTCTTTGGAACACTTTAAAGGGGTGCATCCGATGGTCATGCATGAAAGAATCAGAAGACTCAACTGGAAATTTGATCATGATATTTCGAAGAACAGATTTACACCCAGAGAAAGACTGAAACGCATCATCAGCAGCATTTTTGGTTACCGGATCGGGGAATACAAGAATTATCGGATCATCTGAAAATAATTTCTTCCAACCTGTCCTCTTTTGTTAATTTTGAAGCTTATGGAGGAGGAAGTTGCACGTCAACACTATACTGATATAGAGAAACGGGAGATATTCAATCATGAATTTCTGCCCCATATCAACTCCATGTACAATTTTGGCTACCGGCTCACACTGGACCGGGATGATGCCAAGGACCTGGTTCAGGACACCTATTTCAAGGCTTTCCGCTTCATAGAATCATTCCAAAAGGGAACTAACGCGAAGGCATGGCTGTTCCGCATTTTGAAGAACAGCTTCATTAATGACTATCGCAAGAAGGTCAAGGAGCCAAACAAGGTAGATTACCAGGAGGTAGAGCAGTATTATAATTCAGATGACGTCGACCGTCAGATCACACCAGATCTCAGAGTCGATGCTTTGAAAGACATGATTGGGGATGAGATTTCCAATGCATTGAATGCATTGGACGTTGATTTTCGAACAGTAATTATTTTGTGTGACCTGGAAGGGTTTAAGTATGAAGAGATGGCGAAAATTCTGGATATACCAATTGGAACAGTTCGCAGCCGTCTTCATCGCGCACGTCAATTACTAAAAGAGAAGCTAAGTGAATATGCCAAATCAATGGGTTATAAAAACTCTTAAGCCATGAGCCTACCAACCAATCCATTTGTGTCAACAACAGGAAAGAAGCCTTCCTGCATGGAGATGCTTCAACTCATTCTTGACGGACAGGATTCTCCTGAACAACGTGAGTACTTCAAAACACACATGGACAATTGCATGCCATGCTTTAAATCCTATCACCTTGACATGACGATCAAGGAATTACTAAAATCAAAATGCTGTGGGGGAGATGCTCCGGATGAACTGGTAGCAAAGATTAAAAGTCAGATCTCCCAAAACATTTCATAATGGCGGGAAAGGCATTGATTTTCTCCGCTCCTTCCGGTTCCGGAAAAACAACCATTGTTAAACATCTTCTTAGCACAAACCCTGGATTGGGTTTTTCTATTTCTGCGTCTACCCGCGACAAGCGGGGTCGCGTGGAAGAAGATGGAAAGGATTATCATTTCTTAAGTCCGCAGGAATTCAAGAAGAAGATTGATGACAATGAATTCATTGAGTGGGAAGAAGTGTATGCGGGTAATTTCTACGGCACTTTGAAATCTGAAATTGACAGGATCTGGGCAGAGGGAAAAGATGTGATCTTCGATGTTGATGTAAAGGGTGGTATCAGTCTTAAGAATTATTTTGGAGATAAGGGCTTGGCCATTTTTGTAAAAGTTCCTTCTCTTGAAGTCCTGGCACAAAGGCTCAATGACCGCAGCACAGAAAGTTCTGACAGCATATCCCGCCGTCTTTTCAAAGCATCTTTTGAGATGACTTTTCAGGACAAGTTTGATAAAGTGCTGGTGAATGAAAATCTGAAAGAGTCTTTAGCGGAAGCGCAGAGATTGTACGACGAGTTTAAGAAATAATTATTCGTTAGCATTTCCTTTTTCGCCAGATAAGCCGCCGCGATCAACGAATAACAATTCCTATCTTTAGTGCCATGACCCCTTCTCAAAAAATCGGTCTTTTCTTTGGTTCATTTAATCCCATTCACATGGGACATATGATCATTGCCAATATCATGGCAGAGAATACAGATCTTACCAAAGTCTGGTTTGTCGTTTCTCCCCAAAATCCTTTCAAGCCAGCAAAAGGTCTTCTACATGAATTTGACCGTTATGATCTGATCAAAGCGGCGATCGCGGATAATTATAAGCTGGAAGTTTCTGACGTTGAGTTTCATCTTCCCAAACCAAGCTATACGGTTGATACACTTGCTGTCCTTACGGAGAAACATCCTGGCAAGACTTTTAAAGTGATCATCGGTGAGGATAACCTTACGAATTTTGAAAAGTGGAAAAATCACGAGCATATATTGAACGAATTCGGACTTTATGTTTACCCTAGACCGGATGTAACAAATTCTGATCTGAAACGTCACCCGAACGTGAAAATGGTAGATGCTCCCTTGCTGAATATTTCAGCAACTTATATTCGTCAATGCCTGCAAAGCAATAAGTCAGTCCGGTATCTCGTTCCTGAACCGGTCGAGCAAATGCTGAGGCTTCGTAATTTTTACAAGTAAA
The DNA here is from genome assembly GCA_013141055.1 of Cyclobacteriaceae bacterium. NCBI lineage: Bacteria > Pseudomonadati > Bacteroidota > Cytophagia > Cytophagales > Cyclobacteriaceae > Cyclobacteriaceae bacterium. Next base: position 1,794,830 of record JABFRS010000001.1, on the reverse strand, counting down.
GTAGCACCAAATGGCAACTCCAAAAGCTTACTTTGCGTCTTCCCTGAAATGAACAGATTACTGATCGTCCTCTTTTTGCTTGTCTCTGGTTTCGCCGCTGATGCAGGCGGAATTCGTGGTATCATCAAAGGTGATGATGGTGCTCCTCTTGCCTTTGCCACGATCTATGTTAAGCAAACCGGTTCTGGGGCGGTTAGTGATACGCAGGGTCAGTATGAGGTTGCTCTTGCCAATGGTCATTATGATTTGGTTTTTCACTATCTGGGGTTTGAAACGCAGAGTCAATCGGTTGACATAAAGGATGCATTCATTGAAATAAACATTACGCTGAAGACGCAGGTCATTCAATTGCAAAGTGTGACGATCAAAGCGGGCAAGGAAGATCCGGCTTACACGATCATGCGCAAAGCCATCGCGAAGGCAAAGTATCATACCCAACAACTGGATAGCTATACCGCAAAAGTTTACATAAAGGGAAAGGGCAAGCTGATCGATTATCCATGGATTGCCAAGAGAGCTCTGGAGAAGGAAGGCATCACAAAGGACAGGGTTTTTATACAAGAATCAGTAAGTGAGATCAAATACACACGCCCCAATAAATTCGAAGAGAAGGTAATCGCTGTTTATACGAACGGAAACAATCGCAACTCCTCTCCGAATGCATATGTGTTTGGAAGTTTGTACGAACCTGAGATTGCAGAGACTGTTTCCCCCTTGTCACCAAAATCATTTTCATATTACAAATTTGAATACCTGGGATCTTTCAAAGACAGGACGTATGAGATCAGTAAAATAAAAGTAACACCCCGCTCGAAGGGCGATAATGTTTTTGATGGCACCATCTATATCGTGGAGGACTGGTGGAGCATTCACAGTGCGGAGTTGAATGCTACAAAAATGGGCATCAAGATCAATATTAAATCGATCTATAATCCTATCGAAGACAAGGCATGGCTGCCGGTATCGCAGAAGTTTATCATTGAAGGAAGAGTATTTGGTTTTGAGTTTGTGGCGGACTACCTCGCTACTGTAAAGAATTATTCCATTACTCTTAATCCCGCACTTCCACAGGAGATGACAGTGATTGATGAAACAGTTCAGAAAGAACAGGCGAAGCAGATTGAGAAAAAATACAGCAAGAAAGGTCAGCAGCTTCAGCAGCGCCTTGAATCCGGTAAAGATGTGACTCGAAAGGAATTGAATCAACTTGTGAAAGAGTATGAGAAAGCGGAGAAGAAAGAACAAAAAGAACCTGAAGTAATTGAAGAAACATCCTATAAAGTTGATTCACTGGCGTACAAGAAAGATTCAACGTTCTGGACGGAAATGCGTCCTGCAAAGCTGACAAAGGAAGAAGAGCGTGGATACCATGTTTCAGACAGCATCTCTACCGTTCAGAAGAAAAGAGAAGAGGGAGATTCGCTGAAGCCTTCAAAGAGCAAGGGATTTCAGCCATGGGATTTATTACTCGGCGACCGTTATTCAATATCGAAGACTGAGGATTTTCAGATTCACACTCCCTTTGGAGGATTCAATACAGTTGAGGGCTATAACCTTATTTACCGCATCGGCTATCTTAAAAGATGGGTAAAGCGTGACTCTTTAAATCCGGATGCTCGTCCCAGAACCTCAAGACTGGAGATCACTCCGATCGCACGTTATGCTTTCGACAGGGATGTCTTTTCCGGAATACTGCGTGCAGATTATCGATCGCAAAAAAGAAGAATCACACTGGAAGGAGGAAGATATGTTCAACAGTATAATCCTGAAGATCCTATTCATCCGATCATCAATACTTTTTCAACACTCCTTTTCAAGGATAACCTGATGAAGATCTATGAGCGCAACTATGTAGATCTCAAGTGGCGTGAACAACTTGACGAACGATTCACGGTTTATACTCAATGGACCTGGGCACATCGTAGTGAGCTGTTCAATAATACCGGATATACGATTATCAACTATCGAGAGAAAGAGTACACTCCCAATGCACCTGTCAATGCTGAATTGACAGACACGGGCTTTGCAGCGCATAATGCATTTACAGGACTGGTAGGAATTGAAGCTCGTCCATGGCAGAAATTCAGAATTAGAAATGGACGGAAGTTCCGCGTCAACAACTCGTCACCGATCTTTAAGGCAGAATATCGCAGTGGCTTTGGTGCGCTGGACAGCGATGTGAAGTTTGAGCAAATCGAAGTCGGGTACAAGCAACAGATCAAATTCGGAATAAGAGGAACTCTTGACCTTGCTCTTAAGGGCGGAACGTTCCTCAACACGGATAAAATGTACTTCATGGATTACGAGCATTTTCTCGGTAATCGTACCGCAATCATTACTACAGACCCGGTTGGAAGCTATCGCCTGCTTGATTATTATGCTTACAGCACGAAAGACAAATACTTTACGGCCAACGTGCATTATCACTGGAGAAAGTTCTTGATCACACGAATTCCATATGTCCGCCTTCTTGGAATCACAGAAAATATTTTTGTTAATTATTTGTACACACCTTCTTCCAAAAACTATACAGAAGTGGGTTATGGGCTTGATGGAATCCTGAGAGTGTTCCGTCTTGAATTTGCCACCTCCTTCCAGAACGGAACATACACTGAAAGCGGTTTCCGTATCGGCATAGCCTCTACAATCGGTGTCAACTTCAACGATTAGTTCGCATTAAGTCCGGAACAGTAATTCCAAAATTCAAAATGGTAGATTTGTTTTGAACAAGCATGGCCATTTCAATTCAGGACTTTTTGGATCTGCGGAAAAATCACACCGTAGCAGATGTTCGCTCCGAAGGTGAGTATGAATCAGGGCATATCCGTGGAGCGGTTAATATTCCACTTCTTAATAATGAAGAGCGGGTTGTTGTCGGAACGGCCTACAAACAACAAGGACAGCAGCAGGCGATCAGTGAGGGGTTTCGTCTTGTAGGCCCGCGATTGCATGAGATCATCCAGGCAACAAAGGAGATCTCGAACGGAAAAGATATCATTGTGCATTGCTGGCGTGGAGGAATGCGCTCCAATAACTTTTGTCAGTTCATCTCTATGGCAGGTATCAAATCCCAGTCACTGGCAGGAGGGTATAAATCCTACAGAACACTGGCACTTGAATCTTTTAAGAAGCCTATGCAGATCATCCTGTTGGGTGGCTGCACCGGGAGTGGGAAAAGTGAGATACTGAGAGAACTTGCAAAGCAAGGTGAACAAATTCTGGATCTGGAGAAACTCGCACGCCATAAAGGTTCTGCCTTTGGTGGCCTGATGATGCCACAACAACCAACGACAGAGCAATTTCAGAATGATCTGTTTGAAGAAATACTGGATCTTGATGTATCCAAACGAATCTGGGTAGAGGATGAATCAATTGCCATTGGAAAAATATTTCTGCCACATGATTTCTGGCATCAAATGACGATCAGTCCGTTGGTTCAGATGGATGTATCTAAAGAAGTACGGATCCAACGCCTGGTAAACGAATACGGCCATGCGGATCGTGATCTGTTCCTTGAGATCATGGGGAAGATTGTAAAGAGATTGGGAGGACAACATTATAATGCAGCAAAGGAAAAGCTGATGGAAAATGATATGTTTTCTGTCATGGAAATACTTCTGACATATTATGACAAGGCTTATCTGGGCAGTATTTCTAAAAGAAAAGAAAAAATAAAAGATATTGTTCAATGGGATGGGGAAAGCCCGGCGACCTTTGTAAATCAATTGCGTAAGCGTCTATGACTTCTATCAAACTAACTCAATACTCTCACGGCGCAGGCTGTGGCTGCAAAATTTCACCGGCAGTGCTTGATACCATATTGCATTCTGATCTTCCGAAAGCAAAATTCCCATCCTTGCTGGTGGGAAATGAATCAAAGGATGATGCTGCCGTGTATGATCTTGGAAACGGAACCTGCATAGTAAGCACTACTGATTTTTTCATGCCCATCGTGGATGATCCATTTACGTTTGGTGCGATCGCTTCTGTCAATGCGATCAGTGATGTTTATGCCATGGGAGGAAAACCATTTATGGCGATAGCAATTTTAGGCTGGCCCATTAATACAATCCCTCCAGAGATTGCGAAGGAAGTTCTGGAAGGTAGTAGAAAAATCTGTGCTGAAGCAGGCATTCCTTTGGCGGGTGGTCACAGCATTGATTGTCCTGAGCCGGTGTTCGGATTGGCGGTAAGTGGCCAGTTGAAGAAGGAAAATCTCAAGCGAAATGATACGGCGAAAGCTGGATCTATTCTTTACCTCACAAAGCCGATAGGAATTGGCATTGTAACTACCGCCCAGAAAAAAGGAATTGTTTCTGAGCAGCATTTGAAGGAAGCAGTTGATACGATGCTGACGTTGAATACGATCGGTGGTGAGTTTGGTCAGCTTGAATATGTAAACGCCATGACGGATGTTACTGGCTTTGGCTTACTTGGACATTTATGTGAGATGTGTGAGGGAAGCAATCTCTCTGCGGAGATTGAGTTTGATAAGGTTCCGAAATTTGATTTTCTGGAAACTTACATACAGCAAAAATCAATGCCAGGGGGCACGCAGCGAAACTGGGAAAGTTATGGAAGCAAGATCAGTTCCATCGATGATCGTCAAAGGGTGATTCTGGCTGATCCTCAAACGAGTGGAGGTTTGCTGGTTTCTGTGGACTCTGACAAGGCAACTGAATTTGAGCGCTTCGCAACAGGATGCGGACATGAACTGAAACCTTTCGGCAAGCTGGTAAAAAAATCGCAGCATGTAGTTCATGTGAAATAGTTGCGTGTTGGACTGAACCATTTGTCAGGCGATGTGTACAGCACCAAAACAAACATCTGCTATGAAATACTTTGTATGTGTCACGTTGGTCTTTTTTAGTCTTCCTCTATTCGCTTTGGATGGTGCCGAAACTATTGCTCCGAAAACCAGGATCATTAAATCTTTAAGCTGGTATTCTGATCAGGCAGATCGATGGGAAGAAAAAGTAAGACAAGAACCTGCGAATGCTGATGCATGGTTGAATTTTTATGCTGCTTCGCGCTATTCTCAAAAGTCACTTGCCAGTCTAAGCAGCATTGCAAGTCAGGCTCAAAAAGTTATTTCCGGAACGTTTGAAGCGAAGCTTATCCAGGCATTGAATGAAGGCTATTCTGAAAATTCAATGAAGCTTTTGATGGAGGCTTATGCAATGAAGCCCCAACAATCCGCAACCTATGGACCATTGATGCTTGCGAATGAAATTCGCATGAATACTGCTGATAGAAAAGAATTTGGAAGTAAACTTCTGAGCAGCGGTCAGGTCTCCCAGGCATTACTCAGCTATAGCTACAATGTGCTGATGTCAATCGAAAGCAGCGCAGTTCTGTTTATTGATGGTGATAACACAACGCTTCCGTTATTCATATTACAGGATGTAATGAATGTTAGAAAGGATGTAACGGTATTGAGCCTTGATCTCCTTACATCAGAAGCATACCGCACTCAGAAATTAAAAAACAGTTCGCTGGAATTTTCTTTAGGATCAGGTGATGAGGATATTAAAAAGATGATTTGTTCTGGTTTGCCAGAGCAGAATCCATCAAAGAAATTTTATTATGCATTAACGATTGGTGGAAATAATATCTCTTCTATAAATAATGAGCTTTATGTTGTAGGACTTGCTTCCCAGCACAGTAAAGCACGGCTTGATAACATTTCAGTTATTAAGGAAAATCTTGAAAAGAGATTTATGCTGGATTATCTGCGTGTAGATTTTAATGGTGAAAACGAATTTTCTGCAGGGAAAGTAATGAGTTCAAATTATCTGATCTCCATGCTTTTGCTGAATGACCATTATGTAAAGACGGGTGAGCTTGGAAAGGCAGAGGAACTGAAAAAACTGGTAGCGAAGATTGCTGCTGAAACCGGAAAGCAGGCATTGGTTGAGAACTTTCTTCATCGTGAGGAAGAAGTACCGCTTGCTCCTCCGGTAATAATTTCTCTGGATCTTAAGAAAATGGAAGTTTCGTTGAGACAGGTGAAGGACAATCTCTATGCATACAACACGGAGGTTACGAATGCTCAGTATAATCTCTTCCTGAATTATCTGAAGACCAATCATCTCACAGATACTTACGAAAAGGCGAAAATTGATCTTTCACAATACGATAAAACTTCGCAGGCCTTCTTCAACGGATATCATACCTATCTGGATCCGGCAATTAAAACAAGGGGTTCAGTGACCCAACGCACTAACTTTCGAAACTATCCCGCTGTTAATATTTCTTACGAAGGTGCGATCGCGTATTGTGAATGGCTTACTGAACAATACAATGGAAATGCAGATCGCAAGTATAAGAAAGTAAAGTTTCGCTTGCCTACTGTAAAAGAATGGCAGATCGCTGCCCTGGGCTATGTTGACTTTGCATCCTGGAATCTTGATGAGAACACTGTTAAGGTTACGATCCCACCGCCAGGAAATGAAGATGAGATTGTGAAGGGAAAGGAAACGGTCATTCCTGTTGACAACACGGTTCTTTATCCATGGTTTAAAGCTTATAACTATCGCAACAAAGCCCAGAACAGAAGAAATTGTTTTCTTGGAAACTTCAAAGCGCCTGAAGATTGTAAACCATGTGCTTCACCAAGCGTAGGTATGGATGGCTACAGTATGATGGGACCAGTCGCATCTTACTTTCCTAATGGAATGGGTTTATTCGATGTCGTGGGTAATGTTGCTGAAATGACAGAGGAGAAAGGAAGAGCTGCCGGCGGAAGCTGGAACCACTCACCGGATGAATCAACCATCCGGAGCATCAATGAGTACAAAGGACCAGATGCGACTATTGGATTCAGGATATTCATGGACATCATAGAGAAGTAAGAAATGTTTCAAAACCGATGGACAGCATTGTCCGATGAGGAATTGATGAAACACATACAGTCCGGTCAGGAGCGTGCTCTTACCGAACTGTATGGTCGTTACAGTAAGAAGCTTGTCCGGTATTTTCACCGCATGCTGTGGAAGGATGAAGCAATGGCTCAGGATTTTCTACATGATCTTTTTCTGAAGGTGATTGAAAAGCCTTTGATGTTTGATGCAGAGAGAAGATTTTCCACCTGGATATATTCAGCTGCCTTTAACATGTGCAAGAATGCTTATCGCAAACAATCCTTCCGGGAAACGGCGAAAGATAACTTCCTGCCTGCAGCTGAGATATTTCAACCGGATGTTGACCACAAAGACTTTAAGAAAGTCCTGGAAAATGTTTTAACTCAATGTGAGGAGTCAGATCGTAATCTGTTTGTCTTACGCTATGAACTCGATATACCCTTTGCGGAAATAGCTTCCATCCTGGAGTGTCCGGAAGGAACTGTTAAGTCAAGACTTTTTTATCTGAAGAAGAAAATTGCGCATAAACTGAAAGCTTACAACCCTGCCATAAATTAGAAGACAATGAAAAGTGAAGAAGAAAAGCTGGAGCAATTGGTCCAGCAAAAAGAATTTGATCAGCTGACAATTACTGAAAAGGAATTTGTCATTCGTATGCTTGGCTCAGAAGAAGAATTTGCTGCCATGAAATCTGTGGAATCAAAACTTGCGACGGGGGTTGCGAAGTCAGTTATAGATCCTGATCCCGCGGTACTTCTTTCATTAAAAAGTATTCTGAAAGAGAAGAGGCAGGAGAATTCCATCTGGGCGAAGGTATTTAGCACAAAGGTGCCTGCTTATGTGTCTGCATTGCTTGTAATTTTCTCGTTGGGAATTGGATTCATGATTGGATTGCCTTCCGGAAATAAAATTCCGGCAACCTCCGTTTCTGCTCAGATAAAGATTGATACCGTGTTCATTACACGTGTAGATACTGTCATTAAAAATCAGGTGATCTACCAACAGGTAAGAAGTTCACGTCCATCACAGGCGAAAACAAATGTTGTTATTCCAGACAGGGTGACTGCTCTTCCAGTGGGGGTGAGCATGAAGGATAAGGAAGAACTTAATAAACTTTTGGTTTCTGGAAGCGATTAATTAAACCTCTTCCGGAACGATCGCCCACATCACTGCATACAGGATACACATAGGTATGAGTGCAGTGATAAATCCAATAACCACTATTCCAATCCTTACCAGCGAAGGATCCAGTTTATAGAATTCAGCAATGCCACCGCAGACACCTGCGATCATTCTTTCATTCCTTGAGCGGGTTAATCTCTTTTCCATATCAGGCGTCACTTCTTTTTGTTGATTCAATTTCCATGATCAGGTCAGGGCCATATCCCATAGATGGAGTTTGATATCCGGCCTTGAAATCTCCCTTCATGATCTTCTGAGCAATCAGGACTGCGGTCTTTGCGGTAAGAGCGTAACCGCTTACAGTTTCCAATCTACTAATGCATTCTTTTCCAGAGTTATCCCAGACTTTTCCCCAGAGGTAGCTGCGGGCTCCCTGAAGTTTATCGTCGCTGGGTCCTGCTGGTTGCTTGTCAATTTTTTTGAGCATGATATTTTTTACCCACTGCATCCGCAGCAACCAGCCGAGATAATTGCTTCGCTTTGCATTGGTCACCATTTGTTTGGTAGCTCCCGTATAAACTTCAATGTTTGGAATCCCTGTGCTCCTCCAGGCAGTAGCAATATCTCCCCACGGAATACAGATAGTTAATGTTTTGAATGCGCCGAAATCTATTTCCATAGATTTTGAACCCATTGGGATGGTAATCAGTTTTCCATCTTTTCGAACAGATCCTCCATAGCCTAATCCTTCCGTCATACTTTTTTTAGTGCCGCGTGACAGTCCACCTTTCGACATTGTAAAAGCTAATTGCAAATGTGTAGCAGAGGGCAATCGGTTTTTCAAATGAAGTGCAAGACAGTCAGATGGAACCACATCAAAGCCAGTTCCGGGCATGATGGTAATGTTTGCCTCTTTTGCTTTATTATCAAGTAAGGAAAGAGATTCAAATACCTGGTACTCACCAGTGATATCTGTGTAATGTGTTTTTGTAGCCAGGCAAGCGTCGCTCATCGTTTTGGCTGTGTGGCGAAATGGACCACCGCAATGGATCACAACTGCAGCAGGCTCCAGTAATTTTTTTAAACCTTCCAGATCATCGCTGGCTACTACCTTGTAGGGATATCCGGATTGTTCACTTTGTTTTTTTAATTGTTCTTCATTCCTGCCGGCAAGAACAACTTCAAGATTTTTACTGCGGCATTCGTTGACGATTAACTTGCCTGTATAGCCGTAAGAACCGTACACGACGATGAGTGAAGAATTTTTCACAATGCGATGATTTATTTTTAATAGAACTACTTGACTCTTTCGACTTCCGTCACAAAATATTTTGTATCACCACGCCATGGGAAGGTCATGTAATGTTTTTTGAAATGAAGATTTACGCGTTCTCCGCTTAATGCAACCTCTTCCAGTGTTTTGATGATAGTGTCCTGATGTCCTTCGACAGAGAAATCAAATGATTCTGCGATAGGACTCGTTCCTTTCAAGGCTCCGAATGTGTCAAGGTTAAGCTTGCCTTCATACGTTTTAAATAATACACCCTTTTCGCTGATGCGAAGAACCTTTCCCGCCAGAACCCCCTTTTCAAAAGTTACGAAGTAGAGAAAGGCGAAGATTGCTACGCCAAGAATGACAACAACAAGAAGTATTTTTTTCAAGGCACTTGTGGTCTTTCGTTTGACGCGTTGGCCGAAGCTTTCGTTTTCCATGAAGATGATGTATTAGGCACCCAATTTAGCTTTTCTGCGGGTAACATAGAAATACAGTGCACCGGCGATCAGGAGGATGGAAATGAATTGTGAATTGGATAAATAATCCTGGATGATAAAGCCCCGTTCGATATCGCCGCGGAAAATTTCAATCACCGCCCGTCCTGCAGCATACAGCATGAGATAGATAAGGAATAGTTGTCCTTCGAATTGCTTTCTTCTTTTAATAATCAACAGCAAAATCAATATGAAAACGATATATCCTGCCTCATATAGCTGCGTAGGATGCAGGGGTGTGTTAAGTGGTTCTGCCTGACAAACGGGGCTGGTAAAAACAACTTGAAAGAATCCATCGGTAGGTTTGCCGTAACAGCATCCTGCCATGAAGCAGCCAATCCTTCCGCAGGTATGAAGAATGCAGATCACAACAGCCATGACATCCAGCATTGACCACACTGGAATTTTGTGTTTCCTGAAAAACCACAGCATAAGAGGAATGCATGTGATCAGTGATCCGTAAAAAACAAAACCGTTTCCTGAAAGAAGTTTTAATGGATTTGAAGTGTAGTATGAAAAATCCTCGAATATGATAAAGAGCTTTCCCCCGACAATACCGCCGGCAACGATGATGAGAAACAATGTATTGGATTGATCAGTGGTAATTCCGAATTGCTTTTTCCCTTGCCAGGCCATGTAAATGAAGCCCAGCACAGCACCCATTGCAATGCAAAATCCGTACGTGTAAATGGTGTAAGAGCCAATCTCAAATAATACCGGATGCATGAGAATGTTCCTGGGTGAAGTTATAAATCTACTGGCCGGGGCATCACACTAGACCGTCATGATCTCTGCTTCTTTCTTCTTGCTGAGTGCATCGATCTTTGCGATAAATTCATCGGTAAGCTTTTGAACACTTTCTTCTGCACCTTTCACATCATCTTCAGGAGCTCCTTTGATCTTTTTCAAAGATTCATTTGTCTCTTTTCTAACACTGCGAATGCTCACCTTTCCCAATTCACACTCAGAATTTACCTGTTTCACAAGTTGCTTTCTTCTTTCTTCTGTGAGCATCGGAATGCTGATGAATACCTGCTGGCCGTCACTCTGTGGAGTAAGTCCAAGGTTAGCGGCCATGATCGCCTTTTCAATTTCAGGGATAGAACTTTTCTCCCATGGTTTTATGAATAATGTTCTTGGATCAGGTGAAGTAATAGAGGCAATCTGATTCAGTGGACTCATAGCGCCATAATATGAAACCAGGATACCATCCAGCATCGAGGGATTTGCTTTTCCTGCTCTGATCTTTGTAAGCTCATGGCTGACATGATTGACAGCTTTATTCATTTGCTCACGCGCATCTTCAAGATATAACTCAATCTCTTCCATGGTTCTTTATTTTGATCCTCAATTAATATGTCGAACATTCACATGAAGTGAATGTCAATGGCAAACCGTTAGCTAATAAGCGTACCCGCCTCTTCACCCATCACCACTTTCAAAAGATTTCCGCCTTTGTTCATATCAAACACAATGATCGGCAGCTTATTTTCCATGCACAGCGTGAAAGCTGTCATGTCCATAATATTCAGATTCTTTTCATAAGCTTCCTGAAAAGAAAGCTCTTTGTATCGAGTTGCATCCGGAAATTTTTCAGGATCCTTGGTGTAAACACCGTCAACCCGTGTTCCTTTCAACACAACATTTGCCTGAATTTCTATTGCGCGAAGACTCGCAGTTGAGTCTGTTGTGAAATAAGGATTGCCAATACCTGCACCGAAAATAACAATCCTTCCTTTTTCGAGGTGACGAATAGCTCTTCTTCTTATGAACGGTTCACAAACCTGCTCCATTTTAATTCCGGACATCAAGCGGGTGTAAAGACCCTGACGCTCGAGAGCACTCTGAAGTGCCATGGCATTGATCACTGTGCCCAGCATCCCCATGTAATCTCCCTGAACCCTATCGATTCCAAGAGCTTCTGCCTGACCACCCCTGAAAATATTTCCTCCTCCTATAACGATTGCCAGCTGTATCCCCTGATCTTTTACCAGCTTTATCTCCTTTGAGTATTGCTCCAGTACCTCATGGTCAATGCTGTTGGTTTTGGATTTACCCATCAGCGATTCACCGCTGAGCTTCAGGACGAGACGTTTGTATTTCATGTATAGGATAGATTTTACAAATATGTTGAGGATTTTCCTGAATGAAAAGCATTCTCGGATCAACGGCTTCAAACGTTCGATCTTTCCTGAGTATCTTTAAGGCTAAACCGATTTTTATGGTGGATTCTTTCACTTCCGGGCGTGAAGCCATTCAGCTTGAGGAAAAATACGGTGCCCACAACTACCATCCGCTGCCGGTAGTATTATCAAAAGGTGAAGGTGTTTTTCTGTGGGATACTGAAGGGAAAAGGCATTACGATTTTTTATCAGCTTACAGCGCTGTAAATCAGGGGCATTGTCATCCACGCATCATTCGTGCACTCATTGATCAGGCTCAGGAACTCACATTGACATCCCGGGCATTTTATAATGATAAGCTCGGCGTTGCGGAAAAATATATCTGCGAAACCTTCGGATACCAGAAAGCCCTGTTCATGAACAGTGGTGCAGAAGCAAACGAGACCGCGATTAAACTTGCCCGCAAATGCGGCTATACTAAAAAAGGAATACCTGAAAATCAGGCGGTGATTGTAGCAGTTAAACAGAATTTTCACGGTAGGACAACAACTATTATTTCTGCTTCAACAGATCCATCTTCACAGCAAGGCTTCGGACCTTTCATGCCTGGATTTGAAATTGTGGATTATGATAACATCAAGGCTTTAGAGAAAGCCTGTGCTAATCCAAATGTTTGTTCATTATGGATCGAACCCATTCAGGGTGAAGCAGGAGTATTTGTTCCACATGATGGATATTTGAAAGCTGCTGAGAAGATATGTCGTGACAACAATGTGTTGTTGATGATGGATGAAATTCAAACAGGCATTGCGCGTACCGGAAAAATGCTTGCTTCCGATCATGAAGGAGTTCGTGCCGATCTGCTCATCCTCGGTAAGGCACTGAGTGGAGGTGTTCTTCCAATATCCTGTGTTCTTGCAGATGATGACATCATGCTGGTGATTAAACCAGGTGAACATGGTTCTACTTTCGGTGGTAATCCATTAGCAGCAGCAGTAGTGGTAGAAGCACTGGAAGTAATCAAGGATGAAAAGCTTGCAGAGAATGCAGAGAGACTCGGAAAAATTTTCCGTGAAAGAATGAATTCATTGATTAAGAAAACTCCATTGATTAAACTCGTAAGAGGTAAAGGATTACTGAATGCTATTGTCATCAACGATTCTACGGAAAGTGAGACCGCCTGGAATCTTTGCCTTGCTTTCGCAAAGAATGGATTGCTGGCGAAACCAACGCATGGAAATATTATCAGACTTGCGCCGCCATTAGTGATTACAGAGGAGCAGATTCACGAAGCGTGTGACATTATTGAAAAATCGGTAACTGAGTTTGCCATCAGTCGCTAGAAATTTCTAACGCAGTTCACGGAAAAGGATATAGCATCCCATCATCAGCGTTATCCACCCGAAAGCTTTTTTAAGCTTTGTACTTGCAATGCGTTTTGATAATCTGTTGCCGATGATAATCCCAAGGATAGCCAACGCACTTACCGAAAGTAAAAAAGGCCAGTCCATAGTATAGTTCATCAGATCACCTGCGAAACCAAGCAGGGAATTGATGCTGATAATAAATAATGAAGTTCCTACTGCTGTTTTAAAAGGAAGTCCGGTAAGAAATACCAAGGCGGGAATAATCAGAAATCCTCCACCAGCTCCTACAAGCCCTGTCAGAAATCCGATCAAGGCTCCTTCCACAATCACAAGGAATGTTCTGAAACGTTGGTTGGTGGAGATGGGATTTTTTTTCCCGCGAATCATAGGTATTGCAGCCAGCACCATCAATAAAGCGAAGATTCCCAACAGCAGCAATCTCTTGGTGAAGACGAAGTCGCCGGAAGTGAATAGTATATCCGGAATTGCAGGAACGATCCATCGTCTTGTGCAGAAAATACTAATGATGGAAGGGATGCCGAAAAGAATTCCTGTGCGAAGATTGACCAGATGCTCCCGATACTTTGGAATGGCTCCTGCCAGACTAGTAACCCCGACAATAAATAATGAATAAGCTGAGGCCAGCACCGGCTCCATGTTAAACAGATAAACCAAAATGGGAATGGATAAAATGGAACCACCGCCTCCCAGTAACCCAAGTATCAGTCCTATAAGAATGGAAGCACAGTATCCGAAAATCTCCACGCAGTTGTATTTGTTGGAAAACTATCACCCCTTCCGCTTTATTGGAAGAGATTTATGATAAAATGAAAGTCTATGGGGATGGTTGGGTATCCGTTTTCACGATCATTATCTCTCAACCAAAAGAATTCTCAACCAGTGTTGACCTCTTGTTATTTCATCTTATTGAACTCTGCAATAAATGCATCTGGATATTTAGGCTTGATCTGAGCCAGGAACTTATCCGCTTTATCCCGGGTTGAGAATTGCCCAAGGATGATGCTGTAATATTTTACACCGTTGAGAATTTTCACCTGAACAACAACTTTCTTTTTATAAGATCCTTTAAGGTTGTCGGATAGTCTCATCAGGTTTACCAATTCCTGATACGTTCCTATCTGAACACCAAAGCCTTTTGGCTGCAGCCGCTCTATTTCGAAATCATAAAACTCCTTCTCGTCTACAGTAACACGATCAATGGCTTTGACTTCCATTCCGCTCTTGCCGTCACCTGCATCGACAACTTCGATCTTAACTTCTGCAAGTCCCATGTGAACGAAGCCAAGTTTTTCAGCAGCTGATTTAGAAAGATCGATGATGCGGCCTTCAGCGTATGGGCCACGATCGTTGACAACCACCTCAACTGTCTGACTGTTGGAGATATTGGTGACACGCAGCTTGGTTCCGAAGGGTAAAGTCTTGTGTGCTGCTGTTAATTTGCTGTGCTTGTACTTCTCTCCACTGGCTGTCTGGCGGCCCTCAAATTTGTCGGCGTAGAAAGAAGCTTTTCCTGTCTGAAAGACCTGCGCGAATAAGGAGCTTGTTAGAAAGGCAAGACAGATTATAAAAAATAGTCTCTTCATGCGTCAAATATAGCTTTTGATCCTTTGAATCTGAATAGTCACTGCTGTTTTCAGATAAGTGACATATAAATGAGTTGAATCAAATTCACATTAGCGAATGACCTCATTTGCCATTAGCTTTGCCCGGCAAATAATAGATCCTAAATCTTGTTTGCCATGGCCTTAGATTCTGCCAAGTTCCTCTTTGAAGCCCTCACATACGATGATGTGCTCCTGGTTCCAGCGTATAGCGACGTGCTTCCCCGCGAAACATCCACCGCTACGTACCTGACCAAAAATATTAAGCTGAATATTCCGATTTTGTCTGCGGCCATGGACACCGTCACAGAGTCCGCCCTGGCGATTGGGATGGCTCTTGAAGGAGGCATTGGGTTTATCCATAAGAACATGAGCATAGAGGCCCAGGCAGACCAGGTGCGCAAGGTGAAGCGCTCCCAGAGCGGACTGATTCTCGATCCCGTCACACTTCGCATTAATTCTACTGTGCGGGATGCTGAAAAAATAATGCGTGAATTCAAGATCGGTGGAATTCCTGTTATTGATGAAAATGGCAAGCTTGTGGGGATCATCACAAACCGTGACCTGAGATTTCAGAAGGATATGACGATTCCAGTCAACGATATCATGACAAAGGAAAATCTTATCACAGCGCCTGAAGGAATTACACTCGAACAGGCTGAGATTTTGTTACAGGATTATAAGATTGAGAAGCTGCCCATCATTAATAAGAAGGGCAAGCTTACAGGGCTTGTTACCTATAAAGACATTCTTAAAAAGAAAAATAAACCGAATGCTTGTCAGGATAAATTCGGAAGACTGAGAGTTGGTGCTGCCGTTGGAGTCACTGCCGATATTATGACGCGCATTGATGCCCTGAAAGCAGCCGGTGTGGATGTCATCAGCATTGATACAGCACATGGTCATTCAAAAGGTGTGATTGATGCTGCCAAACTTGTAAAGAAGAAATATCCGGGACTGGATCTTATTGTTGGAAATATTGCAACCGGTGAAGCTGCTAAAGCTTTGGTGAAAGCGGGAGCAGATGCCATTAAAGTTGGTGTAGGTCCGGGGAGCATTTGTACTACCCGCGTCGTTGCAGGCGTTGGACTTCCTCAATTGTCCGCAGTGTATGAGGCGGCAAAAGCAGTGAAGGGTTCAGGAGTGAAGATCATTGCTGATGGAGGTATTCGTTTTTCAGGAGATATGGTAAAGGCCATTGCTGCCGGGGCAGATTCGATTATGATCGGATCGATGCTGGCAGGAACTGATGAAGCTCCGGGAGAAATGATTATCTATGAGGGAAGAAAATTCAAGTCATATCGTGGAATGGGATCTATAGAAGCTATGGATGATGGCTCGAAAGACCGATATTTCCAGGACGCAGAGGATGATATCAAGAAATTGGTTCCGGAAGGAATTTCCGGAAGGGTTCCCTTCAAAGGATTGGTTTCAGAAGTGTTATATCAGATGGTAGGGGGGTTAAAAGCAGGTATGGGTTATTGCGGTGCCAAAAACATTGAGAAACTCAAGCAGGCCAAATTCGTAAAGATCACAGCAGCTGGTGTAACCGAAAGTCATCCACATGATATTTCGATCACCCGTGAAGCGCCAAACTATAGCAGAAAATAAATTGACAGACAGAAGTTGAAGACCAAAGCACTTACCCGATTAGCATTTCTCGGGGCCGCTCTATCGTGGCTGGTGATGATCTTTTCAGATGTCATGGTCTTGTTCAGTGACCTGAAGGGACTTACTCCGGATGTGCCGCTTTGGCTCCCGAAGGTCATGCTTGATCTGTATGTAGTGAGTCTTTTTACTACTACAAATTCAAGGTAGAACGTGATGAGTCGCTCAACTTCACAGATCTTCTTTGGAGAGTGTTTGCTACCGGACTTGTAGCTACCGTAATCTCCCTTTCATTCAGGATGTTGGATTTCCTTTTGGGATCCACTCAACTCTCTTCCAATATTTTTTATGTCGAAGTAGAGTACATCGTAAATCTGGGCTTGATGCTCAGTTTCCTTATTGCTGCAGCAACATGCTGGAAGCGATTGATCCTGTATCAGAAATCGAAATGGCTGATTCGCGGTTGGTGGGTTTTTGAAGTTGCATTCTTCCTTATTTTACTTTCAGATAATCTTCGCATTCTTCTTCAGGAATGGTTGATTCTTTCCATCAGCATTTTTACAGGCCTCCTGGCATTGGTCTTATCCGCAAATATGAAGTGGGTTGCTTACCTCAACTTCAAACAGAAATGGACAAGTCTTTTGCTTTTACTGCTATCTTTCTTTTACCTGGGATATTTCTTTTACACGGCCAATAAATTCTCAGAAGAAATAAGTGCGCAATCAACGGCTTTCCTTGCCTTCCGTGGACACGTATTCAATATCTATCTGTTTTCATTCGTGATGCTCTATAGCATTTTTTCATTTTTGGTAATCCTGTTTAATCTGCCAACCTCTTCTGTATTCGAACAGAAACTTGAGGAGGTTGTGAATTTTCAGCGCATCAGTCAATCTGTTCAAACAGAACAAAGTGAGGAAAGTGTTTATAAGATTTTATTGGAAAGTTCCGTGAGCTCCGTCTTTGCAGATGCTGCCTGGCTGGAAATTAAAAGTGAGCAGCAGGAGAAGGCGCTTCAGACATATCAGATCACTGAAGAGGATGCCAGAAAGATTCAGGAGCATCTTGGCATGCGGAATGTGAAGGGTATCCTTGATCAAAGCAGTGATAAGACCAAAAATCTTTCAGAACATCTGGCGTCGTTGAGAGGAACACGCTTCCGCTCTTTGATGGCCTTCCCTGTTTTGGTGAAAGGTGAGAAGATCGGAACACTTGCGTTGTTAAAGGAATTGCCGGAAGGTTTTAACAAGGAGATGACTCAAATTGTCTCTGCCTTTGCGAACCAGGCCGGTATCTCTATTGAGAATTTCAGGTTGTTGAAAGAGGCTATTCAAAATGAACGTTATAAAGAGGAATTAAAAATTGCCAAGACTGTTCAAAGCAGTCTCCTTCCGGATAAGCTGGAGAAAGATGCTGACTTTGATATCTCAGCATTTTCTGAATCTGCTGATGAAGTAGGAGGTGACTACTATGACACGCTTCGCATCAGCGACCATCAGGTGGGATTGATCATTGCTGATGTTTCAGGAAAGGGAACTACGGCTGCTTTTCACATGTCGCAGATGAAGGGAATTTTCCATAGCCTTTCACAGCAGGCACTGGCTCCAAAAGAGTTTATGATAAGGGCTAATCAGGCTTTGCGGTATTGCCTTGAGCGAGGCTCATTTATTTCAGCAACCTACTTTGTTGTTGATTCAAGGGAGAAGAAGATATTCTATTCACGTGCGGGTCATTGCCCGGTATTGATTTATCGTGCAGCGGCTCAAAAGGCAGAATACCTTGTTGACAAGGGCACCGCTCTTGGTATGGTAAAGGGAAAAGACTACTGCAATTTTGTTGAGACGAATACTATTCCTTATTCCAGCGGCGACGTGATGGTGCTCTTTACAGATGGAATTACAGAAGCCAAAAATCAAAAAGGAGAAGAATTTGGGCTTGAGCTTTTGAAGGAAACGATCGTGGAGGGGGTAGCGAATAGCCCGAAGGATATTCAGGATCATTTGATCAAAAAGCTGTACCAATACACCGGAACTGAGGAAATTGATGATGACTACACAACCATGATTGTGAAGTTTCAATAGAGAACATTAAAAAACCAAATACGTTTAAAACCTATGGTTCACATCAAAAGACTGCAAGAAGACGGAACCGACATTTTGGCGGTCGTAGGGGAAATTGACGCCAGTTCCTCCATTGAACTTGATCTGGCCATTGCCAAAAGTGTTGGCGAGGGATCGACGAAAATTCTGGTGGATTGTAGTGCTTTGGAGTACATCTCCTCAGCCGGGTTGGGAGTGTTTATGTCTTATATCGAAGAGTTTCGTGATAAGAATATTCACATGGTTTTATTTGGCATGAAAGAGAAGGTGATAAACACTTTTCAAATACTTGGATTGGCAGACTTACTTCACATCAGCACTACGAAACAAGAGGCAAAGAAATTTATAAATGACCTATCAGCATAACATCGGCTGCAGCCTGGAAAACCTCAAGGGCGTGCGCGACTTCATCAGGAAGTCGTTGCGTGGCCATGTTGCGTCCGATGTAGTATTGAATGAGATCATTCTCGCTCTTGATGAGATGTGCTCCAATCTGATGATCCATGCACACCAATGCAATCCCGATCATAGTATTGAAATGAAGATCAACATTCCTCAAAAAGGTAAAGTGATTTTTGAAATTGTTGATGATGGTGAGATGTTTGACATCAATCGCTTCCACCAACCTGAAATTGATAATCTGATTCACGAAAAAAGAAAAGGCGGCCTTGGTATACGCCTTGTGAAATCAATTATGGACGAAGTCGTCTACACTACCCACAATGGACGCAATGTCTGTCGCCTCACCAAGAAAATAGGCTAACGCGATTTCCGGGGCCTCAGCCCGTTTCCCCATTCTCGTTCTTCTTTCTATTTTTGCACGTTTTAACAATTTAATTGTGCGGAAAGCCTTATTCATTCTAATAGTGTTGGTGGTAGCGGGGCAGGTAGCAGCGCAGTCGTCAGAGAAGAAATCAAAACCTCTTGTCCTCTTTACGGTTAAGAATACTCCTGTTTATACAGATGAGTTCATCTATCTCTATAAAAAGAATCATCTCAACAAAGAAGATTTTACAGACAAAAAGGTAAATGAATACATTGACTTATTCGTCAACTTCAAGCTGAAGGTGATGGAAGCCAAATCACGTGGATTGGATACCACAGTAGCTTTCATCAAAGAGTTTAAGTCATACAAGGATGAACTGAAGAAACCTTACCTCGCCGAGAAAGATGAGCTTGATCGTTTAACAAAAGAAGTCTATCAAAGACTACTGGAGGAAGTTAAAGCTTCGCACATATTGGTTTTCGTAAAACCGGATGCTGCTTCTGCAGATACGTTGGCGGCACTTTCAAAAATTCAATCCATTCGTACCAAAATTGTGGCGGGGGGAAAATTCGAGACTGTCGCTAAGGAACTCTCTGAAGATCCTTCGGCTAAAAGCAATGGTGGAAGCCTAGGATATTTCACAGCCATGCAAATGGTTTATCCTTTTGAACAAGCAGCTTATAATCTGAAAGTGGGAGAGGTATCGCAACCGGTTCGTACACGATTTGGCTATCACCTGATCACATTAGTTGACAGAAGGCCTGCCCGTGGTGAGGTGGAGGTATCACACATTATATTAAGAACTGGCTCACCTGATGATAAGAAGGTGAAGAATAAAATTCTTGAGATTTATGATCAGCTGCGTGGGGGCCGGAGTTGGGATGAACTATGCAAGGAGTATTCAGAGGATCAATCTACTAAGGATGCTGGCGGCAAGTTGAGACCTTTTGGCGTTGGAGCGTTGTCCAACATACCCGAATTTGAATCCATCGCATTTTCCTTAAAGCCTGGAGAAATATCGGATCCTTTTCAGACTGCCTATGGCTGGCACATTGTGAGATCGGAGAGAAAAATCCCTGTTCCTTCATATGAAGATCTGAAAGACGGGCTTCAGAAAAGGGTTGCCAGAGATGAGCGTTTGCAACAGGTCGGTAAAAAGCTGATGGAAGAAAAAAAGAAGCAGTTTGGATATTCTGAAAATACTTCTGTGAAAAATGACCTTCTCAATTCGGCTGATTCTTCTCTGCTGAACGGTAGATGGAAGTATAAAGGTGCTGCATCCCTTAAAGCCCAAACGTTATTTACTCTGAACAGTAAAAATTATCAGGCGGGCCAGGTGATTGCTTTCGTTGAGAAAAGTGAAGAAACCTCTCCACCCATTTCGCCTTCGGCCTACATGAATCAACTCTACAATCGATTTGTAGAAGAAAGATTGTCAGAAGCTGAAGATGAGAAATTAATGGCGGAAAAACCTGACTTCAGGAATCTGTTAACGGAATACAAGGAAGGAATTCTTCTTTTCACCATTATGGAAAAAGAGATCTGGACTAGAGATGCTGGTGATACTGTTGCTCTTCGGAAAATTTATGAACAGAATAAAATGAAGTATACCGCAGGCGAACGTGTTCATGCCAGGATATTTACAACGAGCGATAAGGTTTTTCTTGAGCAGGTAAAGAAGAAGATTGCCAATGGAGATTCATTGAAGAAAGAAGATCTAAAGAAATTCAAAACAGCTCAACCTTTCAGAAATTATGCTAAAGGTGAAAATAAGGCAGTGGACAAAGCGGGCTGGGCAATTGGCCTACACTACACAGAGATTGATGGAATTCATTACATGATTGAGATGACAAATCTTGTTCCGCCTGGAATTAAAAGTTTTCAGGAAGCACATGCACAGGTTGTTTCTGATAGCCAGGAATTGCTGGAAAAGAACTGGCTGGCAGAATTGAAACTTAAATACCCTGTGAGGATCAATAATAAAGGCAAAAAGTTCGTTGTACTTGAACTGACCAAAAAGTGAAAATCAAAAATCTTTTTAATGCTGGAGTATGGATGATGATGGCATGTATTGTCGTTGTATCCGGTTGCGATCTGATTCGGGTGAAAAAGGATGAGCAAGTCAATACGCCTGCGCGGAAAGCTGTTGCCCGCGTAAGTGAAAAATTCCTTTATCAGGATGAACTTGTTGGAATTGTCGATCAGAACTCAACGGCAGATGACAGTATTGCCCGGGTAACGGCTTATATCAACAGTTGGATTCGTAAACAGCTGCTCATTGAAGAAGCAATGAAACGCATCAATATCAATGAAGCCGAGGTTGAGAGAAAAGTTCTTGACTACCGTTACAGTCTTATTGGATATGAGTATCAGAATTTTTATATCCAGCAACATCTCAATGATAGTATTTCAGAGAAAGACATAGAAGATTATTATCGGGGTCACGTAGATAACTTCATTCTTAAACAGAACATTGTACGCGGAACGTACATGAAGGTTCCTAAAACAGCGCCTCGTACGAATAAGGTTAAGGAAATGATCTTCTCCCGAAAGGAAAAGGACCAGAATGAATTGAAATCATACTGCCTAAGTTTTTCTGTTGCCTATCATTTGAGTGACAGTGCCTGGATTGCTTTTGATAAGCTAACTGTCAATTCACCGATGGCAGAAATTCCTAACAAAATCCAGTTTTTAAAGACCAATCCATTCTATGAAACCAGCGATGCGGACTTTTTGTATTTCCTTAAAATCGACGACTACAAAATTTCTGACAACGTTTCGCCGTTAGAATTCGTGAAAGAAGACATTCGAAATATTCTCTTAAACAAAAGAAAAGTAGAACTTGCGAGGACATTGGAGGATGAAGTGTATGAAAACGCGGTCAAACAGAAGAATTTTGAGATTTTTAATCAGTAGCCTCATACTTATTGGGGTATGGCAGAGTGGTTTCTCGCAAGAAACCAAGGGTTTTGTAGCGGATAAAATCATCGGGAAAATTGATAATTATATTATCCTGCGCTCAGAGCTGGAAGGTGCTTTCCAGAATTATGTGGCCAACGGCGGCAGCTCTTCTGAAGAATCGAAATGCGCGCTTCTCAATCAATTGGTAGTTCACAAAGTTTTGGTTGCAAAAGCAGAGATTGACTCAGTGATCGTGACCGATCTTGAAGTAGATAACAATACACAACAGCGGATGAATATGATCCTTCAGAGCTCAGGTAATTCTCCTGAACAGCTGGAGCGCACTTACGGAAAGTCATTAGATCAAATACAGCTTGAATTGCGTGATCAGATCCGGGAACAGATGTTGGGAAATGAGATGCAAAAGAAGATCACAAAAGATCTTAATGTTACACCTGCAGAAGTGAAAAGATTCTTCAATAAAATTCCTTCAGATAGCCTTCCATTCTATTCAGCAGATGTTGAAGTTGGTCAGATCGTTCGTATAGCAAAGATCAGTCCGTCACAGGAGCTTGAGACAAAGAAGAAACTAAGTGAAATTCGCGATCGGATACTTGCGGGCGAAGATTTCACTGAACTCGCTAAAAAGTATTCTGAGGATCCAAGTGTTGTACAGAACGATGGTAACATGGGATATGTTGGACGCGGAGCAATGGTTGCTGAGTATGAGGGAACTGCCTTCAGAATCAAAAAGGGTGAGATTTCTCAACCGTTTAAATCTCCGTTCGGATTTCACATCTTACAGCTTTTGGACCGCCGGGGTAACGAATACAACTCCCGTCACATTTTGATTGCGGCAACTCCATCGCCTACGGATATTCAAAGAGCGGAAAAATTTCTGGACAGTTTGCGTAGAAAAATCGTGAAAGACAGTATCAAATTTGAGAAGGCTGCAATTGAGTTTTCAGATGATCAGCGCTCAAAAGGATTTGGTGGATATTTTACGCACGAAGACGGAGGATCAAAGGTTTCTATAAAAGATCTGGATCCAGTTGTTTATTTCACGATTGACAGCATGAAGGAAGGCACCATTAGTAAACCTATTGTTTACAGAACTGATGACCTGAAAAGTGCTGTCCGTATTTTATATTTTAAGAAGAGACTGTTGCCACATCAGGCGAATTTAAAAGATGATTGGCACCGTATTCAAAGCGCTGCATTAGGACAAAAGAGAGACAAGATGCTGGATAAGTGGTTTGTGAAAGCCCGTCAGGATGTGTTTATCAAATTAGATCCTGCGTATAACGGGTGCAGTATTTTAGACTAGTATTATAGGTCCAACCCGGTCTGGCCGGTAACTCAACAGCGGATGCAAAAATTTTCAAATGACGTAGAGGCTGCCAATTCACTGGCAGAATCCTATCAAAAACTAAAAAAGGAAATTGCGCGCGTCATCATCGGTCAGGATGAAGTAGTGCGTCTGGTTCTTACAGGAATTTTTTGCCAGGGTCATTCATTGCTCGTTGGAGTGCCTGGGTTGGCCAAAACATTGCTGGTTCAGACAATCGCCAATGCACTGGATCTGAATTTCAAACGAATTCAGTTTACGCCTGATCTTATGCCTTCTGATATTGTTGGAGCAGAGACGATGGACAAGGAGCGTAACTTTAACTTTGTAAAGGGGCCTGTGTTTGCCAACATCGTGCTGGCGGATGAGATTAACCGGACACCTCCTAAAACTCAAGCAGCCTTGCTTGAGTCAATGCAGGAATATTCTGTAACGATTGCAGGGAATCGTTACGATCTTCCAAGACCATTTTTTGTACTGGCTACACAAAATCCAATTGAACAGGAGGGAACCTATCCATTACCGGAAGCACAGCTTGACCGGTTTATGTTCAATATTTTTCTTGACTATCCAACATATCAGCAGGAGTTGAATATTGTAAAGATGACTACTGCCGATAGTGTTAATTCTGTAAGTAAGATTCTGAGCGCTGATGATATTCAATATTTTCAACATCTCGTTCGCCGAGTGCCCATCGCTGATAACGTAGTTGAGTTTGCTGTAAAGCTGAGCCACATCACCCGCCCTGGAAAGAATGGTTCGGCGATCGCCAATGATTATTTAGAATGGGGAGCTGGTCCTCGGGCATCGCAGTTTTTAGTGCTCGGGGCAAAGTGCAATGCATTGCTCAATGGTAAATACTCTCCTGATATTGAAGATGTAAAGAATGTTGCAAGTGCTGTGCTTCGTCATCGCATCGTTCGAAACTTCAAAGCTGAAGCGGATGGGATGACAGTAGATGCAATTATTGAGAAACTGATAGCTTCGGTGTAAAAGAATCAGAAGAGGTTGCTTCGATTGATTAAGCTTTTTCTTTGAACCTTCTCACCATTGCTATAAAGAATCCAACCATCAGCAATCCAGTTCCGAGCCAGAGAACATTAATGTAAGGTTTCTCCATTGCCTTGATAATAACCCAATCTTTCTGACGCCCATTAAGGCCCAGGGTGAATTCATTTGTGTCAGGATGGATATTCAGAAGTGTGATCTTTACTCCCAACTCACCGATTTCATGAGAGATAAGAGCGACGTCAATCTTATTTTTGATCACGAACATCGGTTCAGCGTAGAAATTTTCATGCTCACCTTCAATCCTGATCTTTAATTTAATGGCAGCGTCATCATCCGCGATGGTAAGTCCGGTAATGGTAGTTACGCGTTCCACCTCTTCGATCATTGCTACATAATCATTAACGAAGAATTGCTGACCCTGCTTTACCTTGATCTTTTCAACATCGCCCCATTCAGGTTCAGCTTCACGATTCATGGAAGATGAAACATGGGTATACAAATCGCTCGTCACTCCGCGGCTGATATCAGGAGAGGGTAAAATCCCACCCATCTCTTCATTCAGCTGGATTCTTGGGAACAGCGTTGCGGCTATTTTATCCCCTTTTCTAAGCTGGATCTCATAAAAAGTGTTTTCAGGATAGATCTCAAAGGTGTCTTTTGCATTATAAAGCTTTTCTCCTTTAAAGAGAATATCCTGATTGGCAACAACTTTAAATGGGTCAGGTGTTGGATCTACTTCCCTTCTCTTTACGAATCCTGATTTGTTTCGAGGCTCGAGTCGTTCACCCAGAAATTCAATGTCATAACCACCCATAGTGCGCGGCTCGTTGATGAACAGGAGAAGATTATCCCGATTGAATTCAGTGCCCATCTCTTTATTTAAAAGAAGTCCTGTATTATTCAGAGAGACAACTTTTGAATAACCTGATGAGAACATGATCCCGATCAGCATCATGCCAACGCCGATGTGTGCCAACGCACCGCCTGAAAGTTTTGGATTCACTTTCCAGACAGAAGCCAATACTTTTACATTGGAAATTATGATGTAAAGTCCAGCGATAACCAGCACCATATAAACAGGATCTTTAACCTGCGTGGTGATGAGAATGATTGCGAAAATAATGAGCGTGATCAGGGAAGTAGTGATTACTTCGTTTTTAAGCTTTTGCTTATCAATTTTCTGCCACCAGAAAAACTGCCCTGTTCCTGAAAGCAATGCTACTGCCACAGCAAACCATAATTGGAATTTGGAATAGAATAAGATCTGATTGGCAGGAGGCGCTGCGTTGGAATGGATTCCAAAAATTTCCAGAACCTTATTGTAGACCGGAATAGAAGTTGGCACCAGCACTTGAAATCCCATCAGGCACAAAGTTGTAGCGCCCATGAAAATCCAGAACTCTCTCGAATAGGTTGAGATTTCTTTTTCCGATGTTGGAATTTCTTTCCAGCGAACGGCGACAAGAACAATGGCTGCAATCGTAAAGAACAACATGTAGATCAGTAGCTGACCTGATAATCCTAGATCAGTAAATGAATGAACAGATGCATCTCCTAAAATTCCACTTCTTGTCAGGAAGGTTGAGTACAAAAGCAAAACGAAAACAGCAATCACCAGAACAATAGAAAGCTTGAGAGCTGTCTTGCTGTTTTTATAAGTAATCATGGTATGCAAAGAAGCAATCATGATCAGCCACGGTACGTACACAGCATTTTCCACGGGATCCCAGTTCCAGTAGCCGCCAAAGCTCAACGTTTCGTATGCCCAATATCCGCCCATCAGAATACCTAATCCAAGGATTGCGCCTCCCAAAAGCGTCCAGGGAAGCGCGGGCTTGATCCACTCTGAATACTTTTTCTGCCACATACCTGCCATGCAAAAAGCAAACGGAACTAGCGTAAGAGCGAATCCTAAAAAGAGAGTTGGTGGATGAATGACCATCCAGTAATTCTGTAAAAGAGGATTTAAGCCATTGCCTTCTTTTGGAATGAAGGTTGGGTCTATTTTAAATATGGGATCTGCAATGGCATCGCGTAACAGAATGAAAGGTGAGCTGCCTAATTTCAGGCTCAAGCCTGGAATTACCACTCCCAGAATCATAGATGCCAGAAATGCCTGAACCATAGAGAAAATGGTCATGACAGGTGCTTCCCAGGCACGTTGGGTGAACATTAATATGATTCCCAATACCGCCTGCCAGAACATCCACAACAGAAAGCTTCCTTCCTGACCTTCCCAGAAGCAGGAGACCATATACTGACCCGGTAAGTGTGTTGAAGAGTGAGCGTATGCGTAATGATATTCGAAGTAATGATTGTAGATGATGGTGAAGAGAGAAGCGACAATTCCCAGTACAGCAACAGAATGTAACAGGAAGCCGATGCGACCATTGACGATCCAACCTTGACGTTTTGTTAAGTCGGATGTGACTGTCGCTTTCCAGTAACAGAATGAAGTGATGACCGCCGTTACGAACGAGGTGATGACAAAGAGATGACCGAGATTACCAACGAGAAAATGAAACATGCGCAAAAGTAATTAAACCCCTGCGTTCAGTTTTTGTTCCTGATATTTGGAAGGGCACTTTAATAAAATTTTATCGGCAACGAATAAATCACCACGATAGCTTCCGATCACCACTACTTTTTCAGAACGGGTGAAGTCAGGAGGCATGGGTTCGTTATAATATACTTTTTGCACTTTTTTATTTTCGTCTAAAAGCAGGAAGGAGAAAGAAAGATTGTCAGGGCTTTTTTCAAGGCCGGTGATTTCTCCACGAAAGTCTTTTTTCAATTCGCCAACAACATGGATACTTCCTTTGTTTCCGGTGGAAGCCATTTGATAAGCCTGATCGAATGTTACGTAGCTACTGGCATCACCCGCAGTAGAGATAATGATCGCAATGGCGATGGCAATAACAACAAGACCAATAATGTGCGATTTTTTCATAACCTCTGAATACAGATGGCAAATTTACAACCCAAACGGGGTTTCACCATGCCTTTATTCAGCTGTTATGACGTTTGTTTTCATTGAGGCGTTTTTCCAGACGGGATGCTTTGCGGTCAATGGTTACAAGGTAAATGGCTAATCCCAGTACAATTATGAGGATTATTGCCACCAGGGCATATATTTTTCCATCGGCCCGAAGTGCATCTGCCATTTCAGCATTCTGCGAAAACGCTGGAGTGGTGATGATTAAGGCGATTAAAAGATTACTTAGTTTTTTCATATTCCAGATCCAGAATTTTTTCTTCAGCATTACGAAGGCGGACACGCACTGTTGCAATCCAGACACCAAACAATATCCAGCCAATACATGCGGGATAGAATACCAGTCTCATATTATTGTTGAGGTCATACATATTGAAGCCAGGATTTCCTCCATTGCCCGGATGCATAGAGCTTGCCATTCGCGGGAGAATAAAGATAAGTACGACCATGGGTAAGAATGCGAAAACATTATAGACTGCTCCTAATCGCGCTCTTTGCTCGTCATTATTGAGAGATCCTCTCAAAACAAAATATGCGAGATAGATCAATGTAGCGATGGCAGCTCCATTTTGTTTTGGATCACCATGCCATGGAGATCCCCAGGTATAATTAGCCCATATCATTCCTGTAAATATTCCTAAGAAACCAAAGATGAGACCGGTATGTGAAAATTCCGCTGATAAAATATCGTATTTGCGATCAGGCTTCCTTAAATAGAGTATGGCGTAAACGCATGAGGTAAAAAACATGATGACCATTCCAAACCACATAGGTACATGGAAGTATAAAGCCCGAATGGTTTCATTGGTAATTTCCAGACGTGGAACATCCATTAAAAGCCCACCGACAACGGTATAGATGAGTAAAGCAACTGATAAAACTTTCCACCAGGATTTTTTCATGACTTCCGATCAGATAGATCGTCTTTTAGCTGCGCCAAATATAGGGGAAGAGTAAATAAGAAACGGCCGTTACCAGTAGATTTATGGCCATGAGACTCAGCAATTCATCAATGCTTACGGATCGATCGAGTCCGTCAATGCAATTTTTTGTGATTCTTATTGCGAGAAGAAGAATGCCTACAATGATTGGCAGGCTTAGGATTGCCATCAAAATATGGCTGTTGTCAGCTTTTGAGGCAATTGCAGAAAGAAGTGTGAGGGAGGTTGCAAATCCAAGGCAGGTAAGGGTGGTGGTCAGTGCAAATATCGGAAGGTCCTGAACGGGATTGCTGAAGAAAACAATGAACAAGATGAACCCAGCAAGGGCAAGCAAAAGGCACAGCAGAAAATTGTAAACGATTTTGGAAATGATAATAGCTAGGGGGCTGGCAATGGAATAGTAATATACCTGTTCACCTTTTTTTTCACCAATAAAACTCTTTGCCACGGTGTTCACCGATGTGAAGAGAAGTGTCACCCAAAACAAAGCACTCCATACGATAGGAGAAATAAGATCCTGACGAAGATTAAAGGAAATGTAATAGATGAAGACGGTACTGAACAGATAGATAGCAAGACCTGAAAAAACAGACTTCCGTCTGAGCTCAAGTGTAAATTCCTTTCTCAGTAGTTGAGCAAACAAGATTATTGGTTTTGATTTTCTTCCGCCTTCCTCAAAAGCGATCGAACGCTCTTGAACAAGATAACGAGTGCCACCATGAATAATCCGAATGTAGCACCAGCGGCCAGTGAAACTATTTTTTTGGGAGAAACATGCTTATTGAATCTGCTGAAACCTTCAACTAGATTTACTGCAGAGACATCTCGCAGCTCTTTTTCATATGTGAATTTGTCCTCTGCCATCTTGATGATCTCGGCGTTCACATCGGCTGGGTTCACCATGATATTGCCACCATTCTTTTCAAAAAAATCACCTTTGTATATCCTGCTCTTGAATTCCTCCAGAACGATCATTTCCTCATCAAGCTTTTTAATGATTTTGTTGTAAAAAGTTTTTTTCTGATCTACCTGTTCTTTCGTGTAGGGATTGTTTTCCAGATAGGAGATAATTCCTTTCTCCAGTTTGGGAAGAATATCAGGATTTGAAATTCTTGTTGTGATGAATAAATAGAAAGGAATGACTTCCTTTTCACCGATCTGCTTTTCACTTACAATCTTTTCTTTTCGTACGCCTTCAAAGGAAATAGAATTTATATAGCCTGTTTCCTCAGGGGTAATACCAAGCTTGGAGGCTAGCAATTCATGATTCCCGTCGATAATAATATTGTTGAGAAGCTGATCGAGTTTTTCTACATAGGATTCTGTGAGAAAGTCTGATCTCACCATCATTTTACTTTCGTATTGTTTCTGAGCAAGCATGGAATAGGTATATCCCAGTCCGGTACCCACAACAAAAAAGGCAACAATGAGCCAGAAGTTTCTTTTGATCAGCAATACAAATTTCAGCAGCAGGTCTACCAAATCGATCTCATCTGAAGAACTCTCTCGTTTTTCCATAACAAAAAGCTGAATTTGTTTTTACTTTTGTCGAAATTACAATACGTGGCTCCAGAATCAAAAAAAGGCAAGATTTTAGTTACTGGCGCTGGAGGCTTCATTGGGTACCATCTTTCCAAGAGCTTATTAGAAGAAGGGTATCGGGTGATCGGTCTTGATAACCTGAATGACTATTATGATGTTGGGTTAAAAAATGCCCGACTTGAAATCATTAGAAAGCATGCTTCTTTCAAATTCGTGAAGATTGATCTGAAGGATAAAATTGAGTTGGACTCTTTATTCGAAAACGAGCAATTTGAAATAGTCATTAATCTTGCGGCACAGGCTGGTGTTCGATACTCCATTACTAATCCTTACGCGTACCTTGACAGTAATATTCTTGGATTCTTAAACATTCTGGAAGCTTGCCGAACCTTTCCTCCAAAGCATTTGATCTACGCTTCTTCAAGTTCTGTTTATGGTGCCAATGAGAAGCTGCCTTTTTCAACAAGAGACAACGTCGATCATCCACTTGCACTTTATGCGGCATCGAAAAAATCAAATGAGCTAATGGCTCACGCATATTCTAACCTTTATCATTTGCCAACGACAGGTCTTAGATTTTTCTCTGCCTATGGACCCTATGGAAGACCCGACATGGCATTGTTTATCTTTACGAAAGCTATCATCGAAGGAAGACCCATTGATATTTATAATTTTGGAAAAATGAGGAGGGACTTTACCTACGTTGATGATATCGTGGGTGGAATAAAGAAGCTCATTCCTTTTACTCCGACGGGAAATAAGAACTGGGATGCATCTCAGCCAGATCCCTCAACGAGCTTTGCCCCGTATAGGATATTCAACATTGGAAACAACAAACCAGTGGAATTGCTGCATTTTGTTGAAATGATCGAAGAAAAACTGAAAAAGAAAGCGATCAAAAATTACCTTCCGCTACAGGAGGGGGATGTAGAGGAGAATTTTGCTGACGTCAGCGATCTTGAGAAGCTCACGGGATTCAAATCTTCTACAAGTGTGGAGAGTGGGGTCAGTAGTTTTGTTGATTGGTATTGTGATTATTACACGATAAAGAAATAATAATGGATAAGGTTGCGGTTATTGGTTTGGGATATGTTGGACTTCCATTAGCGGTGGAGTTTGGTAAGATCATGGATACGGTTGGATTTGATATCGATGAGAATAGAATTCAGGAATTAAAAAAAGGTCATGACAGAACAAAAGAAATGTCAACGGAGGAGTTGGCAGAAGCAAAGAAATTCTCTTCATCCTCTGACATAAAAGACCTGAAGGATGTGAATTATTTTATCATAACGGTTCCCACTCCTGTCGATGAATATAAACAACCTGATCTGAGACCGTTGGTTAGTGCCAGTAAGACAGTAGGACAGGTATTAAAGAAAAATGATGTAGTCATTTATGAGTCTACTGTATATCCTGGATGCACAGAAGAAATATGTGTACCTGTACTGGAAAAGGTAAGTGGGCTGGTGTTTAATAAAGATTTTTTCTGCGGGTATTCACCTGAAAGAATTAACCCGGGTGATAAGCAACATCGGGTTGCCAACATAAAGAAGGTCACTAGTGGAAGCACTCCTGAAATCGCTGAAAAGGTTGATCAGCTTTACAAGAAGATAATCAAAGCAGGAACGCACCTTGCATCTTCCATCAAGGTAGCTGAAGCTGCAAAAGTCATAGAGAACTCTCAACGGGATATTAACATTGCATTCGTCAATGAGCTTGCTCTTATATTCGAGAAGATGGGAATTGATACACATGATGTGCTTGCGGCTGCAGGAACAAAATGGAATTTTTTACCATTCAAACCGGGATTAGTCGGTGGGCATTGCATCGGAGTAGATCCATATTATCTGACACATAAAGCAGAAGGTCTAGGATATCGCCCAGAAGTAATTCTCTCCGGAAGAAGAATCAACGATAACATGGGTGTCCACATTGCAAGTCGCGTGATCAAGTTGATGGCTCAGTATGAGCAGCCCATCAAGGGAGGAAGAGTTTTGGTACTTGGACTTACGTTCAAAGAAAATTGTCCCGACATCAGAAACAGTAAAGTAGTAGATGTTGTCAATGAACTTAAGAGTTATGGAACCGAAGTAGATATTTATGATCCTCATGCTGATCCAAAAGAAGTAATCCATGAGTATAAGCTCTCACTCATCTCTTCATTGGAGAAAACATATCACGCTATAGTACTAGCCGTAAGTCATAATGAATTTAAAAATCTCGCCTGGGATAAGATTCGTGAGAAAGGTGGAGTGGTTTACGATGTGAAGGGATTTCTTGATAAATCACAGATTTCAGCAAGATTGTAATGAAAGCGCCTAAAGTTTTAGTGACTGGGGGTGCGGGATACATTGGCATCCACACAGTGGTGGAGCTTGTTCACGCAGGAATGGAACCAGTTATTGTTGATGATCTTTCCAGGAGTGACGTAAGGCTCATCAGTGGTGCGGAGAAGATTCTTGGAAGAAAGATTATATTCCATAAAATAAATTGCCTTGATCACGGTGCGTTGTATAAGGTGATGAAAGATCATCCCGAAATAAGTCAGGTTATTCATTTTGCTGCATTCAAGTCGGTGAGTGAGTCTGTACAAAAGCCTTTACTATACTATAAAAATAACATTGACACATTGCTGACACTGTTGGATGTTATGAAAGATCTTTCGGTTAACGAACTGGTTTTTTCTTCTTCTTGTACAGTGTATGGGCAACCCGATCAGATTCCGGTCACTGAATCCGCGCCATTCAAGGCAGCAGAGTCTGCATATGGAGCTTCCAAACAGATGTGCGAACGAATACTGGAAGATGAGGTGAAGGCGTCGCCGTCGTTAAAAGTGGTATCGCTGAGATATTTTAATCCTATTGGTGCGCATCCATCAGGTTTGATCGGAGAGCTTCCTCTTGGAATCCCCAGCAATCTTGTTCCGTTTATAACGCAAACAGCCATTGGCAAAAGAAATGAACTTACCGTTTTTGGTGGAGATTACAACACACCGGATGGGAGCTGCCTTCGGGACTTTATTCATGTTGTTGATCTTGCAGAAGCTCATGTAAAAGCCATTGATGCAATGAAGACGATGACTTCAAGATTTGAAGCGGTGAATGTGGGTTCTGGAATACCTGTATCGGTGTTAGAATTATTAAGCGCATTCAAGAGGTCAACGGGTGTTGATTTGAAATATTCTATGGGACCCAGACGGCCAGGTGATGTTGAGAAGGTTTATGCTGATCCTTCCAAATCTTTTCAGTTCTTAAACTGGAAAACTAAATCATCAATTGATCAGGCTCTTAAGGATGCCTGGAACTGGGAAAAAAAATTAAAAGATGCTACCAATTAAAATGGTTGACCTTCATGGTCAATATCTTCAAATCAAAGAAGAGATCGATACTGCCATGCAGGAAGTTCTGGATCGTACTGATTTTATTCATGGAAAATCAGTTAGTGATTTCGAAAAAGAATTATCCAATTTTCTTGGGGGTACACACGTGATATCCTGTGCCAATGGAACCGATGCGTTGCAGATAGCAATGATGGCATTGGGATTCAAACCCGGTGATGAAGTCATTCTTCCTGTGTACACGTATGTTGCGACAGCGGAAGTAATCGCTCTTTTGAATCTTGTGCCTGTATTTGTTGATGTTGATGAGGATAATTACACATTAAATATTTCTCAGGTAGAAAAGGCAATCACAAAAAAAACCGTTGCGATTGTCCCTGTTCATTTGTTTGGGCAATGTGCACCAATGGAGTCTCTGCTTGAACTGGCAAAAAAACGTAACATACATATCATTGAAGACGCCGCCCAATCTCTTGGAGCAGATTATATTTTCAAGGACGGCTCAAGAAAAAAATCAGGCACTATCGGGCACATTGGATCCACTTCCTTTTTCCCATCAAAGAATCTGGGAGCATTTGGTGATGGCGGGGCCATCTTCACTAATGATGGAGCGATTGCTGAACAAATCAGAATGATTGCAAGTCATGGGCAAAAGAAAAAGTACTATCATGATGTTGTTGGCGTTAACAGCAGGTTGGATACTTTACAGGCAGCCATATTATTGGTAAAGCTGAAGTATCTAAACCAGTACGCTGAAAAAAGAAAAGCTGTGGCTGATTATTATGATGCTCAACTAAATAGTCTTCAGAATCTAAAGATGCCTCTGAGAAACAAGCAATCCACGCATGTATTTCATCAATATACAATGGTGGTGAAAAATGGAAAAAGGGATCAGCTCAAGGATTATTTGAATAAGAAAAATATTCCGAGTATGATCTACTACCCCGTGCCATTACATCTTCAGTTGGCATATCGTAAGGAAGGTGTCGGAGCAGGAGCGTTTCTGGTTTCAGAAATGCTTGCCTCTTCCGTTATTTCTTTACCTATTCATACAGAAATGGATACGGACCAGTTATCTTATATTTGCGACGCTATTAAGAATTTTAGCTGACTATGAATGATCCAGCCTCTTTTTTTGCGCATGATACTGCGGTAATTGACCCTGGCTGCGAAATCGGAGAAGGCACTAAAATCTGGCATTTCAGCCACATTATGACGGGTTGTAAAATCGGTCAACGTTGCAACATAGGACAAAATGTTGTCATCTCGCCACAGGTAATCCTTGGAGACAATGTAAAGATCCAGAACAACGTTTCGATCTATACAGGCGTGAAGTGTGAAGACGACGTTTTTCTTGGTCCTTCAGCAGTTTTTACAAATGTCACCAATCCAAGAAGTGCAGTTAATAGAAAGAATGAATACGCAGAAACTATCGTTAAGAAAGGAGCAACGATTGGTGCCAACGCAACAATTGTTTGCGGGCATGACATTGGCCGATATGCTTTTATAGGAGCAGGAGCTGTGGTGACGAAGCACGTACCGGACTATGCGCTTATCGTTGGAAATCCTGGGAAGCAAATTGGATGGATGAGTGAATTTGGTCATCGGCTGAAGTTTGATTCAGAAGGATTCGCGGTATGTCAGGAAAGCAATCAGAGATATCAATTAAAAGAAGGGAAAGTAAATAGACTATGAAGAATTTTGCAATTATAGGAGTTGCAGGATTTGTTGCTCCACGACATTTGCAAGCCATCAAGGATACCGGCAATAATCTTGTTGAAGCCCTGGATAAATTTGATAGTGTGGGCATCATGGATTCTTATTTTCCAAAAGCTGATTTTTTTACTGAGTTTGAGAGATTTGACAGGCACCTTGAAAAAATTCGCAGGCAGGGTATTAAAGTAGATTACGTGACAATCTGCTCACCGAATTATCTTCATGATTCTCACATACGTTTTGCTCTGAGACATGGTGCGGACGCTATCTGTGAAAAGCCTCTGGTATTGAATCCGTGGAATCTTGATGCCCTATCAGAAATTGAAAAAGAAACGAAACGTCGTGTTTATACAATTCTTCAGTTAAGACTTCATCCGGTTATTCAGGCTTTAAAGAAAGAAATTGAAAGTGCTCCGAAGGATAAACACTTCAATGTTGATCTCAACTATATAACATCCCGTGGAAGCTGGTATCATCACAGCTGGAAGGGCGATGAATCAAAATCTGGAGGCGTTGCCACCAACATTGGCGTTCATTTTTTTGATATGCTTCGCTGGATATTTGGTAAAGAACAAAAGAATATACCCACGATGATTTCGGAAGATCATGCTTCCGGAAAGTTAATTCTGGAAAGAGCAACTATCAACTGGTCATTAAGCATTAATGCAGATCATCTTCCTGAACAGGCAAAAGCTGCCGGTAAAAGAACCTACCGATCTTTGCAAATCGAAGGAAGGGAAATAGAATTCAGCGAAGGCTTCACAGATCTTCATACTAAATGTTATGAAGAAATTTTAAAAGGAAATGGATTTGGACTGGAAGAAGCACGTCCTTCCATTGAAACTGTTTATCAATTAAGGAATTTAAAATGAAGGCAGTATTGACTCCTTTCAAAGACCTGATGGTGCTGGAACCAACTTTGTTTGGTGATCAGCGTGGATACTTTTTTGAGTCATATAGTAAGAGGTCTCACCTCGCGGTAGATATAAAGATTGATTTTGTTCAGGATAACCAATCCCGTTCAGTAAAAAATGTCATCAGAGGGCTGCATTTTCAAAATGCTCCGTATGCTCAAACAAAACTCATTAGGGTCTTGCAGGGTAATATTTATGATGTTGTTGTGGATCTGAGGAAGGATCAGCCCACCTTCAAAAATGTGTATGGTATTGAATTGTCATCAGAAAACAGACTACAGCTTTTGATTCCGAAAGGATTTGCCCATGGATTTTCTGTCCTGAGTGATGTTGCAGAAATTCTTTACAAATGTGACGAGTATTATTTTCAATCGTCCGAATCTGGAATTTTATATAACGATCCTGAATTGAATATCGACTGGAAGGTCAATGTATCGGATGCTTTGGTGTCTGATAAAGACAAGAAGCAGCCAAGGCTTTCAGAAGCAAAGTTTGAATTTTAGTGTTCTCATTAATTTAGAATGACAAAATCTGACTTCATCCCACCTATTATTACGAGGTTTATCTCTGGTTTGAATCTTTTTAAATCCTATGGATGGTTCGGCAACTTTTCTGCATGGGCAGAAGCCATGAAGCAGGCAGAAGGATATGATGGTGGTGCCATCTTTGAAAAGGTAAAAAGTGCAACGCTAAAAGTTAAAAATAATGAGGCGGTTTATGAACGTGATTCGATACTCTTTGATGAGATTGAATACAGCTGGCCACTGCTCGCTGCACTCATGTGGGTTGCCGCAAGGAAAGATGGAAAATTAAGTGTTCTGGATTTTGGAGGTTCTTTAGGAAGCACGTATTATCAGAACCGCGCCTTTTATGACGGGCTTAAAGAAGTTCGATGGAGCATTGTAGAACAAGAACATTTTGTAGAGGCTGGGAATTCTCAATTTAAGAGTGATCAGTTGAGGTTTTACAAGACCATTCAGGAGTGTATGAAAATTGAGAACTCCGCCGTTGTTTTATTTTCATGCGTATTGCAATACTTGGAGCGACCTTATGATACGATAAAAGAAGCCTTTCAAGGCAATGCAGAATATATTGTAATCGATAGCATGCCTTTTAATACTTCAGAAAAGGACAGGCTCACCATACAGAAAGTTAATCCTCTGATTTATAAAGCCTCCTATCCGTGCTGGCTTTTGAATCGGTCAGAATTTCTTCAATTTTTTAAAGGACAGTACTCTCTTGTGGCAGAGTTTAAATCCCATCTTTATATTAAGGTCGATGGAGAGACAATTCCTTACGAGGGGTTCATCTTTAAGAAATCATAGTCCGGCTTTGTATTTTAGCGCTATTATTTTCAATTACAGGTTACTGACTCGATTTATTAATGCCTGCACCGATAGCATTATTTGTTTACAACAGACCCTGGCACACAACTCAAACGGTGAATGCCCTTTCACAAAATGCTTTAGCAAGTGAGAGTGATCTGGTCATTTTTTCTGATGGCCCCAAGACAGAAAGCGATGTAAAACTGGTAGAGGACGTCAGGAGTTTTATCCAAACGATTAGTGGATTCAAATCAGTAAAGATAATTTCCAGTGAGACGAACAAAGGACTCGCAGAATCCATCATAACTGGTGTTACAGAAGTTTTGAAGTCTTACGAGAGTATTATTGTAATGGAAGATGATCTCGTGACTTCACCTCAATTTCTCAGTTTCATGAATCAGGCATTGACTCTTTATTCAGAAGATGAAAGAGTAATCTCTATTCATGGTTATGTTTATCCGGTAAAACAATCATTACCTTTTACTTTTTTTCTGCGGGGCGCAGATTGCTGGGGATGGGCTACATGGAGGAGAGGCTGGTCGATTTTTGAAAGTGATGGCTCATCATTGTTGAAAAAACTTAATGAGCTAGGACTTATACACACCTTTGATTTTGACGGCGCCTATTCATATTCAAGAATGCTGAAGGATCAGATCGCCGGAAAAAATAATTCATGGGCAGTGCGGTGGCATGCCTCTGCGTTTTTAGCAAATCGGCTAACGCTTTATCCAGCGGTATCATTTGTTAACAATATAGGATTGGACAACAGCGGCACGCATAGCGGTGTTTCTGTTGACTATGAAGGAGAATTGAATACGGAAGAATTGTTATTGCGGAAAATCCCCATAGAAGAAAGCAAAGTAGCTTTTAAAGTATTCTCCCGATATTTAAGAGGTGTGGATAATTCTATAACAAGCAAGATCATTTATAAAATCAAAAACATTTTTAACTGATCTGTGGATTTCATCAAACGATATTCATCAAATCCACTCGTAAGAAATTACCTAAAGGTTTTTAGTGTTGATGTATTGGTAAAAGGATCGGGAATCATTTTGCTTCCGATCTATCTTCAGTTGATGACTCAGGATGAGTATGGATTGTATGGATACCTCATCGCGATCATCAGTTCCTTTTCATTGGTATTTAACCTTGGAATCTACCAGGCACAAAGTAAACTTTATCACGATTATCCTCTCGAAGAGAAGGGTGTTTTGCTTTTTACACTAAACTCTACCCTGCTCGCATTTTTGCTTATTCTTCTTGCTGCGATCCTTTTATTCCGAATAGATTTTCCGATAGTTGAGTTTCTTTTTAAAGGAACCCTTGACTATGAAAGTTATCGGGCATCTGTATTGCTGGGATTTGTTGTGTCTGTTTATTCATTACTGCTGGTGAATTATTTTCTGACCAGTGAAGACATTCGCAAAGTTCAGCTTTTTAATATTTCAAGAGTAGTTCTCATTAACGTCATTGTCATGTTAATCCTTTGGCAGTTTTCGGAAGAGGATCATACTCTTCTCAGAATAAAGTATGCCAACATTGTGGAGCTTGGAATTATACTCTTTTTTGGATCTTATTATGTCCGAAGAATGAAATTCCGATTTGATTCCAGAATTGCTAAACGTGCTATGTGGATTGGGGTGCCTATAATGCTCTCAGCAATCATTGGCCTGTTTGCGAATTTGAGTGACCGGTATTTTATCGAGAAGTACGGAACATTGAAAGATCTCGCAGTCTACAATCTTGCAATGACTTTCGCCGGCATCATTCCATTTGCATTTGCATCTTTTCAAAATATTTGGCTTCCGCAATTCTTGAAAGAAAAAGACCTGGAGATTAATCGCATACGTACAAAAAAAATGGTTGTAAGACTGATCGCTGGGTTTGTTGTACTGTCGGTGGGAATTATAATTACACTGAAGGTCATGCTCATCATTGGAATCATTGATTCGAAGTATGATCTTATCATGCCACTGCTTCCGATTGTTTTAACGACAGCAGTACTAATGTCTCTTACAGTGATGTACAGTAATCATTTAGTTCATATGGATAAGCTGTATGTTATTATTTTAGTAGGTATTCCGGCCTCGCTGATCGGAATAGCACTCAATATATGGCTGGTGCCTCTTTACGGAATTTATGGAGCAGCAGTGGCATCGCTGATGATCAATCTCATATTCCTTCTTTCCTACGCAATTATCAGCAGGTTCTTTTATAGTCGAAGCCAGGCTCATTAGGCCCATTCCATCAAAGCAAGTTATATTTGCTCCCTGATTTGCGGGCAGGCGCCTTGAAAGCGCGTAACCTCCTGAATTCCAAAGCAAAAACCCAGAACTGAAGAAAGAATGACCCAGGATCTCATTGATATAATACTATCTCAACCTGAAATCATTTCAGCACCTCCGGTATTGATTGATATTGGCGCCTCCGGTGAGCTTCATGCAAAATGGAAGAAGATTGCCAAGCACTCTATTTGTATTGCCTTTGATGCTGACAATCGTGAGATGGGCTTTACAGAAAAAGAGACAGATACTTTTAAAAAACTGATTGTATTCAGTCGGGTGGTTACAGATCAGTCAGAAAGCGAAATAGATTTCTATCTGACGAAATCCCCATATTGTTCAAGTGCTTTGGAGCCCGATACCGAAAGACTCAAAGTCTGGTCTTTCGCAGAATTATTTCAGGTGGAGAAAAAGATCAAGCTCAAAGCCATTCATCTTACAGACGCATTGCGTGAAGCGAAGATTGAAAATATCGACTGGTTTAAAACGGATACTCAGGGAACAGATCTGCGACTTTTCAAGAGCCTTCCTGAAAAAATTAGAAATAATGTTATTGTCGCTGAGTTTGAGCCAGGTATCCTGGATGCTTATAAAGGAGAGGATAAATTATACGAAGTCATTCGTTATATGGATGAACTTGGATTTTTCCTATCGACGATGGAAGTGAAGGGAACACAAAGAATCAATCCCAAAGAATTATCATATTTCCAGGGCTTTCAGAAAAAGGCGATCGACAAATGCCTGATGAAGTCACCGGGATGGGCAGAACTCAGCTATATCAATTCTTTGAAGAGAGGAGCATTTGACAGGAGAGCATTTTTATTGACATTCCTTTTCGCTTGCCTTGAAAATCAGTATGGATTTGCCTGCGAAGTAGCGGATGAGGGTTATGGGGTTACTCAGGATTCGTTTTTCCTTGAATTAAAAAAGAAAGCCATCGCTGAGATTAAAAAAAATAACAGACAATGGCCGCGCGTTATGCTAAAGAAAGCAGGTAATAAAATCATATCTTATTTCTGATGTTGAATTTCTGCACTCTTTTTGATAGTTATTATTTGAGCAGAGGACTTTCCATGTACAGATCCCTCGAAAAACATTGCCCCGATTTTCATCTCTATATTTTTCCTTTCGATGACAAGTCTTATGACATGCTGAAGAAACTAAACCTCAGGCACGTTACGCTGGTGAGTTTAAAGGAATTCGAAAATGAAGATCTGTTAAGAGTCAAACCAACCAGAACTAAAGGAGAATATTGCTGGACATCCACGGCATCAACAATTTATTACTGCATCACAAAATTTAATTTGCCTGATTGCACCTATGTTGACGCGGACCTTTTTTTCTTTTCAGATCCTTCAGTCCTGAATAAGGAAATGGGGGAAAAGTCAATATTAATTACTGAGCATCGTTACACTCCTGAATATGATCAGTCTTCCGGGAATGGCATTTACTGTGTGCAGTACATCAATTTCAAGAATGATACTAATGGGATGAGGGCTCTGACATGGTGGAAGGACCGCTGTATTGAATGGTGTTTTAACCGGGCTGAGGATGGGAAATTTGGTGATCAGAAATATCTTGATGATTGGACGACCCGCTTTGAAGGTGTTCATGTTCTGCAGAATCTGGGGGGAGGAGTAGCCCCGTGGAATGTTCAGCAGTATAACATTGAAAGAAAGGGCAAAGGTTATCAGATCACCGACAAAAATGGTGTTACGGATGAACTCGTTTTCTACCATTTTCATTGGGTAAAATTTCTTCATCATTGGAAAGTAGATTTGGGTTGTTATAATCTTGATTTCCCATTGGTGGAGGATATTTACAAGGAATGGCTTGAAGATATTGTGAATGTTGAGAAAGAGCTGGAGAGTAAATTTCAATTCAGGATAATTCCCGCCAAGAATAATTTCATCAGGGAATCCAAAGAGATACTATCAAATATCAAAAGAAGAGTGAAGGGAATGTATTTTATCGTTGATTTAAAAAAATTCGGAATCAGTGGCTAAACTTATTGACTTAAAAACCTTCACTGATAAACGTGGAAACCTTACCGTTATCGAAAAAGTCATCCCCTTCGATATACGCAGAATCTTTTATATCTATGGAGTAGATGATTCTGTCAGGGGTGGGCACCGTCATCATAAAACAATTCAGGCAGCGATTTGTCTGAAAGGACATTGTACCATTAGCAACAATGATGGGAAAAATAAACAGGAATTTGTGCTGGACGATCCTGGGAAATGTCTGATACTCGAACCAAAAGATTGGCATCAGATGCATAATTTTTCTTCTGACGCGATTTTGATGGTGCTGGCATCGGAATTTTTCAATCAGGCGGATTATATCTATGATCCTTATTTATGATTGAGTACGAGAATCTTAAT
Organism: Cyclobacteriaceae bacterium; assembly: GCA_013141055.1. NCBI lineage: Bacteria > Pseudomonadati > Bacteroidota > Cytophagia > Cytophagales > Cyclobacteriaceae > Cyclobacteriaceae bacterium. Next base: position 1,752,797 of record JABFRS010000001.1, on the reverse strand, counting down.
GCGATGAACAAATCATTTTTGATTGACTATCAATCAAAATTTGACAGTGTTTTGAAGAGTGGCTGGTTCATTCTTGGAAATGAGGTCAAAGAATTTGAAAAGGAGTTTGCGCAATACTGTGGCTCAACTTACTCAACGGGAGTAGCTAATGGGTTGGATGCATTGGTGTTAGCATTGCGATGCTTCGAATTTAGACCAGGTTCAGAAGTGATCGTTCCTTCCAATACATACATTGCAACAATTCTGTCTATTCTAAACAACAATCTTGTTCCGGTATTGGTTGAGCCTGATATCAACACCTATAACATTGATCCAAAAAAAATCCAGGAAGCGATCACACCTAAAACGGTAGCGATCATGGTTGTTCATTTGTACGGTAAGTGCTGTGCAATGGATCCTGTTGTGGAGCTCTCTAAAAAGTTTAATCTCAAGCTCATTGAGGATTGTGCTCAATCTCATGGAGCAAAATTCAAGAACAGGAAATCTGGATCCTTTGGAGAGTTTGGCGCGTTTAGTTTTTATCCGACAAAGAACCTTGGAGCTTTAGGAGATGCTGGGGCTCTGAATACAAATGATGAAAACCTGAATAGGGCCATCAGACTCTATCGCAATTATGGATCTGAAAAGAAGTATTATAATGAGAAGATAGGAGTTAACTCAAGACTGGATGAACTGCAGGCAGCATTCCTTCGGGTTAAACTTGGCTCTTTGGATAAGATCAATGATCATAAAAGGGTTCTGGCTGCGATTTATCAAAGAGAGCTTAAAGGTGATTTCATTAAACCAGTGGTAGATAAAGATTATTATGATGTCTTTCACATTTATAACATACGTCATCCAGAGAGAGATGCTTTAAAAGAGTATTTACTTAAAAATGAGATTAAGACAGAGATACATTATCCTGTAGCGCCTCATCGTCAGCAGGCATTAAAAGGTATGTTCGATGGTAAGTTATATCCTATTTCAGAGGAGATTCATGACACAACCCTAAGTCTTCCGATTTCCTACATGCACACTGAGAATGATGTGCACAAAGTGATTGAGGTAATGAATAAATTTTAAACTTGATTTCTTAGGCGTTTACGGGTTACTTTGTCTTTTACTGGTTACGAAATTGAGAATTTAAACGTATTCAGGCTTTTTAAAAACTATCATCCAATAAGAAATTCAAAACAGCATGGTCAGTGTAAAGAAAGCCATTAATGTCCTGACAGAATTCAGGATTTCTAAAATGCTTCTGGGATATTACTGGAAAGGATATTTTGATGAGATGGGTTGGATTCAGTCATTCAAAGGGATGAAACCTGTTGATCGTGACAACAACCCTATTCCATGGGTAACGTATTCTTTCATTTACTTTATACGCGAAAGATTGAAACAGGATCAGGTGCTACTTGAATATGGAAGTGGTAACTCCACTCTCTTTTATAGTAAGTATGTTAAGAAAGTATTTGCAGTAGAACACGAGCAAGGCTGGCACAAGGAAATTTCTTCAATTGTAAAATCAAATGCTCGGGTGGATTTAGTGGCGCTTAATGAAAACGGCGCTTATTCAAAGTATGCACAATCGGTAGGGGAACCTTTGGATATTATTATCGTGGACGGAAGAGATCGTGTGAACTGTCTTAAGAATGGTGTCGATTCACTTACTCAACGAGGAATAATGATTCTTGATGATTCAGAACGAAAGGAATACAAAGACGGAATAGAATTCATGATGTCCAAAGGCTTTAAGAAAATTGATTTCTGGGGCATTGCACCGGGAATTTTCTTCAATAAAGCCACCACTGTATTCTATCGTACTGAGAATTGTCTGGGTCTTTAAAGTTTGAAAAGATAAAATCCATTAATATGAGTTTGCGAAAATTTCTAAAAGGAATAAAATCAAGGCTCAAGAAAATTGAACTTAAAATGCTGGTTAAGCGACCAGACATAAAGCTCGTCGTGGGTGCCAGTAAAATAAAGTATGATGGATGGATCCTTACAGAGATTGATTTTCTGAACATTCTAAAGGATGAAGATTGGCAGTATGCACTGAAGAAAAATACAGTTAGTGCTATTCTTGCTGAACATGTATGGGAACATCTTTATGAGAAGGATGGATTGCTTGGAGCGAAGAACTGCTTTCAATATTTGAAACCAGGAGGACACATGAGAGTTGCTGTTCCTGATGGTTTCCATCCTGACAAAGAGTACATTGAATATGTACGACCCGGCGGTCATGGTGCGGGGGCAGATGATCATAAAGTTTTATACAACTATAAGTCGTTTGGAAAATTATTTGAAGACGCTGGCTTTACAGTAAAATTTCTGGAATACTTTGATGAGAACGGAAAATTTCATTATCAGGAGTGGAGCCCTGACGATGGAATGATCGTTCGTTCAAAAAGATATGATGACAGAAATGCTGACGGGACGTTAAGATACACCTCTCTTATTGTTGATGCTGTAAAAAAATAGACGTCTACACTCAGTCAACAGTGAACGATCAGAAGCCATCTATTTCAATTGTCACCCCGTGCTATAATATGCTTGCATATCTTAAGATGTGCTGCGCATCCGTTGCTGATCAGAATGTAAATCATGAGCATGTTGTGGTCGATGGTGCTTCCAGGGATGGAACAGCTGAGTGGCTTTCCACTACACATGGAGTTGCCTGGACTTCTGAAAAGGATAGTGGCATGTACAATGCCCTCAACAAGGGTATTTTAAAAGCAAAAGGAAAAATTATAGGTCATCTCAATGCAGACGAGCAATACCTTCCGGGTGTGTTGGAATTTGTGGTAAAGTTTTTTGACGAGCATCCTCACGTTGATTTTATCGCTGCCGACTTCATTGTAATTGACCCGAATGGAGAATTCATGGCTTATCGTAAATCATTCCAACCGCGGTGGCCTTATTTTTTCAGCAATTATCTCTACACCACCACAGCTACTATCTTTTACAGAAGGGAAATTTTTGAGAAGTGCACTTTCAATGAAACCTACAAATCGATAGCAGATGTTATCTTTCTGTATGATGTTTTAAAAAAGAATTTTAAGGGAGCTCACGTTAAAAAGTACTTTTCCGTGTTTACGTATTCCGGTGATAATCTTAGCTTAAATCCGATTTCTCAAATTGAAAAAGAGAGATTTAATAAGACCTTACCGCTTTGGTTCAGAGTATTTAAGCCGTTCTTTTTTCTCATGTTTTTTTTGGAAAGAGTTCTGACTGGCACATACTCAGAGGAATCCACCATATCTTATTCTATCTTTACAAAGGAAGATCTTAAAAAAAGAAAGAAGAAAATTAAGGTGAACCCTGGTTTTCGCCTGAAGTTTTACCGTACAGGGGATTAAGCGCATGGACCAACACCTTGCATGTTATGAAAGTCAATAAGTACTATCCGTTTGCTTTCATTTACTTTTTTGTGAATGCTGTTGGGCTGCCTTTTGGTTTATTGTATACAACACTTCTAACACCATTATTTTATCTCTGGGTCTTTTTGAAGGGTAAACGATTAATCATTGTCAAGTTTATTGCCTTTGCAACACCCTTCGTCTTTTTTCATTTGTTAAATGGGGTAAGCAAGTATTTCTACTTAAAATCCTTTCTGCTCTATTTTACAGTTTATGTTTTTTGCTACGCTTTTTACATGTTGATCACAACATATGCTGATGTTGAGTCTATCTATAAGAAACTTGCCATTACAAATTTTCAACTTACGATAGTAGCGGTGCTTTTTGTATTCACTGAATATTATTCATTCTTCTGGACAAACTGGACCATCGCTGTGGGAAGTATTGAGATCACAGATTGGAAAAGACTTACGATGTTCACGTATGAACCATCGTATTACTCTTTTTTACTGGTTCCTATATTCTCGTTTTATTTTATACGGTTTATTCTGAAACAGAACAGCAAGATGGATTTCTACATACTCCTGATGGTAATGGGTTCTTTGGTTTTGTCTTTTTCAATGGGTGTAATCGGTGGATTAATTCTTTCGGTTTTTATCTTATTCTCATTGAATTCTTCTACCATGCTGACCAGCAAGAAATTGTTGTATTCATTCTTTGGCTTAGTCACATTCTTTTTGTTGACTTTTATTTGTCTTTGGATCTTCTTTCCTGAAAATCCTTTCTTTGTGCGCATCAGTGCAATATTTCTTGGGGCAGATGGCTCTGCAAATGGAAGAACCTTTGAAGCGTTGCAGCTTTCCTACATCATAGCCGACCTGAAAAGTGTCTGGTGGGGAATAGGTCCTGGTCAGTTGAAGATCATAGGAGATCCGGTAATCAGAGAATTTTACAATTATCCCGAAAGCTATGGGCAAGTGAGTATTCCAAATGCATTTGCAGAGACGTTTGCTCTATTCGGATTTTTTGGAATAGGTCTTAGGCTTTTCCTTGAGATTTATTTTTTCTTTAAGACAAAGGTGCTTCAGAACTACTATCGGACTTTATTATTTCTCTTTATTTTCATTTATCAATTTACAGGTAGTTTTACGTCTAATATTGCTGAGTACGTAATCTGGATTCTGGCCTTTACCAACATTTTCCCACAGTTTGATAAGAAACAGAATTCATTGACAAAAATTCCCCAATAGAGAAGATGAAGATTGGCATAGATGCAAAATGGTATTTCGAAGGGCCTCCTAGCGGAAAACGTGTTATCAGAGCACTTGTTGATCATTTGATTGAGCAGGATAGAAAGAATGAGTATTGGATCTTTCTCAATGCAAAACATAAAGATCAGCCTTTTCCCGCAGGTCAGAATAAGAATGTCAATCTTTGTTATGTCTGGGCGGGAAATAACATGTTGTCCAATGTGTTTATTCTTCCTTTTTATGCTTCTAAATTCAAGCTGGATGTAACGCTCTATCAGAATTTCATAACACTATTCGGACACGGAAAGAAAGTAGCATATATTCATGATGCACTGTTTCTTTCAAATCCCGAATACTATACAATCTATGAACGGGTTTATCTATCGCCCCTGAAGTTTTTAACTCGAAAAGCCGACGCTGTCATTACTGTTTCTGAAATTGAGAAGCATCGATTGCTTGAGTTCAAATTTGCGGATAATGAAAAAATGATTTCAGTAGCGCATCATGGAGTTGAGAAGAATTTCCGTCCTAAGGAACAGCATAGCGTAAGTGATATTGAAAGAATAAAAACTCAGTTTAATCTTCCTGACAGGTTTCTATTGTATGTTGGTAGATTAAATCTTAGAAAGAACGTAGACAATTTGTTAAGAGCTATCCCAATCCTTCGCGACAAAAGCATTCCACTTGTAATTGTGGGAGCGGATAACTGGATGAAATCTAATCACGCTACTATCATTGATGAGCTTGGGATTTCAAATCGAGTCCTTTTCACTGGTGCTATCTATAAGGATCTGGATATAGTTTACTCCATCTCAACAGTTTTTTGCTTTCCTTCTTATGCGGAAAGCTTTGGATTGCCGCCTCTTGAAGCGATGGCGAGTGGAGTGCCTGTCGTTGTTTCCAACACCACATCTTTGCCGGAAGTGTGTGGTGAAGCAGGTAACTATGTTGACCCTGCAAAGCCAGAGGAAATAGCAGCAGCCATTGACGCGCTATTATCGGATTCCGTTCTCTATCAAACAAAGAAAGAACTAGGCCTGATGCAAGCTGCTAAATTCACATGGAGTGACGCAGCGTTTAAGGTTCTCCAATGCCTGGAGAACTGTAAATGATTACTTTATTTTCTCAATCCAGAAAGCACCGGGTTCACGATCCTGTTCATTTGCCAGGATAGGACACTTTGCAGCCAGTGCTTCGCGATGTTGATGGTGAAGATAGTTAAGCGCTCCTACAATTTTGAAATTGCTATTGTAGCTAAGGAATGCTTCCAGTAAGTATTGTTCTGTCCAGATCTTGCCTTCATCAACTACCCATTCCCGTGGATAATCCTTCGGAGTGAAGATATCATGTACATGAACAACCACACCTGCATTTAGTGTTGGAAGTATTTCAAGAAACTCAAACAGCACATCACCCTGAGGTCTAACAACGTGAGAGGAGTCAATGAATAGAATATCACCCTTGTTTAGAGATTTGAAGAAATCAAGTGGAAGATCTTCGACTTTAGATCTTTTGACATTTACAGGAAGTTGTTCCAGCCACGCCATTTCATAAGGCTCTACACAGATATGATCAATAGCATTTGATTCATTTTCCTCCTTGTTCTTAATGGCAGCTTGCTGAATCATCAATGTAGAAAGCCCACAGCCAATTTCAATGATTCGCTTTGGTTTATGATGACGCACCATATTGTATAAAAACTCTGCATCCCCTGATTCATAGCTTCCGTTATGATAATAAAATGTAAGGGGTGCTTTTTGATCGAAAGGAATGGCACTCAATTCCGCATTGAAATTGAATTTTTTAAGGAGCTCAAGCTGACCTTCTAGATTGAAATCAACGGCAGGTAAGTTCCGATCATCTGACAGCGGTCTTGACAGGTGTCGTGGATTAGATAGTGGCTCGTAGTAATGGTCAATGATAGGATACATCCCCACTTTGTAAAAAATAGCCCGGCTGATTCGCATTTGTTTTAAACCGATGCGCTTCAGGATAAAGAAATAAATTGACCCTATTAAAGTAAAAGGGGAGAGAATAAGATCAGCGAGAGGTTTAATTGCCCGCAGGACCTTCTTAATCAGTTGTTTCACGCATTAATTCTTTGAGTTTTAAAGGTACAAGAAAATCTCAAAAGGCTGGATTCTTCCCCGAATGCACTTTTAAAAAGTTTCTTCAATCGCTTTCAATTGGGAATTTGATAATTTATTGACAATGATCAACTTTAGGGTTGTAAAAGGAAGTCTGATCTGCAATTCATCGATTTTGAAAAAAACAATTGAACGAATCATAGCAACGCTTAAACGCGATCCTGCCTATAAGTTGGATGATAGTTATTCCGGAAGACAATTGTTTAACATTGTTTGGTATCGGTTTTTTCAGATTGTGCGTGGTTGCTTTAGAAAATTAAGTATTTCCACATCGGGAATAATGTTTTGTGGACGTCGTGTTATAATCGAACATGGCTATCAGGTTAAGGCTGGTAAAAGCCTGATCATTGAGGATGGAGTGCATATCAATGCATTGTCTATGAATGGCATTCGACTGGGAGATAACGTTACGATTGCAAAGAATGCAGTGATGACCTGTACCGGAGTCATTGCTAATAAAGGAACCGGCATTACGATCGGAAATAATTCTTCAATCGGAGCTCAATCTTTTTTAGGCGGACAGGGTGGAATCACAATAGGCAATGATGTGATCATGGGACCTCAGGTAAAGATATTTTCAGAGAATCATAATTTCGGAAAGGGTGAAGCGATCATTCGTAAACAGGGAGAGTCAAGAAAGGGAGTGATAATCGGAAACAATTGCTGGATTGGATCCGGAGTAACAATTCTTGATGGCGTGGCTATTGGAAATGGATGTATTCTTGCTGCCGGAACTATTGTTACCAGAAGTATTCCTGAAAATTCTATTGTAATGGGCAGCCCTGGAAAAATTGTTAAATCGAGAGCCTGAAATTTAGCTGTTATCAAAGCTTGTCGAATCCTCTTTATTAAATGCGAGGAGTACAGTCATCATCAGAGCAAAGAATACAATTCCTTTATTTGATTCAAGAATAGATTCTGAAAGACTGAAGCAAAGGGTGATCCATGCAAAATAAATGAAGTAGGGATTGAGATTCCGGTTACTGATTTTTATGGCGTAAATGAAGATCATCAAAAGCAATATTAAACCTGGGAAACCCAGTTGAATAAATGTTGCGAACCATTGATTATGCGGATCAAAATTTAAGTATCCATATTGATCCAGATGATGCGACGTATATGCCTGATTGAGATAATCCTGGCCGTCGCCAGTGCCAGCGCCGAAAACAAGTTTGTCGTTCCAGACTTCAGTAATCGCAGTCTTCCAGAAGAATAAACGCAGATTTAATCCTGTGAAAGTTTCATATTCCGTAAGCTTATCTTCTTTCAGTATGGAGAGATTGTGTCGCATATCCAGAAAACGATCCAGTGTTCTTGGATAGGCCATGATAAAAAGAACTACACACAGAAGTACTCCCGCACTCGAGATGTAAAACATTCTCCTTGAAGGAAGATTTTTATATAGAAAATAGGTCAATCCCAATGCATATGCCCCTATTCCGGTTTTTGAAGAAATAATGACAAGCATGCCAAGAGAATATAGCGCTAACGCAGAGATGACGACAATTTTTTTGACAGGAGCTTTTATTCGTTCACTTACTGATTGCAGAAACAAAAGTGAGCCAGCGGAAAAGTAAATGGAGTAAAAAACATAATGGATGGAAGTATAGTGATCTTTGTCAAACGCCAGATTATCTGATAGAATGAATTCTTTTAAAAGCCCTCTTACTAAAAGGACCAAAGCGCTGATGAGTGTAAGGGCGCCAATATTGAAGATCAGGTTCGATTTTTCTTTTGTTGAAAGCAATTGTATAGCGGGAAAGACGAACAGTGGTACGATGAGTAGCACCGCTTTCTTTTCCAACACAAACAGGGCGTTGTCAAAATTTTGTGAATACAGTACGCCAACAATGTGCAGAAGATAGAAGAGAATAATTAGCTGAATCGCACGATTTGACTTAAGGGATTCTCTAATGGTCTTTAGATTTAATACTAACAAACAGCAGATCAGGAGAATAGCCAGTGTGATATTGCTGACCAGCACATCAAAGAAAAGTCCGGCGTATGCCAGGCATATCGTCCAGGGAACCCATCTGAGAATTTTTTCTTTGAAAGGAGACATCTTTCAAAGATAAGGATTGATTTATCTTCAGGATAACGATGAATTTTTATTGTTAAAGTCGCATTATCTTTGGTCGCAAATCCAACGGATGAAGATCGCATTTCTGGGAACAAAGGGAATACCGAATAATTATGGTGGATTTGAGCAGTTCGCGGAGTACATATCTGTTTTGCTTGCAGCAAAAGGTCATGAGGTCACTGTCTACAATCCGTCATTCCACCCCTGGTCACAGCAGAAATATAGAGGTGTCAGCATTGTTAGAATAAGCAGTCCTGAGAATATCATAGGGAGTGCTGCCAATTTTATTTATGATCATCTCTGCCTGAAGCATGCTCTTCAGCAGGATTATGATATCATCTATGAGGCGGGTTATCATAGCGTAGCGATGTCATATAAGTTACTGAAAATAAAAAAGTATCAGAAGCCTATTATTATCACCAATATGGATGGTATTGAGTGGAAGCGATCCAAATGGAATTTTCTTGTCAGGAAGCTTATAAAATCTTTAGAAAAAATCGCTGTAAAAGAATCCCCATACCTTATTTCAGATAATCCGGGGATACGCCAGTACTACCTGGATGAATTTAATCGTGAGTCCTACTTTCTTCCGTATGGCGCTGACCCTGTCAATGAGTTTGATGAAGGGCATCTTTCAAAACACAATGTTAACAAGAATAATTTTTTTCTTTTGATTGCCAGAATGGAACCGGAGAATAATATTGAATTGATATTGGAGAGTTATAAAAAATCCGGACACAGTTTTCCTTTTCTTGTGGTTGGTAATTACACCAACGCTTTTGGTCGACAGATGGCAAGTAAGTACAAATCAGGAGTTCATTTCACAGGTGGTATTTACAATAAGAAAGAACTTGATTCACTGAGATATTTCTCCTCAGCCTATTTTCATGGTCATTCTGTAGGAGGAACAAATCCCTCTTTGCTGGAAGCGATGGCTTGCAGAAGTATGATTGTTGCTCATGATAATGCTTTCAATCGTGGTGTGCTTGGAGAAGAGGCGGTTTACTTTAATGATGAAAGAGAACTGATCAATCATTTCAAGTCGATGGATCAAATCATGTTTAATAACGCTCCTTCTTTTAAGGAGAAGAATTTTCAAAAGATCATTCATCAATATAATTGGGAATTGATAGCGGATCAGCATGAGGAACTATTTTCTTCTCTGATAAAGAAAAATCTCTAATCGCTGCGGCGGTAATAACGCGCTTTCATTCTGAATAACGAATCTGTCTCTTTCAAAACATAGCCGCTCTCCAACAATTTTGTCTCTCCCGGAGAAATCCCAGAGGCGGGACTGAATCCATCCATCCACCATATTCCTGCAGGTTTTTCGATGTCAGCATTGAACTGTTCAGGGACCGAAGATCGGAAGTCTGACTTAAGTGTTTTAAAATAGTAGTTGCAATACCATGCATATTGACTGATAAAGACATCGTCAGAGTATCCTTTTTTGATCACCTGCTGTATCATTCCTCTCCAGTCTTCTTTCTGCTTTACGGTATAGTATTTCTCAATGAAGATCAGGCTTAGGAGCGAAGTGCTGCAGGTAATAATTATAACTGCTTTTTGAAAAGATGGTTTGATCACCATGAGTCCAAGACAGATCATGATGATCAGGCAGGGTAATGCGATTATGGTATAGCGAACATTGAGTAAAGGGGTTTTAATAATGGAATAGATAATGGGCATGAGAAAACTTAAGGAAACACTACCGATCAGTATAAAATCAACGGGTTCGATTCTTCGATCTGTTCGGTATGTTTTATAAATGTGAAGAAAATAGAATATCAGAAGGCTGGCAAAGACAAAGGATGCTACTACATCTTTAAAATAAACGTAGAAATACTTTATCAGAAAATAGAATGGTTCTGGCTCAAGCCAAAAAGCACCGCCTTTAGCATCAGAAAACAGGATGGGTATCCAGGGGCTGATAATTGCGATGATGATAAAAGCAGAACTGATAGAGCAGATGATGAATTTTTTATTGAATGAATAAAAGACCAAAAGCAGACAAAATAAAATTCCTTGAGTAGCAAATACAATCACTCCAAAATAATGAGAGTACAGAACTCCGGAAGTGAAAATGATGTAGAAAATAAAATCGATTAACCTGGAATTCTTTACCGCGCGAATCAAAAAAAGATAGGAGAGTGTACAAAAAAGGAAAACCAGTGTATAAAACCTGACATCTTGTGAAAAGAAGATATGAATGTAACTAAAGGTTGTGATGGCCGCTGCGGCAAGCCCAACACGGGAATCTCTCACTTCTTTACCAAGGAAATAAATTGCTACAATGCCCGCCAATCCAACAATAAGCGCAAGCAGCCTTCCATTGAAATCTGTAAACGGAACCAGTTTGAACCATCCGTGTAGCAGAAGAAAGAAAGCAGGAGGCTGATCGGCAACACTGTATCGAATAACCGCAGAAACGGAAAGATCTGGATCTGCACCATTCATGGAAGCAATCTCATCAATCCAGAGACTTTGGTAGTCCAGATGGTAGAGTCTTATGCCAGTAGCAATGAGTACAATTGAGAACAGTGATAAAGCAACCCAATGTCTCCTAAAAAATGATTTTATAGCCAATTATCGGGGTGTTTGGTTTAACAGAAGTGTTGGCTGTTTTAGCTAATTTTGCGTTCCATGGTGAAATACAGGTTTTCAAGATACCTAAGATTTTTAATTTTTGTAGGCGATATCCTTGTCCTCAACGGGCTATTCTTTGCACTTTATTTTACAGGCCACTTCATTATTGAAACCTTTTCGTTCGATAGCCATGACATGTCCTGGTTTTACTTTTTGCTGATACTCAACGTATCGTGGCTGGTTATTATTTTCTACACCAACCCATACAAGGTCTCGCGGGTTTTCAGCTTTGTCAAAATTGCCGGAGAAACGATCTATTCAGTCTTTCAGCATTTCCTTGTGACAAGCACGGCTATTTATCTTTTGGATTTCAAGCTTGTTCATAAGTGGGGGCCGCCGCTGGTTTATCTCGGCTTTCTTTTTTTTGTATTGACCTGGAGACTTTTGTTTTTCTACTTTCTGCAGATTTACCGGTCTCGCGGTTATAACTTCCGGTCTGTTATTGTTATTGGATACGGCGCGATCTCCAGGCAGATGGAAGATTTTTTTAGATTTCGCCCAGAATTTGGTTATCGTTTCATAGGATTTTTCGATGATTCACATTCAAATCCTAAAATCCTTGGAAAGATAAGTGAGATCGAGAAATTTCTTCAGACTGAGAAAATTGATGAGATATATTGCTGCCTTCCTTATGTTAAGTATGGGGCAATAAAAAAGATCATTGATCTGGGTGAAGAACGATTCATTACCGTCAAACTCATTCCTGATTATCGCGCCTTTTCATTTAATGGCCTTGAACTGGAAAGGTATGATCACATTCCTGTTCTTAATGTTACTTCCATGCCATTGGATGACAGGAGGAATCAGGTTGTGAAGCGGACATTTGATATGATCTTTTCCGTTCTGTTATTTATTACCGTCTTCTCCTGGCTGTTCCCATTGATTGCAATTGCCATCAAGATCAACTCGAAAGGCCCGGTTTTCTTCAGGCAAAGAAGAACCGGACAGAATAACAAAGAGTTCTGGTGCTTGAAATTCAGAACAATGCATATCAACAAGGATGCTGATCAGATTCAGGCATCGAAAGATGATGCACGGATCACATCTGTTGGTTCATTTCTCAGAAGGACAAGCCTAGATGAGCTTCCCCAGTTTTTCAATGTACTAAGTGGTGAGATGTCCATCGTAGGACCACGACCACATATGTTGAAGCACACAGAAGAGTATTCAAAAGTGATTGGAAAATTCATGGCGCGTCATTTTGTGAAACCAGGAGTTACGGGACTTGCACAAAGCAAAGGATATCGTGGTGAAACAAGGAATATCATTGACATGAAGAATCGTGTGAGACTCGATCGTTTTTATATTGAGAACTGGTCGTTTCTATTAGATATAAAGATCATCGTGTTAACGGCCTATGAACTTATTCGCGGAAGCGAGAAGGCTTACTAAGTATTATGTTATCAGTCACTCAAATTATTATTTTTTCATTTATAGCATTCCTGATCTCGTTCTTGCTGTTTCCGGTTTTTATCAAAATCTTCAAGCAGCTTAAATGGTATGATTCGCCAGGCACACATAAGATTCATTCAGATTTTGTTCCTTCTATGGGTGGAGTTTCCATACTGGCAGGAGCATCGTTTGCATTGCTGATTGGCCTTCCTCTTCAGCAATGGATCACACTTAAATATTTTTTTATTTCTGTTGCATTGATGTTTCTGATTGGACTTCGTGACGATGTGCTGGCTTTAAGTCCAAGACAAAAACTTTTTAGTCAGTTTCTTCCGGTATTTGTATTGGTGTTTCTTGATAGAGTTATTCTTAATTCGTTTTATGATTTAATACCTGACTCTCAGCTCCCTTTGCCTTTGGCTTATTTCATTACATTATTTACGGTGATCATTATCACCAACGCATACAATTTAATAGATGGCATTGATGGTCTTGCTGGTACGATCGGTTTTCTGGGAATGCTTTTCTTTGGTGTTTGGTTTTACCTGGCGGGATATACTTCGCTCAGTATCATTTCACTTTGTTTTGGAGGGGCTCTCCTGGCCTTTCTTTTTTTTAACTGGCAGCCTTCCAGTATTTTTATGGGGGATACGGGAGCGTTGACTGTTGGACTGGTACTTTCATATTTTGCCATCAGATTTATCAACTATAATTTTTTATTGCCTGAAGGACATCTGGTAAAATTCAACGCATCTATTTCTACGGCAATTTGTGTTTTGATCATTCCTATTTTTGATACCCTACGCGTGATCATCCTCCGTTTGCGGATCATGCAGTCTCCTTTTCATGCTGATCGCAATCACCTCCATCATCGATTGCTGGCGTTTGGACTTTCACATGCGAGTGCCGTAAAATGGATCGCCGGCATTAATCTTTCCTTCATTATCATTGCATTATTGCTAAAATCACAGCCAGACTGGGTACTGTTGCCAATTGCAGTATTAATCTGTCTGATCATTAGCTTTGTACTGAAAAGAAAGCAACAAACTATTCTGAACTCGTTTAACAATGCTTGAGCAAGTAGAAACACTTAAAAAGGAGATACAGGCCCTTCAACCGGAAAATTCCCAGGAAGTAGAGTCATTCCGTCTAAAATACCTTAGCCGCAAAGGCATCATTTCAGTTTTGTTTGATGATCTGAAGACGTTGCCTCCAGATAAGAAAAAGGAGACCGGCAAGCCTCTGAATGAGCTGAAACAATTGGCAGAAGCAAAACTAAAAGAATGGTCGGCGGGTATTGGAGAAAAAGGAAGTTCTATCCAGGTAGATATTGATCTTACTTTGCCGCCGGTTGCCAATAAGATTGGTAATCTTCATCCCTTAAATTTAACTCGTTATCGTATTATCGAAATTTTTGAACGATTGGGATTCAATGTTGCTGATGGCCCTGAGATCGAAGACGATTGGCACAATTTCTCCGCATTGAATTTCCCTGAGAATCACCCGGCGCGTGAGATGCAGGATACTTTTTTTATTACCGAAGATCGTAACATCCTTCTGCGTACTCATACATCGAATGTTCAGGTTCGTCTGATGGAAAAGCAGAAACCACCCATTCGTGCGATCATGCCAGGGCGTGTTTATCGTAATGAAGCGATTTCAGCAAGAGCACATTGCTTCTTTCATCAGGTAGAAGGATTATACATTGATAAGAATGTAAGCTTTGCTGATCTGAAGCAGACCTTGTATCATTTTTCCAAGGAGATGTTCGGTCAGGATACTAAGATTCGTTTGCGGCCTTCATTTTTTCCTTTTACAGAACCCAGTGCAGAAATTGATATCTCATGTTTCATTTGTCATGGTAAAGGATGTAATATCTGCAAGCACTCAGGATGGGTTGAGATTGCGGGTTCCGGAATGGTACATCCAAATGTGCTTCGCAACAACAAAATTGATCCGGAAGAATTTACAGGCTTTGCTTTCGGAATGGGAATTGAGAGAATCACGATGCTTCGTTATGCCATCGACGATCTTCGTCTCTTTTCTGAGAACGATATTCGCTTCTTAAAACAATTTAAGCCAGTATTCTGATGAATACGATTCGCACCGTGGGAATAGTGGGTGCGGGCACAATGGGGCTTGGCATAGCACAAGTATGTGCCATGGCAGGTTTCAATACGATCCTGTTTGATGTACAGCAGGACCAAGTTAAGAATGCCTTTAGAGTCATTGAAAAAAACATTTCCTATTTAGTTGAGAAAGGAAAGTTGAATGAAAATCGAAAGACTGACATTCTTTCAAGGGTAGTTGCTGCACCATCTTTATCAGATTTGAAAGCTGATATGATCATTGAAGCGGCTGTTGAAAGGCTTGACATTAAACAGCAACTATTTTTAGATCTTGAAAAGATAAACAGAGGAGAGGCAATCCTCGCTACGAATACTTCTTCGATCTCCGTCACGGAAATTGCTCAGAAACTGAGCAATCCTTCTCGTTGTATTGGCTATCATTTTTTTAATCCTGCCGACAGGATGAAATTAGTAGAGATTATTTCAGGAAAAGAAACGGACCCTGCATTAGTCCAGGTTTTGAAAGAATTTTCCCTCCTCATTCAAAAAATAGCGGTATTGGCGAAAGATTCTCCAGGATTTATCGTTAATCGTGTAGCGCGGCATTTTTATGTTGAATCACTGAAATTACTGGAGGAAAATGTTTGCTCAGTGAATGGTATCGATGAGCTTTTACGATCTGCAGGATTTAAAATGGGACCTTTTGAGCTAATGGATTTGATAGGGGTTGACACCAATCTTGCTGTTACAACATCAGTGTACAACGGATTTCATCAGGCTGCTAAATTTAAACCTAGTCCAATTCAGCAGCAGTTGGTAAAGGAAGGTCATTTTGGAAGAAAGACAGGTAAGGGCTTTTATAATTATTGAATCAATGTTTTCCCGTGTTTTCATTCTGGCTTTGTTATTAATCGTGGCGTGTGACCGTGACCTTTCAGATGATCCTATTCCGATTGTTCCTTTTGCTGACTTCACTATCAATATATATTTTCCTGAGTATCAGGTATTGAATAATGATGGCGGCTTTAAGCAATTTGGAAATCTTGGCGTACGTGGTGTGATCGTTTATAGAAACAGCGCATCGAATTATTCTGCGTATGAAGTGAATTGCTCCTATCATCCCAATGAGGCAGGGTCTAACATTACAATTCATCCTTCGAATTTATACATGCAATGCGGTGGCTGTGGATCTACTTTTGGGTTTACAGACGGGATGCCAACGGGAGGAATTGCCTGGCGACCCTTAAGAAAATACCGAACGGAGTTTAATAGTCCAAACCTTACGATCATAAACGAGATCGCAAATTGAACCCAATCAGGAGGCATAAAAAAAGACCAGTGTGAGCTGGTCTTTTTATTTGATACTTTTCAGATCTACTGCTGTCCTTTTCTTAAGACACTGTTTTTCTTACTATATAAGAAGTAGACGAATAAGCCAACAATCAGCCATGCAAGCGCTGAGAGCTGCGTGACATAATCCAATGAAAAGATAAGGGCTGAGCAAACCAGAATTCCAAGGATAGGAATCAAAGGAACCAAAGGTGTTTTGAATGGTCTCACCGCTTCGGGATTTTTAACACGCATTACCCAGATTCCTGCACATACGAGGACGAACGCGAACAATGTTCCAAAGCTTGTTAAATCTCCTGCAATATCTCCTGGAACAAAAGCGGCAAAGAGCGCCACGAATACAAAGAGTATCATGTTTGATTTAAATGGAGTGCGGAACTTTGGATGTAGCTCAGAGAATACTTTTGGCACCAATCCATCCTTAGACATTGAATAGAATACCCTGGATTGACCCATTAACATCACGAGAATTACAGAAGAGAAACCGGCAAGGATCGCAACAGTAACTAATGTTGCCAGCCATCCATAACCTGTCATGTAAGTATTAATTGCATACGCAACAGAAGCTTCTTTCCCGGCAACTTTAAATTCCTGCCAGTTTGCAACACCGGTTAATACGTGAGAGAATAAAACGAAAAGAATCGTACAGATCAATAATGATCCAAGGATACCAATCGGCATGTCGCGTTTTGGATTTTTGGCCTCTTGAGCCGCTGTAGAGACCGCGTCAAAGCCAATGAAAGCGAAGAACACAATACTGGCCCCTCCCAGCACACCTCCCCATCCATGACGGTTCCATGCTTCATGACCAACAATGTTTGGGATTGTGAAAGGAGTGTAGTTCGCTTCGTTAATAAAGCCCCAGCCTACAACGATAAGAACAAGGACAATAGAAACTTTGATAACAACAATGATCGCATTGAGTGTCGCGGATTCCTGCGTGCCCTTTATGAGGACGAGAGTGAGGAGCACTAAAATGAAAACCGCAGGAACATTCATAATTCCAGTGGCACCACCCATTGATTCCCATGGCGAGTGACACCATTCATAAGGTATTCGACCTCCCAGCAAACTATTTAAATATTCACTCCATGCGATTGAAACTGTAGCAGCAGCGAGAGCATATTCAAGAATAAGAGCCCAACCGATGATCCAGGCTAAAAATTCACCCATGGTCACGTAAGCATATGCATAAGCACTTCCTGCGATTGGAATCATGCTTGCAAATTCAGCATAACAAAGCCCTGCAAAAGCGCAGCCGACTCCGGCAATAATATATGAGATCACAACGGCTGGTCCGGCAGCATCGCCAGCGGCTGACGCTGTTCTCACAAATAATCCAGCGCCAATAATGGCTCCAATGCCAAGGGCTATCAGATTAACAGGTCCGAGCGTACGCTTCAAGCCTTTTTCAGAATCGCCAGCCTGAGACATTAATGCCGAAAGCGACTTTTTAATAAATAAACTCATGAGTTGATAGATTAGGCATTTGGTGAACTCCTAAAAATAAAAAGAATAATGTATTTCGTAGCATCCCTTCCGGGAGGGTGGACTTTGCGATTGATGAGTGGCGGCCTATTCAAGCCACTTTTCCTCTTCCAACAGAGAAATAATTTTATCTCTTTGAAGATTGACGTCGTATGGGGCATTATTAAGCACAACTAATAAAATTCCTTTTTCAGGAATTGCCACATAATTGGCCATAAACCCACCCTGACTTCCTGTGTGTTCAGCAGTGTTATAATTTCCAACCTTAAGGATCTGCCATGACCATCCCCGGTCGGCGGGATGAGAACTCCTCCAATTGGAAAAAGTCTTGATCGTTCTTGAATCATCAATAGAAGTCTTTGAAAGAAATGCTGCTTTTCGAAGAGCGATTTCATAATTCGCCAATTCTTCAACAGAACTCCATACCCCTCCATTTCCAGAAGCGCAGAACGTTGGCTCTTCTCCATAATCATCTTCCGTCCATTGATGCGCAATCATGGTGTACCCATGCGATACACCTTCGTGTGGATGAGCTCCGTCCGTGATTGTACTGGTAGGCATGTTACCGGGAATAAAGATTTTTTCTTTAATGAAGTCCTGCCACTTTTGGCCACTTACCTTTTGTATGATAAGAGCCAACGCATTGTAGGATGGATTGGAATAATTGTATTTTGAACCTGGCTCGAATTCAAGGGTATCTGTTTGTGTTATGGGATACCAATTCTGCTCATCATTGGCTGTCAAAAAGAAAACAGAGTCTTTAACAACCTGACGATTGTCCGGAAGGCCAGAAGTGTGGGTCAATAAATGTTTGATCCTTACTTTTTTAGCAATCTCTTTGTTCTTAAAATCCGGAAAATATTTTAGCAAACTGTCTTCAACGGAGAGTTTACCTTGCTCCTGAAGAATAAGAATCCCATTCGCTACAATTGTTTTTGAAATTGACCCAAGATTGAAGAGTGTTTTGGTTGTTATTGCTTCTTTGGTTTTCAGATCTGCTAACCCATATCCTTTTGAAAAGAGTATAGAAGTATCTTTTAAGATCAATACTGCTCCGCCGGGTTGATCTGAGGAATATTGTGATGAAAAAAAAGAGTCAAGATTTTTTGACAAGCTTGACTCTTCTTCTTTCGGTTTGCAGGATGAAACGATTATAAAGATTACAATAGCCAGTGATGGTATTTTCTTCATAACCAAGGAGTTATTTTTTTCCGGTGAGAGAACGTATTACCTGAACTTCTGATTCCTGATACGGCTTTCCATCTGCATAAAAGATTTCATGGTGCCACACGGCAGGAACTCGACCATTGACATAAGGCTTTTGCCAGGAATCCCATGGAAGATCAGTTTGTGTTTTGCCTTTCACAAATCCCCAATTGTACATGGCGATTTTATTCTCTTTTCCAATAGGAAGTATTGTTTCGAATTTACTGTTGTTGCCGCGAGCGAGATATTCTGTGCACATCATTGGTCTCCCATAGGTTTTGAACATCTTGACGCTTTGTTCAAAGCTTGGAGCATCTCCGTAATTATGAAAACTGATAATGTCAGATTGAGTTAATTGAATTTTTTCAATCGGATTAAGTCCTTTAAAATCATTGTAATTGATCTGCCATACCCCTGATGTTAAAGGCTGTGATGGTTTTGCGGCGCGGGCCCATTCAAATGCTTTCGGAAGGAGTTTCTCAACAAATTCAAGTTTGTTTTTAGGATCCTCGTAATTATTTGAATTCACGTTATCCGGCTCATTCCAGATGTCCCAGCACAAAATTCTTTTGTCATTTGCGTAGGTGCCCACAACACCTTTTACATATGCTTCCAGACGTGGATATTGCTTTTCATCCATCAAGGCTGCTGCTCCAGGACTTTGCACCCATCCTGAATTATGAACCCCCGGTTTTGGATCACGTTGTTTTCCAAGTTTTGGATTTGGATCCCAGACGCTGTCAAACAAAACAAGCATAGGACGGATGTGATGCTTTTCACAAATGGCCAGAAACTCATTGAGTCTTTTCTTGAATCCTTCGGCATCCTGTTGCCATAAAAGATCATGAAGAAAAACGCGAAGTGTATTCATGCCAATGCTTTCAGCCCACCCCAATTCACGATCAATTGTGGCGGGATCCCATGTTTCGGCCTGCCACATTTCAAGTTCGTTGATGGCATTGTTAGGAATATAATTACAACCGACCAGCCAGGGTTGGTCTGCATACCAGGCATTGGCCTGATTGGCCGTCCACATTTGTTGAGCAAATGATGAAACACTGCAAAGGGCCAGGAGAAAAAAGAGAATGGATCGTTTCATGTTATTAGTTCTTTTTATCTAATGAAGGTAGTAAGAAATCGTCGAGAGCACTGGGTAGCTTCATCATTGCTTCGATGTCTTTAACAGTACGGGGTGCAGAAGCTGATAAATGTTCATAACCATCTTTCGTGATCAGGTAATCATCCTCGATCCGCACAGCAATTCCCCACCATTTTTTATCACAATTTGAATTATCCGGAATGTAAATTCCAGGTTCAATGGTAACGGTATTATTCTCTTCCAACACACCACCACCAATGTCATGAACATCCAGTCCGATATGATGAGAGACTCCATGAGGAAAATAAAAATGTCTTTCTGTTATTGATTTAATAATTCCCAAATCAAAAAGTCCTTTATTAATAATCTCCTGACAGATCATTGTGAGTTTTGACATCGGCGTTCCGGGTTTGCAGCTCTTCATTGCCTCTTCCTGAGCTTTCAACACCAGCTCATAGATCTGTTTTTGTTCAGGAGAAAATTTTCCACTGACCGGAAAAGTACGGGTGATGTCAGCAGTGTATCCATGGTACTCAGCGCCGAGATCCATTAGAATAAGTTCTTTGGTTGAAATCATTGGTTTATAGTTATCAACATAATGAAGAATACAGCCATTATGTCCTGCTCCCACGATGGATGGATATCCAACATCTTCTGCTTCATATTTTTTAAAGACAAATTCATGTATGCCCTGAATTTCACGTTCTGACATTCCCGGTTTCATTGCTTTCAATACTTCAACTTGCCCCATGCATGAAATGGAGACTGCTTTGCGAATCATTTCCAGTTCTTCTTTTGTTTTAATTCCGCGCAGACCGGCCATTAATGATTTCAAGCCTCTGGTGTCAAGATTGTTCTTTTGCAACTCACGTGTTACAGTAAGTTTATTGTTTTCAGGATACTGAACTTTTGTTTTGAATTGTGCAATAAGATCATACAAGTCTGAGGAATCCCTTGGATCATTTCGCACATCATTCTGAAAATCATAGAACAATATTTTATCGAATTTTTGGAAATCGACATTGTAGCGTTTGAATTCGCTGTTGTTGAATGCTTGCTCAAAGCCCAGCACTTCTTTTACGCCGGCTTCTCCAAGACGCCTTCCTGTCCACATCTCATCAAGTTGATTGCGGGGTTGGATGAATAGAATTTCATCGTAACTGGTACTGTTTGATGAGGTCTGCTTGTCCTTGAAAATGAAGAGAACTGCATCAGGTTCACGATAACCTGTCAGATAGAAAAAATTGGGATCCTGATGATAACCGTAGTCTACATCGTTGGCCCGATTACGAACTGCATTGGCAAAAACGACTGCGACTGAATTGGGAGGAAGCACATCACGAAGTTTCTGCCTGCGTTCCTTGTGAAAATCCTTGGTGAGAAAATCCGCTGGAAGATCCAAGTTCTGACTGAAAGAAGTAAGGAAGGAGATTATTAATAGAAGCGTGCAGAGTATGCGCATATTGCTGAATTTTAGAAGGATAACATCTTGATAAAAATATCAAAAAGCCGTGAATATAATTTGGTTACTTTGGTGTTGGCCAAAATTGAGTATGAGTGGCGTAGTTCATTACAGAATTGATCTCTGGGCGGTATTTATATTTCTGGGAATTGTTCAGGCAATGTTCCTTTCCCTTTTCTTTTTGTCAAAGGAGAATCGAAAAATTCAGAGTAATTTATTTCATGGCTTTTTGCTGATTGTGGTAGCGTGCTGCATTCTTGAAATATTCCTGATGTACACCGGCTACATCATTCATTGTTTCTATTTGGTTGATTTTTCGGAACCGCTTTCTCTTTTGATAGGTCCCTTTACTTTCCTGATGATCATAAGCCTGATAAGAGGTTCCATTCGAAAAGTGGATTATCTCCACCTTTTACCTGCAGTGCTTTACGCCTTTTACCTGATTCCGTTTTTGATCTTACCTGAGGATGCAAAGTACAATTCATGGTTAGGCGCATATCATCCTGAGCTCTCTTTTAGGGACTTTGATTATCCTTATGACGCGGACATATTGGGAATACGAAACTTTATTACAGAGATCACAATAGCCTCCATTTTTATTTATGCTATTCTTTGCCTTGTTGAAACATACAAGATCTTTCGAAGAAAAAAAGACTCTTTTCTAAAGCCAAAATCCAGCACGCTAAGAATTTTGCAATGGCATGTATTTCAATTATTCTCTTCTGTAGTTTTTATTGTGATCGTCAAGCTTAATAATCCCGATGATACCGGGGATCATATTTTTGCAGGATTTATTGCGATAACTATTTACACCACAAGTTTTTCAGTCATCCGAAACTCCGGATTTTTTAAACCTGCAATTCTCCTTGAACAGCAGAAGTATAAGACCTCATCGCTGACAGAGGATCAGTCACAAAGTATTCTGATCAAGTTAAAATTAGTCATGGAAACTGAAAAGCCATTTCTTCAGCCAATGTTCTCACTGCCTGACCTGGCACAGCGGCTCTCTATTTCAGTTCATTTACTCTCTCAGGTCATTAATGAAAGGATGGAGAGGACTTTTTTTGAACTATTGGCAGAGTACCGGGTTGAGGAAGCGAAGCGATTGTTGAAAGAAAAAATGAATTTGAAAGTAGAAGAAATTGCAGAGCAGGTAGGCTATCACTCAAAGTCTTCTTTTAATACAGTTTTTAAAAAGCTTACCGGAAAGACGCCGAGCGAGTTTAGATCAAGCTGATCGATACTAAGCGATTTTCTTCTCCAGAGATAAGAACTCCAGTTGTTTTTTCGGTAAACCGAAACGATCATCAGGGATATTAAAAGGCTTCAGTCCCCCTTTTTCATAGCCATGCCTCACGTACCAATCGATAAGCTCTGTTCGAACTGAGATTACAGTCATATGAATCGAATTGCAATTTTGCTTTTTTGCTTCGGTCTCAGCCGCCTTTAATAACTCTTTTCCAATTCCTTTTCCCTGTAGATTGGGAAGAACGGTCAGCATTCCTAAATACAATTTTGCTCCTTCGTTTCGTAATTCCATGCAGCCCTGGATTTTTCCATCTTCTACATATTTAAGAATCATGGATCCTGGTTTGCGAAGAGTCTCCTCGATTACCGAAATCTCAGTTCGTGTGCCATCAAGAAGATCGGCTTCCGTGGTCCAGCCTTGTCGGGAACTATCCCCACGGTAAGCAGCATTAACCAGCCTGTCGAGTTCGGCAGCATCAGATAGGTTAGCAGGTGAAATTGTGAAGTGCATAAATCAAAGATAGCAGCAGTTTTTGGTTCGACTTTATAGAATCGGCCTTTTAACTTATAAAAACAGCATTAATTTGTATTTCGTGAAGGTTTCTTTGACAAAAAGAAATTTACATATGAACATTAATTCTAATGACTTGTCCACCCGCCGTCACGATTTAGACTGGCTGCGGCTCATCGCAATTGTCATCCTTCTATTTTTCCACACAGGTATGTGGTTTAATAAATGGGAGTGGCATGTAAAGAATGCAGAAACCTCTGTCAGTTTCAACTACTGGATGGTGTGGTTGCATTTCTGGAGAATGCCATTGCTTCTTTTTATCTCTGGTGCGGGCACATACATGGCGTTGGGCAAAAGAACTCCAAAACAATTTGCGGGGGAGCGTTTCAAGCGACTTTTTATTCCCCTCGTTTTTGGAATGTTTGTAATCGTTCCTCCTCAGATTTATTACGAGCATATCGGTGAGTATAACGGCTATTGGGATTTTTATAAGACCGTTTTTGATTTTAAACCCTATCCAAAAGGAAGTTTCAGCTGGCATCATCTCTGGTTCATTATCTATCTTCTGGTTTTTTCGTTGATGGCTCTTCCTTTTTTGAATTATCTGCGCTCAGAACGATCTACTGGCTTCAGGGAAAAGGCATACCAGATTTTATCACGCCCGGTAACCATTCTATTGGTGCCATCGACGATCATTTTGATAACACAGATTATTTTAAGACCTTATTTTCCTGATGAGACACATGATTTTAAAGATCTTGGTTACTTCGTTTTTTATTTCTGTTTTTTCCTTTTTGGAATTCTATGCTATTCGAATCCGAATTTATGGGAAGCTATCGGTATAAATAGAAAATATCTTTTAATTGCTGCCGTGATCAGCCTTATTCCATTTTATATAATCTATTTCCATTTCAGAGAGCTCATTCAGCTTCCGGGAACAATAGATCAGGTGGAAACGGCTTTCGACGTAGTTGCAATTTTTGTAAGTTGGTTTACCGTAATCACAATCATTGCTTATGGTCAACACTATCTTAATAAACCTCATCCATGGTTGAAATATTTTAACGAAGGATTGTACCCGTTTTATATTCTCCATCAAACGGTCATTATAGCAATCGGTTATTACATCTGCCAGCTGGACTGGAGTATCGCGGCAAAATTCTTCTCAATCAGTTTCCTGACGTTATTCAGTTGCGTACTATTTTATGCAGTGTTTATCCAAAGTAATAATGTAGGAAGGTTTCTATTTGGATTGAAGAAAAAGGAAAAATGAACGAGGAACCATAAACAATAAAGCCGACCCGTATCATGGGTCGGCTTTATTGATTTTCAAATTTCGCCTAAAATTTTCTTAAATTGATTTTATGAAAATCTTCGTCATTATCGTTTGTGTAGTTACCGCTACGTTGCTTGCATTTGGGGCGCTATTTAAAATGCTGCATCTGCGAGGAGCAACAGTAGTTTCATTATCAGGAATATTCTTTTTGGTAATTGTGCTGATCCCATCATCGATAATTTACTTCTACAGAAAAACAGATAGTGTAAAAACCAGAATCTGATCTAACCTTCCAGATCCCTTAATTCAAAATCTTTACCCTTACCAAATTTAATCGTGTCCTTAAGTTTATATCGCTCAAGTGTAATAAGATCTTTTACAGAAAAATCTCCGTTAGATAATATTCTTTCGACTTCAAACTCGTACTTGTCTCCGTAGTTAACAAGCTTATATCTTTTTCCTACACGCAACACATCAAATGATAACCCCGCCATTATAAATCCTCCTCCCGCTCTAGCATCAAAATTGAGGCTTGTGGTACGATATAATATTTCTCGTTCTCATACATAACCTCAATAGCACCTTTTTGCAGAAAGATTGCCAGATCGCCCTCATGTGCCTGAAGTGGTAAATATTTTATAGAATCTTCTTTGCCTCTCCAGGCATCATCTTCGTCGGTTGGCATCGGCAGTGGGTATCCGGGGCCAACCTTCAATACATATCCCTTCTGGATTTTTTCTTTTTCCTGGACGCTTGCCGGAAGATAAAGACCGCTATCAGTCCTGTCAGATTCTTTTGTTGGACGGATCAACACGCGGTCACCTACAACAATTAATTTTTTGAGCTTATTATCGGAAGTCAGTTTCATCTAAAAGAAAGTCATTTACTTTTTTCTCGTTGCTACAAAGGGAAACTCCATTCCACTGGTTGAAAGACTCCCTTTCATGGCATCTTTATCCACTTTTGAATTGAAATCCAGATTTACACCAGAGAAGTCAAAGGTACCTGTTGCTGTTTTTGTTTTGGATGCATAACTGAATGTATTAAAGGGCACCTCACCAGTATCACCGACCAACTTGGCTGCATAACCTTTATCGGTTTTCATTATGGTCATTACACCTTTATAATCCCCTTGTGGAGTACCTGTGACAGAATAATTCCAGGAACCGATGGGACCAGGAGCGCAAGAGTAAAAAATGGCAGCAAACACGAATAGGATAAATACTTTTTTCATGATGTTATATAAGTTGGGTGAAAAATTGGGTGTCATTTAAACAGCTGACCTTGTTCGTCACTGCCTCCATCTTCAAGATCGGAAGTATACAAGGGCAATCTATCAATGCTTTTTGATAGCATTGAGTTTTCTGTAATAATACCTTTTGAATTGGCATCATTATTTAATTCAGTGGTTTGAATTTCGAGCTCTTTCAAATTAATCTGCTTCGCCCTTTTTTCAATTGGCGGATTTATCTTCTCTGATTTTTCAAACTCTGTAACCCTTTCAAGAATATCTTTTGGCAGATCCGACTCACCACGGTACACCAATTCCAAAAACTGTTTTGCGAAGAATGCATCAATCTGAATTCTTCTTTTGGATAGGTGAGCAAATTTCCCGAGTACACGACAAATGTTATCACGTTCCTCAGGACTCAACTCCTGAGCAAATTCGTACTGCTCAATTGCCTTTAAGCTGACAATGATCGGCTCTAAAGCATCCAATGATATGATGTAAACAGTGTAATCCGGTAAACGATAAATGAAATTATCCAGCGTCTCCAATGTATTGGTGGGGACCACAAGGAAAATTTCTCTTCTTACATTTTCTTCTTTAGCGTACTTTTTTACAGACTCAGTTTGATTTTTTAGGTATGAAGGAAAATTTGAAAGATCATCACTGGCAGGACTTTTCGCATCGAAGATCACGTACTCGTCAATAATCTTGATCGTGTTATCAGGTTCTCCTTTGAAGGGAACTTTGTCAACATATTCAACCGTGTGCTTTGAACAGACAGCACGAATAGCATTGCTGACTCTCTCTTCATGGTTCAGCCAGGTTTCTTTTTGTCGCATGAGACGCTGGATCTCATTATTCTTTTTGTCATCCAGTTCGCGCTCCCTGTCTTTTTGAAATTTTTCCTGAATTTGTTTTAAAGAAGAAACCGCATTGGAATGATCTTGTCTCCTGAACTCTTCATCTTTTCTAAGTTTAGAATTATCATCGCGAAGATCACGGACTTCTTTTTCTACTGAGTTTAACTTTTCCTTTGTTATCGTCAACTCATCCTTCAGATCCTGGCCCCGTTTCAAGTATTGCTTGTTCTCAGTTGTCAGCGAGGTAACCTGATTCAATAATTCCTCAAGGCGCTTTGTTTGATTTTGTTCTGCGCCTTTCAGGCTTCCATTTTCAGAGGTAAGCCTGTTGATCATATCCTGATTTCCCTTGATCGAAGCCTTCTCCAGATTCAGCCAGTTCTCAAGCTTTGAATTTTCTGTGCGCAATGATTCGATTGTGGAAATAAGTTTTTGCAGATCCCCACTAGCATCAATTACCTGATTCTTTACTTCTCCCCAACTAAAAAGTCTACCCAGGAACCCGATATTTTTCAGGCTCTCGAAAAGAACTTTTATTCTATCAAAATTGATTTCCATAATTCAAACCCCTCAAAACTCTATCAACAGCTGATTTTTTTCCACTGTATCACCTTTTTTGATCTTAACACTTTTCACAGTGCCTTCATTCGGTGCTTTGATAATATTTTCCATTTTCATTGCTTCCAGCACAAGCAATGCATCTCCCGCCTTCACAACATCTCCTGGTTTTATTCTTAAATCAATGATTAAACCCGGCATAGGAGCCTTGATAACGTTCACCTTTCCGGCGGTCGTTGCATTCATTCCCATCTTTTCCAGTAATAAATCAAATTTGTCACGAAGCTGAAGTGTGTACTTTATTCCATTGATCTTAAGATCAATCGTTTTTGCTTCGCGATCCAACTTCACTAATTCCGCCTGAAAACCCTTGTTATTATAGATTATATGATAATGACCTTCGCCCAGTGAACTTACATCCCATGAAAGTGGATTTCCATTTACCAGCCAGCTTTCTGCTTCTGTTACAATTTCGAATGATTTACCGTTAACCGTAGCTTTATACATACTACCAAAAATAGGAAATTTCGGAACCTAAAGTTGGTCATGCTATCCAGACAGGATTTATGCATTTAATGCGAGATGTATTTGGTGGATCATTGAGTCTTTAGTCTTTCGACATCCTTCATATATCTTTGCCCCGTGAACTGGAAAACCCTTCTTTCTGCTAATCGTCTTGGACAAACTTCAACATCTTCGGAATCCTATCGAAGTGCTTTTGAGCAGGATTATGATCGGATTATTTTTTCTCATCCTTTCCGGAGACTTCAGGATAAAACACAGGTGCATCCGCTTCCGGAACACGATTTTGTTCATACCCGCCTTACGCACAGCCTGGAGGTTTCAAGTGTAGGTCGTTCGCTTGGCAAGCGGGTAGGAGAGAAGATACTTGAACGTCATCCTGAATTAAATAAGGATTTTACTCTTTTTGATTTTGGTGCCATTGTAGCGGCAGCATCCCTTGCACATGATCTTGGCAATCCTCCCTTTGGACACGCCGGTGAAGATGCATTATCAGATTTCTTCATGGAGAATACTTCGTTCAGGAAGAATATGAGCGAGCCTGAATGGACTGATCTAACAAAGTTTGAAGGAAATGCCCAGGGCTTTCGTATTCTGAATCAACAGGAATATGGAATGAAGCTTACATGTGCAACGCTGGGAGCTTTTACAAAATATCCTTGTGCCGCTTACTTCCCGGCACGCAATAAATCAAAAAAGAGTCAGAAGAAGTTTGGATACTTTCAAAGTGAACAGGTATTGTTTGCAAGTCTTTCGCAACAGTTAGAATTAATTGCTGTTCAGGGAGCGTGGTGTCGTCATCCACTTGCATTTCTTGTAGAAGCTGCGGATGACATATGCTATAGTATCATTGATCTTGAAGATGGATGCCGTTTAGGTCTTGTAAGCTTCGAGGAAACTGTTGAATTGCTTGCTCCGATATTGAAGTCAAAGCTTGATAGGCAAAAGCTTGCTGGTGATCAAAGTCTGAATAAGAAACTTGGAACGCTTCGTGCGCTAACGATTGGTGAATTGATTGATTCATGTACGGAAGTTTTTCTGAAACATGAAGCAGATATCATAGAAGGAAAATTTGATCATGCCCTGGCTGACCTTTGTGAATTTGGCGGAGCGCTAAAGAAAATAAGTGAAGTGAGTATTCAAAAGATTTATCGTGCAAGACAGGTTGTTGAGATTGAAGCTGCAGGTCATGAAATTCTTCCTGGACTATTGGAAGAATTCGTTGCGGCCGGAGACATGCTTCGCAAAAAAGGAAAATCAAGGAAGTATGAAAACCTCGCGCTCCTTTTCCCACCCGAGATAAGCAAAGCTATTATTCAAAGTGAAAGTGATTATGAGATGCTCCGCCAGGTGATAGATTTCATTTCTGGTCTCACAGATCGTCATGCGCTTTCGTTATTCAGAAAGATCAAAGGAATCTCATATTGACCTTTTGAATTTTAGTGGAAATCCGGGTCTTTCTGGCTTCACCTTCCCGATTTCACATTCTTAATTCTCGTATTCTCCCCTTACATTTGCGGGTCGTAAAAACACCCTTTTCCCGTGTGGATTCGCATTGCCGATAGTATCATTCGTTTTCGCCTGCCGCTGATGGTAATTATTGCCATTATCACAGCGATAATGGGGTATTATGCCACAAAAGTGGAGATGAGCTATGACTTCACCAGGACCGTTCCTCCCAACGATCCTGACATGGTTTTTCTCAATAAATTCAAGGAACAATTTGGTGAGGATGGTAACATCATTGCAGTAGGTTTTAAGGACAGCTCTATCTACAAGCTTGAGAACTTCCAAAAGTTCAGAAAGCTAAGTGACGACCTTAAGAAAATTGATGGCGTGAATGATGTTTTATCACTTCCGGTTCTCAAGATCCTTTTAAAAGACACTGCTCAAAACAAGTTCTATGCGTCTCCTCTTTTTCCATCAGAGATAACTTCACAATTAGCGCTGGATAGTCTGCTAAACGAAGCAAAAAAGCAGAAGATTTATATGGGCCAATTGGTTAACTCCGACAATGGCGCAACCATGATGATCGTTTCTGTGCAGAAAGGTGTTGCCAACTCGGTTCGGAGAGTGGAACTCATCAATTCATTAAATGCATTGGGAGATGAATTTTCAAAATCTACCGGCATTCAGATTCGTTATGCGGGCTTGCCTTTCATTCGATCAGTAGTTGCTCTTCAGGTAAAAAGTGAATTAGCATTCTTCACATACATGTCGGCCATTGTAACGGGTCTGATTATGCTGTTGTTCTTCAGGTCTGTAAGAGCAGTATTATTTTCATTAGTGATGATAGGTGTTATGGTAGTATGGACATTGGGTACCATTTCGCTTTTTGGATTCAAGATCACATTATTAAGCGGTCTGATCTCACCGGTCATTGTTACGATTGGAATAACGAATGCTATTTATCTTTTAAATAAATATCACCTTGAATTTGTCAAGCAAAGGAATAAGGTTGAAGCTATCAGAATAGTTGTTCAGAGGATGGGGCTTGCTACATTCCTTACAAACCTTACCGTGGCAATCGGCTTCCTTACATTATTGTCAACTGATATTGTAATACTTCGTGAGTTTGGTGTGGTGGCTGGACTAAACATCATTGCTTTGTTTTTTGTAAGTCTTGTAATGATTCCGGGAATTTTGACATGGCTACCTGAACCGACTTCAAAGCATCTCCATCATCTGAACTTCAGATTCATGAACTGGTTTGTAAAAACCATTGACCTGCTGGTGACACGAGCCCGCCCTGCTATTTACATTACCACAATCGCTGTCGTTGTCATTTCGGTTATAGGAATGATGAAGCTTGAAGCAGTTTCTTTTATGGTGGATGATCTTCCGGAGGAAAGTCAGGTGAAGAAAGATTTGAAATTCTTTGAAGCAAACTTCAGCGGCATTATGCCTATTGAGTTCATGGTGGATACCCATAAGCGAAGAGGATTGCTTCAGGTTAATACACTTAAAAAAGTTGAAAAGTTTGAATCGTTCATTGATTCGATCAAATTGATCTCACCTCCGGTTTCTTTGGTAAGTTTCGTAAAAGCTTCAAAACAAGCATTCTATAATAACAATCCGGATTACTACACTATTCCTACCAACGCTGAAAAAGGATTTATCCTTCGGTACATGAGGGGACAGACGGATAACAGTGGCCTGTTAAAGTCATTTGCGGATTCCACATTCCAGAAAATGCGGATCAGTGCTCAAATGGCGGATATTGGATCCAACAGGATGGACTCTTTAATAACGGGTGTAATCAACCCAAGAATTAAAGAAATATTCAAAGCGGAAGGAAAGGATTCTGTGAGTGTTAATGTAACTGGCACCTCTGTCCTTTTTATCAAGGGAAATAAATATCTGGTAAATGATCTGTGGAAAAGTCTTATTCTGGCTTTCATTCTAATCACATTGAGCATGGCTGCATTGTTTGCCAATGTTAGAATGATCGTCATTTCATTGATCCCTAACCTGATTGCTTTAATGATCACTGCAGGAATTATGGGATACTTTCATATTCCATTAAAAGCAAGCACAGCATTGATCTTTAGTATCACGTTTGGGATTTCGGTTGATAACTCAATTCGTTTCCTGGCAAAGTACAGACAAGAGTTATTGTCTTCAGGATTTTTTGTGCCTCGTTCAGTAAGTGAAAGTATTCTTGAGACAGGAAAAGCAATTATCTATACATCTATTGTGCTTTTTGCGGGCTTTATCATTTTTACCTTTTCTGATTTTGGCGGAACCATTGCATTGGGTGTTCTCACATCGACAACATTAGTAATATCAATGTTTACAAATCTTATCTTACTGCCGGCTCTGATTTTGACTTTCGATAAACCAAAAAAGAACACGGGTGAGAAACTTTTGATTGATGATATCGATCCTACTTTTTATGGAGAAACAGAAGATGAGGAAATTGATTTAAGTAAAATTAAAATTTCTGATCGAAGAGGTTCATTTGAATAGACAGACTGCAATACCGAATATCATAGCCTGGTACGTCCTGTGCTATAAAAAGATCTAATAATATTTATTACACGGAGATAGAATGAGTGCGAAGTACAAAGAATACAAGGAACTGAATTTTGCGAAAGTTGCAGATGAAATGTTAGCGTTCTGGAAAGACGAGAGCATTTTTGAGAAATCGATTTCTAATCGCGACGGTAAGCAAACCTTTACATTTTATGAAGGCCCACCATCTGCCAACGGTACACCCGGCATTCACCATGTTATGGGTCGAACAGTAAAAGATATTTTTTGCCGATTCAAGACGCTGCAAGGATTTCAGGTAAAAAGAAAAGGTGGCTGGGATACGCATGGTCTTCCGGTTGAGCTTCAGGTTGAAAAAGAACTTGGCATCACAAAAGATGATATCGGCAAGAAGATATCAATCGAGGAATATAACAGGAAGTGTCGCGAAACGGTTATGAAATATAAGGATCAGTGGGACGATGTCACTCTGAAAATGGGGTATTGGGTGGATTTAAAGGATCCATACATTACTTATAATAATGAGTACATCGAAACACTCTGGTGGATCCTGAAGCAATTTTATAACAAAGGACTGCTATATAAAGGATTTACTATCCAACCGTATTCACCATCAGATGGAACTGGACTTAGTTCACATGAATTGAATCAACCTGGTTGTTATAAAGAAGTAAAGGATACTACGGTTGTTGCTCAGTTTAAGGTGGTCACGGACAGCAAATCAGAGTTCCTTTTCAAGGGGAATACGGATGTGTTTGTATTAGCATGGACCACTACCCCATGGACACTTCCATCCAATACTGCCCTGGCTGTAGGAGCGAAGATCAACTATGTTCAGGTTAATACGTTCAACCCATACACTTTCAAATCTGTAAGCGTAATCCTTGCTAAAGATCTTTTAGGAAAATATTTTTCCGACAAGAATAAAGATTTGAAACTTGAGGACTATAAGTCCGGCGATAAATCAATTCCATTTCAGATCGTTCAGGAATTTACAGGAAAGCAATTAGTTGGAATTCGCTACGAGCAATTAATGCCATATATAAACCCAATGTATGATGCCGATAAAGCATTTCAGATTGTTGCTGGTGATTTTGTAACGACAGAAGACGGAACGGGTGTTGTACATATCTCACCAACATTCGGAGCGGATGACTTCAGGGTTGCTAAGCAAAATGGAATTCCCCCAATGACATTGAAAGATGAACTTGGTAATGAAACCCCAACCGTTGATAAAAAAGGAAAATTCGTAAGTCAGATCGGAGCGAAACTAAAAGAGGGAGTTGCTGCATTTAAAATCAAAACACACAAACCTCTCGGTGCAGATGATTTCTATGTAAAGAACTATACTGATGAGGATGAAACAAATCCCGATTATAAGAATACGGATGTTATCATATCGATCATCTTAAAGGAAGAGAACAAAGCTTTCAAAGTAGAAAAATACGAACACACGTATCCCCACTCATGGCGTACTGATAAGCCAGTATTGTATTATCCATTGGATGCCTGGTTTATCAAAACAACCGCGATGAAAGATCGCATGGTGGCTTTAAACAAGACTATCAATTGGAAACCCGAATCTACCGGAACGGGAAGATTTGGTAACTGGCTTGAAAATCTTGTAGACTGGAATTTATCTCGCTCAAGATATTGGGGCACTCCGTTACCAATCTGGAGAACCAAGGATGGCAAGGAGGAGATATGTATAGGATCAATTCAGGAACTAACATCGGAAATAGAAAAAGCAAACAAAGCAGGACATAAAAATCCGAAGTTTGATTACAAGAACGAATCGTTTGATCTTCACCGTCCCTACGTCGATGAGATTGTATTAATTAGCCCTACCGGTCAACCTATGTACCGTGAGACAGACCTCATCGATGTTTGGTTTGACTCCGGTGCCATGCCCTATGCTCAGTGGGGCCTGAATCAGGAAAAATTGAAAGCGGGAGATAAGTTTCCATTCAACGATGGCTTCAAAGGCGCTTATCCGGCGGATTTCATTGCTGAAGGTGTGGATCAGACACGTGGATGGTTTTTTACTCTTCACGCCGTGGCGTCGATGCTATACGATAGCGTCGCATTTAAGAATGTAATTTCCAATGGTCTTGTGCTTGACAAGAATGGCAATAAGATGTCCAAGCGTACAGGGAATGTTGTGAATCCTTTCTCAACGCTTGAGAAGTTCGGCCCTGATGTCGTGCGTTGGTACATGATGGAAAATGCACCACCTTGGGACAATCTGAAATTTGATATGGAAGGCCTTGCGGAAACGCAGCGCCGCTTCTTTGGAACATTGATGAATACGTATTCATTCTTTGCACTGTATGCGAATATCGATGGATATGAGAAAGATGAAATGAAACTGGTTGCTTTTAAGGATCAATCAGTACTTGATCGTTGGATCATTTCTAAACTTCAGACGCTTGTTGAAGAAGTTACAGCATCATACAATGATCATGATCCGACAAAGGCGGCCCGGGCCATTCAGGAATTTGTAAACGATCATCTTTCAAATTGGTATGTCCGACTGAATCGTAAACGTTTCTGGCAGCCATCATCCAGCGCAGCTTCAGCAAAAAATCAGGCCTCTCTTTCTGAGGACAAAAAAGCGGCATATGAAACTCTTTATGAGTGTCTGATGGTGGTTGGTCAACTGATGTCACCGATCGCTCCTTTCTATTCAGAGTTTTTATACAGAAATCTGACAGATTCAATTCGTGACAAAGCAATTAAAAATAACACTCCACTTCGTCATGAGTCCGTTCATCATTCTGATCTTGTGAAGGCAGAAAAAGCCCGCATCGATTCAGAACTTGAAAAATCAATGGAGTATGCGCAACGCATCTGTTCATTGGTTCACTCCATCCGTAAGAACAGCAAAATTAAAGTCCGCACGCCGCTACAGAAAGTATTATTGCCAGTATTGGACGAGAAATTTGCCCAGCGCATTAAAGGAGTAGAAGACATCATCAAATCAGAAGTTAATGTAAAATCAATCGAATACATTGATGATGCATCAGGTCTTCTGGTGAAAAAAGTGAAGCCCAACTTTGCCAAACTTGGCAAGCAGTATGGATCTCGCATGAAAGAAGTATCTGCAGTCATCAATGCTCTTTCAAAGGATGAAATCAGTGCATTGGATAAAAGAGGAACGTTTTCAAAAGATGGTTTTGATCTCGTGCTGGAAGATGTACTCATCAGTTCAGAAGATGTTCCGGGTTGGGCTGTTGCTACCGAGAACGGACTGACTGTTGCTTTGGATATTTCGATCACTGAAGAGTTGAAGAAAGAGGGTATTGCGCGTGATTTTGTAAATCGCGTTCAGAATCTTCGTAAGGATATGGGACTCGAAGTGCTTGACAAGATTGGAATTGAAGTTCAAAAGGATGGAGTGACGGATGCTCTGAGCGAATTCAGTGATTATATCCGTACGGAGACTCAGGCTCTCAGTCTTGAGTTAAAATCAGAAGTTGCTGATGGAACCGAAGTAGACATGGATGAGTTTGTATTGAAGGTGAAAATCAGTTTAAAGAAATAGTCGTTAATTCAGTTGATTTCGCAGGAATGAAAGTTTATAAGTATTTTTTAATAGCTCTTTTTGTCATCATTATCGATCATGCAAGCAAGTTGCTGGTTTACAATAATATGTACATGCATCAGGAGATCAATGTGCTTGGTGATTGGTTTCGTCTTCATTACTTGTTGAACCCGGGAATGGCATTTGGTCTTCGTTGGGAAAGTGAGTTTGGAAAACTTGCTTTGACCATCTTCCGGATCGGTGCTATGATTGGTATTGCGTGGTACCTGGTGAAGTCATTTAATCGTAAAGCTCACAATGGATTTTTAGTATGTCTTGCTCTGATCCTGGGTGGAGCAATTGGGAATGTTGTCGATAGTATTTTTTATGGAGTGCTTTTAAACAATGCGCCTGAAGGTTCACCTACTCCCTGGTTTCATGGACAGGTAATCGACATGCTTTTCTTCCCGATATTTGAATTCCAATGGCCACAGTGGTTTCCGCTACTGGGAGGAGATACGTTTTTGTTTTTTAGTCCTGTCTTCAACATCGCTGATTCATCGATATTTATCGGAGTTGTTACTATCCTGGTTCTCCAGAAAAGATTTTTCAATGAGAATGGTTCGGAATTTATTTATGAAATTCCAACTGTAAAATCAGAAACAAGTGTTGATGTATCAGAATCATTCATTGAGAATTCGGATGGCTTAACTTCTCCTGATGAAGTTAAAGATGACGAAGTGAAATAATTTTATTGAAAATGGCAGAAACCCTTATCATATCATCGACGAATTCAAAGACTTCCCGTTATGAGACATTGATTCCTCAGATTGAGGCTTTAGTCCAGGGAGAAAATGATGTGATTGCTAACCTTTCGAATATTGCAGCAGCAATCCGTCAGACCTTCGGTTTCTTTTGGGTAGGATTTTATATCGTAAAAAATAATGAGTTGGTACTAGGGCCTTTTCAGGGACCGATTGCCTGCACCCGCATTGGATTCGGAAAAGGTGTTTGTGGATCGAGCTGGAAAGAAAAGGAAACAATCATTGTTCCGAATGTGGATGAATTCCCAGGTCACATTGCCTGCAGTTCAGATTCGAAATCAGAAATTGTATTGCCAGCTTTCAAGAATGGTGAAGTTGCTCTTGTTCTTGACGTTGACAGCGACTCTTTAAATTCTTTTGATGAACAGGATCAGGTCCATCTTGAGAAAGTGATGCGAATCGTAGAGAAATTCCTTTAATTCCTTCTTTGATTTTTTATTTGAGAGAGGAAGCCCATACCCTCATTTCCTCCCACTGCTCCTTAGTCAACTTGGCATCTCCGTGTATGATAAGGTAGCTCTCCAGGGGCATCCATTCAGTTTTTGTAGTTTCTTCTATCTCTTCGAATTTGTGCTTTGCCTTTTTCTCCGGATAAGTACCGAACTCATCAAAATTCAGATGACGCTTGCCATCTTCCACATGACTTTGAAGCCATAGCCCCACGGGTTGGATATTAGTGTACCATGGATATTTAGTGTTGTTGCTATGACAGTCATAGCAGGAGTAAACCAATACTTTATGAACCTGCTCTGGCACAGCGTAGTGCTTGGATATCTCATTTGGATTTTCTCCTGTTGAAATATTCCTGGTCGGTCGGATGAACTGGATCAGGATTAATGCCACGAGTAATCCAATAAGAATTTTCCTTGTCATGATGTGTTAAATTTTACGGAAGTTATAAAAAGTTGGCAGCGTAAACACTCTATCTAAGTCTAAGAGCTTAAGGTAATTAGCTTTTTAGCCTTGACTTTTTCAGTTACCTTTGTAAAACCCTTTTTTTAACGTGGTAAGGAAGTTCTTTCCTCTTGATAAAAATTACCTACTCGAAGAAGTCCAGCTTCGGTTGTATGACCGACTCCTTTCCCAACTGACTGACCGCGCCAGAATTGCCTATGAGCATATCCATAATCCTCTTGGATTGAATGATGTTTTTAGTGAGCGGATAACGGGATTTCAAACGGAAAATTTTACCCCACTTAACTCATTTTATCAGACTCTCGCAGGTATTTATCGGTATAAATTCGGGGAAACTCAGCTTGGATTTTTATGGGATGGAAAGGATCATGAAGAGAAGTATGAGGAAGATTGGTCATCTGTTTTTCAACAATGGACAGAACAGCTCTGCCTTCGTCCTCAATTCGTACAGGCAGTTCTGGATCTTACTGTTTTTCTTCCGAATAACCCCCAGGCTCACCTGGCTGAAAATAGAATGAATGCTGTCATGCTTGATTTATTTGAACTGAAAATCCATAAACAAAAAGGAATTGTGGAAATGAAAGTAGCATAGCTGGATTCATTCTAATGAAGATGCGAAATCTCTGAATCTTCAGATTTTCAAATTGATTATAATTATATTTGACTACTAACCTCCCCTCTATGAGAAAAATCTTTGTCATCACAAGCATTGTCCTCACGACGCTTATTATAATCTGGGCATATTTCTGGATTGATGCGCTTTTTGCGTTTCTCATTGTTGGTCCACTGATCTATATGGGAATTGAAGACATGGTGCAAACGCGACAATCAATCAAACGCAACTTTCCTGTTATTGGAAGACTTCGCTATTTTTTTGAAGCAGTTCGACCTGAGATTCAGCAGTACTTTGTGGAATCAAATACAGACGGAGCTCCGATCAATCGAAATGAACGTTCCGTAATTTACCAACGATCCAAAAAGCAGATTGATACGATACCTTTCGGAACACAACTGAATGTTTATGCAGAGGGTTATGAGTGGATAACTCATTCCATTGCACCAAAAGATTTTCATAAAATGAATCATAATCCACGTGTTCGTTTTGGCGGAAAAGAGTGCATGCAGCCATATGACATGAGTGTGTTGAATATTTCTGCCATGAGCTTTGGTTCATTGAGTCAGAATGCAATTCTCGCTTTGAACGGTGGTGCAAAAATGGGCGGATTTGCACATAACACTGGAGAAGGTGGTCTAAGCCCATATCATTTGAAGCCAGGAGGTGATATTATCTGGCAGATCGGTACAGGATATTTTGGTGCACGGGATAATGAAGGAAACTTTTCAGGTGAAGCGTTTCAGAAAAATGCAGTGACTCCGAATGTGAAAATGATTGAGATTAAACTTTCTCAAGGTGCCAAGCCCGGACACGGAGGTATTTTACCAGCAGCAAAGAATACTCCTGAAATTGCGGCGATTCGGGGAGTTAAAGCCGGGACAACGGTTTTCTCACCACCATTTCACAGCGCATTTGCAACACCAACAGAACTTATTCTTTTTTGTTAAAAAGCTTCGTGAACTATCTGGTGGAAAACCTATTGGATTTAAATTGTGTGTAGGCCGCAAGAGTGAATTCCTTTCCATCTGCAAAGCGATGGTGCAATTAAATATTTATCCGGATTTCATTACGGTTGATGGCGGCGAAGGAGGAACAGGTGCGGCACCTCCAGAGTTTACCAATTTTGTCGGAATGCCTTTGCTGGATGGACTCGCTTTTGTTGATAATGCCTTGCGCGGTTTTGGTGTTCGCAATGAGATAAAGATCATCGCGGCAGGAAAAGTATTAACGGGTTTCCATATTCTTCGCGCGATGGCGTTAGGTGCTGACACCTGCAATTGTGCCCGCGCTATGATGATGGCATTGGGATGTATCCAGGCATTGGAATGTAATACCAATACATGTCCAACAGGAGTGGCAACGCAAGATCCGTATTTCATGAAAGGCCTTGTGGTGGGAGATAAAACGGGCCGTGTGGCCAACTTCCATAAGAATACTGTAGAAAGTTTTGTCGAGCTTTTAGGTGCTGCCGGATTGGATCATCATGATAAAATCAACCGCACTCATGTGTATCGTCGCGTGTTTATGAATCTTGTGAAGACGTACGAAGATATTTATCCCACCATACCAGATGGATCCTTACTGGCAGGTGGAGATGTTCCTTTTGATTACGAAGAAGACTTAAAGAAATCTTCAGCTGAGGTCTTTGAGATAGCTTAGATTGCTATTATTAAATTTATTAATTGCCTTCGGTCTTGTGTCGAAGGCAGTTTTATTTTTAGCTTGGTTTTTACTTTAGATTTCCAGTAAACCCGGCTTTTTTCAAATCTTCCTTAGTCATCTCAATCACATTAACATCCAGCTTTATGGGTGTTAACGGAGCATTCTCTTTGGTCGTCTCAACCACCACGATTCTGTCGATCACATCCATTCCTTTGAATACTTTTCCAAACACTGTGTAATCACCATCCAGACGTGCCAATCCTTTCTTATTTTGAACAATGTAAAACTGACAACGGGCTGAAAGCTTTCCAGGATTGTCGTCACGACCTGCTCCAATCGCTCCATACACATGCTTGATAGTATCTACAAACTCAGGTTTCAACAGATACTCAGGATCTTTAAATCCTTCCGGTGTATCCGGGCAACCCCCTTGTGCAACGAAGTTGTTAATCACGCGATTGAAAGTCAGAGAATCCCAATAACCATCTTTTGCAAGGTGAATAAAACTTTCCTTGTGCTTCGGCGTCTCATCATAAAGCCAGAACAAAACTTCACCCATGCTTGTTTTGATCTGACCAACTGAATACTTCTTTTCCTTCTTCGGTGTGAAGGAAAAGAGTGTAGTCATAATAAGGAGTAAGATTATTTTATTCATTGCTTATCTTCTGATTTCGAATCCCTTTAAACCTTGCCATTCACAATTTTCAAAGGCCACTCTCTCAACTTTAGAACGTGCAGGCCCTTGCTTGCACCATTCAATCAAAGTGTTGATTTGTTCCTGTTTTCCTTCTGCTTTAACATAAACACTTCCGTCCATCTCATTACGAACAAATCCTGAAACACCAATCTTCTCAGCAGCCGTTCTTGTTGAAGTTCGGAAATTCACTCCCTGTACTAAACCGTAAACCCGGATTTCAACACTGGCATTCATACTTTTTAGAAGATATAGTCAGTCGTTAAGAATGCTGACTCACGGTTCTTCAGAATATTTCCAACGATTTGTTTGTTGTCAGGAGTTGATTTTGCTGCCACCAATGTTCGAATGGAAAAAACACGAAGGGCA
Organism: Cyclobacteriaceae bacterium; assembly: GCA_013141055.1. NCBI lineage: Bacteria > Pseudomonadati > Bacteroidota > Cytophagia > Cytophagales > Cyclobacteriaceae > Cyclobacteriaceae bacterium. The sequence goes on along the minus strand of JABFRS010000001.1, from coordinate 1,712,468 downwards.
TCACGAATGGATAGTGTTCCTTCAGCTGAATCTTTCCTTCCATTGAACGGAAATGAATCAGGTCCTCTTTGACATTGTGTATTTAAATTAATGCGGCCTACTTGATTTGCAAAAGCATCAATGTATCGGCTGATTCCTTTTGAATCCTTTCCGAAAATGCTAAGCTGCTGACCAAACTGTGAATTAAGAACATAATTAATTGGTTCTTCTTCTTTATCAAAAGCAATGATTGGAATGACAGGACCAAATTGTTCCTCAGAATAAACTTTCATTTTTTCATTTATCGGATATAGAACCGCAGGATAGAAAAATGTATGCATTGCTGTGCCCCCGTTAGTGTTCATCACCTTGGCGCCAAGTTTAACTGCATCATCCACCAACCCCTTTAGATAATCAACTTTTCCTGGCTCTGGTACAGGGGTTAATCCCACACCTGCATCCCACGGCATGCCAGGTTTTAATTTTGCGATTCCTTCATTGAGTCTTTTAATAAAAACATCCACGATAGTCTTATGGACAAAAAGAATTTTGAGCGCTGTGCAGCGTTGACCATTAAATGACAATGTTCCCATCAGACATTCCGCTACCGCATTGTCAAGATCTGCATCGGGCATTACAATAGCTGGATTCTTGGCATCAAGTCCCAGGATGGCCTTGAGTCTGTGAGATTTAGGGTGAAGCTTTTTCAATTCATTTGCGCCTTTGTTTGTTCCGATAAATGCGAACACGTCTATCTTCCCGGTTTCCATTAAAGCGCCCACGGTTTCGCGGCCGCGTCCATAGATAATGTTGATTACGCCAGGGGGGAAGCTATCTCTAAAGGCTTCCAGCAATGGACGAATAAGCAATACTCCATACTTAGCGGGTTTGAACACAACGGTATTTCCCATAATTAATGCGGGGAACAATGTTGTGAAAGTTTCGTTGAGAGGATAATTAAAAGGTCCCATGCAAAGAGCAACACCCAGCGGCACCCTTCTTACTTGTCCCATGATACCTTGCTCCTGAACGAACTTTGCAGAGTTACGATCTAATTCTTTTAAGGCATTGATAGTGTCGACAATGTAATCACAGGTACGATCGAACTCTTTTTCTGAATCTTTTTGTGATTTCCCGATCTCCCACATCAGTAGATTAACGATGACAGTTCGTTGCTCTTTCATCTTTACCAGGAACTTTTCAACATGCTCAATTCTTTCAAGAACAGTCATGAGTGGCCATTTTCCATGTCCAAGATCGTAGGCATTGACAGCAGAGTTCATGGCGTCCATTGCCTCTTGTGAAGTGAGTAATGGAGTACTCCCAATAATTTTTTGTTCGTATTGATTATTCTTTTTCACAAATACCGGGCTCATCACGGGGTTTAGTTCCCCCTGCCAGATGCGCAACTCTCCGTTAATCAGATATTCGCGTTGTTCAATGAAATGTGGAAGTCGTGCTGCAGCAGGAATTGATTCTTCAGCGGGGAAAAGGTCAGCTAGAAATTCGCTCATGATATTGGGTTGGTTGAAGTTTTTGATTGAATCATACTTACTCCGGAAGAAGTTCCAATGCGATCGGCTCCGGCTTCAATAAGTTCAATTGCTTGTTCTCTTGTTTTAATTCCTCCTGAAGCTTTGATTCTTACGCCATCAGGGAGGGATTGCCGCATTAATTTTATGTGTTCTTTTTTCGCGCCTGAGGGAGCAAAGCCGGTAGATGTTTTGACAAAATCTGCTCCGGCATCTGCACATAGTTTACAAGCTTCTATAATTTCATTGTCAGAAAGATATGCGGTCTCAATGATAACTTTTAATAACTTCTGGTGATCATGTGTAAGCTTGGCGCATTTTGCAATTTCAATCTTCGTCCAGGGAATGCCTGTTTTAAATGATGTAAGATTCCACACGACATCAATTTCATCGGCACCGTTATCAATTCCTCTTTTGATATCATCCAGCTTCGTTTCGGTCATATTGTAACCTAATGGGAAGCCAGCAACAGTAATTAATGTGATTGGACTATTCCCAATTTCTCTTTTGGCACGCTTTACCCAAAAGGGGGGAACGCAGAGTCCAAGAAAATTATATTCTTTTACCTCGTCCACCAATTTGTCGATATCACGTATCGTGAGTGTTGGATTAAGATTAGTGTGCTCGATGGTTTGAGAAAAATTCAAGATTTGTTTTAACGTTTTATTGCGAAAGTTATATAAAACCACTGCTAAGATCCATCATTAGTTAATGCTAACGTTTGATCCAGCGTTATTTCAATAAATTTAGTCAGGAATTTTTAATCAATCGACTCTTCGAAGATTGTTACAGAGAACTCTGGATATTAATGTCTGATTCCGCAGACCTTGCAATATTTACGTTTTTCAATTGATCTTACTTTTGGCGGCTTCTTATGTCCAAAGTAAGGTGGCTTCATGATATCACTGCCTTCTCCTCGCTGATAGGTTCTTTCATTCTTCTCACGCTCGCGCCAAGTCTTTTCAACACGATTGTAGTAGTCGTTCTGAGCGTTATAGGTAACTGATTTTTTACTTTTCTTTTTCTTCTCCTTACGAGGTCCGTAATATTTAACTGGATTAACTGGCTGGAGTGTTGTCGGGAATTTTTTATCAGAAGTTTTTGCCGGCTCAGTAGATTGCTGGGCATTCAACTGACCTGTGATGGCCGCTGAAATGATCGTCCCTGCAAAAACCAGTTTGTAATTCATTCTGCAAAGTTAGCGAGGAAAAAATAAATCAGTTTCCCGAACGCAAAGAATTTAATGTCGAATCCCGCATTCGTTGCAATACCTCATTTTGAAGAATGGTTTCCGCTTTGGAATGCGTTTATGGCCAAAATAACGGGGATCTGAGAACTGTGCTTTAGACAGTTTTTTGAGAATGCGTTGCTTTTCCCTGGCGGCCTTTTCCACTCGTTCATAATATTCATAGCGTTGAGTATGCTTTACATTTGGCTTACGAACTTTTTTGACCTTTGCGTGAGGTGCGAAATACACCTTCTTTTTTTCCGGTTCGCGGGAGGTTGCGACAGAATTTTGTGCATCGACGCTTATAAATGAAACGGTTAAAGCCAGTAAACAAAAAAACCTTGGTATTTGCATAGCTAAGGTCTAACGAGCTTATTGAAATATTATTTTATGTCAATAACTCAAATCTTTAGAAAGAGGATGAAGCAAGGCGCTAACCCAATTAAATTAAGATGAAATTCAGGAGTGCCGATGCGCAGAGAGCGATCACCAGAAGTGTTAATAAGGTTTTCATTTCTGAATGGTTAGCTTGATTTTTGTTGAGTTAATGTTTGTTGACGACGGAAGATCCAGGGAGGAGTTGGGTTATTATCTTTCCATAATCCTTTTCCTTTTAGACGAGCTTCCTCTTTTAAAGATTCCAATTCTGAAATGGGATTTTTTTCTGCGGTCCATGCCAATCCCTGTTTGATCAGTTCATGCCTTGGATCAACACCGCTATCAATACGAATTTCACCCAGGCGATTTCCTAAACGGTCTTTTCCATGAATTAGAATTGTTACAGACTTTTTCAGAAGAAGCTTGCTGAGAAGCTTGGTTGCCTGTTCGGCATAATCCTGTCCCGATTCAGGACTATCTATACCATGCAACAATACTTTATAAGTTTCATGATCATCGGCAGAAATTTCAATGGTGTTGCCATCTATGACTTTGGTCACCACTCCTTTGATCTCTTCTGCATGAGCGATTAAAGCAACACAACATAAGATAAGAATTGAAAGGATTTTTGATTTCATAATTTTCTCCGTTGGGATGAACAAAGGTTCAAAACCCTGGAGGGAATTATCAGGTCATATACTCAACCCGCTATCATGTGTAAGATTTGATGAGGTATTCAACAAAAGCGCTTTTGGAGGGTTAAAAGCGCATGGTTTGGGTTAATTTTTGACAAACTTTTTCTAAGTAAAGAACATAGATTAATAAAGGTGCATTCCTTTGAACATTGTCTAAGGGATGACCCTGAGGCCTTATGCAAAAGGAGTAATCCGGGATCAGATGAAACTCAGAACAAATCGAACGATGAAGTATCCAATCAGGCTCAGAACAACAGTAACGCCAAATATTCGGGCTCTATTATGGTAAAATTTTACGGAGGGCATTTTCATAACTAGTTCATTTACAGCGTTGATACCCCAAGCACTCAAATAATCCTGATAAATGCCTTTCGTCCCCCGTTGAACGGTTACGGGAAGGGCACCAATGAACGTTAGAGGCCTTGAGATGGAATTACCAGCAATCTTAGATAATGAACGAAATGGCCAATTTGAGCATTCCAGACATTAAGATCATGGCGCAAAGAATGTATGCACGCGTGATATGATATGACAAGCGATTATATTGATTTTTCATTGATTAAATACTTACTTAATCAACTACGCAATAGCTAGCGCGACTGGATTTTATTTAGGTAGGATTATTTATAACAGATCCAATAACCTGCATGGTTTCCATGGTAGGATTTTCTTTGCCACCACGAGGCTCAACGGTTACAGCAAAAGCTACTGCGCCTTTAATGCTCTTCATCTTTTGTAACCCGGCGAAATTCAGATCAAAAACACCAGCGTCAACAGGCTTTCCATTAACAATGGCCCAAAGCTGAAACTGATTTTCTTTCGAAATTTCCTTCAATTGCTGAATGCTGATGAAGACTTCCTGAGTAGATGCATTCCAATAGACGGAAGCCAGGGCATTGGTGTCGTTGGCTGTACCTTTCATGATCACTTTCGTGAAAGCGGTACTTTCCATGATTGAAAGATCGCCCTGTATCTTATCAAGCTTTTGGTTGACGACGTTGTAATCGTCAGCCATTCTTTGGTTTTCGGCTCTGATCTGAGTCAATTCCAAAGAATCTGTTTTCCACAATTCACGATACTGATAGGCCATGTAAGAGGAGAACAATGCAATGGCAATTGAAGCTGCCGTAGCATATTTCCAAACTGGCTGCTCTGGAGTCAAAGCAACTACCTTAGCTTCAGGCTTCTTCGCAGATGCTGCTATAGAGGCCATTATTTTTTCCTTCACCTGAACGCGAGGCTGAATAGCAGATGCGAAAGCCACTTTTTCAAGGGTTTCTTCGATCTTTTGGAGCTCTTCACGAACTTCAGGATACTGTTTCAGGACTTGCTCCACGCTGGTGCGCTCGGCGTCCGTCACCTCTCCCAAGGCGTAAGACTCTAAAATTCCGCTCGATATGTATTCCTGTATGTTCACGTTACATTTAAAATTGATCGTAATTCTTTCATGGCCATCCGTGTGCGCGTTTTTATCGTGCCTAACGGTATACCAAATTCTTCCGCCAATTCTGACTGAGTAAACCCTTTTAAATACAAATGGTCTATAACAAATCTTTGGTCCTCGGGGAGCTTCGTCAGCACTTCTTTTAATCCGATAGCTTCTATCGGTGAATATGCTGATTCTTGCCGGTCGATCTTATTTACGAGATTATCAATGTCATCGGTTTTCTTTCCCTGACTCATTTCTCGGGAACGGGTTTTATCAATTGCCTGGTTTCTGGCAATATTCAACATCCATGTAAACAAACGGCCTTTTGTAGGGTCGTAGCTGGCCATGCGGTCCCAGATCTTAATGAATACATCTTGTAAAACTTCTTCAGCGATTTCTTCTTTCCGCACCACGCGAAGCACTACACTATATAATGCGCCTGAATAATGATCATATAAATAATCGAGGGCTGATGAGTCTCTTTGACACAACCGCTCTATTAATATACTCTCCTCTATGGTTTTGGACTTGGCGATAACTTTCCTCTTGTTAACGGATGACAAGGTATTGAAAAATTATTTACACGAGCAAGTATGTTTAACAACAAATACTAAAATCCAATCATCAGACAGGTATCGTAGATCGGAAATACAAACTAAACAAGTAAACTATTATCAATTATGAAGAAAATAATTATCTCAGCTCTTAGTCTGTTTTTAGCAGTAGGAGCATTTGCACAAAAACCGGTAGAAGTAGGCGGCGCGATGATGTATCCAGCAAAGAACATCATTGAGAATGCGGTTAATTCTAAAGATCACACAACTCTTGTTGCGGCAGTAAAAGCAGCGGGTCTTGTGGAAACGTTATCTGGCCCTGGTCCATTCACTGTATTCGCTCCGACAAACGCAGCTTTCGCAAAATTGCCAGCCGGAACAGTGGATAATTTAGTGAAACCAGAAAATAAAGCGATGCTTACAACCATTCTTACATATCACGTTGTTTCAGGTAAAATGAGCTCTGCAGATGTTGCTAAAGCAATTAAGGCAGGTAATGGAAAGGCAGAGCTTACAACTGTACAAGGTGGTAAGCTATGGGCAATGATGGAAGGTAAAGATGTTGTGCTGAAAGATGAGAAAGGTAATACTGCAAAAATCACGATCATGGATGTAAACCAATCAAATGGTGTTATTCATGTGATAGATGGAGTGTTGATGCCAAAATAAATTAAAAGATTTCAAGTTGGTTTTTTAAGACCTCGCCTCATAGACGAGGTCTTTTTATTTTCTTTTTGTAGAGAATATTCTACACAATCAAGTTTGGAAATGTTTGTTAAAGTGAAATAATACTTTGATTCAGTTGAAAAAAATATTTTAAATCCAATGTGACTATTGACTCCGTAAGTAATGAATCATACACAAACTGAATTTATGAAATCTCGACTAAACTTAAGAAGAATTGCTCTCGGCCTCATTGGTGCGCTCGCAGTGACTTCAGGTGCCTATCTTATTGCGGCCGATCACATTGATGCTCCCGCCGTTACCGGTAAATCGTCAGACATTACTGACTTTTATGCTTTCCAAAGTCCTTCAAACTCAGCAAACATTGTGTTTGTTGTTAACACACAAGGATTACTAGCTCCCTCTGCAACATCTGCAGCGACATTTGATTCTAACGTAATGCTTGAAGTTAACATTGATAATTCTACAAATAAGGATGGAATTGAAGACCTGGTACTTCAGGTGACATTCCTCAATGGTAAAGTACAGGTCTATGGACCAGTTGCTCCAACCCAGACTGGTTTGAGCAGCACACTGATGTCTGGATCTCGAAAGGTTGAAGGCTCAATCAGTACGTATGGCGGTGCTCCGTCAATTGGAAACAGCAACAACGTTCAGGTGTTTGCCGGCCCACGCGATGATCCATTCTTTTTTGATTTAGATCAGTATAAAAAAGTCATTGCTGGTACAGCAACTGGCTTTAACAATCCAGGTGTTGACACTTTCAAAGGAACGAACGTGATGTCAGTAGTTATTGAATTACCCAAGACAATGCTTGGTAGTTCCACAACAGTCAACACATGGGCAACGTCGAATCGTAAAATCTAAGTCACCTTCAACAAACAAGAAAGAATTATGAAAACAAAATATTTTTCAATAGGTGCGCTTGGTCTTCTTTTGGCGATCGGCGCATGTAGCAGCAATGATCCTGCTCCGGCAGTTAACTACACTCAGGAAGATCAAATGGCAAGACCAGCGATCAATACGGTGTTTGTAGTCGCAGCTAACAAGGATAAGTTTAATACTACTATCCCCTCTGCTCAAGGTGCTGAGTTTGCGACTGCTTTCAAAACGCAGCTTCTGGCTTTAAATGCAGGATACACCACTAACTTGTTAGGGCTTGACGCAACAGCATTTACAGGTGTATTGGCAACTGACGTGCTCACTGTTTCCTTAAATGGAGTGACCACCTTCTATGATGGTACAAATGTGTTAACGGGACGTAAGCTTGATGATGATGTGATCACGGTAGAACTTATCTTGATTTTCGGAGGTCCTAACGGAGCCGCAAATCCAACATTGACGGACGACCATGTAAACGCAAATGATAAAGCGTTTCTAACAACGTTCCCATACCTGGCAGTTGCCAACTAATAATTGATTTGACCCCGAAGGATTTCTTTCGGGGTTTTTTTAATTCTTTAAAAACTAAAGTCATGAAACTCATTCTTTACATAAGCCTTCTCCTGTTTTCAGCTTCCATTTTTGTTGGCTGCTCAAGAAGTCAGGAAGAGAAAATTATTAATCCTCTCGACTATGAAGTCTATCTCAGCAGAAATGATGAGAGTCTCCAAAAGTGTAATAAAGAAATGGCTTTTTGGAGAAAAAAACTTGAAGAAGTTCCTGATGGTGAAGCTTACAGAATTAAAATTGCAGGACTCCTTTCATCACGCTTCATGTTAAATGGAAAAATAGAAGACATCGAAGCATCTGATAGTATTTATCATTTGATCATTTCCAATAATCAGCCTTACGCATCGATACATCGGGCACTCGCTGCCAACGCCATTACGCAACATAAATTCCGTGAAGCTAGGATGGAAATTGATAAAGCTATTGAAATTGGTGAAGGCAAGGCTGCATCATTATACATGCTGGTAGACGTCGATCTTGAACTTGGCGACTACGCTGGTGCAACCTATGCGATGAGTCAGTTTACTAACAAAAATTTCTTTCCGTATGTCATTCGGGAAGCAAAATTGAAGGATCATGAAGGAAAATTGGATTCGGCGATCGTGTTAATGGAAAAAGCCCTGGATCAGGTAAAGGATAATGCTTCTTTGCTATTGTGGACTCAATCGAATTTAGGTGACATGTATGGTCACGCCGGACGTGTTAAAGATTCTTATAAAGCTTATCTAAAAGTATTGCAACAAAATCCAGACTATGACTATGCCTTGAAGGGAATTGCCTGGATTGCATTTTCAAACGACCATAACTTTGCGGAAGCAAAAAGAATCGTCAATCATATAGCGCCAAAAAGAGCAACACCCGACATGCATCTTTTGCTTGCACAGATCGCGGGAGCAGAGAATGACAGGGATGAAAAAAAGAAGCAACTTGAATTATTCATAAAGTCGGCCAGATCTGAAAAGTATGGTGACATGTATAACAAATATCTGGCACTCCTTGAGGCAGAGGAATTTTCAAATCCATCAGCCGCTATTCAGATTGCAGAAATTGAAGTAAGAAACAGGCCCACCACCCAGTCTTACGATTTACTGGCGTGGGGATATTTTCAAAAAGGTGACATCATCCATGCGCTGACAATCGCCAGAGAACAAATAGAAAACAAAACTCATGAACCTGACGCCCTATATCATCTTGGAATGATCTATCAGGCAAATGGAATGAATCAGGAGGCCAAACGCTGCTTTGAGGAGGCGGAAGAAAGTTCTTTTGAACTGGGACCTGTCATTGCTAAGAAAATAAAATCACAACTCGAAGGCTAATAGTTTGTGATTCGTGAAGACATTTTTAATTGTATCTGCAGTTCTTTTCTTGTCCGTCGATGTGTTTTCACAAGGCACTCTTCAGGGAACTGTTGTTGATGATAATACCGAACCATTAATTGGTGCGAACATTGTTCTTCATGGAACGGATAAGGGAACCATCGCGGATAGGTTAGGAGGTTTTCGTCTGATAAATGTTGCTGCCGGATCGTATCAATTGGATATTTCATTTATAGGATACGCAACTCAAACTCTTTCTATTGAGATAAGGGATAAAGAGACAACAATCGTGGCATCGGAACTGATCACTGGTGGGGTTCAATTAGGAGATGTACTCGTTACGGCGTCTCAGGATCGTCCTGTCAATACCCTTTCACAGGTCGATATAAAATTTCGTCCTATCAATACTTCCCAGGATATCTTGCGAATGGTACCAGGGCTATTTATTGCACAACATGCGGGTGGAGGAAAGGCGGAACAGATATTTCTTCGCGGCTTTGATGCAGATCACGGTACCGACATAAATGTTGAAGTAGATGGAATGCCAGTCAATATGGTTTCACATGCACACGGACAAGGCTATGCCGATTTGCATTTTCTGATCCCCGAGATTGTCGGTTTAGTTGATTTTGACAAAGGTCCATACTTTGCTGACAAAGGTGACCTCAACACCGCAGGTTATGTTGCCTTTCAAACTAAAAGCAAGCTTGACAGAAATTTTTTCAAACTTGAAGGAGGATCTTTTGGTTCGGGAAGGGCAGTCGCAGGAATTAATATTCCAATGAATAGCGAAAAGTCATCAGCTTACGTCGCATCTGAATTTTATCGATCGGATGGTTTCTTCATTAATAATCAGCGATTCACCAGATTTAATATTCAGTCAAAATTCAACACACAGCTTGGAGAGAAGACGAGATTTACGGCAAGCTTGTCGGTATTCAACAGCCACTGGGATGCAAGTGGTCAGGTTCCTGATCGCGCAATAGAATCAGGCATGATCAATCGTTATGGCTCTTTGGATCCTACTGAGGGTGGCGGGACCGGAAGGTTCAATGCTTATCTCAAATCGATCCATGATCTCGGGAACGGTTCTTCTCTGGAGAATCAACTTTACGCCATTAAATATAATTTCAGTCTGTTCTCAAATTTCACATTCTTTCTGAAGGACTCAGTTAATGGCGATCAGATTCATCAGCAGGAAGATCGTTGGGTGTATGGGTATAAAGGCCGATATACGCACTTATCAACTTTTCTCGGAAGAACATTGAAAAGTGAAATAGGAGCGGGAGCCCGTTATGATGTTATAAGTAACATCGCTCTTTCTCATACTTTCAAGAGAGATTTTCTCAATGATATCAAACGGGGAGACATTCATGAAGCGAACGCCCATGGATTCTGGAGTGAAACACTTTCTATAACCGAAAGGCTTTCTATCAATGGCGCTGTTCGTTTTGATTATTTTCATTTCGCATATCGCGACAAGCTTTCTGCGGAACAACCTTCAGGAGTGGATAAGTCAATTTTCAGTCCTAAGCTGAATATCAATTACCAGGCATCTAAAAATGTCAACTTCTTTGTTCGTTCGGGCACAGGATTTCATTCAAATGATGCCCGTGTTGTAGTTGCTCAATCTGGAAGAGAAACCTTACCAAGGGCGTACAGCATGGATGTTGGAGCGGATGTAAAAATTACTCCTCAGTTGCTTGTGCACGCTGCCATATGGCGTCTCGATCTTGATCAGGAATTTGTTTATGTCGGTGATGATGGCATTGTAGAGCCAAGTGGAAAATCACAACGGGAGGGAGTTGATTTTTCGATTCGGTACCAGCTTGCTTCCTGGTTATTTCTGGATGGTGATTTGAATGTAACAAGACCACGTGCGAAGGGATTGCCGGAAGGAGAAAATTATATTCCACTGGCTCCAACAATTACAAGCATAGGTGGACTTAGTTTTCGAAATGTAAATGGCTTTAATGGTAGTCTTCGCTATCGTTACCTTGGTGATCGACCTGCGAATGAAGATTACTCAGTTGTTGCGAAAGGCTATGTGATAGCAGATGCACTTGTTGCCTATTCACGTCCTGGGTATGAAATTGGAGCTTCAGTGGAAAATATATTCAATCGTGAATGGAAGGAAGCACAATTTGATACGGAATCGAGGTTAAGGAATGAGACAACACCTGTTTCGGAAATACATTTCACACCGGGCACTCCGTTGTCGTTTAAAGTGAGATTCACAAAATACTTTTAGAAAAATAAAAAACCCAAAGCGGTCAGCTCCGGGTTTCTTACTATTATTTATTATCTATCAAAGATGGATCACTTCTCCATAAGCCGCGGCCGCCGCTTCCATGATTGCTTCGCTCATCGTTGGGTGAGGATGCACAGTCTTAATAACGTCGTGCCCGGTTGTTTCAAGCTTGCGCGCTGCAACAACTTCAGCGATCATTTCGGTTACGTTGGCCCCAATCATGTGAGCTCCTAACCACTCACCGTATTTGGCATCGAAAATAACTTTCACAAACCCGTCCGATGCTCCAGCAGCTTTTGCTTTTCCGGAAGCACTGAATGGAAACTTTCCGACTTTAATCTCATATCCGGCTTTTTTAGCTTGTTCTTCTGTCATTCCAACCGAAGCGATCTCCGGAGAGCAATAGGTACATCCCGGAAGATTATTATAATCAAGTGGCGCTGGCTTCTTACCCGCGATGTTTTCGACGCAGATAATTCCTTCAGCAGAAGCAACGTGTGCCAAAGCGGGGCCTTTCACGATGTCACCTATTGCATAAACACCCGCAACATTGGTTTTATAGAAATCATCAACGACCACTCTGCCTTTTTCTGTCTTTACTCCGGTCTCTTCTAATCCAATGTTTTCAAGATTGGTGGCAACACCGACAGCTGACAATACAATATCTGTTTCAATTTTAATCTCTCCTGTTGGAGTCTTAACAGTAACGACACATCCCTTACCACTGGTGTCTACTTTAGTAACTTCTGAATTTGTATGGATAGTCATTCCAGCTTTTTTGAAAGAACGTTCCAAAGCTTTTGAAACCTCTTCATCCTCAACCGGTACAATGCGTGGTAAGAATTCAACAATAGTTACTTCTGTTCCAATCGTGCTGTAGAAATAAGCAAACTCTACCCCAATAGCTCCTGAACCTACGACCAACAACTTTTGAGGACGCTGTGGCAAGACCATTGCTTCACGATAACCAATAATTTTTTTACCATCGATCTTCATGGTTGGCAATTCTCTTGAACGGCCACCCGTAGCGAGGATAATACTTTTTGCTTCGTAATCTGTTTTCTTTCCAGCAGCATCTGTTACTTCTACTTTGCCACCTTTCTTAAGTTTGCCGAATCCAACGATCTGATCGATCTTATTTTTCTTAAAAAGGAACTGGACACCTTTACTCATACCGGCGGCAACATCACGACTTCGCTTGACCATTCCCGACATGTCTGGAGCCGCCTCTTTTACATTGATGCCATAATCTGATGCGTGCTGAATATATTCGAAAACATTAGCGCTCTTTAATAATGCCTTGGTAGGAATACATCCCCAGTTCAAACAAATGCCACCTAGCTCTGCTTTTTCAACAACACCAACTTTCATTCCCAATTGTGAAGCACGAATGGCTGCAACATAGCCACCAGGGCCGGAACCAATGACAATCAAATCATAATTTGCCATGACAATAATTTATGTTAAGTGAAGGTCAAAGATATACCGCAGAACCATCAAATGAAACGAGCTTTAGTTCCTAATTTACCCGGATAATAATATTCTGGTAAATCGGATAAGAGCCCTTAAAACGATTACTAAACAAGTGAAAAACAGTATTTTTACTATAGATTTTATACTCAGATTCTAAATTTTTAACGGGAATGAAACTTTTACAGAATAAAACAGCACTCGTAACTGGCGCATCAAAAGGGATTGGAAAATCAATTGCAATGCGATTTGCAGAGCAGGGTGCGAACGTAGCCTTCACTTATTTGTCAAGCGTTGAGCAGGGCCAGGCATTGGAAGCAGAATTACAGGCGAAGGGCGTTAAAGCCAAGGGCTACCGTTCCGATGCATCAGACTTTGCGCAGGCCGATAAGCTGATCAATGATGTTGTGGCTGATTTTGGTTCACTGGATATTCTTGTCAATAATGCAGGGATCACAATGGATAATTTATTGCTTCGCATGACGGAAGAAATGTGGGACAAGATCATTAATGTAAATCTAAAATCATGTTTTAATACAGTGAAGGCTGCGTGCAAACCGATGATGAAACAAAAAGGCGGCTCCATTATTAATATGACCTCTGTGGTAGGTTTGAAAGGAAATGCTGGTCAGGCAAACTATGCAGCATCTAAAGCAGGTATTATTGGTTTTACAAAATCGATTGCCCTTGAGCTTGGCTCACGCGGAATCAGATCAAATGCTATTGCTCCGGGATTCATTGAAACTGAAATGACTGGTAAGCTGGATGAGAAAACTGTTCAGACCTGGCGTGATGCAATACCATTAAAGCGTGGAGGCAAGCCTGAAGATGTTGCCGATGCCTGCGTTTTCCTCGCATCAGATATGTCATCTTACATTACAGGTCAGGTGATTCAGGTAGATGGTGGAATGCTTACATAAGAAGCATAACTCTTAACTTCAAATTATGGCATCAGAGATTGACAGATTGGTTAGAATGCTTGAGAAGACATTCGACAAGCAACCATGGTATGGAAACTCCATCGTTCAAACGATCTCCGATATACATCCTTCTATTACAACTCTTCGTCATGGCCCTACCAATAATATTATAGAGCTGATCTTACACATAACTTCGTGGAGACTTTATGTGATTAAAAAATTGATGGGAGATCTGGATTTCGTCATGACGGATGAGTTGAACTTCCCTAAATCGGATAACTGGGAATTAGCCGTCTCCAACCTAAGGACAAGTCAGCAAGAGCTTATAGAATCTTTGAAGAGTTTTCCTGAGTCACGTCTCGATGAATTAGTTCCGGGTGCATCTCATAAGTATACTTTTTATACCCTCATAAACGGTATCATTCAGCATGACATCTACCATCTTGGTCAAATCGCTTACATAAAGAAATCTTTTAGCTAAGCTGAAAGGAATTCTTTTGCCTCTAACTAACACTTGTTTTTTTTCATAATTGTATTTTTTTAACATTTTTTTAGACCGAGTTTGGAAACTCTACTAAACTGGTATACGTTTGTGGTATCAGATCGATGAAGCACTTCAGCTAATCGATTTATAAAGAAGCGTGGAGAGACAAGGCTCTTTGAAGCGCTAGCAACCGCCCCGAAATACGGAGAAAGGTGCTAAATCCTACCCTAAGATGGTCTTAGGGAACTATAAACCGGTTAAAAAATGAAAAACCAGTCAACCAACTTACTCGGAAAAGTCCTCTTCAGGACCGACGTCATCATCGCTGACACCCTCCAATCTATTAGCTCTTTCATGCAACGCTACATGTGTCCTCCAATGGACTGCGCATGTTGTTGCTGCTGTTGCTAAGCATACTTAACAAGTATCGCAAGCTTCATCCACACTGCGACCTTAACAGGTCATAGGATTGTTAATTTCTATTCCAACATTTTAATTTTTATTTAAACATTACTATTATGTCAACACTACGTTTTGAAACACTTCAACTTCATGCAGGGCAGGAAATTGATCCAACTACTGGTTCACGTGCAGTACCGATCTATCAGACAACATCGTATGCATTCAAGAACTCTGAACACGGCGCGAATCTTTTTGCATTAAAAGAATTCGGAAATATTTATACGCGTATTATGAATCCAACCACTGACGTTTTTGAAAAACGCGTGGCGGCACTTGAAGGTGGAGTTGCGGCATTGGCCGTTGGTTCCGGTCAGGCTGCACAATTCATTGCACTAAACAACATTCTTCAATCAGGCGATAACTTTGTCTCCACTACTTTTTTGTATGGAGGAACTTACAATCAATTTAAAGTTGCTTTTAAAAGACTAGGAATTGAAGTGCGCTTTGCGGAAGGAGATAAAGTAGAAGCTTTCGAAAAGTTAATCGACAAGAAAACAAAAGCAATTTATATTGAGACGATTGGAAATCCCGGATTTAACATTCCGGATTTCGAAGCAATCGCAGCTCTTGCTAAAAAGCATGATCTTCCATTGATCGTTGATAATACATTTGGAGCAGCGGGATATTTATTCCGCCCCTTGGAGCATGGTGCTAATGTCGTTGTGGAGTCTGCAACAAAATGGATTGGTGGTCACGGAACTTCAATCGGAGGTGTAATCGTTGATGGAGGTAACTATAACTGGGGAAATGGTAAGTTCAATCAATTTACCGAACCGAGCGAAGGATATCATGGTTTAAAATTCTGGGATGTGTTTGGTGAGAATAATCCGTTGGGTTTGCCAAACATTGCTTTTATCATTCGTGCGCGTGTGGAAGGTCTGCGTGATTTCGGTCCGGCAATCAGTCCTTTTAATTCTTTCCTTTTAATCCAGGGATTGGAGACACTTTCACTTCGCGTTCAGCGATCAGTGGACAATGCACTTGCTCTTGCGCAATGGCTTGAGCAGCATCCGCAGGTGGAAACGGTAAACTATCCTGGATTAGTAAGTAGTACATACCATAAGCTGGCAAAGAAATATCTGAAAAATGGTTTTGGTGCCGTTCTGTCTTTTACAGTGAAGGGAACTAAAGACAATGCCGCTAAGTTGGTTGATAATCTGAAACTGATCACACACCTTGCGAATGTCGGAGATGCCAAAACACTGATTATTCAGCCTTCAGCCACTACTCATCAGCAATTATCAAATGAGGAGCAAATTGCTTCAGGCGTTTTGCCTACGTTGCTTCGTATATCTGTTGGGATAGAACATATCGATGATATCAAGGCAGATTTGGAACGGGCGTTTCTGAAGGTGGGAAAGAAAGAGTTGGTGAGTTGATTTGAACAGCGAATATCAGGTGCCAACTATTAAATGGTGAAGTTAGACCCTGCTTGCTTTGCTTTTTGATTTTGGCGCTTGATATTTAAAATTCGGATTGTTAAAAATTATTTATGAAAACAAAATTGTTATTAATTCTGATGGTTGTAGCTTTTTCTGCTTCGGCACAAACTACAGCATCCACCACACCAGCTCCGATCATTCAATATGGTTTTTCCATCACCCTGGAAAAGGCAAAGAAAATTATTGCTGCAGCAGAAGCATTTGCTGCCAGTAAATCATATACAGTGGTGATTGCAATTGTAGATACCGGAGGTAATCTTGTGGCCCTGGAGAAGATCGACAATACTCAGATTGGATCCATTGAAGTTGCTATTGGGAAAGCGAAAACCGCAAACAATTTTAAACGTTCAACAAAGCTCCTCGAAGATGCAATAGCAGGTGGAGGTGTGGGAGTTCGGGTCCTTTCATTACCCGCAACTCCAATTGAAGGAGGTGAACCGATTTATTCAGATGGGAAGATCATTGGTGCTATTGGTGTATCGGGAATGACATCAGCACAGGATGAAGAAGTGGCAAAAGCAGGATTGGCAGTTAATAAATAAGAATAATGAAGTACGATCACATTTTTCATTATGATCAGGAGTTTGACCTTGAGGGTGGAGGTATTCTTTCCGGCTTCCAGCTTAAGTATACGACGCTTGGTCAATTAAATGCAGACCGTTCGAATGTGGTATGGGTGATTCATGCCCTTACCGGAAATTCTGACGTCACCTCATGGTGGCCAGGATTATTTGAAACAGACGGACCTTTTGATCCGTCAGATTACTTTATTATTTGCGCCAACACTTTGGGAGGATGTTATGGATCAACAGGTCCACTATCCATTGATTCAAAAACCGGAGAACCCTTTTATCATAATTTCCCGCTGATCACTAACCGTGATGCAGTAAGATCATTTGATCTTCTTCGTCAGGAATTAGGTTTGGAAAAAATTCATACTGTCATCGGGAGTTCATTAGGTGGTCAGCAAGCAATGGAGTGGTCTATTCAACAGCCTGAAGTGTTTAACCATCTTGTATTGATTGCTACGAATGCAAACCATTCGGCATGGGGCATTGCTTTTAATGAAGCGCAACGGATGGCCATTGAAGCTGATGCAACATGGAAAGAAAATGACGAACGCGCAGGGTTGGAAGGCTTGAAAGCAGCTCGTGCCGTTGGAATGTTGTCATACCGGAGTATTGAAGGCTTTGCTGAAAGACAGCTCGAAAAGGAATCTGGTAAGTTGGATGAGTTCAGGGCAGCTTCATATCAGCGTTATCAAGGACAAAAATTGGCGGGTCGGTTCAACGCCTTCACTTATTGGACGCTTTCAAAGATGATGGATAGTCATCATGTCGGCAGGGGAAGAAGATCTATTGAAGAGGCGTTACAGAAAATAAAAGCGACTACTCTGGTAATTGGTATTGAAAGTGATATTCTTTTTCCATTAACGGAGCAGAAATTACTAGCGACCCATATTCATAAAGCAAAGTTGGAAGTAATTCATTCTTTGTATGGCCATGATGGATTTCTGGTAGAGTTTGAACAATTAAGAGAAATATTGAAGAAATTTTATAAACATAAGCATTCAACAAGTATTGTATGAGGAAGAATTTAAAGTTGGGAGTATTCGGATTTGGTTGCGTGGGTCAGGGACTATATCACGTACTGCACGAAACAAAAGGACTTAAAGCTGAGATCAAAAAGATCTGTGTTAAGACAAAGAATAAGCAGCGTCCATTAGAGCAGGACATATTCACTTTTGACAAGAATGAAATTTTATCGGATCCTGAAATTGATGTAGTGGTGGAATTAATTGATGACCCTGAAGCGGCATTTGAAATTCTGAAACTTTCTCTTCAGAATGGTAAGGCTGTTGTTACAGCTAATAAACGTATGCTGGCAGAAAACCTGGAAGAGATTTATGAGCTGCAGCAAAAGTATGGCAAACCGGTATTGTATGAAGGATCTGTTTGCGGAAGTATTCCGATCATTCGCAATCTGGAAGAGTATTATGACAACGATCTTATTAAAAGTGTTGAAGGAATTTTTAATGGTTCGACAAATTATATTCTTACCAAGGTTATTGAAGAAAAGAAAAGTTATAGCGATGCTCTGAAGCAGGCACAGGAATTAGGTTTCGCGGAAAGCGATCCAAGACTTGATGTGCAGGCATTTGATCCAAAGTATAAACTCACCATCCTGATAGCACATACGTTTGGCGTATTTGTAAAACCGGAGAACGTCATCAATTTTGGCATAGATCGCATCTCGGCTGTGGATTTAAAGTATGCTAAGGATCATGGACTTGGAATCAAGCTTGTTGCCCGTGCATTTAAGTCGGGAGATAAAATTTACGGATTGGTTGCGCCCCAGTTCATTGAGGCAAATCATCCTTTGAGTTCTGTTCGCAATGAGTTTAATGCGGTAACAGTAGAAGGTGCTTTTGCGGAAAAGCAACTCTTCGTTGGCAAAGGAGCGGGTAGCTATCCAACAGGTTCAGCCGTGCTTTCTGACATTTCGGCACTCACATATGATTATCAATATGAGTACAAGAAGCTTCATCAGGAGAATCGTCTTACGTTTTCTAATGATGCTACCGTAGAAGTAGTGATCAGTTTTTCAAATCCCGGTCTTGTAACCATTGATGATTTTGAGGACTTCAAAGGAGGTTTCCAGGGGAGCGGATTACAAAACCTTCAGGGTGTTGTGAAACTTGAGAAAATCAGGGAGTGGTCGAAGCAGGAAGGCATTAATGTTATTCTGACTCCGGGAGCGGTATTAACTCCTTCCTTGCAGATTGAAAAACAAGCAAAGGCATACGCATAAAGCGTATTTGAGCTTAAACAATCGCCTAATTTTTTGATGAACAAAACCTGTTTTACGGGTCGGGTGAATATATTTGTGGTCTAACTGTTTAGACCCATGCTTCCTATTGTATCCACGTCCATCATAGCCTTTACACTGGTAATTCTGTTGCTGGTGTTTTTATTGTTATTGGCTCAAAAGCAATTAGTGCAATCAGGTCCGGTAAAGATTACCATCAATGGTGAGAAAACAATTACTGTTTCTGCCGGAAGTTCACTCCTATCGACGCTTTCAAATGAGAAAATATTTTTGCCTTCTGCCTGTGGGGGAGGTGGTACGTGTGCAATGTGTAAATGTGTTGTTGAGTCAGGAGCAGGTGATGTGCTTCCTACCGAAGTAGGTCACCTAACACGTCAGGAACAAAAGGATCATGTTCGCCTGGGCTGTCAGGTGAAAGTAAAACAGGACTTGAGCATCCGCATCCCAGAGGAGATTTTCGGTATTAAGAAATGGGAATGTGAAGTTATCTCTAACTATAACGTCTCAACTTTTATTAAGGAGTTTGTAGTAAGACTTCCGGAAGGAGAGAAGTTGAATTTTGAAGCGGGAGGTTATATTCAGATTGATGTACCTCCAGTCAATGTGGATTTCAAAACAATGGATATTGCTCCTCATCCTGATCTTGGTCATAAACCTGATGTATTTAAAGGAGACTGGGATAAGTTCAAACTGTGGGATCTTAAGATGAAAAATGAAGAGGGGATTTTCCGTGCGTACTCTATGGCAAATCATCCCGCAGAAGGAAATATTGTAATGTTGAATATTCGTGTGGCAACTCCGCCATGGGATCGTCAGAATAATAAATGGATGGATGTAAATCCTGGCATCTGTTCTTCTTATGTGTTTTCCCGTAAGCCTGGAGATAAGATCACGATCTCCGGACCTTATGGTGAATTCCACATCAATAAGACACAAAGGGAAATGGTTTATGTTGGTGGAGGTGCCGGAATGGCTCCATTACGCGCGCAGATATTTCATTTGTTCCATACCGAGAAAACTAACCGTAAAGTTTCATATTGGTACGGCGGTCGTTCCAAGAAAGAACTTTTTTATACTGAACATTTCAGGAACATTGAGAAAGATTTTCCAAACTTTAAATTCCACATTGGTCTTTCAGAACCTTTGCCTGAGGACAACTGGAAGATCAGTAAATCATTGGAAGACAAGGATTCAGATGGTTATGTAGGATTCATTCACAAATGTCTTTATGATAACTACTTGAAAGATCATCCTTCTCCGGAAGATGTAGAGTTCTATCTCTGCGGGCCTCCTATGATGAATGCTGCCATGCTAAAAATGCTGGATGATATGGGAATTCCAAAAGAGAATGTCCGCTTTGATGATTTTGGTGGATAATTTTTCTAATAATTTTAAAATGAACCCTCTGGTGAAAGCCAGAGGGTTTTTTTTATGCTTCGGATTCTTCGACAAAGGATTTAATGTGGATAGGAGTTGTCGCGATTAATAGTTTACGGTTAACGTTTAGTAGATTTGTTACACCACCCAACTACAGGCATGGATTTGACCATTCTCTTTTCTCCAATTGATGAATCAGTTTATTCATCAATCAGCTCAACTTCCTCGGTTTTAAAAAATATTAAGATCTATGGAGAGAAGATACCGGATTATAAGGAAGCTCAAATAGCCATTATCGGAATTAATGAAACAAGAGGTGCAGGTCATCATGCAGGTAAAAGCAGTGCTCCGGATGAGATCAGAAAAAAACTCTATCAATTAAAAAAGGGAGCAGGAAGCTACAGGGTTATCGACCTTGGTAATCTTAATCAGGGTATCGATCTGGATGAGACGTACGTAAGACTGAGTGAAGTCTGCAGAATTTTACTGGAGAATAATGTGCTTCCGGTTATTATAGGAGGTTCACATGATCTAGACTATGGCCAGTTCTGGGCATACGAGGGCTTTGATAAACTGGTCAACCTCCTCAATGTAGATGCTTTTCTGGATCTTGAAGACAAGCATGGTGCGCCGGCCAATCGTAAACATTTGCATAAAATTCTACTACATGAACCTAATTATCTTTTGGGTTACACTCATCTAGCCTATCAGAGTTATCTTATAGATCCAACATCAATCGGTGTATTGGAGAAATTATATTTTGAAGCATTTCGTGTGGGACAAATGCGGACCAATCTTGGTGAAATAGAACCAGCCATTCGACAGGCTGATTTGATGTCTTTTGATATAACGGCAATTCGTTCTTCAGATGCTCCTGGTAGTGATAGTGCCCAGCCATTTGGATTGAGCGGCGAGGATGCATGTCAGATATGCTGGTACGCAGGATTGAATGAGAAATTGAGTTCTGTTGGATTTTATGGATATAGCCCTGATCTGGATGATGATCATAAGAAGACAGCGTCTGTTACGGCAACGATGATCTGGTATTTCATTGAAGGATTCTATAATCGTAAGAATGAACAGGATTTCAAGAGTAATGACTTCACCAAGTTTAAAGTATCCATGCCTGTTGAACCTGAGGTATTGATTTTCTATAAGAGCAAATTCACTGAGCGCTGGTGGATGGAAATTCCAATGCCCTCAAAGGGTCCGTATACAAGAAATAGTATTGTTGCGTGCAGCTACAGTGACTATCAAACAGCAACGAAGGGAGATATTCCGGATCGGTATATTTCAGCCTTATCAAAACTTTAAATTGCTTTGATAGTGGTTGGAATTCAGATGAAGAGATTTCTTAGATCTCAGCGATTACTGTTCTTCCGCCTTTTGTAATATCTCCAATATTCACTTTCACCTTTGCATCTAATGGAAGATAAATATCAACGCGTGATCCAAATTTTATAAATCCGAATTCCTGCCCTTGCTCCAGGCTATCGCCTTCTTTGACATACCATTTAATCCTTCGTGCCAGTGCGCCTGCAATCTGACGAAATAATACTTCTGTTCCGTTCTGCATTTTAGTTACCACCGTAGTGCGCTCATTTTCTGTGCTGGACTTTGGGTGCCATGCAACGAGGTATTTACCTGGATGATACTTAAAGTAGCTGATTGTTCCGCCCACGGGCATGCGATTAACATGCACATTAATTGGTGACATGAATATTGAGATCTGCTTTCTTTTTGATTTCAGGTATTCTGTTTCTTCTGTGTCCTCGATCACCACTACTTTTCCATCGGCGGGAGCTAGAACTGTCTTGCCGTCTTTTGTAATAGAGAATATGGGGCTTCTGAAAAACTGAAGAATGACCATATAAAACAGGACACTCGCAAATATTACAAAACCCTGAAGTGTAGTTGAGTCTGGTGCATAATAAGCCACTGCTCCGTTGATGACAACGAAAATGATTAGTAAAACAAACAGCAGAGTTCTTCCTTCCTTGTGAATAGTCATAAAAATAGTGTTAAAAGAAAAAGGCAAGCTTTTCGGCTTGCCTTGCAAAGTTACCTGAAAGATTCTTATTCGTAATTAGAAACTTTTCCGGAAAATCAATATCCGCCGCGATACTTGTAGGTCTTTGAAACCTTGTCAATAGCTACCATATAGGCAGCAATACGCATGGAGACTTTGTATTCAGTTGCAACGCGGAATACATTATCAAAGGCGTCTTTCATGATCCGGTCGCTTCGACGATTAACGCGCTCTGCTGTCCATTTATAGCCAAGGCGATTTTGTACCCACTCGAAATACGACACTGTCACACCACCAGCATTGGCCAAAATGTCCGGCACTACGCTAATACCCTTTCCGTATATAATATTGTCAGCTTTTGAAGAGGTTGGTCCATTAGCACCTTCAACAATAAGCTTGGCCTGAACTTTTGCAGCATTGTTTGTAGTGATCACATCTTCTGTTGCAGCAGGAACCAAGACATCCACAGGCAATGTCAGCAGATCCTGTCCATCGATCTTTTGTGCTTCTGTGAAACCCTCTAAAGTACCATTGTTGCCGTCACGATATTTAACAGCTTTATCGATATCTATCCCGTTCTCATTGTAATAAGCTCCGGACAAATCACTGATCGCAACGATCTTTAATCCACGTTCTTCCAGCAAACGTGCTGCCCACATACCAACATTTCCAAAACCCTGAACAGCACATGTTGCGTTGTACGGATTGATCTTTAACTTACCCATAGCAGCAAGTGTTGCCACCATCACACCGCGACCCGTTGCTTCTGTTCTTCCTAATGATCCGCCTAACACAATTGGTTTACCAGTAACAACTGCGTTGACTGTCATACCACGTGTACGGGAATATTCATCCATTAACCACGCCATTTCGCGAGGACCTGTTCCCATATCAGGGGCAGGAATATCTTTATCGGCACCGAAGATGTCTACCATGGCCAATGTATAGGAACGCATCAGACGTTCTATTTCGCCAGCAGACATTTCGCGTGGATTGCAATTCACTCCACCTTTTGCGCCACCGTATGGAATATCAACAACAGCACACTTCCATGTCATCCAGGCAGCAAGAGCTTTTACTTCATCAAGATTTACGTGCGGATCGAAACGAATTCCTCCCTTTGAAGGTCCGAGGATCGTTGAATGAATAACGCGATAGCCTTCAAATACACGAATGCTTCCGTCATCCATTGTAACAGGAAGGGAAACAATGACCTGTCGTGCAGGCACCTTTAGCACATTATAAATTTGTTCTTCCAATCCGAGTATCTGTGAGGCTGTCTGAAAGCGGGACATCATTGCCTCGAATGGATTCTCTTTGTCAAGCAAAGGAGCAGGTTCTATATAAGCCATTTGTTAAATGAATTTAATATGTGATTCCAACGATGGAACTGAAAGATCGTTCATTTTAGAATTGCGGGTATTATGACCCGAAAACGGTTGCAAAGATAGATAATTTAGAGATATAGAGTCAGTAAAAGAGAAAAAGTAGATTGTTCTGGACATTAACAAAGGATGAAATAAAATAGGTTTTAAATGCACCGCAGGAGCGGTTTATTTCGAAATAACCTGTATTTCAAATACTGGTAAAAAACCACCCGGAAGGAAGTAAATACTATGGGAATATCTCCAGAAATGCGACGATAAACGGAGCGGAGATCAACAGCCCGTCAAAGCGATCCAGAAAGCCCCCGTGACCAGGTAGAATGTTTCCGGAATCTTTTATTTCAATGCTTCTCTTCAAAAGAGATTCTATCAAATCGCCATACGTTCCTCCAACAATGATAATTGATGTGACCGATAGCCATTGCCATAACTCAAGGGAGTGGAAAAAGTTATTCATCAGGAAAGCAAAGCAGAATGCAAGTACCGCTCCGCCCACTGCACCTTCCCATGATTTTTTTGGTGAGATGCGCTCAAACAATTTCCTTTTTCCGAACAAGGTGCCGGCTATATAAGCACCGGAATCGCTGGCCCATAAAATAAACAAGCATCCGAAAATGATCTCAAAATTATACGTACCATTTTCAAACACAGCAATATTTAATAATGAATACGGAACAGCCACATAGAAGATCCCAAGAAAAGTATAGGCTATGTTGGTGAAAGGTTTTCGTTCAAATTTTTTATAAAGTTTGATCATGTACACGCAGGAGAGCATCGGGAAGATCAAAAAGTAAAAGCTGGAAGAGATAATCTTATCTTCAATCAGAAATGAGACTGTAAAAAGACTCATTGCACAGATTGTTCCAAAAGTTTTTTGTACCACCATGCCATCAAGTCCGGCAAGGGTGTAGAATTCCTGTACGGTCAGAAAGCAAATAAGAAAGAAGATTGCAAAGTAGGTCCACTCACTATATACGATACAGCTGACGATGACAGCCGCTCCGATCAGGGCTGTGATGAGACGTTGAGTGAGATTGCTATAGTTTTTAAAAAGAGTCACTGGATGCTGTTGATCTTGATTTAAAATAATTTCTAAGATAGTAGAGGATTGCAAATGTAAGGATCAGAGCAATCGCTACCATTGGGAGAGGTGCACTTTCGGCACTTTCTAAATTGATTGTGATGATGCCCTTCTGGAAAAGATAAAGAGCAATGACCTGAAATCCATTATTGAAAAAATGAGCGAGGATAGGAATCCACAGATTTCCGGACCAATAATAAAGATATCCAAAAAGTGCACCGAGTAGAACACGGGGAACAAAACCCATGAATTGAAGATGGATGGCACTGAAAAGAATAGCTGACAACCATATCCCAACATGAGGATTTTTCACTACACGTGTCATCTCTGTTTGAATCATCCCGCGAAAAACAATTTCTTCACCTAATGCGGGAATGACTGCCACTACAATAAAAGTCAGAATAAGATCGGCGATAGTAAGATTGGAAGTAATTGTCTTAATAAGCTCTGCGGCAAGATCTTCTGTATGCTTTGCCCAATTGCCAAATCCACTCATCCATTCCGGAAATTCAATGTTGGAATTCCACTCCATGATGGGAGAGATAGCAAGTGATAAAGAGATGATGATGATAAAAATGATCACCATGACCATGGGCAATTGTCTTTCTGTCTTAAAAAAATTACTGAAATCCTGCCGTTCAAATGTTTTCAGATACAGATAAGGAACAAAGATCAAACCGATGGCAGATCCGATTCCCTGAGAAAAAAGCAGTGCGTGTTTTATTTCAGGATGATTCTCCGGATCAGTCATGGCTGCCAGAAAATCTCCATCGTATATGAATGAGCCAACAACAATTCCGATCGTTTGGCCTACAAACAACCATCCTACAACTACAACTGCAAGGAGAATTGTGATTAAGGAAGTGAATGGAGGCCTTTGAGAAACTATCATATAATTGATATGCGTGCTTTTGGCTATTTTTGCGGGCAAATATGGTGAATTCTTCCCTTTTGGCGAGGATAACCGCGAAAAGCAACTTGGTAAAAATTGGTAACATAGAATTAGGCGATTTTCCGCTCTTGCTGGCACCCATGGAGGATGTTAGTGATCCACCTTTTCGTGCTGTTTGCAAAGCGGGTGGTGCTGATCTAATGTATACTGAATTCATTTCTTCAGAAGGTCTGATTCGTGACGCTGCCAAGAGCCGTCAAAAGTTGGATATTTTTGAATACGAACGACCTATTGGCATTCAATTATTTGGAGGCGATATCGGCAACATGGTCGGATCCGCTGAGATTGCCAGCGCCGTTAATCCTGATCTCATCGATATTAATTATGGCTGTCCTGTAAAGGCGGTAGCATGTCGTGGAGCTGGTGCTGCATTGCTCCAGGATATACCGAAAATGGTGAAGATGACTGAGGAGATTGTCAAATGCACACATCTCCCGGTTACCGTAAAGACTCGTTTGGGGTGGGATGAAAAAACTAAAAATGTTCCTGAAGTAGCTGAACGTCTTCAAGACATTGGAATAAAAGCATTAACTATTCATGGTCGCACCAGAGTGCAGATGTATAAAGGTGAGGCGGACTGGACACTGATCGCAGCAATTAAAAATAATCCACGTATTAAAATTCCAATTTTTGGAAATGGGGATGTTGATTCACCTCAAAAAGCACTGGAGTATAAGACGAAGTATGGTGTTGATGGTATCATGATAGGCCGCGCATCAATTGGTGCTCCCTGGATATTCAATGAGATTAAACATTTCATGAAGACCGGTGAGATTTTGACTTCTCCCGGAATTTCTGAAAGAGTTCGCGTGTGCCGGGAACATTTTAATTTCTCTATTCGTTGGAAGGGCGATCGGCTTGGCGTGTTTGAGATGAGAAGGCATTATGCAAATTATTTCAAGAGCATTCCGGACTTTAAGCCATATCGATCAAGATTAGTTGAGGCAGATACAGATGTTGAAGTTCACGCTATTCTGGATGAGATCAATGATGTCTTTGCGCTTCAGATTGTGTAAACCATTTTCTGGATAGAAGTTACAATTATCCAGCCACTATAACTTCAACCATTTCCTTTGGAACAAAAAAATTCTCCTCTCGCGATACTTCTTATGTTAATCCTTGCCCTGATCTGGGGCACTTCATTTATTTTAATGAAGAGAGGATTAGTTGTGTTTCAACCACAGGAAGTAGCGGCTCTTCGGGTTACAATTGCCGGGATTGTTCTTCTTCCGTTGGCAATTCTGAAATGGAAGCTGATCAAGAAAGAGCATATAAGTAAACTATTCATTTCAGGAATGCTGGGTGTATTTATTCCCGCATTTTTATTTGTAACAGCTCAACAATACATCAGCAGTTCCGTTGCGGGAATTCTTAATACACTTTCTCCACTATGGACGATGGTTATGGGAGTTCTTTTTTTTCATGTTGTATTTAAAAGAAGTGCTGTATTTGGAGTATTAATAGGGTTGGCCGGAGCTACAATTCTGATGGTTTCAAGGTCGCCTGATGGATTTTTAGGATTTAACGCTGCTGGACTTTTGATCGTTGTAGCGTGTGCTTTCTATGGAGTGAATCTGAATTTTATAAAGTTCAAAATCTCGGATCTTAACTCGCTAACGATTACAAGTATTTCCGTAGTACTTCTTTTGCCGCTGGCCCTCTTTGCTCTTTTCTTTCACGTCGAGCAAACTACAGAACCTGCATTTAAGATAATGATTGTTCAATCCGGATTCATTGATAAACTTCTAAACACTTCGGGCGGATGGAAGGCTTTTGGATTTGTAGCGTTGCTTGCTTTTATGAGTACTGCAGTGGCAGTCTCCATTTTTAATAAACTGGTGAAAATGACCACTCCATTATTTGCAAGCTCAGTTACTTACCTGATGCCGATCGTTTCTGTCATGTGGGGAGTATTCGATGGCGAAGTCCTTACCGTCACGCACTTCATTGGTATGGCAGCAATACTAAGTGGAGTATATCTTGCCAATCGAAAATAATGTTCGTTGAATGATGACGAATATCAATTAACGATTCTTATACTCAAATCTTCAAATGTTAGCAATAGCCAGGCATATCAACTATCTCATCATTGGTCAGGGGCTGGCGGGTAGCGCTCTCGCCTGGGAACTTGTTCAGAGAGGGAATTCTGTGTTGGTGCTTGATAAGCCGGGCAATACCCGTGCATCCTCTGTTGCTGCTGGTCTCTTTAATCCCATTACCGGAAAGTTCATGACAAAAGCATGGAAGGCAGATGTCGTATTTCCGGTGCTTGAAAAATTTTACTCTGACGCTGAAAAAATTCTAAATAAAAACTTTCTTCATCTACTGCCCATCTATCGGCCATCTATCTCTGATGAGGAAAGATTACAATGGAAAATTAGAAGTGAGTCAGAAGAAATGTCAAAGTTTCTTCTTGCGTTTTATGATGAGCCAACATTTGATCAGGTGAATGATCCTTTTGGGGGAATTGATATAGCTCACTCAGGATATGTAAATGTTGGAATATGGCTTGAATCAGTAAGGAATTATTTTTTTAAGAATGATCTTATTGCAGAGGAGCATTTTTCAGAAGAAGAACTTGTAATTGAAGAAAAGGGAGTTCGATATAAAAGTATTACAGCTGATAAGATAATATTCGCTGGTGGTCTCTCAGATATGCAAAGCCGATGGTTCAATTGGCTTCCATTCAAACCACTTAAAGGTGAAACGCTTGAGGTAAGTCTTGATGACCCTGCTCCACGAATGTTCAATCGTGGAGCATATCTGGTGCCAACCGAGCGGGATAATATATATAATGCGGGAGCTACTTATCAACATCCTCCATTTATTGAAAGTCCGTCGCAAGCTGCTCGCCAGGAACTTCAATTAAAGCTCGAAACTTTGTTAGCGGTGCCCTTTAAAATCATTCACCAAGACTGGGGTATTCGTCCAACAACTCCAGATCGCAGGCCATTTATGGGATTTCATCTGAAAGAGAAAAATGTCATTATTTTCAATGGTTTGGGGACGAAAGGAGTAAGTTTGGCCCCTTATCTTGCTCAGCATCTGGCGGACTGGTTGGAGGGCAAAATAGAGTTATCCAAAGAGGTCAATATTTTTCGGTTCAAAGCGTTATATTCGGGTTGATAGTGACTGAATCTATGCGAATGAGGGTGTGTTACCGCGTTGCGGCGGTATTAATATTTTCTACTATTTCTTTTCTCCCCGGACATGCCCAACATGCCAGTGAAGCGTTTGGAAAGAACCGCGTTCAATACCGTACGTTCGACTGGAAATATGTAAGTGCTGAAAACTTCGACGTTTACTATTATGATGAGCGTAGAAAAGTAGCAACGGAATCTCTTCAATATCTTGAAGCTGAGTTTGATCGTATCACCGACCTCATTGGATATCCTCCTTATCTAAAAACAAAAGTTTTTCTATACAATTCAGTAACGGATCTTCAACAAAGTAATGTTGGGATCCTTGGTCAGCAATTTAATGGAGGTGCTCAGACTGAATTCATCAAGCCATATGTAGAGATAGCTCACCCTGGAACTCTTGATGAGTTTAAAGAAGAACTGATCTTTAAAGTATCAGACCTCATGGTCAATGAAATGATGTTTGGCGGAAGCCTTAAAGACATGTTTCAAAATGCTGTACTCCTGAACATCCCAGATTGGTTTGTCGATGGCGCATCATTGTATGCTGCAAAAGGGTGGGATGCAGAGATGGATGATTACGTAAGACAATTGGTGAAAAGTAAAAAAGCTAACAAGGCTCTAAAACTCACAGGGCCCGAATCAGCGATTATCGGACAATCGATCTGGAATTACATTGTTGAGCGATACGGAAAGGGAAGTGTTGCCAATATTCTGAATTATACTCGTGTTATCAGAAATGAACAGAAGAGCTTGTACATCACGCTGGGTGTTGGGTTCAAGCAATTCATGGCAGACTGGAGGAAATTTTATTCTTCAGAACAGGATCTCGTTGACTTAAGCTATACACCTCCTTCCGATTCACAACGTTTTACAGCGAAGCACAGGAAGACGGTAATTTATACAACGATAAAAATCAGTCCCGATGGAAAGAACGTTGCATTCGCAGAGAACGATCGTGGAAAGTTCACAGTAAAAGTAAAATCTCTTGAGAACGGTCGCGAAACCACAATTTTATCCGGAGGCAATAAGGTAGTTAAGCAAACAGTAGACTATCATATTCCTTTAATTAGTTGGGCGGATGATCATACTCTCGGTGTAGTGGGTGTTCGCTATGGTCAGTACATCTTCTGGCTTTATGACCTGAGTACAAGAAGTACAATCCCTCGCACACTTGAAAATTTCAATAATGTCAGAAGTTTTGACTTTTCAGGTAATGGAAGACTTGCTGTCCTCAGTGGTGATATTGGGGGTCAGAATGATTTGTTTCTACTTAGCACACGTACAGAAAGGACCAAACGATTGACTAATGATCTTTTCGATGACTTTGATCCTTCTTTTATTCCAAAGACCAATACAATAGTTTTTAGTTCCAACCGTACAACGGATACCACTAATACAATTAAGAAAGACTTTTCGAAAATACCCTCGAACTATAATTTGTTCAGCTATGATCTTGATACGACCACTACCACTGTAACTCGTATCACAAACACCCTTAGCAAAGACTTCTATCCAATCGCGCTTGACGAGAATAACTTCTTTTATCTCAGCGACCAGCGTGGAATTCTTAATCTTTTCAAGTTCAACAGGCAAACTGGTGTATATGGACAAGTCACCAATTTTCCGTCGAGCATCAGGGATTATGATCTGGATATTGATCATAAAATACTGGCAGTAGTCATGTTGAAAAACATGAAGGAAGACATTTACATTCAGAAAAATTTTAATGTTGATCGACAGATTTTTACTCCTGCAACGAAGAGAAAGGAAAGACAACAGGCGAAAATCATTACTGAAAAACGCAAAAAAGAGTCAAGGCAAGGTGTTTCTGTGAAGCAATTAATCAATGAACGTCTTCAGCAAAAGCGTGATACTTTAAATGCCAAAACTTTGGCTGGCGATACACTCAAGTCAAAGGCACCGGTAATAATTCCTGCCGACACAACAAAATTGAAAAAGGGAGAAATCAACACTGATAATTATTCGTTTGAAGATGCTCCCGTAAAGAAGGACACAATAATTTCCCCAATTGTAACGAAGAAGCCGGATAAGAACCTGAATACAGATGATTATAAATTCGAAGATGAAGCAGTTAAGGAGAAGAAGCCATCTGAAACTTTTCTAAGTCGTTACATGAAAGCCCGTGAGACTGGACGAGTAACAGGGCCTTTTGATTACGAACCTAAATTCAGCTATGAAAATCTGACGACCAATTTTGTTATTGATCCAATACGCGGGTTCAGCATTCGCCTCGAAACTCAGATGAATGATATTCTTGAGAACTTCAGGATCACGGGTGGTATACAAACAGCGTTTGACTGGAAGAGTGGTGACGTGTATGGTGAATTCCAATATTTAAAGCATCGTGTCGACTTTAGTGTAAGGTATGATCGTAAAGTAATTTTCTGGACACAACATGATCCTGAACAAAAAAGTCCAGTGAATGATATGCGGCAAAAATATTCATGGCAGAAGATTGAGTTTGGCGCATCATTGCCGATCAGTGTAAGAACCAGGGTTTCCTTAAAGCCTTTTGTTGGCTACACAAATTTCCTGGATCTGGGGCCGGATCAAATTGCGCTCACGCCTCCTGTATTCCAGGAATCAAAAACACAATTCTATACTGGTGGCAAGGCAGAAATTGTTTATGACAATTCCGTTTCTTCTGCAATGAACATCGTCGAGGGAACCCGTGGTAAAATTAATTTCATTCATTATGAAGCAATGGGAAATAAAAATGCGAGTTTCTCACAACTTTATCTTGATGTGAGACACTATCAGAAAATCTATAAAGAGATTGTTTTTGCTGTTCGTGGTTATACCGGAACATTTTTCGGCAATGCCCCTAAGCAATATGTGCTGGGTGGTGTTGACAACTGGTTTGCAAACTCGACTAATTACAATGGCTTGAAAAATCCTCTGGCTGTAAAGTCAGGCTATAATGATAATCTTCTGTTTGCTGAATTTGCTACGAGCCTGCGAGGGTTTGATTATGCTACGTTGTACGGATCCAGCGTTGCAATGGGTAGCGCAGAGTTTAGAGTGCCATTAATTCGTGCATTATCAAGCAGTCCTGTCACCTCTAACTTTTTCCGTAACCTCCAGCTCATTGCTTTTTATGATATCGGTACAAGCTGGACAGGTGAACCTCCCATTGACTCAAAAAATACTCTTAGAACGGAGCAAGTCAAAAAATCTCCTTTCGTGATTGATCTGAAGCAGTATCTCAATCCGTGGTTGTACAGCTATGGAGCAGGCTTCAGAACCATGATGCTGGGCTATTATCTCAAGTTTGATGTTGCCTGGCCGGTTGAAAATTACAAGGTCAAAGATCCCCGCCTTGTTGTTTCGGTGGGATATGATTTTTAATCCATTTCAAGGCCCACGGATTAATTATCTTGCGTCATAAATTTTTGACATGATCAAATCGATGACAGGCTTTGGACAGGTAACGACTCCTATTGGTGAGGCAACCCTCCAGATAGAAATCAAAACCCTCAACTCTAAATTTCTGGATTTAAGCATTCGTATTCCACGAGTATTATCTGAGAAAGAGGTTGAAATACGTTCTATTATTACCGAAAAGCTTGAGCGGGGTAAAGTTTCTGTTTCCATTGAATACATAAAAGCAGCAACTCAGGAAATTCAGCAACAGTATAATGAGGCAATGTTTGTTGCTCATTATGCTGAGCTTAAAAAGCTCGCTGATAAGGTGATGGCTCCTTATGATAATCTTTTTGAACTGGCATTAAAATCCCCCGAAGTTCAGCAAACACAGGAACGCGAAGCATTTGATGTACAGATGTATGAGCGATTTGTAAGTACTTTGAAAGAAGCGCTTGACCAATGTGATTCATTCAGAAAAACAGAAGGTTCTTCTCTTGTCGAGAAATTTCAAAGTTACATTTCATCAATCGCAGGTTCATTAATTAAAGTGGAAAAGATTGATCCACTTAGAATTGAGAAGATCAGAACGAAGATTAAAAAAGGAATTACGGATTTTTTTGGAGATGAAGGATTTGATTCCAATCGTCTTGAACAAGAGATTATTTTTTATATAGAAAAACTGGATATACACGAGGAGCGTGTTCGCCTTAAGACACATCTTGATTATTTCCTGAAGGTTATGAAAGAGCCTCAGTCCAACGGAAAGAAATTGGCATTCCTTGCACAGGAAATTGGTCGCGAGATCAATACCATTGGATCTAAAGCAAATGATGCTGAGATGCAAAAGGAAGTTGTCAACATGAAGGAAGAGCTTGAAAAAATTAAAGAACAGTTAAATAACGTGTTGTAAGCATCAGGTTTTGATTGCCTGATTTTCTTAACTTGTAGTAACACTTACGGTTTACGGCAAATGAGAAAATTACTCTTTTTGTTATGCCTTTCTTTTTCTGCTTCAGCTCAGATCGGAGCGAAAGTTCAGCAACAAGGTAAAATTTTTGGAATCTGGCAGAATAATCAATTCGGCTACCAAATGACGTTGATGCTTCAGGCAGATGGCTCCGGAGAATTTGACGGCGATCCAATCAAGTTCTCAACTCAAGCAACAATCATTTCAATCAC
Organism: Cyclobacteriaceae bacterium; assembly: GCA_013141055.1. Classification (NCBI taxonomy): domain Bacteria; kingdom Pseudomonadati; phylum Bacteroidota; class Cytophagia; order Cytophagales; family Cyclobacteriaceae; species Cyclobacteriaceae bacterium. The sequence continues at coordinate 1,678,827 of JABFRS010000001.1, read as the reverse complement.
ATCTGGTACAGAAACCACGAAGTATAATTATATTCTTCAGGGAAACTCACTCACACTTTCCGGTGGTGATCTGGAAGGAAAGGTTTTATTTTCAAGGAATGGAGCAGGTGATCAAAATTCGTCATCTGCTTTGTCGTCGAAAGCAACACAAACCTTTACTAATACAGACCGGTCACTGATAGGAACATGGGCAGGTAATAATGAGGTATTACTGTTTAAAGCAGATGGAACATGCGTCTATCTTGGTAACTCTTTTTCGTACAAGGTTTCTCAAGGATTTATAATTATCACATCCGCACAAGGCGATGCCAGATTTGGCTATTCAATCGCTGGCTCACAATTGACGTTAACAGCAAATGGACAGAAGGTTATTTATGCCAAATCAGGAAGTGCAGAAACGTCGGCTAACAACGATAAAGGCAAAGGTGGAGTGGCCCCAGAACTGGTAGGTCAGTGGTGCTATCTCAACATGAATCAGAATTCTCAAACAAGCCGCTGTATTGTTCTTAGAGAAGATGGAACCTATACCTATTCATATGAAGGATCGCGAAGCGTCAATACCGAAGCTATTTCGGGTGGGACTTCTTCCCAGAACTCTGATCGTGGAACCTGGTACGTTCAGGGGGACAGGCTTTATTACAATTCTCAATCGGCCGGCCAGGGATCCTACCGCCTGGAAAAAAAGAACCATCCTAAAAATGTAAATGACCCTATGATTGTGCTGGATGGTGAGCCGTTTGTCACAATGACCAGTCGTGCACCGTGGAGGTAACAACGTATAAAGATTATTCGCTATTTTTATATAACACATAAACAACAGCAGCATGCAATCTATTACTAACAGAAGAGGTTGGTTTAAGTCAACACTTTCTCTCACAGCAGGCCTTACGCTTGTTCCCTCTCTTGCTCAGGAATTAATGGCTGCTCCTGTAAGTAAAGCTGAAATGGATTTCCTTGGCAGGGAAAAAAAATATTCGGGCAATGTCCGACTGAATTCAAACGAGAATCCATACGGCCCATCAGATAAAGCAAGACAGGCGATCATTCAAATTCTGACAGAAGCGAATCGTTATCCGTTTGATGCAACTACTGCTCTGAAGGCGACGATTGCCGCAAAGGAAGGTGTTGCCCCTGAATGTATTCACCTTGGTGCAGGGTCGGGAGATATTCTTTGTCAATCATCCGTTGCCTTTGGAATCGAAGGCGGGAGTATTGTTTCCTCCTATCCGACATTTCCGTTGCTAATGAATTTTGCCCAGGTGTTCAATTGCCGCTGGGATAAAGTTGATCTCAACGATAAGCTTGAGCATAATTATGATGCAATGGCTGCTGCAGTAAAGAGCGACACAAAACTTGTCTTTATCTGTAATCCAAATAATCCAACCGGGACTTATGTTGATGCGGCAAAAGTTAGATCATTTTGTGAAACAGTTTCAACGAAAGTTCCAGTGTATGTTGATGAAGCTTACATTGAATTTCTGGAACCTTCACAGCAGATTTCGATGGTTGAATTGGTAAAGAAGAATTTGAACGTAATTGTCTCAAAGACCTTCTCAAAGATTTATGGATTGGCAGGATTGCGAATCGGATATATCGTAGCGAAGCCGGATCTTATCAATCGTGTTGCCAAGTATGCCGGTGACATTCCAATTAACCAAACCGCTATCGCTGCAGCTAATGCAAGTCTTGGAGATGTTGATTTCATGAAATTAACAAGAGAGAAAAATGCTGCAGCACGCTTAGTGCTCACAGATTACCTTGACAAGCACAAAATCATGTATGGTAAGTCTCTGATCAACGTTGTATTCTTTCCAGCTCCGAAAGATGGCAAAATGATTCTTGCCAAGATGGAAGAGAAAGGATTTCTGATGCGTGTATGGGATTACCAACAAAAAGAGTGGTGTCGTGTCAGCATTGGAACAATTGACGAGATGAGATCATTTGTAAAAGCATTTGATGAAGTGACTGCTTAAACTCATCTTCTGCACAAGGAGATTAAAATCTAGTCCCGTTGTTTTTTTTATTCCACGCAAATAGTTTGAGTGCCAGATATCCTGTCAACGCGATTGAAATAGTTGATATTAGCATGATGTGCCCTGTTGGCATTGCGACCCAGGATGAAACAGATTTGTCTATGTTATTCAATCCCATCAACAGAACTGAACCGAAGATGATCAGAAGCACTACATTATAGAATGGCGAAGGACGATGCTCAGAAGGAACGATAGCCGGATCATTGATCAGTAAAATCAGGTAAGCAGTTAGCAGAGGCAGAACAAGTCCATTAAGGGCCTGCACGGCAAGGATAACCGGGATAGGCTTTACTTCGCTGATCCCAAAAGCAAATCCAACCAGGAGTACGAAGATCCAGACGATGCGTTGTTTCTGTTCATTCCAGTTGAAAACAGAAGAAGTAATGATCGATGCTGCATATGGAGACGTAATGGCTGATGAGAAACCTGCAGCAAATAATCCAATACCCAGTGCCCATCCACCAATCGGTCCGCTATTTTCTACAAGGGCTTGTGCCAGCTCATTGAAATTTGAGAAAGATCTTACGGAAGTGCCAGCGACCAGAATTGCGGCAGTGATAAGTCCTCCGATCAAAACAGAGATAGTAAGTCCAATGCGCATCAATGGTACCGTCTGACCCTTACTGATGCCGGATCCAAGAAAGACATTGTAAGGCACAATGGTTGTTCCAACTAATCCCAATGTTAACAATTCAGAACCTACGGGGAGCTGAGGGGTGAGAGACGACTTTAAATACTCCTGAAAGGAAAACGAAGTATCTATGGCCAATGCAAAAAAGGCAACGCCCATGAGGAATACCAGGAATGTCATGAGCCATCCAATTGTATTTCGTTTCCCAGACCAGAGGATGAATGCGCTGGCCGCTGTGATAATGATCGTGAGAATCTTCGTATCAATAGACGACATCAGATTTAAACCTGAAACAGCACCAAGAATATTTCCAGCTTCATAAGCGGCACATCCCAAAATCACGGGTCCGCCCAGTAAAAATTTCAACCAACTACTTTGCTGCTCTCCATACTTTTTAGTCAATGCCTGACCCATTGTCATCCCACTCACAATTGTAAGCCGACCGGAAACCTCCTGTAAAACTATGCATGCGATGGTGGCAAAAGTCACAGCCCACAGAAGATTCAGTTGGAACAGGGATCCGGCGGTTGCTGCTGTTGTTACGGTTCCCGGTCCAATGAAAGCGGCAGAGATGACCGACCAAAGGATAACAGAAGAAAGCGTTTTGTTTTTGTTCATTGCTACCTATCGAGCACTTTCAGGTCGCAAGAAGCTTCCGTAATACACAGCATTCATCAGCATCTTGTTTGTTCCAAACCAAAAAGCTCGAAATGCAAGGTCTTCAGTGAATCCTATGACATGTCCTCTTCCCATAGCAGTAACTCCGATGCCCGAAGTATTTTTCATTTTAGCATAATTCACTTTAGAGATATATCCGGTTAGTAAAGAAGCTGAGCCATAGGTTAACGGATTGGCATAAGCTCCCTTCGCTTTTTCCATAAAGAGATTATTGGATTTAAACATCGGCATTTTTGAATTATAGTATCCATATAACAATGGATTTGTGAGATCTACATCTGCTTCAAAGATTGCTCCACTGGTTTCCTGAGCTCCTGTTGCCTCATCAAGATCAGCATAAGGCTTTGACTTCGCAGGCTCTTTTTTCTCTTCATCCTTTTTCATGTCAAATTTCCCCAACCCTGCAGTATTGAACCATGTTAACGCATTTTCGAAGCCGATTACAGTCCCGCCATTTTGTATCCAGATCTTGAGCTTTTCTTTTGCATTCTCATTAATGCCTGCATAAGTACCTGCCGGAAATATAAGAGTTGAATAACGATTGATATTTGCATTGTTGAAGATAGAAGTTGGCATGCAGGTGACGGGAATATTAAATCGCTGGTCAAGCAGATGCCAGATCTCGCCTGCATCGGTAGCTGAAACACCTCCATCAACAAGGATTGCTATTTCGGGCTTTCTCAATACCTGAAAGGAACTGCTGCCAAGACTTACTCCACGATAATCAAGTCCTGTGTTGAAAGCGTAGACATCAATACCATCGCGTTCCGCAATTTCACGAATATAAACTTCAATCTGATCTGGATTTTTATCCTGGTTATCCAGTGATACCATGATAGAACCAGGTTCAAATTTTTTGCCTGAAGAATGATAAAATTGTTCAGTCGCGACCTTGGTTCGTATGCCATGGCTGGTAAGACGATATAACGCTCTTGGTGAATAAAAACCATACGTTTCAAACACATAAGCATACTGAGTCTTTCCGCCAATGATCTTTCCGGCAGGCATCTGAATCTGTGAGATTTTTTCTCCCAATGCTGGTGCTACTTTCAGCTCTTCATAGTCAAGACCAAAAGCCATTGGCAAAGTCCAGCTTGAAATATCATAGAATAAACTATCCTTGAACTGATTGATCTTGCCAAACATGCCTTTGATCATTCTGTATTGAGATTGATTCAGCGGGACTATATAACTTGATTCCTTATCAAAATTCTTTCCGTTGATAGTTGAGGTGGCGGCAGGCTTGTAAAAATCAATTTGCTGACGGGATAATACTTCAGCAAGATGGAAGACGCTTGCTTTATCTTTTGATCCAAACAGATATCCTTTCACCGGATCTTTTGCGGCTTCTGTCAGACTTCCTTTAAAGAAATCACGCTGGTAGGTAAGAAGCTCTTCACGCAATTCATTCACCGCCTTCAATGAACTTAACATGGTAGTGAAGTGATTGCGAATGGTAAATGGAAATTTGAGAACTCCATTTACACTTTCCTGTGCATGGCCGCGTGAACTTGCCTGTTCAAAAAGAATTCCTATTGCTCCTTCAACATCCGGATAGGTTGACCCTTTTCCATAATAGAAATCATCATAACCCTCCTGTGTAAAATAAAGTGATCCAATCTGATCAAGAGCTTTAGCGTGGTATTCACCCATCTTCCTTGTGATCTCCTGATTTTTTTCAGGTGTAAGGGAATTCACTCTTGTTGGTTCGCCCGGCATAAAAAAGAATGTCGCATTCGTTCCTTGTTCGTGATGGTCGGTAAGGACATTGGGTCTCCATTGTTGGAATTTTTTTATGCGAGCCTGAGATTCCGGCATTTGAGCCACAAGCCAATCCCGGTTAAGATCAAACCAGTAATGATTGAATCGTCCTCCTGGCCATGCCTCATTATGCTCCATATCATTTGGATCAGGTGAGATCAGTTTGCTTTTTCGGGAGTTTGCCCAGCTTGAGAAACGGGTTAACCCATCCGGATTAAAGCTTGGATCAAAAAGGATAACGGTGTTTTCAAGGTATTTTTCAATCTCGGGACCTTGAGCGGCGGCGAGGTAATAAGCCATAATAAGCCCGGCATTTGCGCCACTGGGCTCATTTCCGTGAATGCTGCATCCCAGGTAGAAGACGGAGGGCATGTTTTTCACGTCTGCTGATGCTGATTTTGAAGGATCCGAAAGCAATAAATGCTGTTGACGGATGGCTTCAATATTTTGATGGTTTTTAGGGGAGGTGATAGTGAGTAAAAGGAGGGGTCTGGCTTCGAAAGTCTGGCCTGTAACTTCAAGGCTAATCCTGTCAGAGGCTCTGTCCAGGGCATACATGTAATTTACCAGTCTGTCATGGCTAACATGCCACTCTCCAACCTCATGTCCGATCACTGAAGCAGGAGTTGGAATGGCTGAATTATATGATCCTCCATCAGGCAAATAGTAGGATAAATCTACCTGAGCAGTAGCATTAAAGATCACACATCCAAATAGCAGATACAGAGCAAGTTTCATCATGAGGTTTAAGTTAAGGTTGAGATGTGGTTTTTGTTGTCGAAAAAAAACACAAACCAGCAAACGATTGATGGATGCTATATTAAGAAATTGTTAATAACTTGTTCGTAACATTTAAAGGACTGGTAAAACTGAGTTAAGGTTTAACCAATACTTTTACGCTCCTAAAATCAAGTTACTAAAACCCTAATGCTTATGAGAAAACTTCTACTAATCGTTTCCGCCTTTGTGCTGTCAGCTTCCACGCTGTTGGCTCAGGGTGTAACGACCTCCACGCTGAGTGGATCCCTAAAAGATAAGAACGGGGCTGTCCCGGGCGCCAATGTGGTGGCCGTGCACGAGCCTACTGGTACCACGTATGGAACGGTATCGGCTGCTGATGGTAAATTCACCATCTCGAATATGAGAGTAGGAGGTCCCTATAAGATTACAATCTCATTTGTAGGTTACAAGACCCAAACGTATTCCGACATTTCTCTTCAATTGGGTGAAACTTACGTTTTGAATCACGTATTGAGTGAAGAAGGAACTCAGCTTGAAGAATTGGTTGTAACAGGTGAAGCAACAAAAGATCTTAATACTGAGAAAAACGGTGCGGTGACAAACATCAGCAGCCGTCAGTTATTGAACATGCCAACCATTGGAAGAAGTTTGAATGATATGCTCCGCATGACTCCTCAATCATCTTCAACAAGCACTGGTTCAGTGGGTGGTGGTAACTTCCGTCAGAACAACTTCACTGTTGATGGTTCTGACTTCAACAACTCATTCGGTATTGGTGGTAACCTTCCTGGAAATAACAATCCTATTTCATTGGATGCGATTGAGCAGGTAACAGTAAACGTTACTCCTTACGATATCCGTCAATCAGGATTTATTGGAAGCTCCATGAATGCTGTTACTCGTTCTGGATCAAATACATTGTCAGGTTCTGTTTATGGATTCTTCAGAAACCAGGACATGCAGGGTAATGAGGTTCAGAGAGAAACTCCCTTTGTAAAACAGAAACTTGACATTCAAACGTATGGCGCACGTCTTGGCGGAGCGATCATTAAGAACAAGTTGTTCTTCTTTGCGAACTACGAAACGTCTACATCAATTCAGCCAGGACAGCAGAACTTTGCTTCAACTCCTGAAGCTCCTTATACAGGAACAGGAAACATTGCTCGTCCAACGGCAACGGATCTGAACATGATCAGCGATTATTTAAAGACCAATTACAATTATGATACAGGTCCTTATCAGGGATATGATTTCAAGACTACCAACACAAAAGTAACGGCGCGTATTGACTGGAACATCAATGAGAAACACCGTTTCAACGTTCGCTACAGCCAGGTAGAAAATATCAGCCCAAGCTTCCCAAGTACGTCAAGAACAGGTGCTGGTCCTAACTATCCTCAGACTCGTACAAGTCTTTTTGCATTGCCATATAAGAATGCGAACTACTATCAGGAAAATAATTTGTACTCAGTAGCAGCAGAGCTTAACTCTGTTTTTGGAACCAAGTTTGCCAACACGTTGAGAGCAACATACACTGATCAGAACGAGCCACGCAGTTCAGACAGTAAGATATTCCCATTTGTTGATATTTTGGATGGTTCTGCACCAGCAACGGTTATAACAGGAACAACCAGTACTCCACTTACTTCCTTCGGATACGAGCCATTCACATATGGTAATCTAAGACAGGTGTCTACAATTTCAGTTGTTGACAACCTTTCATGGACATCCGGAAAGCATGGATTTACAGTAGGGTTTCAAGCGGACATGACCTCTACAAAGAATGGATTTCAGAGAAACGGAACCAGCTACTATTCATTCAATAGCTGGAATGATTTCATTACTAATCAGGCTCCAAGAGATTTCGCGATCACTTATTCATTACTTCCAGGATATGAGCAAGCTTTTCCAACGGTTAAGACTTCTCAGTATTCTATCTATGGTCAGGATGAATATCAGGTTAATGACAAGTTGAAGCTGACTGCTGGTTTGCGTCTTGATATGCCTTTCTTTAATTCAACAAAGGAAATTCAAACACATCCACTGGTAGCAAGCCTTACCTTCTCTGAAGGCAGGAAGGTTGATACAGGAGCTCTTCCGGATTCACGTGTATTATTCTCTCCAAGAATTGGATTCAACTATGATGTCAAAGGAGATCGTTCTTTGATTGTTCGTGGAGGTACTGGTGTTTTCACTGGTAAAATTCCAATGGTTTGGATCGTTGCTCAATCGGGTGATGCAGGTTTAATTCAGTTCTCTCAATCATATATTGGACAGGCGGCAACTCAGGCGGCAGGAATTGTATTCAATCCGGATCCAACAGCATACCGACCAGCGACTCAGCCACTTCCTGGAACGGCTATTCCAGCTAACATCAGTGCCTTGACAACTGATTTCAAGTTTCCTCAAACATGGAAATCAAGTCTTGCTATTGATATAAAACTTCCTTTGGGAATCAATGGAAGTGTTGAAGCTATCTTTAACAAGGATCTTAATGTTGCAAAGGGTATCAATCCAAACCTTCAGAATGGCGTGCCAATCAATGTTACAGGATATCCTGATAACAGACCTTTCTATCCAATTAGTGTGACAGATCGTTACATTAATCCTATAACAGCGGCGGGTCAGCCCGTAGCGAGCGGAAGCCCTACAGGAACTGCAGCATTCACGCCAGTTGTTTTGGTAAACTCACAGCAAGGATACTATTCATCATTGACTCTTAAACTTGAAAAACCTTTCAGCAATGGATTTACTGCAATGGTTGCCTATACGCGTAGTGATGCACAAGTTGTGTTTGATGGCGGTGGAGATCAGTTAGGTAATACCTGGACGAACACACAGATCGTTGGCAATCCAAATTTTGCTGAGGCCAGTTATGCGGCTTACATCGTACCGGATCGTTTCATTGCATCGATCAGCTACAGAAAGGAATATATCAAACACCTTGCTACTCAGATATCATTATTCTATGAAGGATCTATTCAGGGAAGATATTCTTATACTTATTCTGGTGACTTCAACAGGGACGGTGTTTCGGGTAATGACCTGATCTACATTCCTAAGGATCCATCTGAGATCGCTTTTGTTCCTACTATTGCTGTTCCTCAAGGAGTATGGACTGCGGCAGAACAGAGCGCATTGTTCTTTAAGTTTATTGACCAAGACCCTTACTTGAGCAAACACAAGGGTGAGTATGCACAAAGAAATGGTGCAGAGCTTCCATGGAGAAGCCAGGTGGATGTAAGGATTGTTCAGGACATTTTCGCGAACATCGGGAAAACCAACAACACGCTTCAATTCACTCTTGATATTTTCAATGTTGGAAACTTGTTGAACAAGGAGTGGGGAGTGTTCAAGGATGCTAACGCTGCAACTCTTTTGGTTCCGGTTAATGCCTCAACTCTCCAGCCAAATGGATCTGTTCTTCCAACATTCCGTCTTTCTCAAATTAATGGATACCCAGTAGGTGATGGAAGTAGCTACGCACTTGGTTCATTCAGAAACCGCAATACAATCGGTTCTACTTATTTCATGCAAATAGGATTTAGATATACATTCTAATTCATACTTGTAATTCAGATTGAAGAGAAGCCCCGAAAGGGGTTTCTTTTTTTATGCCCTTTAAGTGATGTTAAAATGGAATTGATGTAATAAGATGAATTGCTGAATTTTTGGATTTTGAGTACCTTCCTTGATGCCAAGACGGATTTTCCTCCATTCTGCGCTTGTGCTGGCCTTGTTGATGGTAAATTGTTCTCCCAAGGGCAATCTTCCTGAATTTTCGCAAGAGCCAGAGGTTCAAATGGACCTTCAGCAAATTCGCGAAAGAGGCTTTTTACAAGCGATCGTTGATAATAATTCCATTAGTTATTTTATCTACCGCGGTCGCCCGATGGGCTATGAGTATGAGCTTCTCCAAAGTCTGACGAAACATTTAAAGATCAACTTAAAAATAAGAGTCATCAGCGGCATTGAGCAATCAATTGATCTGCTGAATAAAGGAGAGGGGGACATCATCGCTTTCCCTCTGACTGTTACTCAGGAACGTACAAAGTATTTATCATTCACGGATACACAATTTAACACGTATCAGGTCCTGGTTCAGAAGAAACCTCAGAACTGGAGAAGGATGCCTCCCACCAGGTTGGAAAGAAGTCTTGTTCGCAATCCGGTTGAACTCATTGGAAAAGAAGTTCATGTGATGAATGAATCCTCTTTTAAAGAGCGGATGCAGAACCTGTCAACAGAAATAGGAGGAGCGATTATCATTCATGAGGATAGCGCTTACGCGGAGACAGAATCCCTTATTGAAAAAGTTGCCAAAGGAGAAATTCAGTATACTGTAACGGACCAGACGATAGCGATGGTGAATGCTATTTACTATCCAAACCTTGATATAGCCACTGTACTAAGTCTTCCTCAACAGATAGCGTGGGCTGTCAGAAAAAACTCACCTGAACTTCAATCGGAAGTTAATCGGTGGATGGAAGACATGAAGCGAACAGGAAAATTTCAGATTCTCTACAGCAAGTATTTTAATAATCCCAGAACTTCTCAGACTGTTATTAGTAGTGATTATTCTTCCCGTGGTGGAAACAAGCTTTCACCATATGATGAGCAAATAAAGCGTGAAGCAAAGATTCTGGGATGGGATTGGAGATTGCTTGCCTCTATTGTTTATCAGGAATCAAATTTTCAACCAACAGCCGCATCATGGGCAGGTGCGGTTGGGTTGATGCAATTAATGCCGGGAACTGCAGAGCAATTTGGTGCTTCGGATCGTACCAACCCGTATCAAAGTCTAAGGGCAGGTGTTCGCTATTTAAAATATCTTGACAAGCTCTGGGCCAAATACATTACAGATAAAAATGAGCGTTTGAAGTTTGTGCTCTCATCTTATAACGCTGGACTTTCTCACATTGTTGATGCCCGTCATCTTGCGAGGAAGTATGGTAAGGATCCTTCAAAGTGGGAAGATGTGGAGGAGTTTCTCAAACAAAAATCAAATCCAAAGTATTATCGGGATCCTATTGTTGTCGCGGGTTATTGCAAATGCGAGGAGCCGGTGAATTATGTTCGCGATGTGCTCAATCGATATGATGAATATAAGATTCTGTTCAGTGAAGCTTAGTCAAGCTGACTTACAACCTTTTCGAAATCCAATGATTGCCATGTTGTCTCTATGGATGGCGTTTGCATCACCTTGTCCATGATCTGCCTCTGCTTTTTTCCGATTCTTAACGCATCAGAGTATCGAATCTCTTCATGAAAAGTGACCATGGAGTAAAGCGGAATCCATCGATTCGGAAATAACTGATGAAGTTTAGCTTCTATCTTCTTGCGCAAAAGGAAATCTGCATCCGCAACGAGATCCCTCATTTCAACAAAATTTTCTAGCGCCAGTTGAGCAATAGCATCCGCATCTGGTTTTCGAAGCTGTTGAAATTCTGTAGTGACTTTATCCCAATCATCTTTATGCTTATTCAGCAAATCATTCAATACAGCACAATCTTCAAACCCCGCATTCATACCCTGTCCATAAAAAGGGACAATTGCATGTGCCGCATCACCTATTAAAAGTGTTTTGTTTTTCAGCCAGGGAAAGCATTTAATGGTGACAAGAGATGAGGTTGGATTTTTTTGCCAGTCTTTTAACAAATCTGGTATGAGAACATCCACATCCGGAAAAATCTCCTGAAAGAACTTTGCAACTTCTTTTTCTGATTGAAGCGATTGAAAAGAAGGATCCCCTTCAAAAGGAAAGAAAAGTGTACACGTAAAGCTTCCATCAGGATTTGGTAATGCGATCAGCATAAAACTTTCCCGCGGCCAGATGTGCAATGAATTTTTTTCTAATTGATGAGTTCCGTTTTTCCCCGCCGGAATCGTTAATTCTTTATAGCCATGCTGAATATAACGTTGATCATAATCAAACCTGTCGGTGATCTGTAAAGCACCCCTGACGGCAGAGAAGGCTCCGTCTGCCCCGATGATCATATCGAATTTTTCAGTTTTACCATCCTGAAATGTTATTTCAGTGGTTTCCAGATTGACATGCTGAATGCGATGTTCAAAAATTATCGTGGTTCCAAGATGTTCTGCCTCACTCATCAGAACAATATTGAGTCCACTCCGTGAAATTGAATTGATGTATTGACCTTGCTCGCCGTATGGAAGAAAGGATAAGTTTCCTTTGACATCGTGCATTGTTCTTCCATGCATCGGAATGGCAACTGGCTTCATTTTTTCCGCAAGACCAACCTCCTTAAGTGCACGAAGTCCTCTATTGCTTAAAGCAAGATTGATGGATTTTCCTGCATATTCTCCACTTTTTCTCATGTCGGATCTTCTTTCGAAAAGAGATACTTTATATCCCCTTTTTATCAAGTAGATAGAAAGGAGTGATCCAACAAGCCCGGCCCCTGCAATAGCGATGTGTTTTTTCATTTTGTAAGAATCTGCGAATCTGTCTAAGCGATTCGCACATGGAATTATTTTAAAGCATTCTTAAAAATTTCAGCAAACCGATACACTTCTTCAAATGAATTGTACATCGGTACAGGCGCCACCCTGATGACATTGGGTTCACGCCAGTCAGCGATCACGCCAGCCTTAGTAATTTTATCAAATATTTTTCTTCCATTATCCTTCATGAGCATAGACATCTGGCAGCCGCGCTCCTTTGGATCTTCGGGTGTAATGATGATAAAGTATTCCTGAAAACGTTCAGTATTTTTTAAAAGAAACTCTAAGTATCCGGTTAGTAAAATACTTTTCTTTCTAAGTGATTTTATTCCAGCCTTTTCAAACAACTCAAGTGAGGCGAGATGTGCTGCGCCACTCAGAACAGGAAAATTGGAAAGCTGCCATCCGTCAATTCCGGGCATAGGGATGAATCCCTTTTTCATTTTAAATCTATCCTTTTCAAAGTGACCCCACCATCCAGCCAATCGAATCAGACTTGAGTTGGTTGCATGACGCTCATGAACAAATGCTCCCGCCACACTTCCGGGTCCGGAGTTAAGGTACTTGTAGCCACACCACACTGCGAAGTCAACATTATTTTTATGAAGATCCACCTCAACATTTCCAACAGCATGAGCAAGATCAAAGCCAGCATAAGCACCAGCCTTTTGTGCGGTGGCAGTAATTCTTTTGATATCAAAAAGCTGGCCTGAGTAATATTGAACTCCGCCAAAGATCACAAGAGCCAATTGCGATGAATGATGCTCAATGGCACTAATAATATCCTCAGTTCTCAAGGAGTATTCATTGGATCGGGGTTTTAACTCGATCAAAGCTTCTTCGGGTTTCAATCCATGAAGTCTGATCTGTGATTCAAAAGCATATTGATCGGATGAAAATGCTCCAGCCTCTACAATGATTTTGAACCTTTCTTTAGTTGGCTGATAAAATGAAGTCATCATCAGGTGAAGATTCACCGTTAGCTGATTCATTGCTACAACCTCAGTAGGTTTTGCTCCAACAATTCCCGCAAGGGCTTTTTTCCCGAATTTATGATAGTACAACCAGGGGCGTTTCGCATGAAAATGACCTTCAACGCCAAGTTCTGCCCAATCACTTAATTCTTCATTAAGGTACTTCTTTGTGCTCCTCGGTTGAAGCCCGAGAGAATTGCCGCAGAGGTAGAGAGTTGTCTTGCCTTTTATTTTTGGATAGTGGAACTCTGATTTGAATTTTTTTAATGGATCTTTTTTGTCGAGTCCTTTGGCAAAGGAGAGAGAGTTTTCAAATTTCATTTCTTCATGAAATTAGGCAACCGATTGTCGCAATGCAGGATTGATCTGAGAATGATGATGCTCAACATGATAGATGGTGAAATAGATCATTTCTCTCAGAGTAAGCTTACCCAGTAAAGGATGCGGTAAAATAAACCGATCTAGTTCAGCTTCACTGAAGCGATCAATCTTTGAGCAAAGTGCTTTTACGTGTTTATCAACGGCATCATTGAGATTAACGCGATCACAGGATGGATCTGGAAGAAACCGTGTTGTTGATTTTCCACCTGCTTGCAATTTCTCCTTGTACCTTGAGATGAGCTCGTCGTACGTGCGGGAAGAGCGATTGGATTTTCCGAAGATCAGTGAAAGTAAAAATTTCGGAAGAGAGAAAGCCAATTTGACAGGTGACACGCTCTTTTCGATATGACTAAGTTGCTGAAGTGGCGTCCACTTTCCTGGCATTGAATGATTGGCAATTACGTCAGAAAGATTCCTGACAAAGCCAGTAAATGAGCTATGATTGCTAATGAGCCTTTCCTGTAGTTCTGTTTTTTTCATAGTTTATACAAATCGCGGATCAGCTTCCATTACTGTGCCACATTTCTTGCATGTGCGAAGGTCAACATTGCCATAGAAATCCCTGAACCGAGGAATAAAATCTTTTTCAATGTTATCAAGATGGAACTTGTATTCGTGGAGCTTGTTATTGCACTTTTCACAAAACCACATCAGTCCATCATCTTCACTTTCACGCTTTAATTCTATTACCAATCCAATAGAATCCGGTGTACGGATCGGGGAATGGGGAACTCCTCCCGGAAGCAGAAACATATCTCCTGCATTTAATGGAATGGAAACTGCTTTTCCGTCTTCCTGAATTTTTACTGTAATGCTTCCTTCCAATTGATAATATAATTCCTCCGTTTCATTATAATGATAATCCTTACGGGCATTAGGTCCCGCCACAATCATGACAATGTAATCGCCAGCGTCAACGTATAGATTTTTGTTTCCAACAGGGGGTTTCAGCAAATGACGATTTTCTGTGATCCACTGATTGAGGTTGAAAGGACGTCGGATAGGCATATTGCTGAATTGAGAATTTGAAGATTTTAAAATGTTCCTCCTGAAAGTTAGCGTTCTTTTATATTTACTGAAAATGGAATTATGAACCTTGATTTGACAGGCAAAAAGGCGCTGGTTTGCGGTAGTACGCAGGGAATTGGCAAGGCTTCGGCAATTGAATTAGCATTGCTTGGGGCGAGCATTACTTTGGTCGCGAGGAATGAGGAGAAACTGAAAAAGACAATTTCTGAACTTTCGACAAAAGCAGGCCAGCATCATCAATATCTGGTTGCTGATTTTAACTTTCCGGAGCAACTAAAAATGACAATTGAAAAGTATGCTTCGTCCACAGCAACTCATATTCTTATTAATAATACAGGAGGTCCTCCGGGAGGTCCTGCATTGTCGGCCTCACTGGATGAGTTTACAAAAGCTTTCTCAAGTCATTTGCTATGTGGCCAGATACTGGTTCAGGCATTAGCCCCGGGTATGAAAGAAGCGAAGTATGGTCGCATCATAAATATTATATCTACTTCAGTTAAAATGCCGATTCGGGGATTGGGCGTTTCTAATACCATTCGGGGTGCAGTTGCAAACTGGTCTAAGACTCTTTCTCTTGAACTTGCTCCCTTCGGAATTACGGTAAATAATGTTTTACCTGGAGCTTCGATGACGGGTCGTTTGGAATCAATCATTAAGGATCGGGCTGAGAAACAGAATAAAACAACTGAACAGATAACAAAGGAGATGATTGAAGAGATTCCTGCTGGAAGAATTTCATCTTCTGAAGAAGTGGCGGCAGCAGTAGCGTTTCTTGCCTCACCAGCTGCCGGATATATCAATGGAATTAATGTACCGGTGGATGGAGGAAGAACCGGTTCATTATAAAGTTAAAATGAGAATGCCTCACAATTGGACTTCTTTGCTCATCACATTAATTCAAAATAGATGCTTAAAATAAGCAATTACATTAATGGGGTCTTAACTGAACCGCACTCTGGAAAATTTCTTGATAACTATAATCCAGCAGAAGGAAAAGTTTATTCATTGATTCCGGATTCGGATGACAAGGACGTCTCCGATGCAGTGGAAGCTGCAAAGAAAGCTTTCGCAGAATGGTCGACCATGGCAGTTGAAAAAAGATCCGCTATCCTGATGAAGATTGCTGACCTTATTGATCGGGATGCAGAAAAACTTTCTTTAGCAGAGAGCATTGATAATGGTAAACCTTTATCTCAGGCTAAGGCATTGGACATTCCGCGCGCTGCAGCGAATATAAGATTCTATGCTACGGGAGCGATTCATATGGCAACTGAAGCGCATGTGACAGGAATTGAGGCCGTCAACTATACTTTACGGACACCGATTGGAGTAGTAGGATGCATCTCTCCATGGAATCTGCCGCTGTATCTTTTTACTTGGAAAATAGCGCCGGCTTTGGCTGCTGGATGTACGGTGATTGCAAAGCCATCAGAGATCACACCCATGACGGCATTCTTGTTTTCTCAACTTTGCATAGAAGCAGGGTTGCCAAAAGGTGTTTTGAATATTGTTCAGGGTTTGGGTCCCAAAGTTGGGCAATCAATCATTGAGCATCCCGAGGTGACAGCCATTTCTTTCACTGGAGGAACCGTTACAGGAAAGAAAATTGCGGCTACTGCTGCTCCTATGTTAAAGAAGCTTTCTCTCGAATTAGGAGGTAAGAATCCAAACATAATTTTTGCTGATTGCGATTTTGAACTTGCGGTAAGCACGACTATTAATTCTTCATTTTCCAATCAGGGTGAGATATGCTTGTGTGGCTCCCGGATTTTTGTAGAACGAAGTCTGCTTGAGAAATTCACAAATGAATTTGTAAGAAGAACAAAATTGCTGACGGTTGGGGATCCCCTTGAGACAACCACCAGAATTGGTGCATTGGTTTCTGAAGGTCATATGAAAAAAGTTCTATCCTACATTGATCTTGCAAAGGAAGAAGGCGGGAAGATTCTTGCCGGCGGTAAGCGAATAGCAATGATAGGTCGCTGTGCTGAAGGATATTTTGTTGAGCCAACTGTAATCACTGGATTGGATCATTTGTGCAGAACCAATCAGGAAGAAATATTTGGCCCCGTTGTCACCATTCAGTCATTTGATACTGAGGAAGAAGTTTTAAGCTTTGCGAACAGTACGACATATGGTCTATCAGCTACCATTTGGACAGAGAACCTTAAGAAAGCACATCGTGTATCTGCCGGAGTAAAAAGCGGAATCATCTGGGTGAATTGCTGGTTGTTTCGTGACCTCAGAACTCCTTTTGGTGGAATGAAGCAATCCGGTGTTGGCAGAGAAGGAGGATGGGATGCCTTGAAATTTTTTACAGAAACAAAGAACGTTTGCATTAAACTCTAATCCCAATGAAAAAGATCTTTATCGCATTGCTTCTGGTTGGTTGCACTCCAAGCCACAATCCTAACGATCACATTCATATGAGCGCATGGGTCACAAATGGTGATCGCTCATTGTTGTTGAATAAAATAGATACGTTAGTGTTTGAGGAAAGGAGGGCAGTGGGCTCAGTTATTAATCTTGATACGGCCACCACCTATCAAACAATGGATGGCTTTGGATATTCTTTAACGGGTGGGAGTGCCTATCTGATAAATCAAAAATTAAATGCTGAAGATCGGACAGCCTTAATAAAGGAACTTTTTGAGAGAGAGGGAAATAGTATTGGAATAAGTTATCTCCGTGTTAGCATAGGGGCCTCTGATCTTGATGATCATGTATTTTCTTATAACGATCTGTCTGCTGGGAAGACAGATTTGGAGTTGAAGGGCTTCAGTATTGATGCGGATCGCACAAACCTGATTCCTGTATTAAAGGAGATACTTGCTGTTTCTCCTGATATAAAGATTATGGGAAGCCCGTGGTCGGCACCAGTATGGATGAAGGACAATCATCTTCCAAAGGGTGGAAAGCTTGAACCAAAGTACTTCGCTGTTTATGCTCAATATTTTGTGAGATATATCCAGGAGATGAAAAAAGAAGGAATCACCATTGATGCCGTTACATTACAGAATGAGCCCGAGCATCCTGGAAACACACCAAGCATGACAATGACACCCTCCGAACAGGCGGAGTTTGTGAAATTGCATTTAGGGCCTGCGTTTAAAACTGCTGGAATTAACACCAGGATTATTGTTTTTGATCATAACTGTGACCATCCTGACTATCCCATTGCAGTTTTAAACGATGCTGAGGCAAAATCTTTTATTGATGGATCAGCATTTCACATGTATCTGGGAGACATCAGTGCGATGACTATTGTTCACAATGCTCATCCCGATAAGAATGTTTACTTCACGGAGCAGTGGACAAGCGGCAAGGGTGATTTTGGTGGCGACCTGCGCTGGCATGTAAAGAATCTTATTATTGGAGCTCCGCGCAACTGGAGTCGTAATGTTATTGAATGGAATCTTGCAGCCGATGAAGAATTTAATCCACACACCGGAGATGGAGGCTGCAATCTTTGTCAGGGAGCATTGACGATCAATAGTAAAACCGGAGTATTGACACGCAATGTTTCTTATTACATTATCGCTCATGCATCTAAATTTGTTCAGCCTGGTGCTATTAGAGTTAAGTCGGAAATTGTTGATAATTTATATAATGTAGGATTTGTTAATCCCGACGGTACGAAAGTTCTTATTGTTTTGAATGACAATGAAACTGACAAAACCTTTTCAATTTCGGACGGCAAGAAAAGTAGCGCTATCTCTTTAAAATCTGGAGCTGTTGGAACTTATGTCTGGAAGTTTTGAGTGGTTTTAATTTCCCTGTAGTATTTCTGTTTCGTCTGTAGTAGTAATTTATGGCTTCCTTCTTCGACATTAGCAACATCTTTTTCACTGCGCTTGGCTATCCGATGAGCTATCTGGAATTTTTTGGAGTTCTGGTAGGAGCTGCCGCAGTGTGGCTTTCCGCAAAAGGAAATGTATGGAGTTGGCCTTTGGGTATCATTAATGTGACATTGATTTTCTTTCTTGTCTACCAGGTGCAATTGTATCCGGATATGTTCCTTCAGATTTTCTTTTTTATAACAAATCTTATTGGATGGTGGCGATGGACGCATCCAAAGGCTGGGGAAGAGAATCGTAAGAATGAATTGCGTGCAAGTTGGATGGAAGTAAAGCCATTAATTATTTTGACTTTGCTCACGATTGTTGGGACGTTCATTTTTGGATCATTTGCTGGAAATCTTCATGAACTTTTCCCAAAGATATTTTCAATGCCCAGTGCCTTTCCCTATTGGGATTCTTTTGTTGCAGTGATAAGTATTACAGCGACCTACCTCATGGTTCAAAAAAAGGTAGAGTGCTGGTTGGCATGGATACTTGCTGATATCATAGCAACATATCTTTATTTTGCAAAAGGAATCATGTTCCTGAGTCTGGAATATTTTGTTTTCTGCCTGATCGCAACATTTGGATTCATAAAGTGGAGATCGGATAGTAAGATAACAACGCAATGAGAAGAGGGCTGGTTATCGGAAAATTTATGCCACTGCATCAGGGGCATTGTGCTTTGATACGCTTTGCGGCTGTTCAATGCGATGAGCTTATTGTTTCAATGACATACAAACATGATGATCCAATTCCAGGTTTGACAAGATTTGAATGGATCAAAGAAGAATTTAAGAATGAGCCTGCAATCAGACCTGAAATATCTGTTGACGATTTTGATGACGAATCATTACCTCTTTCAGAAAGGATTCCATTGTGGCTGGAGTTTCTCTCAAAGAGATTTCCTCGTATCAGCATCATTATTAGTTCAGAAGCTTATGGTAATGAATTGGGTAAAGCATTAGCAATTCCGCATTTCCCTTTTGACCCGGAGCGCAAGAAAGTTCCAGTATCAGGTTCTTTGATTCGTGAAAACCCTTTTCGTTACTGGGATTTTATTGCACAGCCTGCACGATCTTATTTTGTTAAGAGGATTTGTTTTTACGGACCTGAGAGTACAGGCAAATCAACTATGGCTAAACATTTTGCAGACCGCTATCATACAGAATTTGTTCCTGAAGTTTCAAGAGAACTGATTAGTAGCAATGACTTTACTGTAAATGATATTATTAGAATTGGTAAGACTCAGACAGAACGTGTCATTGAAAAATCAAGGATTGCCAATAAGCTGCTATTCTGTGATACCGACTTGATTACAACGGAAGTTTATTGCCGGCATTATCTTGGTGACATACCTCCAGTACTTTTAGAACTTGAGCATCAAATAACCTATGATCAGTATTTTCTGTTTGATATTGATGTACCCTGGGTAGCGGATGGTCTGAGAGACCTGGGAAATAAAAGGAGAGAAATGTTTGAACTGTTCAAGCTTGAACTTGAAAGGCGAAAAATCAGATATCAGATTGTAAAGGGGAATTTTGCCGATCGTGAAAAACAGATTGCTGAATTCGTAGATCGCTACTTTTTATAATTTCTCCCCGCAGCTTCAGAACGGAAAGTCTCCACACATTTTCTGTCCTGAAGAGTAACGTAACAGGTTTTGCCATCCTTTCCACCAAAGATAAGATTGCTTACAGATTTACCCTTTAATGGAATTTCCCGGAGAAGTTTCCCCGTTGGTGAAATAACAGCAATTACACCTTTGCCATATCGTGTTACAAAAAGATTACCTTTTTCATCACACTTCATTCCATCAAGACCAAAATCAGGAAATTCAAATAGAAGTCTTTTGTTTTTTATGCTGTCCGAGTCAATGTCAAATGCCCAAAGTTTTCGCTGGATACTTTCATTTACATACAGTACTTTTTCGTCTGGACTTAATTCTATGCCATTAGTAGTTCCCATCTGGTCCGTGAGGAGAGTCATCTTTCCATTGCTGTCGATTCTCCA
Organism: Cyclobacteriaceae bacterium; assembly: GCA_013141055.1. Taxonomy (NCBI): domain Bacteria; kingdom Pseudomonadati; phylum Bacteroidota; class Cytophagia; order Cytophagales; family Cyclobacteriaceae; species Cyclobacteriaceae bacterium. The sequence continues at coordinate 1,658,282 of JABFRS010000001.1, read as the reverse complement.
GATTTTGCCAGTACTCTCTTTCCAATTAGGATCAGAAACGAATAACTGATCCTTCTTATTAATACACATGTCGTTTGGTTGATTGAATTGATCATTATGTGCATGGATTGAAATAATTTTAGTTTTTGGATCGATGCTCAGAATATTATGTGCTTTAAAATCAGCAATGAGAAAATTTCCCTTTTGATCGAACATGATGGAATTGCCAATACTGCCCTCCGGAAGAGTGACCCACAGATCGACTCTCCCATCTTTATGCACCAATCCTATAGTCCCGTTTTTCTGATAGTTAACGACGAAGAGCCTTCCCTGCTTATCGATATTCGGACCTTCAATATTCTCTGAGAAAAGATTCTCAACTGTAAGATCTTTTGAAATATAGTTTTGAGATGAACATCTGGTTGATGCTAAAATGAAAATTGAAAAGAGAATCATAATTCTCATGAAGCAATGGATTTCCCTGTTTTATATCCCTTTACGGAATAAAATAGAATGTACAGATAACAGGGAATCATAATGGCAACAAAAGCTGCTTCAGGTCCCCATAGGGATGAAAATTTTCCGTACAACTGCGGAATGATTGCACCTCCTGCAATGCCCATGATCAGAAGCGCTGAACCAATTTTAGTAAATTTTCCTAATCCATCAATGGCCAGAGGGAAGATAGCCGGCCACATTAACGCGTTGGCAAATCCTAACAAAGCAATGAAGACAATTGACGTGTATCCCGTGGTAATGTATGCCGCTATGCTGAAGACAATGCCTACAACTGCAGAAATAGAAAGAGCTTTTTCCTGTTTTATGTATTTTGGAATCGTAAGAATTCCTATGATGTATCCAACAACCATTGATCTGAGTGTGTAGGAGGTGAAGTTCTTGGCGTCATCAAGGCTTATTCCAATAGCCTTTCCATAAATGCTGATCACATCTCCAGCCATCACTTCAGCACCAACATAAACAAATATGCAAAGCGCACCCAATAGAAGATGCGGAAATTGAAGGATGCTTGTTTTGCCATTGGATTCACCTTGCTTTTCGTTTTGAGGATCAATCTCAGGAAGATTTGAGAAACGAATCATGATCGCCAGAAACGCTAGTACGGCTGCGATGATCGCATAGGGAAGAATCACTCTTTGAGATAATTCCTGAAGAAGTAACTCACGGGTGGCAGGATCTGTTGTGGTATTTATCTGTACTTCGATTTCGCTGGCTCCTTTCAAAACAATAGCCCCAAGAACCAGAGGACTAATTGCGCCTGCTACTTTATTGCAAATTCCCATGATACTGATTCTACTTGCGGCGCTTTCCATCGGACCAATCACTGACACATATGGATTGGATGCAGTTTGAAGCAATGAAAGCCCCATGCCCTGTACAAATAATCCTGTAAGAAAAAGATAGAATGTTCTTCCCATTGCTGCCGGAATGAATAGCAATGCACCAACGGCGATAACAGCAAGTCCGAGTGACATCCCGTTTTTAAAACCTGTTTTTTCCAGAATGATTGAAGAGGGAATGGCCAGGAAAAAGTAAGCCATGTAAAAAGCAAAAGTGACCATTAATGCCTGTGCATCTGATTGAAGGTCACAAGCAAGTTTAAGAAATGGGATAAGCGTACCATTCAGCCAGGTGACAAAGCCAAAAATGAAAAATAATGCACCAATAATGATGAGTGAGGAGGTATAATTGACTGGGCGGTTCTGTGTAGACATATGTGTTGATGTATTGATAAGTTTGAGGTGAAAATCCTATTTTTACCGAACTAACTTTAATCAAATCGATCCTTGAAAAATAATCAAAAGCTTTCACTTCTCGTCATGGCAGCAGGCATGGGTAGCCGTTATGGTGGCATTAAACAGATTGATGGATTTGGTCCAAATGGGGAGACCATCATGGATTATTCTCTTTACGATGCGCTCAGAGCTGGTTTCACCAATATTGTGTTTGTTGTTCGTGAAGAGATAAAAGAGACAGTAAAAGAAATGTTTTTGCCAAAGCTTCAGGGTAAGGCAGAAGTTCATTTTGAAGTTCAATCATTGGACCGTTTTGTCCCGACCTCTGTTGGTACCGTTGATCGAAAAAAACCATGGGGAACAACCCATGCGATGCTGTGCGGTAAGAATGTGATTGACGGACCTTTTGCGGTGATTAACGCTGATGATTTTTACGGAAGGGATTCATTCCAATCCCTCGCAGATTTTTTCAGATCAGCACCGGCGGATCATCATGCTATGGTAGGCTATACACTTGCAAATGTTTTGTCAGATCATGGTAGTGTTTCGAGAGGAGTGGCTGAAGAGCGTGATCAGCAGGGGCATCTTCAGAAATTGAATGAGCTAACTAAAATTGTCAAGGAGGGTGGGATCATTGTTTCAAAGGAAGAAAACCGTAATCGTGTCCTGGATCCTTCGTTACCCGTATCTATGAATTGTTGGGGATTTCAATCTTCTATTTTTGATCTGTCTGAGAAAATGTTTGCGGAATTTGTTGAGAAGAATATTAATAACCCTTCTGGAGAATTCTATATCGCATTGATGGTATCGGAATTAATCAAACAAAATCTTGGTAAGGTTGATATCATTGGCGGCGGCAACACATGGTTTGGTGTAACTTATAAAGAGGATAAGGATGAGGTCTCTGGCAAGATCAAAGCATTAGTTGACACTGGAGTGTATCCTTCAAAGCTTTGGTAAGTAATTTTTAATTATTCATTTGTTCTTGAATCATCGAATTAGCCTTGATAGAATAAAGAAAGCAGCCGAAATAATCGATCCTGTTTTTTTGAATACCCCACAATATAATTGTGAGCCATTGAGTCAATTAATAGGAGCAGAGGTAATTCTTAAAATAGAAACCTTTAATCCTATTCGTTCCTTCAAAGGGCGTGGTGCTGATTTTTTACTTTCTCAGGTATCCGGAGAGACAAATCTGATGTGTGCGAGCGCAGGTAATTTCGGTCAGGCGATGGCATATGCCTGTCGGAAAAAGAATGTCAGCCTGATGGTGTATGCGTCTGTCCATGCAAATCCCTACAAAATTGAAAGGATGCGTGCGTTGGGAGCGCAAGTTATTCTCTATGGGGAAGACTTTGATTCCGCAAAGGAAAAAGCCAAAGAGGAAGCAAAGAGATTGGGGATAAGAATGATTGAAGACGGCCTTGCTGCCGAAACGGTTGAGGGTGCCGGAACGATTGGTCTTGAACTTTTAAAGCTTAGGAAACTTGATGCAGTTCTGATACCGCTTGGAAATGGAGCTTTGTTCAATGGTATTGCACGGACATTCAAAGAACTCAATCCACAAACGAAAATGATAGCCGTGCAGGCAGCAGGCGCACCCGCGATGATTGACTCATGGGAAGCCGGAAAAATGATTATCCACAACACAATTCAAACAATTGCTGATGGTATTGGTGTTCGAATTCCAATCCAAACAGCACTGGATGACATGAAGCAACTTGCGGATGAAGCAATACTCGTCAAGGAAAATTCGATCATACATGGAATGAAGCTCTTGCATACATACGCCGGATTGATTTGTGAGCCTTCAGGAGCAGTGGGAATTGCAGCAATACTTGAGAATAAGGATCGTTTTTATGGTCAGCGCATCGCGACGATTATCTGTGGTGGAAATCTCACGGAAACTCAAATTAGGGATTGGCTTTAATGGATGAGATACTCCGATCTTTTAGCTTAACTCTTTCAGATTTTTCTATAGAAAGAATTGGATCGGGTCATATTCATGAGACATTTAAATTAAAAGGAAAAATCAGTTATATTCTTCAGCGTGTTAATAAAAATGTTTTTAAGGAACCTGAAGCGATAGCATCCAATATCCGGTTAGCTTCTGATTTTCTTAAAGAGAAGAATCCTGAATATTGTTTTGTAGGCAGTATCCTCACAAAGGATGGATCAGAAATGGCTTATGATCACGAAGGATTTCCTTGGAGACTCTTTCCTTATCGAGAAAATACTATTACCCTTGATTGGGTTTCAACGGAAGACGAAGCATTCAATGCGGCTGCAGGATTTGCGGAACTTACGCGTCTTCTTGATTCCATTGATGAAAGTAAATTTCAGGAAACAATTCCCCGGTTTCATGATCTCTCAAGGAGATATCAGCAATTTATTGATTCATTGAAAAATTCTACTTCAGAACGAAGGCAGAATGCGGAAGAGACAATTTCCTGCTGTAAGAGTTTTTACTTTTTAGTGGAGAACTATGAAGCCCTCTTAAACAAAAATGTATTGCGTAAGAGGGTCACACATAATGATACGAAAATTAATAATATTCTTTTTGATGAGGTTACTCATAAAGTGGCAGGAGTTATAGATCTGGACACCTTGATGCCCGGATATTTTATTTACGATCTCGGTGATATGGTGCGGACTTTTGTAAGTCCTGTTTCGGAGGAAGAACAAGATATTTCAAAAATAGTTTTTCGAAGGAAAATTTATGACGCCTTATTAGAAGGTTATAAATCTCAACTTGGCTCGACCTTGACAAGTGGTGAGCTATCCGCTATTCCGTTTGCGGGAAAGATGATGACTTTCATCATGGCCTTACGCTTTATGACAGATTTTCTGAACAATGATGTCTATTATCACACTAGCTATCCGGACCAGAATCTGGTGCGTGCAAAGAATCAACTGGAGTTTTTAAGGAAGCTTGAGGCTGAATTAAAATAATTTGATCACATGGGTACATTTACATGCCGCTCTGCATGATAGGAGGAACGAACCAACGGGCCCGACTCAACGTATTTTAAACCACGTTTTAATCCTTCCTCTTTATACATTTCAAATGTATCGGGATGAACAAATTCAGCAACTTCAAGATGCATCTTGGTAGGCTGCAGATACTGACCAAGGGTAAGGATCATTAAGCCATTTTGAACGAGATCATCCATGGCTTTGAAGACTTCTTCTTTTGTTTCACCAACACCGAGCATAATGCCGCTCTTTGTACGCTTGCCAGCTTCACGTGTGCGCTTGATTTGCTCAAGACTTCTTTCATATTTTGCCTGCGGTCTTACGCGACGATACATTCTCTCAACGGTTTCCATGTTATGGGAAACAACTTCCTGACCGCCCTCAATCATTCTGTGTAGAGCTTCCCAATTTCCTTTTGTGTCAGGAATGAGTGTTTCAATAGTTGTGGAGGGACTTGTCTTTTTTGTTTGAACTACTGTCTGATACCAGATCTCAGCACCACGATCTTTTAATTCATCGCGATTCACGGAAGTGAGGACAGCATGCTTCACACCCATTAATTGAATGGCCTCTGCTACGCGACGAGGTTCGTCCTCATCATACTCAGTAGGTCTGCCTGTAGCAACTGCACAAAACGTACAACTCCTTGTGCAGATATTTCCAAGGATCATAAATGTAGCAGTACCTTCTCCCCAGCATTCTCCCATGTTGGGACAATTGCCACTTTCGCAAATTGTGTGAAGCTTATGAGTATCAACCAGCTTGCGAACTTTAGCATATTCCGGACCGATAGGCAACTTGACGCGTAACCAATTAGGCTTGCGTTTCTTTGTTTCTTCAACCGAAATGACGGGTAGCTCTATCATGAATTAGTAAAGAGGTGATGACACTCCTTCTATAACCAATTATTTTCCGATAAGTTCCTTGTATTGTGCGGCAGTTAAAAGTTTACTTGCATCCCCTGCGTCTTTTAACTCCATTTTGATCATCCAGCCTTCTCCATACGGATCAGAATTTACTTTTTCAGGACTCGCGTCAAGGGCTTTATTTACTTCCAGCACCTTTCCACTTAAGGGCATATAAAGATCGCTAACAGTCTTTACTGCTTCCACTGTACCAAATACAGAGTGTTCACTTACATCCTGGCCTACACTGGAAATATCTACATAAACGATATCGCCAAGTTCACCCTGAGCAAATTCAGTAATGCCGACAGTGGCCTTTGTGCCTTCAATTTTAACCCATTCGTGATCTTTTGTGTATTTAAGCCCTTCTGGAATGTTCATGCGTATTTTTTTAGAGTAATGAACTCAAAAATACTCGTAAAACCGCTAACCTCAAAAGTGATGTTAGGGCTGAAATCACCTTGACCTGGCCTCACCAAAATCCTTTCTATTGTGATAGATTAAAAAGAATCTTTGCGCCGACCCGGGTGGTTGCTCTCAGATAGGAGTTGGTAACGAGCGGCTCATTAATGTTCCTGTCAACATACATCTGAACGGTAAGCTTGTTATTCACTGCATAGCTCACATTGGGACGAATTTGGATATTGATGTTACCGTTCGTGATCGTACTGATGTCATCAATTTTTCTTTGAATGGTCCTGTTATCTGTAACACTTAGATTCAAACGGAAATTGATATCATTTTTCATTGTGATAATTCTTCCCTGATCCCTGAAGGGAAGTCTCATATTATTTTTAATGAATCCTATTTCTATAGACCAGTCACGTGCATTTACTTCCGTGATCTGTGAATTCGAAACATTGAGTGAAAGATCACGTTTTGTTTTGTATTCAAATCTTGCTGTCAGTTTGCTTTTGGTTCTCACGCTGATACCAATTAGTGGAGAGAATTGTTCTGAGATTAGCACCTGACTGATAACGTAGAGTGGGACGATATCGCCTTGTGAGTTGAATTGCGTTGCAAAACTATTGGTGTTATAATCCGAAAGCGAAATATTATTACTTACCTCTCCATTCTTACCGTAGAGCAATGAGTTCGTAAAATTGCTCACGGAATAAATAGATGAGTATGCATGCGTTATTGTAATAGAAGTAAATACATCTTTTAAAGCACTGATCTTATTAAGTCCGGTATAATCAACACGCCAGTTTGGTAAAGGTGTGGAAGGGAATGGAGACAAGCTAATGGTTTGTGCACTGGTTCCTGTATAAGCTGAGATAAATGCCGGAATCAATACGTCCTGCGATTGGGATTTATAATTCTCAGGCGAAAAGAATCGACTTTGAATCACAGCGCGATTCTGAACGAACTGATTGAATACGTCTGAGTTAAGGCTTGTGTTATTCATGAAACTTGTGCCCACTGAGATTGTGGAGATCCGGTAACTTCCTGTCCGGGTCGGACTTAGTTCTGAAAATTCAAACTCGTCAGGTGTGGCGGTGGTATTTGTTGGATCATGCCTATAAATCTCCTGGAATGAAGAAGTAGTCGTCTTCTTTACATCAAGTTGAACTTTAAAATCCTGAGTAAGCTCAAGGGATGTTCGAATGCCAAGATCTCTTGTTTCGTTTTGACTAAAAGGTGTTGTGAGAACAGGAGATCGGGTCAACCAGTGATTTTTTGCAGCAACTTTGCGAATGTTACCGTCCTGACTTCCAAGAATGAAACCCCAACCTGGAGCAGCCCACGCATTGTCCATTCCGAGAATGTTTGGAGTGGGTGTAAATCCTGGAAGGATCGTTCCAGCGTTAATATTATAAGTAGCAGTTATGCTTCGCATGGACATCAACAAACGAAGTAATCCCTTCACTGCGTAATTATTTGGCGGTCTTTTAACCGTATCGGCGCGCATGCGTGCTTTTTCTACCGCAGTCTGAGGTCGCTTTGGAGTGTTTATATCTTTTAAATAGGATGATTTATTATAAAGCTTAACGAGATCGATCCGGCCATTCAATCCCTGATCAACTGTATTTTGTATAATGTTACCCAATTTCAAACTATCAACACGCTCAATGGGACCTGCACGCCATGAATAACCGACGTTATATCGATACTCAGCACCAACCCAATTCGTCAAAGGGAATTTATCAAAAGGCACGGTATAATTTGCAGTGATGTTCTGTTCGAAATTTTTCTTTCTTCCGAAACTTTTAAGATTAGTAAGAACGGAATCACGATACTGATCAGCTGAAATATTTCTTTTCAAAATAGGAGAAACTCCACCGATAATGTCAACATCCGGTTCATCAATGATTGCGTTGACGCGCGAGTTGTAATCAATGGTCAATGCTTTTGATATCGCCCATCGGGCAGTATAGTAACGATTAAACAGGAAGTATTTCTGAATATTCGGAAGTGTTGTGCCTTCTGTGACTGTAGCATTTCGATAGATGATCTTATTGTAGGATCGATCCAGTTCACCCCGAACAGAGATACTGGTCGGGACTGGATTGAAATTAAAATCCTTAATCAGCTGAAGCCACTGCGATTTAAACTCAGAATTCTTAAAAGGCTCAAAACCTTTGAACTTTGGATTGAACTGCCACGCTATTGCCCCCTTGATATTACGCTGAGTGTTTTCCTGAAGATTAAAATTTGTCCTGGTTGCCTCACTAAAAGCATATGTAAAAGAAAAATTCTCGATATCATAGAGATTGCTTCTTGCATCTGTTTTTACTTTCGTTTTTCGGACATTGGTGAAATTCAGACTTTTCCGGACGGCATTATCCTGAATGATCTTATGATAGGCAATTCGTTCTGCTTCTGTATTGAATGACTTGTCCATTGCCTCGATCCTGGTGTCGGGATTGGCGGGATCGTAATTGGGATCAATAGTCGTTTTCTCATAGCTGATAAACATCGGAATCTTCAGACCTGTGTTGCGGGGCAATAGTTTATCAACAGCAATACTCGCAGAGATATCAAAAATGTTTGTCTCGCCGCGGGCACGTTCGGAAATTTTAGACTGCACGCCACCATAACCAAAAGTTATCTTCTTAAATGAAGTTGTAATATTTCCAAGATCCGCCAGCTTTGTATTTAAAACCGCGTTGGCTGCCCAGCCTGCTGTGCGGTCAAAGTCTGTAAGACGCATTTCATCTGCCCAGATACAAACATCCACTGGCCTCCCATCATCGCGGAGATTACGAACACCGATCATCATTACTTTCACCTGACTGAGATCGGGTCTTCCAAAAATCCTAATACCCTGACGTCCATCCGAAGAAAGTTTTGGCCCAATACGGGGATATAACTCCTGTAAGGAAAAATTTTCCCTGTCCCGTTGAGCCTTCAATGCATACAACTCATTCAAATCAAGATCAATCTGATTCTCGATCGGCCAAACGTCGTCTACTATTTGTGTAGCACCATTGGCAGTAATCTTCAATGGCAATTCTATTTCATAGTAATTCAGATTATCATCAGTACCCAGACGAAGAAAAGCAGTAAGCTGACCATATTGAATTGTTTTTCCGGAAGGGTTGTGAGCAGATAAGAACATCTTGATGCGACCATAATTGAAGAAGTCAAACCCAACTGTCTTATAAATAGCCCTACCATCTCCATCCTCAAGGTTTGTCACACACATCTGTACTGATTGCTCATTGAGTCTTCGTTGAATAGTTGAAGTAACATCGCGATCACGGGCAATTGGAGGAACGTAAGAAGGTTTTTCGCTATTGCCTTGTCCGTTCTCTTCAACATTCACAACAGAAACGGAAAAATTATCCAGATTGGGCTCAAGTTTTTCACTCAGTTGAGACTGATCAAGGGTAGCCTCATATCTTCTCCAGCGATTTCCAACTGCTCTGAAACTGGCAAAGCGCAAAACTACCGGCTGGGTGAAGCCCGTTAAGATCATTCGCGCATAACGTATTGACTTAAAACCATTGATGCCTCCAACCTTGTCTTCAAACTGACGGATTGGAATCCTCACCAGATACCATGTAACATCACTGTAGTTGTTCGGTGTGATTTTATCAACGATATATTTTTTACCTACCTCAAGCTGACCCGGCTTAAGATCAAGATTGAAGACATAATATTCTTCAAGATCACTGAGTGTGTTATCCTGATTTAAATCCTCGTTCTCCGGAATTGTTGAGCCAGATTGTGCAAAGGGATCGCTTCCCGTGATAATAGGAGAATTATTTTCGAGACCGTTGATATTTTTATAGCGACCCAGGAGAGTTGCATTCCTTGCGTCCTGATCAGGTCCAAGGAAATATTCAAAGTCATCAGCAGAAGGGTCACTCTGAACAGAAGCAGGTGCCCCACCTGGAATTTGAGAGAGGAATGTGTCATTAAAATAATCCTGCTCTTTAACGCTACCAATCCCGTCAAGACCAACATCCTGGTTAGCTCGCGAAGCAACGTCTGTATTGAATGCATTATTGATGAACTGTTGGTTGGTAACAAATCCCCAATTGTTTGGAGTTACGGCGGATAAGTCGGGATTTTGAATGTTTACGCCAGTAGTTGGCAAACCATTTTCAAAGGCATGCTTACCATCTTTCATTAGATCTTCAGAAATACTACCCATGTGGAAAATGAGTTTACCACCCGTGGTATTTGGTTTGGCATCAGGTGATCCATCGGCCACCACACCATTTGCATTATTGATGAAAGGATCCATCAACCAAAACTCAACGTATTCAACGTTGGCTTTATCGAAATCGACTTCAGTGCGAATCGCAGTTGTAATACCTGCCCAATTCAATTCTGGATTTTTCAGAGTTCCATTGGGGTTCAAATCAGGATTGTAATTATAGACCCCTCGCTCTGAAGGATAATAAGCGACATCAAAAAGTTGCTCATAAAAATTTCCGACAAAGGCATCTTTGAAAGGAAAAATCTCCTGTGGAATGACGGGGCGAACATAATGATTCTCAATCTCCTTAGTTCCTATGTTGCTGGGCTTGAATGTACTTGACTCGCGATAGAACAAATTATCAATCTGATACCAGGCAAGCTTCGCCCGTCTGAAACCGGCGCGGACATCGTTAGTGAAACCACCACTTTGATCATACCGATTGTCAATAGTTTGCGGCACTACGGCATACTTCCATGCTACGGGATTCATTAAGCTGTAAGGAGTCGCGGTATTCTCAAAATCGTCAATAAAGGATGTTCCATCACCCTGAACAATATTGGAAGTTCCTGGAAGAAGCTGGGCAAATTCAGCGTTCAGTGTTACAGTTGAGATTTCCTTTGTTTGCAGAAAAGGAAGTGCATCTACTACTTTAGTAAGAATCCTGGAATTTTTTTTCAGATTGAGATCAAGGCCATATTGAATATTTCTTGCAGGCTCTGTGCCAATAAGATTTCTCGAAATAAGGGGGCGCTCATTATAGTACAGGAAAGTTGATCCGAGATTTACATCGTCATTGAGTTTATAATCAAACCGGGTTCCAAGTAGACTCCTGGTTTGAAATGCAAAAGGATCCTGTTGCTCATACGTGATGCTGATATCTTTTCCTGAGCTAAGAATACCTTCATTAAGAATCGTCACCTTTCCAAAGGTATAATCAACCTGGAAGTCTACCCCTTCACGCAAAGGTGCACCTCCGGCAAATACTTTTACAGAACCTTGTGAGATGTTAAATCCCTGAATGATGATATCTTTTCCTGCACCTGCTCTGACAGATCCGGTGATGAAGAACTTATTTTTTGTTGTGACAAGCTCAGCTTCTGTTCGGGTGGTATGATACAAGGTGTCATACAAATACTTTTGAAGAAGAAACTGTTGCGTATTGGGAGTTTCGCTTGCGAAAAGCTTTTTCAGTCCATCATTAAAAGGCTCCAGTAATGGGAATATGATCAATCCTGTTTCCGAATTAATGGTTGCTTTTTCAACAAAATCAAAATTTCCATCAGGCTGGGGATCGTTGTAAGGATTCAGACGATCCAGTCCAAATGCCTGGATAAGTTGTACTGTCTTTGAATAATCTCCATCCTGAAGTTGAGGGTTATCTTTACCAGTAGCATCATCACGATAAATAACACGAAGCTGAAATCCTTCCTTTTGGATTTGCGTTACTCCAAGACTGTAGATATTTTTCATCATCAGATTCCAGGTAGGAAGGATCTTTCCGAAATCATCCTTGACAGCGATCTTTCTTGGCCGTAGCAACTTTAAGAAAACGACTTCACTCTCTTTACGATTGGAATAATCTTCTGTAAGCTCACCAACTTTATAAGATTGTCCCTGATATGTGTATTCGTACGCCACTGCAAGCGCCTCATCATTTTGAAGTTTACGTTGCAGAGTGATGTAACCAAGTTCCTTGTGATACGTGAATTCAGTGGGGGCAAGTTTTCGTGAGCTGGTGATTTTTTCGAAATCGGTTCCGTTAATAAAGGGTCCGGGAAAATGAGTTTCAAGCTCGCCATTTATAACATCTGATTCCAGGCTGGGCAGATTTTGAACCTGCGATAATAATGTATTGGTCTCATTGCTGGTTGGAGCAGGAAATCCCGATCCTCCATAGTACGTCGTTGGTCGATACGCTTTATCGTTTTCTCCCAAATCCATAAGACCAATTACATCACGAAGGGTTTGTGTATCATTGGATCGGTTGAGTAAGTAAACTTCAACACGCGTAATATTGATTCCGGAGTTTGATTGAGGAAGTGTGCTTAGCCATTTTTGAAAATTGTCACGGAAGAACTGCCCTAAGAAGAAGTGACGGTTTTCATCATACTGCGAACCAACGATTACAAAAGGATTCCCCTGAGATGCACCATTCGTGCTTCCGGCAATATTAATAGTGGACTGTTTTCCTCGTTGTGTTGTTGCTATTGAGGTGACAAACAGTTTTCCGAATTGCAACTGAGCTTTCAATCCGAAGAGATTTTGTGCTCCTTGAATTAAACTATTATTCAACGGAAGACTTACGTTACCGATCTCAAGCTTCTTTAAAATGTCTTCTTTAAAACCAGTATATTCGATCTTCATCTGATTTTGAAAATCAAATGAATTATTGTTATCGAAGTTAGTAGTGATCTTCAGTTTCTCACCAACCTTTCCCGTAACGGCAAGGTTGATCTGCTGGTCAAATTCAAATCCACCATTCGTTTGCTGACGGATAGGAATTGATGGATTCTGAATTTTCTGCCATTGACCTCCAAAGTCAAGAGTAACAAATCCACGAGGGATCAATTCCACATAGCTTCCTCCGAAAATCCTGTCAAGGATAGGACTTACATAGAGCTTGGGAAGAAGATTACGGCTACTCACGGCACTTTCACCATCCAACGCGCGGCTTCGACTTTTCCAATAGTCTTTGAGAATGGCCTGATTCTGAAGTCTGGAAGCTTCATCAAAGGTCATGTAGGAGGGCGATCTGAAGTTTACAGAGCCCATTCTTTCATATATAGAATAGATCCTGCCTGTATCTGGCAGCACCTCCAGCTTCATGATTTTAGGATCCTTCAGGAAGAGGGGAGACTGCGTTGTGCCGTTTGAAAACGGATCACCATAACGATCGGGGGGTTGAAAATTGGGCCTGAAAAGAGGCCTGTATTTAAGGGAATCCCGGGTGGTATCTCTCTTATTAAACTGGGCCTGGGCTAAAAACGAAATGAGACATGACAGCAGTATCATGCCCAATCGAAGGGTAGCGTATTTTGTCCAGGTTAGGTGGTTCAAACGTACTCTATGCGTTTTTCAATGCCTGCTTGACCAAATCTTCCAAGCTAATGGTATTTCCCGATTTTTTCAGGACTGTATCGATACTTTTCTCTGCCGCCGACCTTGCGATACCTAAGGTCATCAGTGCTGTTAACGCCTCCTGGCGCATGGTATTGCTCACGATTCCGGTTAAAGTTAAGCTTTCATCACCACCACTTTTCCGGAGCTTATCTTTCAATTCCAGGACTAGTCTTTGGGCTGTTTTGCCCCCAATTCCCTTCACTGCCTGGAGGGTAGCCGTATCCTCACGAAGGATCGCTGCCTTCAACTCCATCGGTGGTAAGGACGACAGAACCATCATGGCAGTATTCGGTCCTACACCATTGACGGAGATCAGGTTTAAAAACATAATCTTTTCGGCCTCAGATGCAAAACCAAAAAGGATCTGTGCATCTTCCCTTACATGAAGATAGGTGACAAGCTTTATATCTTCTTTATCCTTGATCTCAGAAAAAGTATTGAATGAAATAGAGGCCTGGTACCCGATGCCTCCCACGTCCACAATGACGTGGGTAGGCTCTTTATGTACCAGCTTGCCCCTTAGGTAGGCAATCATCTTTTATTTTTTTGTGTTCAATTCTTCCTGAATCTGCGCATCAACAACTGCAATTGAAGCCATGTTCACAATCTCTCTGATGGAACTTCCCAACTGAAGAATATGTACCGGTTTTTTCATACCCAAAAGGATAGGTCCTATTGTCTCAGCTCCACCAATTTCCATCAATAGCTTGTAAGCAATATTAGCAGAAGCAAGATTTGGAAATATTAAAGTGTTTGCGCCTTCTTTAGCCAAAGCACTGAACGGATATAGTTCTTTTTGTAACTCACAATCAAGGGCAACATTGGCTTGAATATCTCCTTCAATAACAAGATTAGGATATTCTTTCTTTGCTAAGCGAACAGCTTCCCTGGTCTTATCGGGAATTTCACCTTTGCTTGATCCAAAATTTGAATAAGATAGAACAGCAACGCGTGGCTCCGCTTCAAAAAATCTGGCGCCTCTTGCGGTAAGCCCTATTATTCCTACCAGATCTTCCGGTGTCGGATCAACATTGACGGTACAGTCTGCAAAAAAGAATGTTCCTTTTTTATTAAGTATGATATACATACCCGCAACCTTTTTCACGCCATCACGCAAGCCGATAATTTGTAAAGCCGGTAGAATAGTTTTTGAATAATCCCGGGTAAGACCAGAGATCATTGCATCTGCTTCACCAAATTCTACCATCATTGCGCCAAAGCCGTTGCGATCACGCATCGCTCGCTGTGCATCAGCAAGAGTAACTCCTTTGCGTTGACGTTTTTGATAGTATGCCTTGGTATATTTTTCGTCGCGGACCTTATCTTCACGAGGATCGATGATTGTACAACCGCTGAGCTCAAGCTTGTTTTCTTTTATAAGACGCTCAATTTCAATTCTGTTTCCAAGTAAAATTGGTTTTGCAATCTCTTCATCCTGAAGGACCTGTGCAGCTTTTAGAATCTTAATATTATCAGCCTCAGCAAAAACCACACGCTTAGGTGATTTCTTGGCGCGGTCAATAATATCGTTGATGAGTTTTTGATCAATACCAATTCTTTTTTGCAAAATCTGGTGATACGCACCCCAGTCGGTAATGGGTTTTTGTGCCATTCCAGATTCCATTGCGGCTTTTGCAACGGCGGGGGCAACGGTAGTGATGAGTCGGATGTCCATTGGTTTTGGGATAAGGCATTCTCTTCCAAACTCAATTTTCTCAGTTCCGTAAGCAAGCATGACGCTGTCTGGAATAGGCTCTTTTGCCAATTCTGATAACGCATGAACTGCTGCCAGCTTCATTGCTTCATTGATTTCTGTTGCGCGTACATCCAATGCGCCACGGAAGATGTATGGAAATCCCAATACGTTGTTCACCTGGTTAGGATGATCCGACCGACCGGTTGCCATAATGATATCAGTCCGTGTTTTTTTAGCGAGGTCGTAATTGATCTCAGGATTGGGATTTGCCAATGCAAAAACAATTGGATCTTTTGCCATAGCAAGAAGATCTTCAGGCGTCAGAACATCTGCTTTTGATAATCCAACAAAAACATCACAGCCCTTCACAGCTTCCTGAAGGGTCTTAACATCTCGTGATGTTACAAATTCGGACTTGATGGCATCGAGATCTTTACGATCTTTTCGAAGCACACCTTTGCTTTCGCACATAATCAAATTTTCTCTCTTCAGTCCTAGAGCGAAATATAATTTTGTACAGGAGACTGCTGCGGCACCGGCACCATTTACAACTAGAGTAATGTCTTCAATTTTTTTACCAATGATCTCCAATGCATTTAATAATGCGGCGCTGGAGATAATTGCAGTACCATGCTGATCATCGTGCATGATCGGGATATTCATTTTCTCACGAAGCACCTGTTCGATCTTAAAACATTCCGGTGCTTTGATATCCTCCAGATTAATTCCTCCGAAAGTGGGCTCAAGGGACTTTACAATTTTAATAAACTCGTCCGGATCTTCTTCTGCGATTTCAATATCGAAGCTGTCAATGCCCGCATATTTTTTAAAGAGCACGGCCTTGCCTTCCATAACTGGTTTAGAAGCTTCAGGACCAATGTTACCCAGTCCAAGCACTGCAGTTCCATTAGAGATTACAGCTACAAGATTTCCCTTTGCCGTGTATTTATAAACATCTTCCTTGTTGGCAAAAATTTCCATGCATGGTTCTGCCACACCCGGCGAGTATGCTAAAGCCAAATCAAGCTGAGAGGTGAGTACTTTGGTTGGCACAACTTCAAGCTTGCCGGGCTGACCCATCATGTGATAGTTGAGGGCGTCTTCTTTTCTGATTTTAATAGCCATTTTCGTTAGATATGAGCCTCCTAAGGTAATGGATTCGACTCAATATTCGTAGGCAAAAGGTGGCTACTGCGAGGAGGGTAATGGCTTACCAGCAGAGACTGCTTTTGTGGCTCTTTAAAATCAAAGAGATGATAAAATTACTGCTTAGGAAGCTCCGTGCTCGTTCTGAAAGTGTAGACAATCGTCTCCAGTTCCCGTATGATCTCACGTTGATCTTTGCCGGGACTGAATGTAAATCCTTCAACATAATAGAATTGTTGAGTGCCCTCATCTACGACTGCGATTCCTGTAAAAGGTCCCCCCATCGCCATAGTATTGGATCTCCAAATACCACTCAGCTTTACAGCAAAGTGCTTATTGAAAGTGATAGTGTCTGCGACAACCGGAATAAAAGGAATGTCAGTTTCTGTCAACAGATAAGTATCAGGTTGAGCTGGATCTTCAAACAAGTATTGGCGGCAAATTGCATCACGAAACTTGATTAGATTTTCTTTTGAAAAATCACTTTGAGAAGAATAAGCTTTTCGTGCGATGAAGAGATTCTTATCATCTTTTGGATTTATCTGACGAAGCCATATAAAATCACTTTTCTTTTCTACCAGTTTGTATCCGAAAGGAATTTTTAGATCGCACTTCATATCCTTTATCAAAAATTCACTCACACCTTTTACCTGGCCTGCCTTGAAAAGGGACTTTGTCATCCGTTCGCGCTCTTTGATATCAAAGAAGTCAGTCAATTTTGACCCGTTTGCTTTGATGTTTCTGATCAGGTTTTCAGAGGTATTGCCATACAGATACATCACCTGTTGACCTTTTGCAAAAACATCGTCATCCGTGTTTACAAATTCTGTTGTCGAGGTTTTTATTTTTTCTATTGACTCTAGAGTGAATATTTTTTTAACAATCTGAGCACCTTCTGTATTCTGATCAAGACTAACGGCAAAGACAATATTTCTGCTTTGCTTGAGGACGAAGTTTAACTTCCTTGGATTGATCCAGCGCAATTTAAAAATTGATTCTTTGCGTGGAAGCCCAGGCATCTCTTCATTGAAAATGGAATCAATGGTTCTTCCCAAAGGACCTCTCCATTGTAGTGAATCCATTACCAGAAAAACGTCTCCTGGAAGTCCTGTAGCATTGGGTACGTTTCTGTTTTTCTCTGACTGGGAACAACTTGCCAGTAAAAAAACACCGATCACAAAGAAGAAAAATCTCATTTCGCTTTATCCTATAAAATCGTCAAATCGCCTTTTCGTCACACTTTTACTGCAAAATATCTGCCAACGCTCAATTGCCTTCAGGATATAACACGGCCTGAAAATAATTGTTCATATTGAAGTACTTTTTCGCTGCTTCCTGAAGATCTTTTGGAGTCAATGCCTTTACTCTCGCTGGAACAGTCAGAATATCCGCAGAATTCAGATTGAGCTCGCTGCTTCTTTGAAGGCGATTGAGCCAATACGCATTGTCCTTTATTTCCTCCTGGTATTTCTTATCAAAAGCTTGTTTTACTTTATTCAGATCTTCAACAGAAGGACCATTGTCTTTGACTTTCTGAATTTCATCAAAAGTAGCCTTGATCAGCTTATCTACATTCTCTGGTCCACAAGGAAGAGAGACATTGATCATATAATTATTATAAGGAATCTTACTTAGATTGCCATTCATTCCTCCGCTGTAAATCCCACCCATGTCTTCTCTCAGAGCTTCAATAAGTTTAATGTTCATCAATTCAATCAAAGCCTGCAATTTCATCTGATCACTTTCTGTGAACGTTGCCTCACCTGTAAAAGCCATGGAGATGAAACTTTTTGGTTCATTACCCTTCTTGATTGCTTTTTTTACAACACCTTTCACTGGCCGTACACCCAAATCACGGAAAGCAGGAGAAGCTTCTGTTGATGAGGGAAGACTTCCAATATAGGTTGCTATCAACGGTTTGATCTTTTCTGGGTCGAAGCTGCCCACAAAATAAAATGTCCATCCACGGGCATTGCTGAAGCGCTCCTTATAGATTTCAAGAATGCGATCGGCACTGATTTTTTTGAAATCATCCATCTGAGGAAATCTTGGCCCCCTGGGATTGTTATTGTAGAGGACCTTTTGTATGGAGTCTTGAAACACAGTGCGTGGATCGCTCATCATGTTTTGAATCATCGCCTCCTGCTTGGTAACAAATGACTTGAATAATTCTTCGTCTTTCCGTGGCTTTGTAAAGTACAGGTGGGTGAGTTGCAGCATTGTTTCAACGTCTGCATTGCCGGATTGTCCACTAATACTTTCTGTAAGACCCGTTAGTCTCGGTGAAACATTAACGCTTTTGCCCGCCAGAACCTTTCTCAAGTCATTAGGGGAAAAATTTCCTACTCCCATTTGATTGATGATGGAGGTTGTATACTGCACATTATAAAGATCTTTCAGATCATACAATGATTGTCCCCCAAAGCGATATGCAGAGAAAATGATCTGATCGTTTTTAAAATCAGTTGGCTTTAAGATAACCTTAACGCCATTGCTGAGAGTTAATTCCGTTAAGCCCAGTGTTGGATTTTTTTTCTCTGATGATATACTTCCGCCTGTCGGAACGACATCCATCAGGGAGGTTGCTACTGCTTTCTCTTCGTATGCTGTTACCGGTATTTTCTCAGCCTCTACCACCATTGCAAGAAGTTCGGTGTTGGTTGGAATTTTGAAATCGGCTTTTTCTGGCCCCTGAAAAATTACAAGTTTCTTATCTTTTGAAGATGGAATATTGCTGGCGGTAAATTCATTTATTTCCTGAAGAGTAATTCCTTCTAGAAATTGCTTGTGATAGTTGTATTCATTTTCAATTCCAGGAATCGGTTCATCGTTCAGAAAGTTGCGGATGTATTCATCAACATATCCATCTGATTCTGTTTTGTCACGCTCATTGTATGCACGCTCCATGCTGCGAAGCAGAGATTTTTTAGCACGATCAAACTCAGCAGCTGTAAAGCCGAATTTTTTAGCTCTTTCATTTTCCTGAATAACGGCATTGATAGCAGGAGCGATGCCAGCCTTGCCAATTAAGGCAAATCCGAAATAAGACTCGTATCCATGAACAAACTCACCTCGTTCACTTCCACCAAAAACAAAAGGAGGCTCTGCCTTTTGGGTTAACTCCTGCATACGCAGACCAAGCATGATGCTGGACAGATTCTTAACGATACTCTGACGATAGTCACCCAGAGTGGTTTGTAATTTTGATTTGCTGGTAGCATAGAAAATCTGAAGCACATGATTGGTTGCCTCCGGATCTGTAATTACGAGGCCTTCTGAAGTTTGGCGCGTTGGAAGGTCGGCATACACGCGTGGTCGTTCACCTGCTGGTGCTTTTAACTTCTCAAAATGTTTTTTTATCAAAGCCTCTACTGCTGCTGGGTCAATATCTCCCACCACAGCAACAGCCATCAGATCCGGGCGATACCAGTCTTTATAGTATCTCTTTATTACTTCAGGCTTAAATGCTTTTAAATTTTCAACAGTACCGATAGGGAGGCGTTTCTCATATTTCGATCCGGCAAGAATGTAGGGAAGCATTTTTTTCTGCATCCGTTCCTGTGCGCCTTTGCCGGAACGTTCTTCCTCCAGTACTACTCCTCGTTCCTTGTCTATTTCTGAGGCATCAAAAGCAACCGTACTTGCCCAATCCTCCAGAACCAGGAAGCCTTTTTCAAGATTTTCAGGCTTGTCGAGTGGGATGGGAAGAATGTAAATTGTTTCATCAAATCCTGTGGAAGCATTGAGATCGGCTCCAAACTCAACCCCGATGGTTTGAAGAAAAGAAACAAGCTCATTTTTTTTGAAATGTTTCGATCCATTGAATGCCATGTGCTCTGTAAAGTGAGCAAGTCCCAGTTGATCATCATCTTCCACAATTGACCCCACCTTTACAGCAAGACGTAATTCAACTTTCTTTTCAGGTTTTGAATTTTTGCGGATATAATAGGTCAATCCATTGGATAATGTTCCTTTCTTTATTTCCGGTGCAACAGGAATCTTGTCAGTCAGATTTGCCTGACCAAAAGAAAGATTTGTGATCAGTAAAAAGACGATCGCGAAAATGAGGCAATACTTTTTATGCATAATGATTTGAATTACTTTTTTACAATTTGATTTAACCGTCGAAATGAAATGATTTGCAATAAGGTGATGCAATTATTTTTTAATCCTCATTTCTCCCACTCTTTTCTTATGATCTCAAGCATTGCCGGCTGTACGCCACACCCTGCAATTAATTCACCACCGAAGACATAATTATTTCCCCCGCTAAAATCAGTTACGATACCTCCAGCCTGCTGAACAAGAAAAGTTCCGGCTGCAACATCCCAGGCATTGAGATTGTATTCAAAGAACCCTTCAAATCTACCACATGCAACATAGGCAAGATCAGTGGCGGCGCTTCCTAGTCTCCTCACACCGTGAGATTGCTTCAGGAATTTTTTTATAATCTCCAGATAGGCTTCCATTTTTTCAAACTCGTAATATGGAAAGCCGGTAGCAAGTAAACTTTGTTGAAGAGTATTAATCGCTGATACATGTATTTCTTTATCATTGAGATAAGCAGGACCTCCCTCGATGGTATGGAACATCTCTTTTTTATTTACCTCATATACGATTCCCAGAACCATTTTGTCTTTAAGAGCAAGGCCAATGCTGATAGCAAATAGTGGCAATGCATGGGTAAAATTGGTAGTGCCATCCAGTGGATCTATGATCCAACGGTATCCACTTGTGCCTTCAATGTTAGTCCCCTCTTCTCCAATAAAACCAGAACCCGGCAGAATTTTAGATAATGCTGCGACGAGTTTTTTTTCTGATTCTTTATCAACGTATGAAACGAGATTGTTGAAACCTTCTTTCTGTTCGATCCTTGAACGGTCGAACAGTGCTCCTTCGCGGGCTATGAAATCGCCTACTTCGCTGCAGGCTTCTATTACATTTTTTTCGATTGTTGAAAGATTGATCATCGCTGTTTCGTTTGACTTTTAACAAACGCGTAAAGAAGAATTAAAACTGAAATCCACGCTGCCGTGCGCCCTGTTACCTCTCCATTCGCAAGATACGTAACATCTTTTGAGGTAGTAAACATATCACTCCTGACAATAGGATGATAATCAAGAATAAAAGAATATGCTATTGGCCCTGCAAGAAAAACAATCGCCAACACAATCCAATACCACTTAAAGGGTTGTTCGGAGAAGAAAAGATAATACGCTATTAAGTTGACCATTAGTATCCATAAACTACCCCCCATAAATCCAGTGTATATATTCCACTGCATCCAGTCAGTATAGCGGCTGAGAATATCTGTTAGAAACTGACTTCTATCAGGAAATATCTTATAAATACCATACTCTAATGCAAGCCAGAAAAGAATAATTATAATTTTGCCAACCCTGTCTCCAAGTGTTTGACGTACCCAAACGTAGCCTATGAACGGAATTGTAAATACAATCGCATACACCATCGAATGAACAATTAGGGAAAGATCAAATCCAAAAGCCAGGAAGAAATAAATGGCCAAAGCTATAAGTACCCACTCCATTCTTTCCCAAACATTTTCTGTGTTGTTGACGCGATCTGTAAGTGCAAACAGGGGAGCAAATCCAAAAAAAATACCGATTGGGAATAGTGGCCAAATGGAACCTTCCATCAGCAATGCGACGGAAATAACAAAAAGAAGAACTGGGGAATATTTACTCTCTTTTGCCATCAATGACAATTACGATCTCTCCTTTGATTTCTTTCTGACTGAAATGAGCCAGAACATCATCAAGGGGTCCGGTAAAATTTTCTTCATGAAGTTTTGTCAACTCGCGTGATACCGAAACCCTTCTATCACTTCCGAAAAATTCTTTCATCTGCTCCAGCGTTTTAATCAATCGATGAGGCGATTCGTAAACGATAATCGTTCTGTCTTCTTCGGCGAGTTTTTTTAATAACGTCTGTTTCCCTTTTTTATGTGGAAGAAATCCTTCAAAGACAAAACGATCTGTGGGGAATCCTGAATTAACAAGAGCGGGTATCAAAGCAGTTGCTCCTGGAAGGCATTCAACTCCAACTCCTGCTGCAAGGCATTCGCGCACGATCAGGAATCCCGGATCGGAAATTCCGGGAGTGCCAGCATCACTCATCAAGGCAAATACTTCACCTTGCTTCATTCGTGATACCAGCTTCTCGACAACTTTATGCTCATTGAAAATGTGAAAGCTTTGAAGTGGTTTGCTGATCTCAAAGTGCTTCAAAAGCATGCCGGAAGTGCGTGTATCTTCTGCAAGAATGACATCCGCATTTTTCAAAGTCTCAAGGGCCCGTAACGTGATATCTCCTCGATTGCCGATTGGAGTAGGAATAAGGTAAAGTGAGATCTTTTTCTCCACCTTATTTCAGCTTATCAATAGCTTCCGCAAGAGTATGATCCTTGGAGGTTACTTTATCCCCGGCATCATGAGTGCTTAATTCAAAGCTCACAGTATTATAAGTATTGGTCCACGTAGGGTGGTGATTCATCTTTTCAGCCACTAATGCTACTCTGGTCATGAAGCCGAAAGCCTCGGTAAAATCCTTGAACTTAAATATCTTTTTAAGCTTGTTGTCGTTCTGTTTCCACATAATCAAAAGATTTTAATAGTACAATTTAGATAAATCTATGAAGTTCTGAGTTGAAGCGCTACTTCGTACACCACTCACAGCGCAACAATTCCCTCAATCTTTTCAACCTTCTTATACACATCGATTACCGCTTCACTGGAAGGCATCATCATCTGATACGTAAGGCTTACATATTTCCCCTTCTCAGAAGATTTTTCTATGGCTGTTGTATGCATTGGGAAAAGCAGCCTTAAATCATCCCGTTTGTCGGCCGGGACTATAAATTTGAATGTATACAGGGAAGGCCAGGCATAGAACTGATCCAGTTTTTCGCGAAATGAATTTATTGTCTGAGAGTCCATTCCGTAAAGATCGAAAAAAAACCTCTCGCGAGTGAATCACGAGAGGTTAAGAAGACTTCAAGCTTGCTGAAATCTCTAAAGTTTTAAATTCTAAAAGAACTTGTAGCGTTTATCCTCGATCTTTGCTGCCTCTTTCAAAGCC
The DNA here is from genome assembly GCA_013141055.1 of Cyclobacteriaceae bacterium. Lineage (NCBI taxonomy): Bacteria > Pseudomonadati > Bacteroidota > Cytophagia > Cytophagales > Cyclobacteriaceae > Cyclobacteriaceae bacterium. The sequence goes on along the minus strand of JABFRS010000001.1, from coordinate 1,634,954 downwards.
TCAGAGATCTGATAAGCACCCATGCTATTTCTGCTTTGAAACAATTGACTCTTGAATATGCTGAAATCTCCGATCTCAGGAGCAAGTGTTTTTGTTTGAACATCTGCGATAACAACTCCATTTTCTCCATTGATTGGATTGGAGCGCTTTCCAGCTTCTACAAAGAAAATATTACCCACTACAATTGGATCGAATCCTACAGCCGGCATTGCCGTTGTATTGATTTTAAGGTCGTTCATTGTATTTACGGTAGCATCTTTTCCAAATTGCTTAGCGAGATCATCCAAAGATTCTGTCTTACCCTTAAGCTTTTCAACAATCATCTTGTTTTGCAAGCTGTGAACAACGGCTGGTCTGATTTCTTCTTTTACCTTGTCGAATGGTTTGAAACCTTTTTCAGTCTCACCAGTCATAACAGCCACAACATAGTTATCGGTAAGATCTTCGGCAGTAGAAACTTTTCCAATTTTTCCATCACGGAATAACCATGTTACAATCCTGCGGGCATCGTTCAGATCATTAACCCTTCTTTCATTTGGATTAATATCATTTGCATCAAATACTGACAGATTCCCTGCCTTTGCTTTTGCTTTGAATGCTTCAACACCTGATAGGTCACTTGCAAAGGCATCAGCCTTGCGAAGAATTTCATTTAGTGTCTCATCGCTTGGAGTGATAGTTCGTTCAATCACTGCTACAGAATAGAAAGTGTTGTCTTTAGTAGCGGTCACATCAATGATGTGATAACCAAAATCCGTTTCGGTAGGAGTGGCCAGCAGACCAGTCTTGGTTGCTCCGAATACTGCATCCTGGAAAGGTTTAACCATTGCACCGGAACTAAACCATCCCAGATCCCCACCTCTTGATGCAGTACCATCTGTTCCGAATTCACGGGCCTTCTCAGCGAAGCTTGCGCCTCCCCTGATGTCCGCCATGATCTTGAGCGCCTTATCCTTTGCCGCTTTCTTTGCTTCAGGAGTTGTATTGTCCCACTTAATCAGAATGTGACTTGCTTTGGCATTATAGATAGTATCAGTTCCAATCTTCGTGATCTTATAAATTTTATATGATCCATCTTCTAACAACGGTCCTATTACAGCACCAGTTGCAAGATTTTCCTTTTGATTGTTTAAAACTGTTGGCAAGGATGAAATGGTGTACTTTGAAAAAGGTGTAGTGCCATCAGAGTTAGAAGAAGCAAAGAGTGAATCCTCAGTGATGGTTTTGAATTCTGTGCTCAACACAGTCATTTCTTCACGAATAGCCAATGAATCCTCTTTGGAAGCAGCTACCTGAAACGAAACATAACTAAGGCTCCGTGTATTCTCTACTTTGTATTTCTTCTTGTTCTTTTCGTAATACTCCTTAAGATCTGAATCTTTTACATTCACATCTCCTTCTTTGATGGAGAACGATGGAACGTACAAATATTTAACTTCCACAACGTCATTCTGATTGTGATAATCACGTTCAGCTTCAGCTTCTGTTACATAAACAGTTTTAGCAACTAGGTTTTCATACTTAAGACGTTCACGACCAGCTTTCAAATCACCCTTGAAGGCATCCCAACGATCTCTTGCTTCTGAACCTGCAGGCATATCAGCAACACTTTGAAGATATTCGATCAATCTTGGTCTATTGAATTTTCCTGCTGAATCAAGGAACGCTGTCTTGATCCCTTCGTCAATATTCTTTCCCCAAACCATATCTTCGACTTCCTTATCGGAAACTTTTACTCCTACTTTTTCATATTGAGGAGTGATCGCGTTGCGGGAGATTAACAATTCCCACGCTTGTGCCTGTAATGTTGCGCGTTCACGCTCTCCAGCCTGGCGGCCAAAGTTCCGTATGTAATTATTTTCGCGTTCCTGAATGACCAAGTTGTATTCATCCACAGAGATGGCATTGCCTGCAATTTCTCCGATCTCTCGTTCGCTTCCACTGAAAATAGATCTCTGACCGCTTCCAAATAGATCACTTCCAACGATAAATGCACCCATCGATAATGCTATTGCTCCCACGACCCACTTGGTCATCTTCGTTCTTAACGTGCTTATTAATGCCATACAACTGAATAATTAATGATAATCGGGTTAATCCTGTGCCACACCAATTGGCAAAAGAGCCGCAAATTTAAACCGTTTGGTGTATTCGGCAAAGTGCATCCAAAAGTATTCAGGAAGGGGGAATTCCCTTGATAATCAGCTATTTCTACTCCTCAATAACCTCTTTTTCAACCTTCACCTTGACCGTGTCGATTCCATTGCCTTTGGTCGACTGAATCGTAAAAATGAAAGGCCCCACATGAAGAATTTCTCCCTTTTGAGGAAAATCTTCTGTGTAGGAGAGTATCAATCCGCCAAGGGTTTCGTAATCCCCGATCGGGAGCTGCCAGAGATATTTTTCATTCAGATAATCTACTTCAAGTCTGGCACTGAACAGATAGGTGCTTTCATCCAGCGTCTGCTCTATCAGATCATCAGCATCATGCTCGTCTTCAATATCTCCGAAGATTTCTTCAATTACATCTTCCATGCTAACCAATCCTGCTGTGCCGCCAAACTCATCTACCACAATAGCGAGACTTCTTCTCTCCTTTATCAGCTGCACCATCATGTCGTTTGCCATCGTGGTCTCTGTGACAATACTGATGGGTGTCAGAATTTCCTGTAAAGTGGATGGGTTCTTAAACAATGCCGCAGAGTGACAATAGCCGATCACATCGTCTATGCTGTCTCGATAAATAACAATTTTGGAGTGACCGCTTTCCACAAATGCAGTACGAAGCTTTTCAATTCCATCTTCAAGATCGATAGCCATGATCTCTGTTCTGGGCACCATGCATTCCCTGACCTTCACCTTTTTGAATTCCATCGCATTGTGCAAAATCTTTTTGTCCAACTCGATTTCTTCATCTTCATGACTAACCTTCTGCATGTTTCGTAAATAATTATTCAAATCGGTTAACCCAAAAAGTGGTGTTGCTTCAGAATATTCCAATCTCAGAATATACTTTATGACAAGCTTGGAAAGATTCACAATCGTAAATGTGAAAGGAGCGAGGATCACATAGGTTATCACAAAAGGCAATGCCAATGCGTAGAGTACGAGATTGGGATTGATCATGAATAGACTCTTGGGGAGAAACTCTGCTGTGAATAGTATTAGCAGCGTTGATAGAACGGTTTGAATCAGCAAGATTGAAGGCTCATTGCTAAATGACTCCGGAAGAGTTTCGGTGAGAACAGGAGCGAACAACAAAGCCATGTTATTACCGAAAACAACCAAGGCAAGTGTATTTCCAATTAGTGTAGTTCCTATAAACCTGGATGGGTTTTGCATGAAATACGACATGATCTTTCCGGACCAAACGCCCTGCTTGCCTTGCAGCTCAATCTGCAACCGATTGGCAGAAAGAAAAGCGATCTCAATCCCTGAAAAAAAGAAAGAGAAGACAAGAGAAGTAATGATCCATGGATACAATGATTCCATCACATCTTGGATATTTTGCGATAGGTAAACCAGAAGATCATCAGAAGGGCAACCATGAGATAAGGGTAGGCGCTTTTAAGTCCAACAGACATTACCTCGTATGCACCGATAATTATAAAGACTACACCCAGAGAGAGTATAATAGTGTCTAAAAGTTTCATGGGGTTGTAAAAATACGATTTTTTGAGACGTTGTGAATCTCAAAAGCCTTGGCGCGAAATTCTAATCCTGAATATTAAATTCACTGTTAACGATTTTCCGGATCGTGTAGGTAGAGAGATCCTGTGCAGCATCGAGTCCTGTGCCGTAGATGATTTCGTTTTCAAGTTTGATCGTGACAAACTTTTCTGTGTAGATCTTCTGTGTGTCGCGCTTCCAGAACAATTCTTCGGTATTAAGCTGTTGCTTCTTTTCAAGATTGATCACTTCTACTTTTTCACGACCTCTCCACAAGTCCTGATCTTTAAAGAAGAAGGCATGATTAGCTTTCAGGGTTGATGTTAAAACCCCCATCTCATTATAGAATTCGAGATAAAGTCCTTCAGGAAATTCCTGGTCGCCGTTTTTATACTCTAATATCTTCTTCGCCTTCATCTTAACGCGAATGTGATCTTTTTCAGAATACATGAGATCCACATCACCCATCTCACTTAGTGGCCCGGTATACTCAACAGGCAAAGGTGTCTCCTTCTGACGGCAGCCTGACAGGATCATTAAGATCAAAAGAAGAACACGTACGTTGTTCATAAGCTTAAATGAAAAGGCCCCCCGAAATCTCGGGAGGCCTTTAATATTTACATGATAAATTAATCTCTTGTTCTAAGACTTACGGTTTCATTGATCCAGCACTTCACTTGCTGGTTAGATCCGACCAGCCAGTTCAAAAGGAAGATATCTTCTTTTGAAGGGAACTGAGCTTTTGCTCTTGACATCAACTGGCTGTTGCCAGCGCGCTGATACATATCATAAGCTGCAATGTAGATGAGGCGATCCTCAGCCTGTGATTGTTTCTTGGAGCAGTTATCAAAGCTGTTGTAATAAAGGTCACCGATCTTTTCGTAAGCTTCCTTGTTGGATGCATCAAGACTCGCTGCCTGGCGATATGTTTCGCGGGCAGAAGCATAATTCCCATTCTTGGATTCAATCATTCCAAGGTACATAGTAGCTTCAGACTTGTCTTTGTTGTTGTTAGCAATCTCCAAAGCTTCTTTGTATTTGGCTGCGGCTTTTGCCAGATCACCAGCGGCAAGATATCTACCAGCAAGGGTCTTCTTCAAACCAAAATCTTTTTCAGTGTTCAGACGATCAATCGCTTCAAGTGATTCCAGCCAAAGCGGATCATCAGTACATTTACCTTGCAACATGAAATTGAAGATTTTTTTAGCCAATCCAAGGTCATCAGGATTCTGTTTGAACTTAGGAGCAAGATTCTTTTTCACGAAATCACAATCCACCTTGACAAGGCCGGTCAGGATTCCGTCAACCGCATCCTTAAATCCTTTAAGCTTGGTAACATCTTCTGGTTTTGTTGCTGCTGCAATTTTGGCATCAGTTACCGCAATGATCTTATCATAACGAGCCAGGATTTGTTCATCTGTAAGATTCTTGAAAAGGGTCTGATTATTTTTAACGACTGTCATGTAGGCAACCAGATTTCCATCAGTTACTTTATTGCCACTCATTTCAAAGACCTTATCATAAGCAGCCAATAGTGCTGGCAGATTTTCTTTTGATTTGAAGTTGTATTTATAAGAAGCATACACCTTGCGGTTAGTGACATTAACTTCGTCTCCGCAATTTTGAATGCGCATATCATAGATCATCATCAATGAATCTAATAATACCTTCTTCTTTGTTGGGTCTGTTTCCTTTTCAGTCAGCTTATCATAGATGTCAGCGCCATCAATGTAAAGCTTTGTGTTCCATTTAGGAGCATTAGCAAGCATCCACTGAATGCCAGGAGTTGCAGAACGATAGTGACCTTGCTTGATCGCGTCAGACCATAAGGCCACACTTTCATCAGCCTTTGCCCTGTTCTCTGGCCAGATGAATTCTTTGCACTGAGCAACGGCCGTAGTGTGTGCTGCTGCAAAGCACATTGCCACAAGAGCCATTGTTATTAATTTCAATTTCATAGTTGTTGTTGAGTTACTGTTAGTCAAATCTTCTTTTAATAAACCATTGATCCATAAATGTTATGCCAAAATAAAGTTTTAAATAATTCTCTTCAATATTATTTAAAGCCTTATCACCCTTTTTCCCCACTTTCAAAGCAACGTCCAAACTCGAATATCTGCCCACCGGGAGGGATAATCCAAAAGTAATGCCAAAATCCTTAACCCCGTTGCCATTCACCAAATAGGGGTAATTTTCATAGCTTACACCTGTTCGGTACGTAGCGCGCTTCAGGTAGCTGCTAAGTGAAGCTCCATCAGGAATCAATTCAAATCCTGCTCCTACTCTCCAGTTTGAACCACTATACGGATTTGTACCATCAAGTGCTCTGTAGCTTGAATAGTCTGAATAAAATCCATCAAGAGATGCGGTCCATTTACTGGCTCTTGAAATTGAAACTCCGAATGCAACGCTTTGCGGAAGGGTTATTTTTCCTGGCTTGTTTGGAATGAGTGCAGCAGAATCAATGATCTGACCGGAAGAATTGAGGCGATCCAATCGTTGAAAGAATGTTGTGTTTAATGTAGTTCCAAAATCATAAACGGCTCCGAAGTTAAGCCTGTATTTATTGTTAAACAGAGAATCAATATGATAGGAGGCAGCAGGGGAGAATTGAAAGCCTGAAACAGAACTTCTTTCGTAAACACTTGGAGCGACTGCAATCGGGAAGTTGGTAATAACATTCGTGAATTCATTTATCACGGCTCCGAACAGGTAAGCAGATTTCAACCCGACACGAAAGTTGTCATTTACACTTACTCCATTAGACCATGTAACCTGATTTACGCCTCCTGAGCCTTGCTCTGTAACATTTACAAAATTATTGGGGTCATTGTTTATGGGGGCTGAGTACTTTAAAAGGAAGTTATTCCTTGTATAAGGCATTAAGGTCAGGGAGGTAGTCCATTTGTTGAGTTTGATAGGGATAGCCAGGGCAAGGTAATTCAGATTACCACTTCCACTGTTTTCACTTCCGGTACTTGAATTCTGGGTTCTTTGCTCTCCAATTATACCTGCCTGGAACGTAGTAAGGCGATTATAAACCAGCAACGAGGGGTTCATATTGTTGACATACCAGTAAGTATGATTACTGATACCTGTGCCTCCCATTCCCATATTCTGGGTCAATGCGGTACTGAATTGCTCACCTACACCAAAGGATGAAAAAGGGCTGCGTGCTGCCTGCCCTGCCGCTAGTGAGCTGTACAACAGGAAACTTATCAGAAGGCAGAATTGAATTTTACGAAGTGACATTATATAACAGAATGCTGTTCAGGCCCATTAAAACCAGATCGGGGGCCACAAAGATGGTAGGATTCAGATGGTTTTCAAAAAAATGAGCATCCCCGCCGCACAAAATCACCCTCAGATCGTGGTATTCAGATTGGTAACGGGCAATGGTTCCTTTTATTTCTTCAAGTACCCCATTCATCACCCCACTTTGAAGGGATGTCAATGTATTGCTTCCTGTCAGGGGGAAATTCTGGGTAGGAGTCGCGTTAGGTAATTTGGCTGTAAAATGATGCATCGCTTCAAAGCGCATCTGCACACCGGGTGAGATCGCCCCGCCTTTATATTCACCTTTGTTATTAATGAATTCATAGTTGATGCAGGTTCCGGCATCAATAACAAGCACATTTTGTTTAGGAAACATCATATTGGCTCCACAGGCTGCTGCAATTCGATCAACACCCAAAGTTTCAGGTGTGTCATAGTGATTAAGAATAGGGAGAGAAAGTTTTGAATTCAAAATTAATTTGGCGCCATTTATTGAATGGTCAGCCAGGACTTCTTCTCCGTTATTTCTTACAGAGCTCACGATAAGGTTTTCGGGTTGAATTTCATTTAGTAATGAATAGAGTTCTGACAGACCGGTGACCGTGTGTTTCTTCAATAAGAAGCTTTGATCGAAAACTCCTGCTTTTATTGAAGTGTTGCCAATATCTATTGCGATGTTCATAAAGGCCTAATCTAAGGAAATGCCGGTTTTCTTGCTGACAAGAATAGAACCCTGAAATGAAATTTTCAATGTTCTAAAAATTATGTACCTCTTATGAGTGACATTTTTGTCATCGCAGAATCTAATGGGGATGGGTTCAAACGTTTGCGAGTTTATGACCAAGGTTTGCTTCGAAGCCTCTTTCATTTTGGCTGTCCTATAATTTCAAAATATAACTAGATTTACGACGTGAAAATCAAAAGGCTTTTATCGCTCACACTCATCCTGCTGACACTGCTGTGTTCATCCAGGAGCTTTTCCCAGGTGGAGAAGGCGGTAAAAGTTCCGCAGGAAAAAGCTCAATTTGTTGAATTTTCACAGGCAAATGCACATGAATTTCGTGAAAGCGTAAAAATTACATTTCAGGAAGAGAGCCGGTCCAACACCACTCTTTTCTGCCAACAGACTCCTCACTATTATTTCCATCAGCTTTCACTCAGAGAGCATGAAGCCTACTTAAAGGCTGATCAATTAAATCTCCCCTCCAAGAAATTATTTATTGATTTCGGAGCGATTATCATTTAAGTCCACCCCATTTTCTTTTGGCGATTCCGCCAGCGTGAACAATTGACCGTGTGTCAATAGATCATAATTTATTTATCAGTTTTTCAATTTTATCGTATGAAAAGATTTGCATGTCTTTTGATTTTTGCTTCGATCGTGTCGCTTGTGAAAGCGCAATCGCGTGATACCGTGCTGAGCTATCAGGAAGCAAAACAGAGAATGCTGAATTATAATCTTAGCATGTTGGCATCTTATTATGAAATCAACATTGCCAAAGCAAAAGTAATTCAGGCAAAGGTTTGGAATAACCCCAACTTTATTGTGAACGGGGACATGTACAACCAGGAGACAAATGAATACTTCGCTTTACGAAACCAATCCTTGTGGCAGTTTGAACAAACGTTCTCGATTGCAGGAAAGCACACAAACTCCGTAAGACTTGCCAGAATTGGTGTTGAAATGGCTGAGAAGCAAATGGAAGATGTCATCCGTAGCCTTCTCTATGAACTTGGTAGCAAATACAGTGACCTCGCTGCTCTTCAATCAAAACAAATTCTCTATCAGCAGGTAATACTGAATTACAATAAGTTAATGGATGCGACCCGCAAGCAACTTGAAGTAGGAGCGATCTCAACAATTGAGGCGGTTCGCCTTGAAGCTGAATACCTTGATGTGAAAGCAGATGCAATTGAAAACTTCAATCAGAAAGAAACAGTCAGCAGTGAACTGAGAACATTATTGCGTTTTCCGCAGGACACAGTGTTTTATGTTGAACAAAGGATACCCGTAGTGTCAGAAGAATTTGATCCTGCCTATTTAGCAACACAAGCAGTGGAAACCCGTCCTGATCTTCAGGCAGCCAAGATCAACATCCGGTATCAGCAAAGAAATTTAAAGCTTCAGCAGTCTTCCGGGATGCCGGATATCAAGTTTGGATATCAGCCTTATGACAGGGGAAGTAATTACATCCGTCCTTATCACGGATTTACGACAGAGCTCTTCCTTCCAATATTCGATCATAATCAGGGACGCATCAAGCAAGCTAAAATGTCCATTGCTCAATCTGATATTCAGTTCAAGCAACTTGAAAATCAGGCGCGAAATGAAGTGATCGCTGCCTACAACAGATATAAAAATTCAAATTCAGGTTTGCTGAATTATAATATTCAATTTCTCGATCGTCTGGCAGATTTGAATAAAAGCACGAATCAGAATTTTCAGAAGCGCAACATCAGCTTGCTTCAGTTTATCGATCAACAACGCATTTTTATTCTGACTAACATTCAGCTGATAGAGCTGAAGCAACAGTATCTGAATAATGTAAATGAATTAAATTTTTCCGTCGGCCAAACTTTAATTGACTATTAATGCCCGCTACTATGATAAAGACAAGTTACTTTTTTGCTCTATTGATTTTAATAGGAGCGTGTTCAAAAAAAGAGGAGAAAAAGCCGGAAGTAAAGGAAGCCTCTAACAAAATTTCATTTACAGATGAGCAGCTAAAATATGTTCAGATTGATACCGCCCGCAGCATTCCTGCTATGGATGAGTTCGCGGCTGTTGGAGAGGTAAGCTTCGATGAGAATAACGTCGTTCGTGTATATCCGATTGTTAGCGGAAGCGTCAGTAAAGTGAATGTCTCCCTGGGTGATTATATAAAGAAAGGTGAAATACTGGCCACCATTCTCAGTACCGATATCAGTACCTATCAACGGGATTACAATATCGCCAAGGCAAACTTTGAAGTAGCAGAATCAAATCTTGCACGCTCTACAGAATTGTTCAAATCAGGAATGTTGTCTGCTAAAGAGTATGCTGAAGTTCAGAAAGACTTCAGCAATGATCAGTCTGAGTTCAATGAAAAAAAGCAGATTCTTGAACTGTACGGAGGCTCTTCCAAAGAACTTGATGCCATGTTCAGGGTAGTGGCTCCAAGATCCGGATACATCGTAGAAAGAAATATTAATGAAGGAACTCAGATCCGTACCGACAATGCGATGAATATTTTCACGATCAGTGATCTTGAAACGATCTGGGTATGGGCTAACGTGCATGAAAGTGACATGGCGAAAGTAAGTGAAGGGGATCTCGTGACGGTTAAAACCATCGCTTATCCTGACAAAGAGTTTAAAGGTTCCATTAAAAAGATCGGCACTATGCTGGATCCTCAATCCCGTGTGATCAGGGTCAGAACAGAATTGGTTAACAAGGACGGATTGCTGAAGCCTGAAATGTTTGCCAATGTAATTATCACCCCAAAGAATCTTGTAAGAGTATTAGCGGTTCCTCAAACCTCCATTGTACTGGAGAACAACAACTACTTTGTTATGAAAGAAGTAGAACACAACACATTTGAAAAAGTGAAAGTGTTGGTAGGAAAAAATTATAACCAAAGCACGGAAATCAAAGGAGGTATAAAAGAAGGAGATCGCATCATCGCTGAAGGATCTCTTTTTGTACTAACCGGTTACAACCTGAAATAAAGTTTCACAGCACGACTCATACTCATGAATAAATTTATCAAGTCGATCATAACATTCTCTCTTAAGAACAAGATGATTGTTTTTATGGGAACCTTCGTTATCGTCGCGCTGGGTATTCGCAGTTTTTTAGCGACGCCTATTGAAGCATTTCCCGATGTGATCAACACCCGTGTTGTTATCATTACCCAGTGGCCTGGAAGAAGTGCCGAAGAAATGGAAAAGTTCGTCACCATTCCTGTAGAAATGGAGTTGAATGTTGTTCCAAAAAAGACAAGCCTCCGTTCGATTTCACTTTTCGGTCTTTCGGTTGTAACGATCTTTTTCGATGATGATGTAGATGATTTCTATGCACGCCAGGTAGTGTATAATCAAATCGAGAACGTCACTTTGCCTGATGGTGCGGAAGCAGAAGTTCAGCCTCCCTCCGGACCAACCGGAGAAATTTACCGGTACACTCTTGCAGGAGAAGGCAAGTCAATACGTGAACTTAAAGAGATTCAGGATTGGGTAATTGATAAAAGGCTAAAAGGAGTTTCAGGCGTTGCTGATGTGATCAGCTTTGGTGGTGAGGTAAAGATCTTCGAGGTGACATTGGATCCCAATCGCCTCATTGCTTATCAATTCTCAGCTGAAGATGTTTTTGATGCCGTCCAGGAAAACAATGGAAACGTCGGAGGTGACGTAATAGAAAGTGGTCCACAGACATTTTTAGTTCGGGGCCTGGGTCTGATCAAAAAAATGTCCGACATCGAAACAATCATCGTTAAGAACATAAATGGAACACCCATTTTCGTGAAAGATGTTGCTGAGGTTACAGAATCCTATAAGCCAAGACTTGGGAAAGTCGGACGTGGAGATGAACAGGATGTTGTGGAGGGTATTGTTCTTCTTCGCAAGGGAGAAAATCCAAGTGAGGTTCTTCAGCTTCTTAATACTACCATCGACGATCTTAACGGCAGAGTATTGCCGGATGGCGTAAAGATCAAAGTTTTTTATGATCGCACGACTCTTGTTAACCTGACCACTCATACGGTCATGGAGAATCTGATAGTGGGAATGTTATTAGTAACCTTCATTCTTTCCATTTTCCTCTTGGACTGGAGAACAACCGTTATCGTGGCGATCATCATTCCGCTGGCGCTGCTGTTTGCATTCATTTGTATGAAGATCAAAGGCATGTCTGCCAATCTTCTTTCTATTGGTGCTATTGACTTCGGAATTATCATTGATGGTGCGGTGGTGATGGTGGAAGGAGTCTTTGTTTATCTCGCGCATAGGCAGCATGAATTAGGTCTCGCCAAATTCAATCCCATGGCAAAAATGGGTATGGTTAAAAGAATTTCAGTTGAAATGGGTAAGCCTATTTTATACTCCAAGCTTATCATTATCACTGCTCTCTTGCCAATTTTTGCATTCCAAAAAGTGGAGGGTAAGATGTTCAGTCCATTGGCTTACACCATTGGGTTTGCATTGGCCGGAGCATTGATCTTTACGCTCACTCTTGTTCCTGTACTATGTCAGATATTATTGAAGAAGAATGTAAGAGAGCGTGATAATATCCTCGTTAAATCACTTGAGAGAGTTTACAAACCAGCTCTTGAATGGTCGCTTTCAAAACCTAAACTGAGCATTGGACTTTCTGTTGCTCTGTTGCTTGTGAGTCTTGGAATCGGTGGTCAGCTGGGAACAGAATTTCTTCCGCAATTGAATGAAGGTTCAATTTATGTAAGAGCAAGTATGCCTCAAAGCATCACGTTCTCAAGAGCAAATGTGATCTCGGGTGAGATGCGTCAGATATTTACAAAGTATCCCGAAGTGAAGGGTGTCATTTCACAGAATGGTCGTCCAAATGATGGAACGGATCCAACCGGATTCTTCAATGTTGAGTTCTTCGTCGATTTATATCCAAAAGATGATTGGACACGCGGCGTTTCAAAAGAAGAGATCATCAAGGACATGCAGGATAAATTGCTTGCTGAGTTTCCGGGTATCGTCTTTGGATTTTCCCAACCTATTTCAGACAACGTTCAGGAGGCTGTTTCAGGTGTAAAGGGTGAAATGGCGATCAAGATTTTTGGTGATGACTTTGTTGTGCTGGAGCGAAAAGCTGATAGCGTAAGAAATATAATGGCAACGATTCGTGGCGTTCAGGATCTGGGGATTTTTAAAAGCCTGGGTCAGCCTGAATTACGCGTTGAGCTGAATCGACTCAAGATGGCTCGCTACGGTGCAAATGTGGTTGAGGCCAATAACCTGATCGAGATGGCTGTTGGCGGAAAGAAGGTTTCTACTTTTTATGAAGGTGAAAGAAGATTTGATATTCGCGTTCGCTTCTCTCCTGAATATAGAAAATCAGAAAAGGAGATTGGTAAGCTGATGGTTCCGTGTACCAATGGAACAAAAATTCCTATGTCAGAAATAGCTGATATCATTCGTCAGACGGGACCCGCCTTTGTTTATCGTGAGGCTAATCAACGATTCATTCCGATTAAATTCTCCGTTCGCGGGCGCGATCTGGGAAGCACCATTGCAGAAGCACAGGGGAAAGTTGGTGCAGCTGTGAAGCTTGGTAAGGGATATCAGATGACGTGGAATGGTGAATTTGAAAACCAGGTGCGGGCCACTAATCAATTAAAAATTGTAGTGCCGATTTCCATTACGTTGATCTTTATGTGGTTGTTCTTCATGTTCAATTCATTGAAGTATGCTGGTATCGTTTTGCTGAATGTGCCTTTTGCTTTAATCGGAGGGATCCTGGGTCTCTACTTTGGGGGAATCAATTTCAGCATCTCAGCAGGAGTTGGATTCATAGCACTCTTTGGTGTCTGTGTTCAGAATGGTGTGATCATGGTAGATGTATTTAATAAAATGTATGATCAGGGACTGGAATTGAAAGAAGCCATTATTGAAGGAGCGATGACCCGTGTTCGTCCTGTTGTCATGACAGCATTGATGGCGGGCTTAGGATTGCTGCCTGCGGCGTTGTCAACGGGGATAGGATCGGAGACACAAAAGCCTTTGGCGGTTGTTGTGATTTGTGGATTAATCTCTGCCACCATTCTTACGCTGGTGACATTGCCAGCTATCTATCAACTGTGGAATAAGAGTACAGGGCATAAAGTTGGAAAATGAAGTTAATTGTAAGTGATATGAAAAAAATTACCTGTCTTGCAGCATTTGCTTTTATAGTGCTGCTTTCTCATTCTGGATTCTCTCAGCAATCGCTGAAAGAGAAGATTATAAGGGATGGAGAATTGGAGGATGCCAACGACAAAAAATTCCATGTTGGGATTAGCTTCAATCAGTATTTCAGTTCGATTTATGGAGAGACGCAAGCCACTTACTTCATCAAACCATCCATTGGATTTAATTTCAGGGCTGAGTATTATTTTAATAAATGGCTCGGAATCGGATTAGGTGTTGGATTTCAGCAACGTGGTGCAGGTATTAATGGCACTGATGTTACAGGTGGAGCTTTTTCTCATCCCTGGGTTTTTGTCAATACTCCTGAAGGATATAGAAGTGGTGATCCTGACTCTACTCATCTGGAACGATTAAGATTCAGCACTATTGAATTTCCGTTGACAATTTTGATCCGCACTCCAAAAGATTTTCTTCAGCAAGGAATGAGATTGAGTGGGGCTGTAGGGCCAACATTGATCCACATGTCACGCGTAAATCAGACGTACCAAAGCATAATAGATGGATTTCATCCTTATAATTTTGTAACGGAGAACTATGAGCGAAATCAATTTGGCATTCAGGGCTCGATTGGGTTTGACATTGATTCAGGCGGTGGTGGTAGCTTATTTCAGGTACACTTTGTGTACACAGAAACGTTTACAAATCTCTATGCAAATGGGGTTGCCAACGGAACTCAATGGACGGCTGGTGTCCGGCTTGGGTATATGTTTTAAGAATGATTTTACTGGATGATCTTTTGAGAGGTTTATTATCGATTGAATAATCATTAAATTTAAATAGTGAAAAAAATACTTTCTATTGGCTTTATCCTCATGGTGCTTTTATCATCAACAGGATATTCTTCGCCGAATGATTTTATGGTTCAGCCTGATGATCTTCCAACAGAAATGGGTTATGATTTCAGTGAGGACTCTGAAGTTGACCTTCATGAATTTCGTCAGGTGGTAAGTTTAAGCGCTTCTAACTCTATCGTATCAAATGAATTTCCCGTTTATCATATAAGTCAAGCGATCTTCTCCACTGTCAGCTTTGTACAGGCGCATAGTTTTCTGCAAATAATTTCGTGCAGTAAGCCCTCTCCCAAATTATTTCTCGATCACAACATTCTCGTACTTTAGAATTCTTCCCTGCTGGCGTATGCATCACGCCTGTTAGATTGATCAGCTCCGGTTTCAATCCTCTGTGATTCTATTTTTTTTGTATGGGAAGGTTTTTATTTATCGCTATTTGTTTGTTGAATGTTATCAGCGCTGCTTCTCAAAGCAAGCTGAATGAACTTACCGTGGATCGACCGGGCGTGGCAGAGACTCCCTTTACAGTTGCTCCTGGTCACTTTCAATTTGAAGTGGGTTTTGATTATTTCAAAAGATATAATGGTGAACAGTATCATTTGCCGATCGTACTTTTTCGCACAGGCCTTTCAAAAAGTGCCGAATTAAGGATTAGCTCAAAGCAATTTTTGGATAGAACAGAAGCTGTCCCCTACAATGAGATATCACCTGTATCACTGGGTGTCAAGCTTAGTATTGTTAAGCAGTATCATGGATTGCCGGAGATCGACATCCTGATGAATGTTATCGTGCCGATTGGCGCATCAACAAAGATGAATGTTGGCCCTGAATTTCTTCTATTATTCCAAAATGATTTCTATCCCAACACGGCAATCAACTATAACATTGGTTTTCTCTGGGATCATGTCCGTCAGAAAAATTATTTCACAGCCTCTTTTTGTTTCAATTACCTCCCGACAGAAAGAGTAGGTATGTTCATTGAGTATTTTAACTATATGCCAGATGGATGGCCAGGAGAGCATGGCTTTGATGGAGGATTTACTTACCTGCTCGCTCCGCAATTGCAAATTGATATTTCTGCCGGGTTGAGTAGAGTGGAAAAAGTAAACAACCTGTTTTTATCAACAGGATTTTCATTCAGGATCGACAGGAAATCCCCTCTTTCAAACTAATGCATGAGGTTGTAGATCAAGAGGTATGATCCGCATCCGGCAAAGTATCCAAGTAAAGCAATGAGACTGATTCGTTTCATATACCAGATGAAATCGATTTTTTCCATTCCCATCACAGCAACTCCTGCTGCAGAACCAATGATCAGAATGCTACCTCCTGTTCCTGCACAATAAGCAAGATATTCCCATATGAAGTGATCCATGGGATATGTATCCATGCTGTACATTCCCATACTGGCAGCTACCAATGGAACATTATCCACAATCGCGGAAAGCATTCCAATAAGTGTGATGATCACTGACTGGCTTCCTACTGTAGAATCTAACCAGACAGCAAAGTGATGAAGGATTTCCATCGACTCAAGGGCAGCTACAGCTAACAAAATCCCCAAAAAGAAAAGGACACTTGAAGTATCAATGCGTTGAAGAGCGCCCGCTGCAGTATAAGGTTTTCTCAATGTCTCATCAGCATGTGGATTGATTAATTCAGAAACTACCCACAATACTCCTAGTCCCAGCAACATTCCGATATAAGGAGGAAGATGGGTGATCGTCTTGAAAGCAGGAACAAAAACCAAAGCTCCTACTCCAAGAAAAAGCATGATGTTGCTTCCCTTGATGTTCTCTTTTTCATCGCCTCCGTTTTCGTCTTCCTTAGGAGCCTCACCCAGGCTTCCCTTCATTGTAAACGTTAGATAAAGCAACGGAACAAGCATGCAGACCATGCTTGGAATAAAAAGTACTTTAATAATATTTCCAGTAGAGATCTGTCCGCCAATCCAAAGCATGGTAGTAGTAACATCCCCGATAGGCGTCCACGCGCCACCGGCATTTGCAGCGATCACAATCATACCTGCAAAAAACATTCGCATATCTTTCGATGGAATCAACTTGCGGATGAGTGACACCATTACTATTGCAGTTGTAAGATTGTCGAGTATGGAGGATAGAAAGAAAGTCACCAAACAGATAAGCCACAAAAGCTTTACTGCATTTTTTGTTTGAATCTTATCGGTGATTAATCGGAAACCCTGGTAAGCATCGACTAATTCTACAATCGTCATTGCTCCAAGCAGGAAAAACAGAATAGAAGAGATCTGACTGAGATGCTCGCCGAGTTGAAGTCCTACATGTTCTTTATCATCCGAGGATAACGCATAAATAGTCCAGCATAACACACCCGTCAATAAGGCTGATGCGGTTTTATTGATTTTGATGGGATGCTCCAGTGCGATGGCGAAGTAGCCAACTATGAAGATGATGACAATGAAGACTTCCATGAGAGAACGGTTTTAGGTCGTAAGTAAAGATAAACCAAAAAACCCCTTTTCAGAGTCCAAGCATATTAATTCTGACTAAATCTTATAAGCGGTTTAACATGGGAAAATTGCTATTCCCCAAGGTTAAAAAGCCCCTGATTTAACAGTCGTAAGGATTTTTCTTTTTGTGCAGTATCCACCAGAATGGAGATGTTATTATGACTTCCACCGTAGGAAACCATGCGGACAGGGACATCTGCAAGCGATTGAAATACCTCTTTCAATACACCCTCCTTTTCAGCAAGCCGATTGCCCACCACACAAATGATTGACTGATTTTTGTCCACTTCAATGATACCGAAATTTTCGAGTTCTCCAGTGATTTCTGATAAGTGGCTGGCATCATCAATGGTGACTGAAACCGCAACCTCGGATGTTGAGATCATATCGATCGATGTCTTGTATTTTTCAAACACCTCAAACACACGGCGTAAGAAACCAAACGCAAGAAGCATTCGGGAAGATTTAATGTTAATCGCAATGATACCATCTTTTGCAGCAATGGCTTTGAATTGTCCGCTGGTTCCTTTGTTGCTGATAAGGGTACCGAAGGCCTTTTCATCCATGGTATTCTTGAGACGCACAGGCACTCCATACTTCTGCGCAGGTACAATGGTAGAAGGATGCAGGATCTTTGCACCGAAATAGGCAAGCTCTGATGCTTCGTCGAACGTGAGCTCTGCAATCGGCATGGTTTTCTTCACAACACGCGGATCATTATTGTGCATTCCATCGATGTCAGTCCAGATCTGGATTTCTTCTGCGCGTATACCAGCACCGATTAGAGAAGCAGTATAATCACTTCCGCCTCGTTTCAGGTTATCAATTTCATTGCGATGATTGCGGCAGATGTATCCTTGCGTGATAAGAACATCAAGATGACTCATAGACGGGAGAAGCGCCTTCAGTCGTTCGCTGATCTTCTCCAATTCAGGTTCCTGATTTTCATCAATTGACATAAAATGAAGCGCAGGAAGTAATCTCGAATCTACTTTCTGCTGACGGAGATAATAATAGAAGAACTCTGTTGAGGCAAGCTCTCCCTGTGCAAGAAGCTCACGATTGCTGCGGTCATCAAATGCTCCTGCTGCCAGAAGACGGATCAGACTGAAGTATCGGCTTACAATATCCTGACCTATGGCAGTGTATTCAGGTGAAGAATATAATTCAGTTGCGTATTGTATATAGTGCTTTTCGAGCTGACTGATCTCTTTCTCTGCTTCACTTTTTTTGCCGGCTAACAAGTGTTCACCAATCTTCACAAGGGTATTGGTAGTTCCACTGAGAGCAGAAAGCACAACAATTTTCTTTCCAGGCGTACGAAGAACCAGCTCTGCTATCGTTTTCAAACGCTCTGGTTTGCCAACCGACGTACCACCAAATTTCATTATCAACATACTCGACCCATTTAAAGGGCCACAAAGATAAATTATAGTTAGGAATTAGGAGCAATGAGCTACTAATAATTGAGGGATCTAATTATAAGTCCTTCTTGTCTATGATTATTAATTTTCGATTGACATTATCGAAGAAGCCAAAAGGGAAAGTATCAGTTCTCATGGATAAGATCAGGTGATCTGGAGTGGTTGAAAAATCTCCAAAAAAGGAATAAGCACCGTTATAAGTGCTCCCATAATTTATGGTTTTAATAGTGCTGCCTGTAATTATGTCAAGCTTCATCAAGGTCGCCAGCGTATAAGATTTCTGAAAAGGATTACCCGCAAACAGATTACCGATTCTTCCACCGAGATAGAGCCCGTCTTTATCACACGCCGCTTTTTGAATAAATACCTCATCATTTTGAGGGTTGATTTTCCTGAAGAAGTTAACCTTACCGGATCCGATGTTTAATGAATGGATGAAGATGCACACATTCGTGTCATTGGGAACAGTATAAATTGAATATAGATCCTTACCAGGACCTGTAATCAGATGTGCCCTGAAAGTCGGAGAGTACCGTGTTTCTTTTTCATAGATAACATTGGACCATTTTTCAATAAATCGATTGTTATACGAAAATGTTCTCAGTGTCATTTTAGACACTTCTGATGGAACGGTCAGTGTTGCATTGAATACGTTTTCTGTTGAGGCTGCCGGACTATTATAATCCATAACTGAAATGAGAGAATCAGTGACAATTGCCTTGTAGAAGCCATGATGTGGAAATGGAAAAACACTGTCGATCCTTGCAGAGCGATCCATGGTGAGATCTCCATGATGATTTAAAAGTTTTTGAATATTTAAATAGGGCCGTGTCCCCGTTGAACTTTGCTGATATCCTGCGCTTAAAATGATAAAAGTTCCAGCGCTGTCCTGAGTTACACCATTATAAAGTATAGTTGTTTGATCACGGATTTCAATCTGAAAGTTCTTGTGCTGATCGTTCAATCGGATATCAACAGGCAGGTGATTATTGACCGGCTCCCCAAAAGCGACAGAGACTTGATTCGCTAAAAGAAAATAGTTCTTTACCTGGAATTCGTAGAGGCTTCCTCCCATGATACCTCGGGTGGTAATAATCTTCGAATGGTAAGGAGCGCCATCTAAAAATACTTCCAGGGTGTCATTTCGCATTGCAAGCGCTGATGGAGGAGGGCCTTCAATTTCATAGGAGATCTCCTGAGGTTTAAAATCAGACGTCACTGTTGTATGATATATCAGGTGTTTGCCATTCACCATCCGATGATAAGCGAATTGAAAAAACGGATCCGCCACAAAGGAGTAAAGGAAGAAAGTGATTGAAACGATCAACACTGATTTCAATACACCCTTAAACTTTTGTTCGTGAATAACACTTAATGAAAAGAGCAGATATGCAAAAGTCGGAATCATCCAGAATAACGTATAGGTCGTCATAGTGGCGGAAGTCGTATCCGATAAGGCTATTTCAGCAATAGCTGAGAAGAAGGTTACTATGAAGACTGACTCAGAGATGATATAAAGACTTATCGGCAGGCTTTGTGATCTGATCTTCTGCCATTTGAGATTTATGATAAGTAATGTCAGGTAGAATACTGGAACGATCTCAATAAGAAAGATTGCAGATTTGAAAGAGTCGTTAAAGTTCGAGTATGATTCTCTTGTTTCAAATACACGTCGTGGAATTGCCCACGTAAAATCATCGCTATCAGAAAAGATCTTCACGGTGAACAGAAGAATGGCACATCCGATCGATGTTAAAATAAGGGAAAACCTCAGTGGGCTTGTATAGGCAGCAGTGTTATCGAGTACTTTTTTGGGATTGTATAGAAGTGTGAGAAATGTCTTTACTAAACCATGATCGACATCCAGAACTTCTGTTAAAGCATCTTTAATTTTCACGCTGAAAGATATTTATAAACGATACAGCAATCGTCAGCACAGTCCATCTGGCCCTAATGTACTGATTAATCATTTTAGTCCTGAGACTGATAATCCAGCTCGATCCTGCGTCTTCAAATTAGTGCAATCTTCTCTGATCCCTTCCCAATGAAAAGGCCTGCTTCACAGCTCTTACCCAGTTCCATTGCCTGGTCTTCCCCTTAAATCGAGGGGGGTGACCGTGGAGTGACCGTGGGGTGACCGTGGGTCGACCGTGCTTTTGAGTGATTTTCGTTGAATTGATGCTGGAAACGGTGGTGCACACTCAAAAAAGTGTGCAACTGAGCAAATTATTAGGTTTTAGACTTCCTAACTTTTGCTATCCAGGCATTCCAGGTATTCCAAAAAGAACCTATAGCCCCCTTACTTATCAGAAGACAAGAACGGGAAATGTATAGTTGAGGTTCATTAAGAAATGGAAGTTATTGTTGAGATCTATTGCTAACTGATATAAAAAAAGCGCTCCAGTTTCCCGGAGCGCTTTTGTTCTTTAATCTATTCTGAATTACTTCTTTACTTCCTCAAACTCTACATCCGTTGCATCAGCACTTCCGGTAGTTGCACCACCTGTGTTGCCGCCATCGGTTGGAGCACCTGCCTGAGGACCACCTGCTGCACCTGCACCAGATGCTGCATAGATTTCCTGAGAAGCAGCCTGCCACGCAGCGTTAAGAGCTTCCATAGCGCTTTCAATCGCTGTGATGTCCTGACCCTTATGTGCTTCCTTCAATTTTTCAAGTCCACCGTTGATGGCGGTCTTGTTTCCTTCTGAAAGTTTATCACCAAATTCTTTCAACTGTTTTTCAGTCTGGAAGATGAGTGAATCAGCCGCGTTGATCTTTTCGATCTTTTCCTTTTCCTTCTTATCAGATTCTGCATTGGCTTGTGCCTCCTGCTTCATCTTTTGAATTTCCGCATCGGTTAAACCGCTGGAAGCTTCAATTCTGATCTTCTGCTCTTTGCCAGTACCCTGATCTTTTGCAGACACATGAAGGATACCATTCGCATCCACATCAAATGTTACTTCAATCTTTGGCATACCGCGCGGTGCTGGAGGAATTCCATCCAGGTGGAATCTTCCGATCGTACGATTGTATTGCGCCATCTCGCGCTCGCCTTGCAATACATGTATTTCTACAGATGGCTGACTATCAGATGCTGTTGAAAACACTTCTGATTTCTTTGAAGGAATCGTTGTGTTGGATTCAATGAGCTTCGTGAATACACCACCCATTGTTTCGATACCCAATGAAAGTGGAGTAACATCCAGCAATAACACATCCTTAACTTCTCCTGTCAATACACCACCCTGGATCGCAGCACCTACTGCTACCACTTCATCAGGATTAACTCCCTTGGATGGTTTCTTGCCGAAGAATTTTTCTACTTCTTCCTGAATTCTTGGGATACGGGTAGAACCTCCTACCAGGATCACTTCATCAATTTGTCCAACAGAAACACCTGAGTCAGCAACCGCTTTGCGGCATGGCTCCAATGTTCTCTTGATCAAGTCATCACAAAGTTGTTCAAACTTTGCGCGGCTGAGTTTTCTTACCAAGTGCTCAGGTACACCATCCACAGAAGTGATGTAAGGAAGATTGATTTCAGTCTCCTGCGAGCTTGATAATTCAATCTTGGCTTTTTCTGCTGCTTCCTTCAGGCGTTGAAGCGCCATTGGATCTTTTCTTAAATCAATATTCTTATCTGACTTGAATTCATCAGCAAGCCAGTTCATGATGCGCATATCAAAGTCGTCACCACCAAGGTGAACATCACCATTGGTTGACTTCACTTCAAATACACCATCTCCCAATTCAAGGATTGACACGTCGAATGTACCACCACCAAGGTCATACACAGCGATCTTCATGTCTTTGCTTTTCTTATCAAGACCGTAAGCAAGTGCTGCTGCTGTCGGTTCGTTGATAATACGTTTTACATCAAGACCTGCGATCTGTCCGGCTTCTTTTGTTGCCTGACGTTCAGCATCATTAAAGTATGCTGGAACTGTAACGATTGCCTCGGTAACAGTTGTTCCAAGATAATCTTCTGCTGTGCTCTTCATTTTCTGAAGGATCATTGCAGATAATTCCTGAGGTGTATATAAGCGATCACCGATGCGAACACGCACTGTGTCGTTGCTTCCACTTTCAACTCCGTAGCTTACCATCTTCATTTCGCCACTTACTTCGGCGAATTTTTTCCCCATAAAACGCTTGATGGAAGAAACGGTGTTCTTTGGATTGGTGATAGCCTGACGCTTTGCAGGATCTCCCACTTTGCGTTCACCTTTTCCGTTATCTAAAAATGCGACGATCGAAGGTGTTGTCCTTCTTCCCTCGCTGTTGGCAATGACCACCGGCTCGCTGCCTTCCATTACGGCAACGCAGGAGTTGGTCGTTCCTAAGTCTATTCCTATTATTTTTCCCATGATATTTCTAGTTGTTTTTAGTCTGGTCTCTCCTCCTTAATCAATGGTTATGCCAATAGGCTTTTTAGGCTCAAAAGTGACACAATGGCAGGAAAACCTTGGATTTATAATGAAAATGATGACTTTTTAGGAAAAATGCCGGGTGCATTAAATAAGCCGTCATGCTCTATAAACTGATGTTGGAAAGGGATGGTCCAGAAGCGTTTTAATGAATTCTTACAATAATGAATTTATAATAGCGCAATCTGTACTCTCACGGCTATTCCTTTTACATTTATTCATCAATACAATTTTTATGAATCTATTTAAAACCAAGAGCTTCGCCATTGATCTCGGAAACGACAATACTCTTTTAACTGATAAAGAGAATATTCTTTTGTCGCAGGCATCCTACATAGTATTTGATAGGGAAAATAATTCAGTGAAGGCAGTAGGGAACGACGCTTATACGATTTTTGAAAAAAGTCACTATAATTTAAAGACAGTTAAACCACTTGTGCGTGGAGTGATCGCTGACTATGAATCTGCTTCCAGGATGATTCGTGAGATGGTATCGAAGATCTATGCACGATCTACCCGTCTGAGAGGTTTCGATACGATCATTTCCGGAGTTCCATATTCAACTACGGAAGTAGAGCGCAGGGCTTTGCGTGATACACTCGACCAATTCAATGCAAGAAAATCCTTTCTTCTATTCGAGCCACTTGCCGCGGCAATGGGCATGGGACTTAACATTCGTGAGCCTGATGGTAAAATGATCGTAGACATCGGTGGCGGCATCACTGAGATCGTTGTTATATCCCTTTCGGGGATAGCAGTATTTCAATCCAGTCGCGTTGCCGGAGATATATTTAATGAAGAGATCCAGGATTTCTTTCGAAGACATCATGGAATGTCTATTGGTTTAAGAACTGCGGAGCAGATCAAAATTCAGGTGGGAGCCGTGATGAATGATATTGTCAATCCTCCAGCGCCCATGATGGTGAGGGGAAAGGATATCCTTGAGGGGATTCCTGTAAACAGGCAGACTGACCACAAGGAGATTGCAGAGGTGTTGAACAAATCAATTACATCAATAGAGGAGAGTATTGTTCAAACACTTGAAACATGTCCTCCGGAACTGGCCGGCGATATTTATTCCAATGGAATTTATGTTACAGGTGGTGGTGCATTGCTGAGAGGCTTGAAAGAACGCCTTGAAACAACCATTGGACTTAAAACCCATATTGATCAACATCCTTTGTTATCTGTCACGAAAGGAATATCAAAGACGCTGAGCGATCCTTCTAAGTTTAAATCAATACTTGTTTAAACTATTGCGACCATTCGGTTGTGGTACGATCCCACCGATGACTTTTCAACTTGAGGGCAAGGGATTTTTCAAGCTTACTACCTGAGCTCGCTGCCATGTTTGCTTCAACATTTTTTACTTTTCTCATCCCGGGTATGGTGGTATGGACATCATCGTTGAGTAAAATAAATTTCAAAGCAAGTTCAGGCATTGTCATTCCTGCCGGGATGTGTGGTCTTAGTGCATCAGCATGCTCCACACTTGAAATGAGATTCTCTTTAACGAAATAAGTTGATCGCCAATCATCTGTTGGGAAAGTAGTGTCTTTCGTCATCGTTCCGGTGAGCGTACCTTCATCAAAAGGTACTCTTGCAATCACCCCGATGTCTAATTTCTTGCAGAGAGGAAAGAGATGATCCTCTGGCGCCTGATCAAAAATATTATAGATCACCTGAACGGAATCTATTAATCCTGTTCTTAATGTATTGAGAACGTTTTCAGGTTCCCATCGATTCACGCTAATCCCAATACTTTTGATCTTTCCTTCTTTTTTCAATTTGGCAACAGCTTCTTTCCATTCATCTGAAACAGACCATTGATCATCCCATACATGAAATTGCTGGAGATCGATGCTTTCAACATTCAGATTCTTTAAACTCTTCTCAGTGTATTCAATAATGTGTGAAGCGGGAAAGCAATCCTCTATCCGGTATTCAGGCTTTGATGGCCATTTGAAATTCATCGGAGGAATTTTCGTGGCAGCATATAGCTTTTTATTTGGATGTCTGCGAAGCAATTTTCCAAGGATCTGTTCACTTTTTCCTGCTCCATATCCCCAGGCTGTGTCAAAGAAATTGCAATCCAACTCTACCGATTTTTCAAGAGCTCTTTCTATTTCATCCTCTTCATTTCCAGTCCATCCGGCAAGTCCCCACATGCCATATCCTATCTCACTGATGTTCCAGTTCGTTCGGCCGAATCTTCTTGTATTCATAATGGTCTTTTGTTTGAGTGCAATTTATAGAGTAGCCATTAGATAACTCCATAGACTTTATAAAACAAAGTTCAGATTTCACCTTTTGACTATACCTTTGCGGCACTTTACTTATGAATATTAGCCAGGAAATCGCTAAACGAAGAACGTTTGGCATCATTAGTCACCCGGATGCAGGAAAAACAACCCTCACTGAAAAGCTCTTGCTATTCGGGGGAGCCATACAAAAAGCAGGTGCCGTCAAGTCATCCAAAATAAAGGATCACGCCCGAAGTGATTGGATGGAGATTGAAAAGCAGAGAGGTATCTCTGTGGCAACCTCTGTTATGGGATTTAATTATCAGGATATTAAGATCAATTTACTGGATACTCCAGGTCACCAGGACTTTGCCGAAGATACATACCGTACGCTTACCGCTGTGGACAGTGTGATCCTGGTCATTGATTGTGTGAAGGGTGTCGAGTCTCAGACTGAAAAATTGATGGAGGTGTGCCGAATGAGAAATACACCAGTAATTTGCTTCATCAATAAACTTGATCGTGAAGGACAGGATGTTTTTGATCTGCTGGATGAGATCGAAGAAAAACTGAGTATCAAAGTTCGGCCTCTTAGCTGGCCGATCAGCATGGGAAAGACTTTTAAAGGAGTTTATAATCTCTATGATAAAACACTGAACCTGTTTACACCCAGCAAGACGGTTGTTCAGGAAGGTATCCAGATAGATGATATCAACAGTGAAGAAATTGACAAGCTTGTTGGAGAGAATAATGCCAGACAGTTGCGTCAGGATGTTGAGTTAGTGGAGGGTGTTTATCCTGATTTTGATATTCAAAAGTATCAGGATGGTATTGTTGCCCCTGTTTTTTTCGGAAGTGCCGTAAATAACTTTGGTGTTAAAGAATTGCTGGACACTTTTATCCGCATTGCTCCGACTCCACGTCCCCGTGAGACGACCGTTCGTGTCATTCCTCCGGAAGAAGCAAAGTTCTCCGGTTTTGTTTTTAAGATTCACGCAAACATGGATCCCAAGCACAGAAACCGGATCGCATTCGTTCGTGTTTGTTCAGGAACTTTCGAGCGAGGTAATAATTACTATCACGTAAGGCAGGAAAAGAGTTTCCGTTTTTCCAACGCAACAGCATTCCTTGCGCAGGATCGGGAGACAATTGATGAAGCCTGGCCGGGAGATATTGTCGGGATCTATGATACAGGAAATCTGAAGATCGGCGACACTCTTACTGAGGGAGAGAAGTATCAATACACCGGGATACCAAGTTTTTCTCCGGAGATCTTCAAAGAGGTCATCAATAAGGATGCAATGAAAAGCAAGCAGCTTGAAAAAGGATTGCTTCAGCTAATGGAAGAAGGCGTCGCTCAGCTTTTCACGTTTGATATTGGAAACAGAAAAGTAATTGGAACCGTTGGAGCACTTCAGTTTGAGGTAATCCAATTCCGCTTAAAGCATGAGTATAGTGCAACAGTTGAATTTGTATCACAGAATATGTTTAAAGCCTGCTGGATCAGCAGCGACAGTGAGACCAAGCTCCAGGAATTTATAAACTCAAAGCTGAGATACATCGCCCGGGATAAGGATGGTAAAGTAGTATTTATGGCCGAGTCAAGAGCATGGCTTCAAATGGTTCAGGATAATTTTCCAGATATCAAGTTTCATTTTACGTCTGAGTTTAAGGATTAGCCTGTTGGTTAAGGTTTGGTATTTCAGAACTCAGTATGTCCAATCTTAGATTAACTATCTTCGCTTAATAAAATTTTGCACTCACATTGAGCCAGCCTCTTAGCATTCTTTATGAAGACAACCATCTCCTTGTCATCAACAAGGCCTCAGGTGTGCTTGTACAGGGTGATGAAACCGGTGACAAGCCTCTGGTCGAAATTGGTAAGGAATACATCAAAGTAAAGTATGGGAAGCCGGGTGAAGTGTTTCTGGGTGTCGTGCATCGCCTGGATCGACCCGTAAGCGGAGTGGTTGTCTTTGCACGTACTTCAAAAGCACTTGCAAGGATGAATGAGCTTTTCCGGTCACGGGAAACTGAGAAAATATATTGGGCCATTACAGATCAACGACCTTCAAAAATTGAGGATACGCTTGTGCATTGGTTAAGAAAGGATGAGAAGAAAAATAAAACGACTGCCTTTAAGAAAGAGACAACAGATGCTCAGCATTCTGAACTGAGTTATCGGTTGATTTCCAGGAAGAAGGAACTCAGTCTGATTGAAGTTCGGCCCATTACAGGAAGGCCGCATCAGATCAGAGTTCAGCTTTCAAGTATAGGTTGTCCGATCCTGGGTGACTTAAAATACGGTTCTGAACTCACAACCGGTGATGGTAGCATCGGACTTCATGCCAGAAGCCTTAGCTTTATTCATCCTGTAAAAAAAGAATTGATGAAGATTGAAGCTCCTGTTCCAAACAAGGAATGGTGGAATGAGTTTGGTGGGAAATAATTATTATTTTAAGGTCTTAACATTATACCGTGAGTTGGATTGATAAACTTCAGGCCCGCTGGAAAGTCAAAAGTGCATTACAGGTTATTATGATCCTGATTGTATTTGCCTGTACTGGATTTACTGTTTTGTTTTTAAAGCGCCCGCTGTTTGCATGGCTGTTCAATGATGCACCTATGCCATTGTGGGCAAGCATTATCTATTACATTCTGATATTGCCTGTGTACAATGTGTTTCTATTATTTTATGGTTTCATTTTCGGCCAATTCCAGTTTTTTTGGGACTTTGAGAAACGCTTCTTCGGCCGTATTTTTAAAAGAAAGAAAACCACTAATCCATAAACCATGAAAATTAAAATCCTTGTCTTGTTGACTATCGTAGCGCTGGCGTCATGTTCTGCACCGAAGTATTCTTACAATTTCGGTCGACCTGATTATTATGCAGGCAAGAAATCTCAAAAAGCGATTGAAGTTTCTCCATTGATCGTTGATCAGGAATCTTTGGTTGCGAGTATATCTGAGCAGCCTGTTGTACTGGCTTCTAATCCTGCAGCAGATGTTACTGCATTGAAGAAGACCTACATGCAAATGAGCAAGTCAGAAAAGAAGGCTCTGCGAACGCATTTAAGGAATGAGATTAAATCCTACGTGGCGAAAAAGGATTCAGAAAAATCCCAGCACGCGGGCAATGCAATGGATAATGATTTGAAGCTTGCCGCAATTTTTGGCGCAGTAGGTCTCGTTGGATTGATTATAGGAGGAAGCGCCTTCAATATTATCGGGGGGATTTCCTTGCTGATCGGTGTTGTGTTCTTTGTGAAGTGGCTCATCAGACAGTAAGCCTGACAAAACAGACATAAAAAAAGCCTTCGAATTATTCGAAGGCTTTTTTTATTTGAGCAATGGTAATTATTCTTTCACACCGTCCGCGAGGACGATTACTTTATTTTTCAAAACTTCTACAACACCGCCAGTAATTTTTACCTGCTGACGTGATTCCTTCGTCTTATACTCCACCACTCCATCTGCCAACAAGCTGATGAGAGGAGCGTGGTTGTTCAATACCTGAAACGATCCATCGGAGCCAGGAAAGGAGGCCAACGAAACTTCGCCTTCAAATATCTTCTTGTCAGGAGTGATGATTTCTAAATGCATGTTTATGCTTTTGCGGCTTCTGCCATTAACTTCTCGCCCTTTGCAATTGCCTGATCGATGTTACCAACAAGATTGAATGCTGACTCAGGAAGGTGATCCAACTCTCCATCCATGATCATATTAAAGCCTTTGATAGTATCCTTGATATCAACAAGCTCACCCTTTAATCCGGTGAACGCTTCTGCTACGTGGAATGGTTGTGAAAGGAAACGCTGAACACGACGAGCGCGTGTTACCACTTGCTTGTCTTCGTCCCCAAGCTCATCCATACCAAGAATAGCGATGATATCCTGTAATTCTTTATAACGCTGAAGGATCATCTTCACACGCTGTGCGCAATTGTAATGTTCATCTCCAACGATGTCTGCACGAAGGATACGTGATGTTGAATCCAATGGATCCACAGCAGGATAAATTCCAAGCTCAGAAATTTTACGGCTCAATACCGTTGTGGCATCAAGGTGAGAGAATGTTGTTGCAGGAGCAGGGTCAGTCAAGTCATCAGCAGGTACATAAACCGCCTGGACAGATGTGATTGAACCGTTCTTTGTTGAAGTAATACGTTCCTGCATCGCACCCATTTCAGATGCAAGCGTTGGTTGGTAACCTACAGCTGAAGGCATACGACCTAAAAGAGCCGATACTTCAGAACCTGCCTGCGTGAAACGGAAGATATTGTCAATGAAGAAGAGGATATCACGGCCTTTGCCTGATCCATCACCATCGCGATAGTATTCAGCAAGTGTAAGACCTGACAAAGCCACACGAGCGCGAGCGCCAGGAGGTTCGTTCATCTGACCAAACACGAAGGTTGCCTTGGAGTCTTTAAGTTTCTCCATGTCAACTTTAGAAAGATCCCATCCGCCTTCATGAATTGATTTCTTGAATGCATCACCGTAATCAACGATGCCTGCTTCAATCATTTCACGAAGCAAGTCGTTTCCTTCGCGGGTACGCTCGCCTACACCGGCAAATACTGAAAGTCCTGAATAGGCCTTTGCAATGTTGTTGATCAATTCCTGGATCAATACGGTTTTACCCACACCGGCTCCACCAAACAAACCGATCTTACCTCCCTTTGCATAAGGTTCGATAAGGTCAATAACTTTAATACCTGTAAAAAGAACTTCTGTTGAAGTTGTAAGATCTTCGTAAAGAGGAGCAGCACGGTGAATAGGAAGTCCCTTGTCACCTTTTGGCTGCTTGATACCATCGATTGCCTGACCTACCACGTTGAAAAGGCGACCCTTGATGTCGTCTCCGATTGGCATCTGAATTGGTGAGCCGCTATCTGTTACTTTCATGCCACGAACAAGTCCTTCTGTTCCATCCATGGCCACCGTGCGTACACGATCTTCGCCAAGATGCTGCTGACATTCCAGTACGACTACCGTTCCATCACCTTTTGTTACAGATAAAGAGTCAAGAATATTAGGGAGTTTAGTACCCGGTTCATCGAACGCAACGTCTACTACGGGGCCGATTACCTGAGTGATTCTTCCAAAGTTTGCCATTGAGGGTATATAATTAGGTGGTCATTAAAATCCGGCCACAAAAGTAGCTTTCGCGAAGGGCTTCGCCAAGAGCCAAACTTAAAAATAAAGGAATTTTTTACCCTTCTAACTGCCTGAAAATCAACATCAAGGCCTAAGCACTTTTTAATTCAATCCGGAAGGTTGTACCCTGATTTTCTTCCGACGATTTGACAAAAATTTTGCCCTGATGGTATAATTCAATAATGCGCTTCGCCAGGGCAAGTCCAAGGCCCCAGCCTCTCTTTTTGGTAGTAAAGCCAGGTTTGAAGGCGCTTGAAATAACGGACTTGTTCATGCCCTTTCCGGTGTCAGAAATGTCAATGAAAACTTTGCCCTCATTACCCCTAAGGATTTTAATGGCAATCGTACCAGTGCTTCCCATGGCATCCACGGCATTTTTACATAGGTTCTCAATGACCCATTCAAAAAGGGGTGCATGAACTTTCGCTCTGATCGTTTCCGAAAGAGTATATACTTCAATATTGATCTTTGATGAAACCCGTGGCTGCAGATAGCTCACTACATTATTAATAAGCTGATAGATGTTTTCATCTTTTAACGTAGGAGTGGAGCCAATGCTTGAAAAGCGCTCTGTCACAACTCTTAGTTTTCGAATGTCCTTGTCAAGCTCCTCAACAATTCCCTTTCCACGGATCTGTGGATCATCTCTCAGCACTTCTATCCATGCCATAAGTGATGACAAAGGTGTTCCAAGCTGGTGAGCAGTTTCTTTTGCAAGTCCTACCCACACACGATTCTGCTCTGCTGTTCTTGAATAATTAAAAGCCAAGTAAGAGATGAAACCAAAAATGGCGATGACGGATAACTGAATGTAGGGATATGCAATCAATTGTGTTAGCAGAAATGAATTTTTGTAATAAACGTATTGCTTGCCGAATACTTCCGATGTCACAGGATCTTTTGAAACGATCTCGATCGGAGGATAAGTTCGTTTCATTTCTTTCAACTGCTTCTGAAGTTCCTTTTCCTTTTCCTTTGGAGTCCAGAGTGAATCGATCTCTACATTTTTGAAATTGACAATGTTATCCTTGTCATCCAGTAAAATAGTAGGGATGGAGTTGTTCTTGTAAATGATCTCCTCAGTAATAAAAAGAATATTGTTGTCGGTATCGTTGGAAGTGTACTCCAGTGCTTTGGCAAAAAGACTTACCTGGTTTCGTTCCCGTCCTTTTAACTGCTCAACAAGAATGTTTGTGTAGTAGATTGTGCCAACACTGATGATGACTGAAACAGCAAGAATGACCCACTTCAGGTTGGTGTGTTCCCGATAGAAGTCCATGGATGCGATCCGAGCGGCTTTGGCCATTTCGAAAGATAACAAAAAGCTATTGGCTCGCGGTGTCTCTCATTGTAGGAGAGGATAGTAGAAAATAAAAAGGCCAGGCAATTAGCCCGGCCTTTTAAAAGATTTGAAATTAATATACTCTGGCGTTGGATTATCCGCGTTGCATAAACCACTTCGCCATCACCTTGAAGCTTACTTTGGTTCCATGCATGAGGATTCCAACACGGTAGATTCTTCCGGCAACCCAGGTGGTCAACAAGAACCCGCCAATGAGAGAACCCATCGACAGCAACAATTGCCATAATGGTACTTCAAAGCCGATTCTACCCATCATTGCAATAGGTGATGTGAATGGTATGATCGATAACCATACACTCACTGTGCCATGAGGATCCTTCACGATAAACATAAACAAGCTCATGTATGAAATCAGTAAGGGTATTGTGATCGGGAACATAAATTGCTGAGCTTCTGCTGGACTGTCTACTGCGGAACCAACAGCAGCAAACAAAGCTCCATAGATCAGGTATCCCCCTAAGAAATAGAAGATAAAGTTGAAAATGAGATAGGTCCATGGCAGACTCATGATCTCTCCCATAATATTCATAACCTGTGAGTTGGCAGCAGCCTGTTGTGCCGCGACCTGATCTCCCATTTGTTGCATTGCCTGTTGTGATGGAGAGTCAACTCCGAAATAACCCAGTACACCAAATGTCAGTGTGCTAATCAGAATGGCCCATATGAGAAATTGCAGAAGACCCACTGATGCAAGTCCAATGATTTTTCCCATCATTAATTGAAACGGTTTCACGGAAGACACAATAACCTCAACGACTTTGCTGGATTTTTCTTCAATGATCCCCTGCATGATCTGGGCGCCATAAATGAAGATGAACATGTACATCAGAATTCCACCCGTCATTCCAATACCAAACAAAACTCCTGAGTTACTGGATTTCTCCTGACCGCCCTCACTTAGTTTTACAGTCTTGATGCTTACGGTAGTTTTAAGGCTATCGAGAAGCTTCTTGTCAATGTTAAGCTTCAGCATCTTGAGTTCTTTGATTTGATTGGCCAATAATCTTTCGACATTGCCCACATCATCAAGACTTGGATTTAATTTTGTGTACAACGTGATTCCGTCCGGTTTTGATAGTTCAAATGCTGGAATGTACAGAAGACCAAAATCCTTTGAATTATCAAAAGCTGTTTTAGCCTCTTTCAAAGGGCCATCGAACTTCTTAAAAATATACTTCGCTGTGTCGGGGATAAATATTTTGCTCTCATCAACGTAATGAATGACTTCCCTCTTAGCTCCCTTTGCAGATTGCTTTGCAACATACACGAGGATACCGATGATCGCCGGAAAGATCAACGGGATCAGAATGGTTGCTACCAAAAATGATTTCTTCTGCACGCGGCTTAAAAACTCACGCTGAATGATTAACCAGATCTTATTCATGGGATTCTCCTTTCACTAGGCTTATAAATATTTCACTCATGTTGGGTATTTTCTCCTGAAAACTACTCACCTCTGTCAATTGAGTAAGAAGACGAATCAAATCGTTTGGTCCTCCCTGTCCTGTCATTTTAATTGTTGATGACAGAATATCATCTTCAACAGCCTTCTGGGAGATCAGATCATAAGGTCCTCCACTGAAAGTAAACGCTCCTCGGTGCTCTACTGTAAATGTGTTGCTCTTATACTTGGCCTTTACCTGTCTCTTACTCCCCTCCAGAATCTTCTTTGATTTATTGATGAGCGCGATATCATCACAGAGATCTTCAACCGTTTCCATTCTGTGAGTGGAAAAAATGATGGTGGATCCCTTCCTCTTCAGATCAAGAATTTCATTGGTAATAAGTTGTGCGTTCACCGGATCAAATCCTGAAAAGGGCTCATCGAGAATGATCAGACGTGGCTCGTGCATCACGGTGCTGATGAATTGTACCTTCTGGGCCATTCCTTTTGAAAGATCTTCTACTTTCTTGTCAAGCCAATCTTTGATATCAAACTTTTCTACCCAGACTTTGATTTTAGCAATGGCCTCGCTGCGGGAAAGTCCTTTCAACTGAGCAAAATAGATCAACTGCTCCCCTACTTTCATTTTCTTATAAAGACCGCGCTCTTCCGGCAGATATCCGATCACTCCAACGTGGTCACCACTGAGTGGCTGTCCAAACAAAGTGATGGTTCCGCTATCGGCATTAATGATCTGATTAATGATCCGGATAAGAGTGGTCTTACCAGCTCCATTGGGTCCGAGTAATCCAAAAATTGATTTTTCAGGTACCGTCAGATCTACATTGTCTAATGCAGTGTGATTAGCATACTGCTTGGTAACTCCACGAACTACAAGTGCTTCCACAATAACTTGGGATTAAAGAGTGAATACCAAAAATAAGACGATAATTACAGCAAGGCAATAGAAAAAATGCCTAGTGAGATTTATTAATATTAATTCTTTTCCTTGAAGATGATCTTTCCCATTGAGACATCCAGGTCGAACGTCAGGGCATCTTTTGGGTTACGGGTATATGCTGCATTAGCATATTTATTCTCGCTGATTTTTTTCAGGTTCTTGCAAAGGTTCACACTGCACAACCACGATTCGTTGATCTTGACCATAACAGGCACAGATTCTTCTGGTAAAAGAATAACAAGATTACCGGCCCCCACACTTCCTTTCACAACAGGCATTACCTCAGGTTTATCTGAGAAATCAAGGAAGATATTTCCAAAACCAACTTCAGCCATTACAAATTTTGACCTGGAAAGATTGATGTGTTTTGCATTGAGTGAGCCGAGATCAACCTTCACGAAAAAAGTGTCCATCTCCACTTTGTTCTCAGTACCGATTGTATAAGCGACATTAACATCCGCACTGCCGGTATTGATTTTCAATTTTTTAATTGACAAGCCAGACAGATCAATGTTGGCATTGCCCAACCCGTAGCTTAAATTAAGTGAATAAGGTTTCGCGTCTGTGAGATATACTTTCCAAAGCTTGTCAGTTGTATTTTCTTCGCCACCAAAAACCTGGTAGGAGATTTTATTGCTGACACCACGCTGACCATCCTGAGACAGGGCCAATTTCACATAAGCCACTTCATTATTTACCTCATTGCTGAAAACATGAGAATACTCACCAGGATTGTGATTGCTGTAAAGAGAAAGTAATTCGTTTGTTTGGCCGGGTCTGATAAAGCAGTTTCCGGTTTTGGCTGTAAGAGAAAGCTCGACCGTCTTGCAGTTTTGCTGGTCATCAACCGACATCTGCTTTTTCATTTGGCCTACCACCACCCCCGCACTCATCCACCCTGCAATTGCCAACGATAAGGTCTTCACCATAGTATTAGTACGATTCTTCCGTCTGTCCAGGTTAAAACGGAGTTAATAAACGTTAAGAAATCGTTAATTATCACCCGTAATTGGTCATATACGGGCAATTCATGGAAAGGTTGGAAAATAATGGTCGGTATGACGAATAATTTCTACTCCTGCCCGAAATACTCCTTCATGCGTTCAAAAAACCCTTTTTCGGAGCTATCAGGATGCGGTTGAAAGTTTGTAGAGGCACGAAGCTTTTCCAGAATTGCCTTTTCCTCTGAGCTGAGTTTTTTTGGTGTCCAGACATTCACATAAATGAGTTGATCACCGGTTCCATATCCATTAAGATCCTTAAGGCCTTTGCCGCGAAGGCGAAGAATTTTTCCGCTTTGAGTTCCCGGATCAATCTTGATCCTCACCTTACCGCCAATGGAAGGAACTTCAACACTTGTACCTAAGGCTGCATCGATGAAGCTCACATGAAGATCATAAACAAGATTATTATTGTCACGCTTAAGATCTTTGTCTTCCTGCTCTTCAATCAAGATCAAAAGATCGCCAGCGGCACCTCCTCCCGGAGATTCATTACCCTTGCCAGCCATGGACAACTGCATGCCATCTGCAACACCAGCAGGAATTTTTATAGAGAGAAGATCTTCTTTGGAAGAAAGTCCAGAGCTGTCAACACCGGAAGGACGTTTGTCAATGATTTGTCCTGTTCCATTACAGGTAGGACAGGTAGAAGCCGATACCATTTGTCCAAGCATCGTGTTCACAACTTTTCTAACCTGTCCATTCCCCTGACAGGTAGAACACGTTTTAAATGTAACACCTTCCGCTCTAACCAGACGGTTAACTTTTATTTTCTTCTCAACTCCATTGGCGATTTCTTCCAATGTGAGCTTGAGTTTAATTCTAAGATTTGATCCTCTCCGTTGTGCACCACCGCGCGAACCCCCACCACCAAAGAAACTTTCAAATGGATTTCCTCCACCACCGCCTCCGCCACCGAAGATATCTCCGAACTGACTGAAGATGTCATCCATGTTCATGTTGCCGCTACCGCCTCCACCCATTCCAGGACGGTTATGACCAAAGCGATCGTATTGCGCTTTCTTTTCAGTGTTACTTAAAATTTCATAGGCCTCCGCAGCTTCCTTGAATTTTTCTTCAGACTCTTTATTGCCTGGATTTTTATCAGGATGAAATTGAATTGCCACCTTGCGGTAAGCTTTCTTGATTTCTTCTGGTGTTGCGGATTTGCTAACTCCGAGTATTTCGTAATAATCTCTCTTGGCCATGATTTTTTTTGATGTTGTTAGATACTAGAGGATTTCAGATTAAGATCCGGTTACCACTTTAGCGAAGCGAATAACCTTTTCATTCAGCAGATATCCTTTCTCAACAACATCAACGACTTTGCCTTTTAATTTTTCTTCAGCCTGTACAGAAGTGATGGCTTCATGTAAGTCCGGATTGAATTCAGATCCCTTTCCAACTTCCATCAGCTTGACACCATATTGATCAAGTGTCTTTCTGAATTTATTCTGGATCAGAAAAAATCCTTCCGACTCTTTATCGTTTTTGTCTTTGAATGCTTTTTCTCCGCGTTCGAAATCATCGACGATTGGGAGAAGTGCTTTGAGTAATTGCTCATTAGCCCCCTGTATCATCTCCAGCTTTTCTTTTGCTGTGCGACGACGATGATTTTCGAATTCAGCGTATAGCCGCACATATTTGTCTTTGGATTCTGCCAATTCGTCCTGCAACTTCTTTAAAGGATCGGCCCCGGCATTACCCTCTGTCTTTGTTCCTGCGTCCTGAGAGGGTTCGATCGGCGTTTCTGCCATCAAATTCTCAGTTTTATCTGATCCTGTTCCCTGTTCCATTGAGTTTCCCATTCTTTTTATGATGAATAACCCGCAAAATGACAAGAATTTTGCCAAAGGCCGAATTGCGCCAAACTGACCTGATTAGTAGGGAAGAGAAATCAGAAATTAAGCAATGTTATTCCATCCGCAGGGAGTCTACAGGATTGTTGCGTGAGGCACGAAAAGCCTGTGAGCCGATGGTAATCAGTCCAAGAGAGAGCAGAATGAAGGCTCCGGTAAGGATGGTACCCCATCCAAAATCAACACGGTTTGGAAAGCGTTGAAGCCAAAGGTTATTCACAAAATAACTCAGAGGTGCGCCGATAAAAACGGACACCGTAAGTACTCTCAAAAAGCTTTTTGATAATAGAAGAGCAATTGTATTGTCTCCCGCTCCCAGTACTTTACGAACACCGATTTCCTTAGTTCTTCTTTCAACAGAGTATGTTGCCATTCCTAACATTCCAAGGCAAGCAATGGTGATCGCAAGGAATGCAATGAATCCAATGATCGAAACGATATCAACAAAACCCTGGTTGTTTTCTGCAAGCTGATCATCGTAGAATTTATAACTCAGTGGATGAGACGTATCAATCTGTTTCCACGCTTCATCAAGACGTGACACAAACTCAGCCCGGTCTGTTGCAACAAACCGGATATTGGCATAGCGATAAGCAGAAGGTTTATCCGAAATCATCAAGGGAGCAATTTCCTCCTGCTCACTGGGCATACGAAAACGGAAGTTCTCCATCACTCCGATTACTTCCAGATTTTCAGAACTGCCACTTCGTTCTATTAACTGACCAATAATATCGGAAGGATTTTCAAAGCCAAGTCTCCTGGCCGCAGAGCGGTTTACTAGAATGTACTTGGAATTTTGACTTGATGGTAAATTTTTTCCGGCAATGATCCTGATGTCAAGATTTTCTGTAAACAAATTGTTTGCCTGCAATACGGTGTGCTGAATAAAATCTTTTTCACTACCGGCAATTTTTAATGAGGCTCCGTTTTGAGTTCCTGTCGCCGGGAGATAGTCGCTGGCAGAAACATTTATTACGCCTGGCGTTTTGACAAGTTCATTGGCAACTTTATCATAATCATTTCCCTGGAGTTTAATGTTTACAACATGCTTTGAATCAAGACCATAATCAATAGCAAGGTGATGTCGGAATTGATTGTATAGAAGGATGGAGGTGGTGATAAAGAACAGAGAGATAACAAATTGAGATGTGCTTAGAAACTTTTGAGTTCCCCACTTATTGGGTTTTTCATTTTCTCTTTTGCGGATAACCTGTAATGGCTGATATTTTGATAACAGGAATGCCGGGTAAGTTCCTGCAAATATCCCGACCAAAAGCGCAAACACGGCAAAAGCCAAATAGACATAAAGATTCTGATCCAACTCAAAGTGTAAAAACTGATTTACCCAGAATCCTTTAAAGGCTGGTTTGATGAAATTCATCAACACCATTGCCAGCATCAGCGCCAAAAATGATATCATTACTGATTCACTCAAGAACTGATATACCAGATCTCTTCGTCTTGCTCCGGTAATCTTGCGAACACCAATTTCTTTGGCACGTGTAAGAGCTCTGGCGGTTGAGAGATTAGTATAATTAACTCCCGCTGAGATCATGATGGCAAGAGCAAGAACTGAAAGAAGATAATAGACTTCGATTGGTAAGCTGAAGCTGATGGGGTTTCCGACAAAAATTCCAGGTGTAATGTCCGGTAGGCTTTGAGCAATCAACGTAAGTCCTTTGAGTTTTTCAAAGTCTTTGTATTTACGTTGAGCCAGATCGTTCAATGCGTCTTTAAGATCATTATCATTGCTTTTTGAATTCAGCAACACATACGTATAAGTATAGGAATATTGTTGCCAGTCATCGGTCCTGTTGAGAATCTTCTCTTCAGTGTAAAGCGCAGGCATAGTGGACGCTGAAATCAACAGATCAAATTTTATATGTGATTTAAATGCACCGTCATCCACGACTCCTGTGATGGTAAAACTTCCCCATGGTGATGCTGATGACTCGCCATCGCCCATTAAATGATTTAGTCCTCGATTGGTGAAATCAACCGTTTTTCCAATGGGATCTTCATTTTTAAATAACCTGTCAGCCATGTTACTGGTGATGATCATTGAGTGGGGAGAAGCGAGTGCATTCTTCTTATTCCCTGCTTTTAGAGGAAAGCTGAATACATTAAAGAAATCCTGATCAGCAAAGAATCCCCGCATCTCAACGCTCTTTTCTTTGTACATAACATCTCCACCGGGACCAGGAGTTAGTTGGGTTGCACTTTCAGTGATAGGGTATTCGGACCTGATCGCCTGGGCTAATGGAAATGGACTTGAAGCATTTGGCTTTAAAGACGTTTTTATTTTTGTCAGCACACGATAGATACGATCTTTCTTTTCGTGAAACTGATCGTAGCTTTTTTGATCAGCCAGCATTAAGATGATCAGCATGCAAACGGACATGGCTACTGCCAATCCGAAAATATTGATGAAGGAAAAAACCTTATACTTAAGGATATTTCTGATTCCTACTTTAAAGTAATTTTTAAACATGCCGTACTGATTTATTTGTTGATATCCTTCCGATGGCCTGATGATTCCTGGTCTAAAGAGAAGCAAAACATCGATTGAGAATTTCCAATCTGCTTTTCGCTTGCCAATTTCCTCGAGACGTTCATTGTATAATTCTGTAAGATCACCCTCAATTGAACTTCTTAGCTTTGGATGGCAAAACCATCGAAAGAATTTCAGAAGAAGTTGAGGGGGATCTTTTTTACCCTTCATGTCATTCTGATCTTAAACTCTTTACAGGATTTGCAATCGCTGCTTTAAGAGATTGGTAGCTCACCGTCAGCAAAGTAATGATCAATGCTCCCAAACATGTCGAGAAAAGCACCCACCATGAAATGTCTGTGTGATACTTATACTTCATCAGCCATTTTTCGAGATAATGTGAAGCAATAGGAACAGAGATCGCGCACGAAACAATAACAAGGATTACAAAGTCCTTGGACAACAATTTCCATAAGTTGGTTACGGAAGCGCCCATTACTTTTCTGATTCCTATTTCCTTTGTGCGTTGCTCCGCCACGAATGATGCAAGTCCTGATAGCCCAAGGCATGAAATAAAGATTGCCAGGAGTGCGAACGCAGTTGCAAGATTGGCGACACGCTGCTCGTCCGCGAATTTTTTACCGTACTCCAGATCAACAAAATTGTAGACGAAAGGTGCGCTGGGATTATGCTTTTTAAATATAGGCTCAATGGTAGCAAAGGCTTCCTGTGGGGAAATATCCTGACGAATTCTGAGAACGATAACACTCTTGCTTTTTTTCATGATAAAGAAAGACGGTTCCAGAGGATCATAAGGTGATTGTGTTAGCATATCATCGGTAATACCTACGATGGTGTATTCCTTATCGCGGAACTTGATCACCTGACCTAAAGGAGCTTCCAGATGCATGGCATCAATCGCACTTTTGTTGAAGATTACCGCTGATGAATCACTGAGTATTTCTCCTGAAAAATCGCGGCCCTCGATGATCTTCCATCCAATCGTTTTCCCGAAATCGGAACTAACATTCACATTGCGGAAGAAGATCGTTAGCGCTGGATCTTTTCCCTGCCAGTCGATGGAGTTGTTATTTCTGAAATGTGCCGGTGATTGTGAGGAAGAGGCAACGTTTTCTATAACTCCTGTCTGCAAAATCTCATGACGTACCACATCATAATGATCACGTAGTTCATCTGTATTAACCCGCACTGTTATTAACCCTTCCCTTGAATATCCAACCGGTCTGTCTTTTGCATATTCTATTTGTTTGAAAATTATGGTAGTCCCAATGATGAGTGTTACAGATACGGTAAACTGTAAAACCACCAGGATTTTTCTGGGAAGTGCTGCCATACTTCCGGATTTGAAAGTTCCTTTAAGTACTTTGATCGGCTTGAATGATGACAGATAAAAAGCCGGATAGCTTCCGGATAGAATTCCCGCAAAGAGCGCAAACCCCAGAATCAAAAACCAGAAGAAAGGCTCACTCCAAAGAATCGTCATCTTTTTATTTGCGATTGAATTGAAAAAAGGAAGGGAGAGCTGAACGAGCATCATCGCTACCATTAATGAAATCATTGCCACCACGATTGACTCAACCAGAAATTGACTGATCAGTTGACTGCGTACCGAACCGATTGTTTTGCGAATACCAACTTCTTTAGCGCGCTTTTCACTTCGTGCTGTTGAAAGATTCATAAAGTTGATACAGGCGAGAAGTAAAATGAATCCGCCAATGATTCCCAGCATCCAAACCAACTCAATTCTTCCATTAACGGATTTTCCTTCCTTGAACTCATTGTAAAGGTGAAGGCGATCCAATGGCTGTAAGGTGAGCTCTTCTTTCCAGCCGGTGATATAAGGCATCGGAAGTCCCTTGATCTTTTCAATTACTTCGTTGATGTTGGCAGGATCTTCCAGTTGGACAAACATGAGGCAGTGGTGATTTCTCCACTCCGTTATAGAGTTGTTGTAATTGTCCGGGTGTTCCCAGGGCAGAAGAAACTTTGTGTTACTGAAAGTTGTGTTGTTGGGAAAATCTTCAAATACTCCTCCAATGGTCATGTCAAATTTATTATTGAGACGAATTGTCTTATTGATCGGATTTGCTTCGCCAAACAATGATTTTGACAAAGACATACTGATGAGCATGGTGGAAGGATCACTGAGCGCTCCACGGGTTCCCTGAATCATATTGAGTGTGAACATTTCAGGAAAGCTTTTCTGGACTGACATTCCGGTGCTCGATAACATCCTGTCTTCAACAGACATGAAGTATTCACTTTCATAAGAAGCGAGTGACATAGATTGAAAATCACTTCCGTACTTTGTTTGCAGTGGATCAGCAATCATGGAGGAAATTGTAGTTCCTGTAGACGATTGACCTTCATTTGACTGGACAACCATGACTTCTGCGATGCTCTCATGATTACTGAAATAAGAATCGAACGAAAGCTCATCTTTCATCCATAGTCCTACCAGAATCGCCACCGCAATTCCGGTTGAGAGTCCGATGATATTGATGAACGAGTAGCCTTTGTTTTTCATCAGGCTTCTCAATGTCATTTTAAAATAACTTTTGATCATATCGAAATGGTTTGAATGAGTGCTTTCAGTTGTTGATTTTATAATGCCCGGACGGAAGAGAAGCAGAACATCCATCCTGAATTTCCAGTCGGCTTTTAATTTTCCGTTTATTTTGATTTTTTCATTATACAGCTCTATAAGATCTCCCTCAATAGAATCCTTCAACTTCGGATGGCAGAACCATCGAAAGAAGAGGAGGAAATTTTCAGGAGGGGAATTTTTCATGTGATCAACCGGCGATTTTAAGACTCAATGCCATTTTAGGAATTGCATCCCAAAGTTCATTACGGGTACTTTTAGAGTACTCCATTGCTTTTTTTCCGAGCGCAGTGATTTGAAAATATTTTTTCGGCCTTCCGGCACGTTCCTCTGTTGCATCTCCTTCACGGGATTTGAGATAGCCCTTGTCTTCAAGACGGATAAGTGCAGATTGAAGTGCACCAACACTGACTTTGCGTGAAAGACGTGTTTCAATTTCCTTTTTGATGGAAACTCCATAAGCCTCAAGATGGAGTATGCCCACCGTGAGCATGACGATCTCTTCAAATTCTCCCAACTGATACTTTTTCATAGGCGGATAATTAATTCCTATTCGTAGTATTAATAATGATGCCAGATTGAAATATTGGGAAATCCGTAAAGAAATAAAGTTTTGTGGTAACTACATTGTACGAATCCGTACAATGTGGGCATAGAAATGAGAGCGGATAAAGGGAGGACTTTCCTTAATTTTTAGTGCAATTCTTTCCAGATCAGGTTCTTCAACTCTGTAATGCCCTGATTGGTTATGGAAGAGATAAAGGTGAATGGAAGATCCTTCGGCATTTCTTTTCGGATGGCTGCTTTCAATTCATCATCGAGCAAATCAGATTTCGAAACAGCAAGAAGCCTTTTCTTATCAAGCAATTCAGGATTGTATTGCTTCAATTCATTCAGAAGAATATCATACTCTTTTTTAATATCAGCTGAATCGGCCGCTACTAAAAATAAGAGAAGAGAATTTCGCTCCACGTGCCTCAGGAATCTTATACCAAGTCCTCGACCTTCCGAAGCTCCCTCAATTAATCCCGGAATATCAGCCATTACGAATGACAATCCTTCACGGTAGGAGACTACACCCAGATTAGGAGTTAAAGTGGTGAAAGCATAATCGGCAATCTTTGGTTTTGCTGCAGAGACAACAGAGAGTAATGTTGACTTGCCAGCATTTGGGAATCCAACCAATCCAACATCTGCCAGTAACTTAAGTTCGAGAATAACCCATTCTTCTTTGCCTGCTTCTCCAGGCTGAGCATACTGAGGAGCTTGTTGCGTTGAAGTTTTAAACCATGCATTTCCTTTTCCACCGCGACCACCAGGAGTGAGAATTACTTCCTGTCCATCGGCATTAATTTCACACAGAAACTCGTTGTCATCCGCCCGGCGGGCAATAGTACCTAATGGAACTTCAATGATTTCATCCTTGCCGTCTTTGCCGGTAGAATCACGTCCTTCACCTGCAGCGCCATTCTCAGCGTTAACATGCTTTCTGAATTTTAAATGAAGAAGTGTCCAGAGATTGGAACTGCCTCTTAATATAACATGACCACCATGACCGCCGTCGCCACCGTCAGGTCCGCCTTTATCAATAAATTTTTCACGATGAAAATGCAGACAGCCGGCGCCACCATTCCCTGATTTGGAACGGAATTTTACATAGTCGATGAAATTCGGGTTAGACATGTTTCTGGGTGCTGGTCAAGTTGTTGCCGTTATCCGGAAACTGTTTTAAAATCTAAGCGTCAATTATTTTGCAGATGCTCTTGAAGATATCGTCAATGTTTCCAATTCCATTCACGGAATTCAGGCGACCCAGT
Source organism: Cyclobacteriaceae bacterium (assembly GCA_013141055.1). Taxonomy (NCBI): domain Bacteria; kingdom Pseudomonadati; phylum Bacteroidota; class Cytophagia; order Cytophagales; family Cyclobacteriaceae; species Cyclobacteriaceae bacterium. Next base: position 1,591,060 of record JABFRS010000001.1, on the reverse strand, counting down.
CCTTTATAGAATGGAAGTACATGAATTGTCTTTCCAAAATATTCACTGATGCGCTTATTGAGTTTATCCTCTTCGTCGTCTGCGCGATGCTCAGTGTCTCTTCTCTTGGCAATGCGTCCACGAACCTCTGCTTCTGTTACTTCAAGAGCAATAACATGATGGATGGCAGTACCATTTTCCTTCATGAATTTATCAAGAACCTCTGCCTGAGGAACTGTTCTTGGGAAACCATCAAACAAGAAGCCTTTTGAGTTTGGATTTTTATCAAGTTCCTCTTTCAGCATTGCAATCGTGATCTCATCCGGCACAAGAAGTCCATTGTTGATGATCTCTTTTACTTTTTTCCCAAGCGTTGAATCATTTTTCATGTGCCAGCGAAAAAGATCACCGGTAGAGATGTGAATGAAACCGTACTTCTGTATAAGCTTGTCACTTTGTGTGCCTTTGCCGGCACCGGGAGGACCAAAGAGGACGATGTTGATCATGGCAGTCTTTTAAAAACTAAAAGTAAAGATTGCGAAGATACTTCCTGACCTGTCCCGCTCCAAATAATGATGCAAGAGGGGTTTCTCCGGACTATTTTACTTCTATGATGGCCTGATAAATGTCTTGATAGTTGCGACCTAGTCCGTCATAATCGAGGCCGTACCCAAGGATAAACTCTTCTTCGAGCTCGAAGCCGACGTACTTGACTTCAATATTTTTATCACGGGCACTTTTCTTACGGAACAATGAAATTGCCTCAACAGATTTGGCACCCCGCTCTTTCAAATCCTCCATTATTTTCTGAAGCGTCAATCCGGTATCAACAATATCCTCAATGATAAGAATGTCTAAACCAAAGAGACTTTCATCATGACCGATAAGAGTTTTTAATTGTCCTGTGCTGTTGGTGCCTGCGTAGGAAGAAATCTTTACAAAAGAGATTCTGCAGGAAAGAGTGATTTCTTTCATCAGATCTGAGGTGAACATGAATGATCCGTTAAGAACCGGCAGAAAGACAGGAGATCTGTCTTTGTAGTCCTTATTTATCTGGCGAGCAAGGCTGGCCACCTTCTTTTCTATTTTGTCAGAGGAGATAAACTTCTTGAATTCCAGGTCTTTGATCTTCATGCGCGGTATTACGACGGCACAAAGATAAGGTATTTAGTAAGAAGCAGATTGTTGTGGCGCTAACTTAAGCCCGCCACTCCATCATATATATCAGATTTGTATTGAGCTTATCACCATCATCTTCCGACGCTCAAAGTTCTTTCATTGCCTTCTCATACAATTTGATCATTGACTCTATGTCCTTTTTGTGAACTTTTTCATTCGGAGTATGTGGATCTTTTTCCGGAGCTCCGACAAAACACCAGTCAAAAGGATAAGGTGTACGTTGAAGTTCACCTCCATCACTGGAACCACCACCTTCTACTTCCAATTGATAAGGAATTTTATTTTTCTCCGCGACCTTAATAACACGGTCGATGAATTCACGTCGGGGAATATTTCTGTCACGCAGGGAAATAGCAACTCCCTTTCCATGAGCTACGCCATCTGTAACCCATGTGATATCGGAGATGAGCGCTTGTTTAACGCCCCACTTTTCATAAATAAATTTGGCGAGGAAAGGCACTGTTCCTCCACCATGTTCTTCCCAGCAGCTGAATACGATCACACCATCTTTTAATGTTTCTGCAACTTTCAGTGCAACATAGATCCCCAGACGGTCATCGAGATATGCTGTCTGGATATAATCCTTTGATTCCCTGAAATCAATTTTGTAGGAGAGAGGAGTGCCGCGTTCAATGACACGTCCGAACTTGTACAGCGCATGCTGATCTTTATCAATCTCCAGCTCGCACTCTACAGGACCCTGCCGATCATGCCCCACCAATATTGCTCCTTTATCAGCATCAGGGCTCCCCACTGAAACCAGTTGGTTAAAGTAGCGCACGGTGAATCCAACTGTATCCATATGTGCGAAGATGGCGGTCTTGGGTTTTCCGAACTTTAGAACAATACAATCCTGGAATCCATCTCCATGAAAAATCTCAGGCTTTAATTTCCAGGATTTTTTTTCTTTTTGAATATAGCGGAGTAAAAAATCTTTTATTGCTGCTTCGTGTCCGGAGGTTCCGGGAATAGAACAGAGTTGTTGGAGAAGTTTCATTTTGATGATTGTATCAACGAAACTACTTAAAAGATTAAAGATTAAATCAGGATCAACTTTTAATCTTTGCCCATATCTCTGATCTTCTAAGAAGCTTTCGCCATCTCCCAACCGATGATGCTTTTCTTCCTTGGAGCGCTCCATCGGTATTCTCCAAGTATACCATCCTTGCGAATCACACGGTGACATGGGATCAGATAGGCAATATGATTAGATCCTACCGCGGAGCCCACCGCTTGCATTGCTTTGGGATTTTTTATTTTCTCTGCAATGTTTTGATATGTGGTAACACTTCCCATCGGTAATCGCAGCAAGGCTTCCCATACCTTGATCTGAAAATTCGTCCCCTTTACAAAGACATGAATTTTATTTTGAGAAGCAGATCGTTCGCTTCCAAAGATCTGATCTGTAAACTTAGATGTTAATGCCTGATCCTGATGAAACACAGATTGATTCCAGTGATCTTTCATTTTGTCAAGCTCAATTTTTGGATCATCGCCTATATTAACAAAGGATAGCCAGCAGACACCTCTGTCTGTTGTTCCAATAAGGCTTGTTCCAAAAGGTGTTTCATGAAAACCATATTGAATACTTATTCCTGAACCATGCAATTTATACTCCTGAGGAGTGACGGCTTCCAGTGTTGTAAAGAGGTCATATACCCTCGACTGACTTGATAGTCCGGCAGATTCTGCAGCTTCAACAATGTTCTTTGAACTTTGTATTCTGGTTTTAAGAAAGTCTACGGTTAAGTATTGCAGAAATTTCTTGGGACTAATGCCTGCCCATTCTGTAAAAATTCTTTGAAAATGGAATGAGCTCAGGTGTACTTTTTCTGCCACTTCGTCGAGTTCCGGCTGACGCTGGAAATTTTGCTCCAGATATCGGATGGCCTCTTCAATGCGCTGATAATTGATGTTTGTTTCGGTTGACACGATCATAAAGCTATTGTTTTTTGATGGATCAAAGTTCTTCTGGTGCGTACTCTTTCTCAACCTGTTTCTTGCGGATTGATACAACTTCCTGTTACTTTATTGGACTCAAATCTCCTCCTTATGAAAAACACAGGTTTTTTCTGCCTTCTGATTCTTTGCTCATTCCAGATATCTGCCCAGCAGAATTTTGATACTCTCAGAATCCGTCCACAAAAGATTACAGAGAATATTTACTTGTTGAAGGGAGCAGGCGGCAACATAGGATTGCTGATTGGAAAGGAAGGGACTTTGATGATTGATGATCAGTTTGCTCCACTTTCAAATAAGATCAACGGTGCAATTAAGACGATTGATCCAGGTGAGATACGGTTTCTGGTCAATACTCACCTTCATGGGGATCATTCCGGTGGAAATGAGAATTTCAAAAGGATGGGAGTAACGATCGTTGCGCATGACCTTGTCAGGGATAGGATGATGAAAGAACAAATGAATGTAAGGACCAATCGCGCGACCCCTCCGCGTGACAAAGATGCATGGCCTGCCATTACGTTTGCCAATCAATTGAATTTTCATTTGAATGATGAAGACATTGAGCTCGTTCACTTTGATAATGGACATACCGACGGCGACATATTTGTACATTTCAAAAAGGCAAACATCTGGCATACTGGTGATGCGTTTACACGCACGGGCTATCCCTTCGTTGATACAGGAAGTGGCGGAACTTTTTCAGGCTATATCAGTACTCTTGAGAAAGCACTTGCTATGATGGATGATAATTCGAAAGTTATTCCCGGTCATGGTGACCTGGGTACAAAATCCGATGTGAAGATTTTTCGCGACAAGCTTGTAGACATTCGCGATCAGGTGCTTGCTGCTTTGAAAAAGGGTAAAAAAGTAGAAGACATTCCTGCGTTAGGTATAACAGATAAGTATGAAGCGGAATTGGGGAAGGGTTTTGTAAAGGGTAAGGATTTTGTTTTGCTCGTAGCAGAGCAGTTGAAAGGTGAGCTGCCGGTAAGGGGCAAAAAATAGTTTGAAGATTACTTCATGCAATTTTTACAAGGCCGAAAACCATTGGCAATTGATTCTTTTTCATCTTTAAAGAATACCCGATTCTCTTTCTTCATCCGTTTGCCGGAACTACAGCTGAACTTTCCATAGATCTTTAGTTTACGATTCCCGGCTAAAGTTATTTCACCTCTCTTTATTAAGAGTGCAAGCTCCTTGTCTTGAAGATCTTTATGCGTTATCATCTGGCATCATGAAAAATAATCCCAAGCGCAAATCTTACTCCGGATGTCAATTGACTGATCCCGTGTTTTATTTTTGCCCTGTAATAACCTCTTGTTCCCATCACAGGTCTGAAATTAGTTGTAAAGATCATGGCATCACCCTTCTGAAGATTGATAACCTGAGCTTTTGACTGCGCACGGGGTAATTGCTCCACCAGTACAAATTCACCTCCTTCAAAATCCTTACCGGATTGACTCAATGCAAATACTACCTGAAAAGGAAAGTAAACATCTCCATACAAATCCTGGTGAAGAGTATTGAATCCGCCAGTCTCATATCTCAGTATTAATGGTGTGGGCCTTAGCTGACTCTTGCTTTGGCAAAGCTCTATCAATGTTTTGTGATCCAATGGAAAATTTTCCTCAATCCCCAAATGACGCATCCACTCATTTGCAAGGTTTGCCAGTGGGGGATATAAAGTTTCTCTTATGCATTGTATGACTTCTGGCAGGGGATAGCTGAAATACTTATACTCACCTTTCCCAAAGCGATAACGCTGCATGTTGATGGTGCTGCGATACAAATTATCTCTGAAATATAAATCGGATAATTTTTCGCAATCATCGTTTGAAAATAAGGTTGGAATGATGGCATATCCTTTTTCGTTGAGAGAGTGCAGTGTTTCTTTCCAGGCTAAAGCGTCAATTTTTTTCATGTTACAAAATGATTCTGTTTCGCAAGGATTTTCAACCTGATTCTTGCTGACTTGAATTATCTGCATTGACTTTTCGTTCGCAAGCATATATTGCAATTGATATGAGTAAGATCATCCTTCGTCTTCCTGAGGAATTCAGCTTTGAAAGTAATTTCCAGTTTTTGCGCCGTTCCCCTAAAGAGGTTCTGCACCGGGTTGAGGAAAACTATGTTGTAAAACTTCTGCAGGTCGATAAGGAGTTGTTGCTCTTCTCAGTAAGAGAAGGTCGTGGAACGCTCATTATAGATTTTCTTAATGCTTCCCCATCGGCAAAGGCCAGGTCAGTAGTGAAGACTTATGTTCATGAATGGTTCGATCTCGCAACAGACCTTAGGCCGTTTTACCTCCTGGCAAAGAAAGATGACTTATTAAAGAGTATTGTAAAGAAACATTACGGTTATAGAATAGTAGGGCAACCCGATTTATTTGAATCTTTAATCTGGGCAGTACTGGGCCAACAGATCAATCTGTCATTTGCTTATACATTGAAGCAAAGATTTGTCGAGACTTATGGAGAGCATCTGGAATTTGGAGGTCAGAACTATTATATATTTCCTTCAGCCGCCAGGATTGCAGAACTATCACCTGTTGAATTGCTTCCTCTTCAGTTTTCCAGACAGAAGGCAAATTATGTTGTGGGAATTGCACAGGCCTTTGCTGAAGGCAGAGTTTCACGAGCGAAGATGACGGGATTGTCTCTCCATGAAGCAAAAGAAGAATTGATGAAGATAAAGGGCATTGGCAACTGGACAGCGAATTATGCCTTAATGAAAACATTCCGGCATCCTGATGCATTTCCGCTGGAGGATGCCGGCGTTCACAATGCGATTAAAAATCAATTGGGCCTTAGATCAAAACCCAATCTTGATCGCGTAAGAAGAATCTTTAAAAAATATAAAGGCTGGGAAGCGTATGCAACGCTTTATCTGTGGAAAAGCCTTGTCTAGTTTATGGCTTAGGCTTCCTCAAATAAACATTGCCGTACTTCGATTCGAAATTATACTTGGGCCCGCTTCCAATCTTTGCTGATATCTCCGTCCACTTATCACTCTTATCAACTGGTTTCGTTTGATCGAATTTGATATCGAGATTGGTGAGGATCTCTCCATAACGAGAGCGCGCCAAAAGCTCTCCTGCATTTTGAGAAGTAACCGTTGCATCCACTCCACCATATTGAGATTGGATTGTCAAAGGGGCAGAGAAATTCTTTACTTCAACTAATCCATGTTTTGCAATGATCTTAGTCTCTGTATTTTTTGGAACGAAGATCTCAAGCTTGATATCCTTGATAATTCCCACTGAAGAGTAGGAGTAATCTTTCCCATTTTGTTCAATAAACTTTTGAATTTCAGGATCATTGAAATTGTCTGTCTTGAAATAGTATTCTGTTTCACCTTTTTTGATAGTGATTCTCTTTGGGAGAGATTCTTTGTCTTTAAGGGTAGAGGTGATGGTTACTTCAGGAGTGGTGACATTAACATCAAGACCAAAAGCCGCATCGTTTTCTCCACGATTGATACTGACAGTGCCTTTGATCAGAATTTCATTTTTATCCCATGTCTGGATCCTGATATCCGGATCATCAAAGTTGATTGACAATTTTTGACCAGCCTTGATCTGAACTGTCTTTTCAAAATTAGTTTGAGCATGAGAGAGAATGGAAACACAGGTAAGAACCAGTAATAGTATCTTTTTCATATTTGAATAGTTTATAATGACTGTAAGTGGCTGGTGCGATTGACCAACCACTTACAATAATTTATTTCTTTCTCAGGTAGATGTTGTCATGTGTTGAGGAGAGTGTGAATTCTATTCCTCCACCATTGGTCTTGCCATTCACATTGTTTGAACCATACTTCACATAATCACTTTTCGGTTCGATGTCAAGCTTGATAGCAGGGTCTATAAAAATTTCACCCCAGGTTGTGCTCAAATTCATGGCTGCTTTTGTAGCCAGTGGTATCGTCACATCAACATGACCGTGTACCGATTTGATGGATACAGGGCCCTTCAGATTTGTATTAAGATCCGCCTCAATGTTTCCATGAACCGTTTTAATATCCATTGGTCCTGTTACATTTTCAAGTTCAACATTGTTGTGAACTGTGGACACCTCAATTTCTCCTTCAACATTTTTAAACCTCACCGTGCTTCCATGGGGAGAAGTGTGGCTGAAAAAAACCGTCACTCCTTTCGGTACCTGTATTCTGACTTTCGGCCCATCCATTTTTTTCAATTGAGCAACCTGAATAACGGTGCCTTTATCAACTACTGAGATGCCAATGCCGGTATTGTCTTCAAGACCCATGCTGCTCACAGCGCGTAAACCTTTTGCACGATCATCGCCATCGCGACTTCTATCAGCAGAAGTAAAGATGATCTCATTTCCATTGTATCCTTCGATCGTTACGTTATTGACTTCTTTGATCTCCAGACGTCCGGTGCTTTTAGCCAACTTATACTCCTGAGCACTTAGTATCGTAGTGATGGCCATAGCAAATGCGAGTGTTATTATATTTTTTTTCATTTTTTTCTTTTTAGTAATTAATGACTGACTATCTATTGTTAAAAAATTGCAATTTTTTTCGATTTTAACTTCAATTTATCTTTCTCAGATATACATTTCCGTATTGAGATTCAAAACTGTACTTCGGACCTGAACCTGGCTTGGCAGAAACATAGGTGTGAAAATCTTCTTCCTGCACATTTTTCTTTTGTGTTGAAAAATTCAGATCAGAATAAATGTGTCCGTAATTTGTTTCAGCAACCAATTCACCAGTGGTTTCTTCAATAAGTGCGGCATCCACACCTCCATACGTTGCTTTCACCGTAAGGGGACCAACAAAATCCTTGACCTCTACCATTCCATACACACAATCAACCAGTGTCTCCATGTTGCGTGGTACTTTTATTTCCAGAGTAATGTCGATGTCCACACCTTCATTCATCATGAAATAGGTTCTGCCATGTTCATCTGCATACTTTTTCCATTCAGCTTTATTTCTGAAAACCATTTTCTGTGAACCCTTACTTTCCCGGATTGTGATGCGCTGCGGAAGATTCTTAAAACCATTGATGTCGCTTGAGATAACTAGAGTGTTCCCGCTTGTTTTAGACTGTATGACAAAGGCATCATCATTCTCACCGCCATTGATGCTTACTTTCCCCTGAATTGAGATTTCGTTCTTGTCCCAGGTACTTACTTTGATGGAGGGGTAATCAAACATGAGTTTGATCTTTTGTCCACTCTGTACGGGTACTGTCTTGTTGACTGTGGTTTGAGCTTGTAGTGCGCCAACTGTCAGCAGCACCAGCATGATTGATAGTAATTTCATTTTTTTACTTTTTTCTGAGATAGACTTTACCGTAGCTGCAATTCAGATCTACATTCATTCCTCCTCCGTTGATCTTTCCATTAAGGTTATCGCTGTAGCGAACCATGTCTCCCTGCTTGTTGATATCAATCTTGAAATCGGGAGCAACATATATCTGTCCATGGGAAGTGCTTAGTTTCAGATTCGCTTTTGTGGCGGTTGGAATTGAAACATCCACGTATCCATAAACCGAGACGATTGAGATGGGGCCTTTCGTGGTGGGTTCAAAAACTCCTTCCACGTGTCCATAAATTGTTTTGATCGTTACTGGTCCGTTGCAATTTTCGAGTTCGACACTATTATATTGTACGGATACCTCGATTTCATTTTCCAGATTTCTGAAGCTTACCTCCCCTCCATACTGGGATTCGTGTGAGTATGAGATGATCATTCCTTTCGGAACCTGGATCTTTATTTTTGGTGAGTTCGTTTTTTTCAACTGACGAACTGTTACAACCTCTCCTGTGCTTGTCACATTAATGCCAAGACCAGTATTATCATCAAGTCCGAGGCTGTTGATCTCCTTGAGACCTTTCGCTCTTTCGTCCTTGTCCTTCTCATAATCTGCAGAAGTGAAGATGATTTCGTTTCCATCATATCCCTGTATCGTTGCCCTTCCAATGTTAATCTCCAGGCGTCCGGTGCTTTTGGCGAGCTTGAACTCCTGCGCGAAGGCAGAAGAAAAAGTTATCATGATCAGTATAAATAATATTTTGATTCGATTTTTCATTTTGTGTGTGTCTTGGTTTCCTCGTTAGGAAAGTTTTAAAATTCCTGTGTACGCCTCATCTTTCACTGCTTCCATCGACTTGTTATCATCGATGATCTTTTCCAGATCTTTTACGGCACCCTTTTCCTTCATGCGTACCATGAGCTGAATGAGTGCAATCTGTACGACCGGATCCTTTTGTTGTCCCAGAGATTCAATCAGAATCTTCCTTACCAAAGGTTCCTGATGAAATTTGCTGAGTGCATCCAGTGCTGCCATTCTCACATTCGTATTTGGATCTTCATTCATTCGCTTTGCAAGTGCACGAACAACATCATTATCCGCCCGATCAATCTTCAATGCAACGTTCACTCCCTGGATGCGCTGGCTGGCAGATTGCTGATTGTCCATCATTCCAAGCATCATTTGCTTGTTGTCTTCAATCTGCTTTCTAAGCACAGCCATTTCATTTTCGCGCTGCAGGTTATTGCTCACTACTACGCCAATGGCAACTCCTGACAAGATCAATACTACTGCAGCTGCCGCACGATAAAATGTTGGCTGGAAAAAGATTGTCTTGGTGGGTTTCTCTTTGGCAATCTCTTCCTCAAGAGCCTTCTCGAATGAATTACGCAAGCGCAACCCTGGTTCAAGTTTTCCTGAGAGATCAATTGCACCGAGGACTTTACGCAACTGATTATAGAGTTTGCGGACTTCTTCACTTTTTGCGATCTCTGCTTCGATGATCGAACGCTCTGTGTCGTTCAGTGTACCATCGATATAATCGATCAGCATTGATTCTATTTTTTCCTTTTCCATAACTCAGATCTTTTCCAATTCGAAATAATGTTCTCTCAACTTTGCTATCGCACGATGGATCTTCACTTTAATGTTTGCTACTGTTGTTTCCATGATCACTGCAACCTCTTCATATTTCATTTGCTGAAATCGTGTCAGCACCAGTAATTCACGTTGTTCATCATTGAGCATGGCCATGGAACGGTGAAGGATATTCTCCCTTTCATTCTGTGCTGCTCCTTCGTCCGGATCGATGATGATGTCGCTCATTTTTTCAACGTCTATAAAATCTGATCTTCTGTTTTTGTTAACCTGGTAATGATCCGAGAAAACATTTCTGGCCACCTGGTAGATCCACGACTGGAATTTGTTTCCTTCCCGGTAGCTGTTCCGGTATTTGATCATTCTCAGAAACACATTCTGTGTCAGGTCTTCTGCCAGCGCCCGGTCCATCGTCATGCGGGCGAGAAAGTTGAAAATCCGCTTGTGATATCGTTCAAACAGCACAGTGGCCTGCTGAAGATCGCCGTTTTTCACGGCATCCATTATCTGCTCGTCTGCTATCAAGTCGCTTGATTTTATCAAAATTCGAGTTAGTTACTGGGAGAGGGTGGAAAGGTTACAATCCCATTTAAACTTAGGAATATAGAACGCCATTTCACCCTGAAAACGAGGATTTGATCCATCAACCCTCGGATCACAATTGTCCATTCGGTTGATTTTCAGAGCTTTATCGGACTTTAATTAGGGTTTAATTAGGTTCTAATTAGGTTCTAACTAGGTTCTACTTAGGTTCTACTTAGGTTCCAACTAGGTTCGAATTAGGTTCTGCTTAAGTTTCAATTAAACTCCTGACTGGCTACTTTCAGTCAGTTTTCTGACAGGTAACTTTATCGATCAGTTGAATTATGTTTCAAAAGGAGAAAGGCAGTATTTACCCGAGCCCACTATAAGGGTCTTTGGCATCGCAGATTCAGCAGATGAATCTATTTTTTCTTAAGGCTATCGGATAACATAAACAGGACGCCTGTTATTGCCAGCGCTTCGAACACAGCTGTCCATTCATTTTGATTGCTCATCGCAATTGCTCTTGGGATATGCAAAATAATTAACCAGGTAAGAACCATCCAGCCTGCAAGTGTAGCAGCGAGATGTGCTTTGATGCCTGTTATCAATCCCAGTCCTGCGGCGGCAAGCGCAGCTCCCGCAAAGTAGGTCCAGAATAAACCACCAGGGATCCATGAAGGAACCAATGATTGTACGAATTCGGCATATAGGAAATGCTGGACACCGCTGAAGAAAAGAAACAAGCCTGTTCCATACCTGCACCAGGAGGCGAGTTTTAGAATCGGACTATTAAAAATTGATGCATTATAATTTTCATCATGGCGAAAAGTGGTTGCAGTCAGTAGTGCACCGAATCCCAATGTCAACGACTTGCCCATGAAGGTAAGATTCGCACCTAAGTCCAGATGAGCAACTACCAGATAAACATTTTGCAGCCCGGCCCACGCCAGTACGAAGATGCCGGTAGCCATTAATGTCTGAACTGCCCAGCGATTAATGATGATTGCAAGACCACTGCTGACAATTAATAATCCTGTGATGTAGGCGAAGATAGTCTCCTCGGGGAGCCAAGTTGGCCATGCCGGAGGACGACCTATGATTATTATTTTAAAGATGAATTGCTGAAAGCCGAATCCGACCAATGCGACTGCAAAAAAAATTCTGGCGATGCCTGCTGGGATAATCGGGAGGGATTTTTCAGAGATCATGAAGATTATTTTAATGGAATGTATATCCAAAAATCCGGGGCGCAATAGTGATCAAGTCAAAGTCACGTCTTTTAGGTTAGCAATTGTGGATGTTTTTACTCCTTATTTCAGCATCTGATAAATTCTTATGTTCTAATGGAAAACCTTGAGTGCATCACCAGTCTTTTAAGGCCATGGCAAGCTTTTTTAATCAAGGGTAGTGAGACCAGACACTATGAAAAGCACCGTTGATCACTCTGTTGAGAAAAGTCAGACACTTTATGACTGCCTTGTTAAGGCTGTGGAGAGAGGTTATTACGAAAGTTTCAGAGTGAGTGATCAGGGGCTTATCACTCAGAACGGGAAAAAGATATATACCGCAGAGGAAGTAATGATCTCGGATGTGTGCCGGTTTGATCAAAGCAGCAATTCAAAAGATCATTCTGTTCTATACCAATTGGAGACTATTGATGGACGGAAGGGGACACTTATTGACGCATATGGATCCTATGCGAATGAAAAGCTGATAAGTTTTATACGCCACGTAAGAAGTGTTCCAAAGAATTCGGCTGAGACAAAATCACCCACCAACTTTTTTGGCAAGCTTCTGATGCGACTCAAACTGGTGAGCGCATAGAGTTTGCCGGTTTCGTTTAAGTGTTATCCCATTCACCAGGTTTGTCTTCCCGGATGAGGAATTTGATTTTTTCCTGTTTGAATAATTCCATGACCTTGAGATTGATCTCTTGCTGGACATCCATATACTTTGCATAATCAGGAACCGTCACGAAGTAGATCACTTCAAAAACGAGCGCATAATCTGAAAAATTCGCAAAGTGAGCCCTGTCAAAACGAGTATCGGGAACACCTTCAATGATTGATTTTAGTTTTTCAGGAATGGCCCGGACTTGTTCAAGAGGTGTGTGAAATGAAATGCTGACATTAAACTTGATCCTTCGCGTTTCCTGTCGCTTATAATTGTGAACTCTTGATTTGGTAAGATCACTGTTGGAGATTACGATCTGTTCTCCTGACACGCTTCTCAGCCGGGTGGTCTTCAATCCAATATATTCGATAGTACCGTTTTTATCGTCCACCAGGATGGAATCACCAACCTCAAAGGGTTTATCAAAAAAGATTACAAAGTAATTAAAAAGATCACCAACGATGTTTTGTGCTGCGAGTGCGATGGCGATACCTCCGATTCCTACTCCTGTTAATAACGTTGAGACGTTGTACCCAAGATTATCAAACAGGAAGATTCCGCCAAGTACCCATATTACAATATTAACGATGATCATGAGGCCGCCGACCTGCTTGACCTTCTCTGCACCATTCTCTTGCTTACTGATGTATGAGGAGAGAATGATTTTAATTGTAGTAAGGATAAATCGTATGACGAAATATGCAGTTACAACAGAAGTGGCTACGTTAACTACCTTTTGAACCTGGGGGGATAATGTCAGGGTAGAAATTCCCCAGTAGACAACCATAAAGCTGATCAACGGGAGACCGAAACGCTCCACGCCACTAACAATCATGTCATCGACCTGGGTTTCGCTTTTGGCTACCCATTTTTCCACCCTTTTAAGAATAAGTCTTTTGAATATGCGGATCAGCAGTAATCCAAGTATGATAGCGACCCCTGCAATGAGATAGGCTTCGATGGTATTATTCCAGTATTCTTTAGAAAGTTCTCCCTCTATTAAAGTCATATTTTCCATAATGGAGAATCTGATTGCAAAATTGAAGCCATCGGAGGAGGCATGGCACGATATTCATATCATCGTAATTCATAGTTGATGATGTGAAGAGCGATTGGTGAAAACCCACCCATTCTTTCATTGGGGATTTTTTGCCACAAATTTTTAAAATGGATTCGATAGGAAAAAACACGGTACCACGACAGGTAACAGGGAATGAGTTGAATGTAGAGCATTCGGTTATTTCTTCATCGGTTGCGGCTGCCAAATACTTTTTCAGAAATTCCAGTCAGAAATTACTGGATGTAAACCATTGGCACACGTTAACGCATCCTTCTATTTCTGTTTTTCAACTTACAGATGAAAATGGTAAAGCAGTTGAAAGAGAAGTTCATCAAAATGATTATTTCCGAATCAATGTTCCGGGTCCGACTACAAAAACGGGTAATGGTTATGATTGGGTGAAGGTTGAAAAGCTTGATGTCAAGAATTCTGACAATGAGGAAAGCATATCTCTTCAGGTTCGTCCGGCAGGAAATCCTCAGCATCCGCAGGAAGGGACTTCACACTTCTTTTCTGATTCCGCTACCAGTACTTTTCAAATCCTTAGAAAAGGACTAAGAATTACAGCGGGAATTTATGGAAGGAATGAACTGCCAAACACAGATTCAAATAAGGTCGTTGACAAAGTGAGGAATATCACGATTGCCACCTTTGCCATCATGGGCGCTTCCCGGATGCAATGGGAAAGTCTCACAAAAGGACTTCTTGGCAATCCATTTTAACAACTATTCTTTGTTTTAAAAGTTATTCATCTACACAATAACATTCTTTGTCTTTATCGAGGTTGATTTCTATAACTCCGTGCTCATCGTTGCGTTATTTTGCATATCAAATGAAAACGCTATGAAAAGAGACCAGTTTTTAAAGACATTGGGAATGACTACGTTCCTGATGCCATTGATAGGTGCGTGCAGCAAAAGTGATGATCCATCAGCATCGGGTGCATGTACAGTTACCAATACAGAAACTGCTGGCCCATTTCCAACTAAAACTCCTTCCGGACTCGTGCTTACAGATATCCGCGCGGACAGGACAGGGGTTGATCTCGCAATAAAAATTACTATTCAGAATAAGAATTGTGTTGCATTGACTGGCGCTATTGTTGACATCTGGCATTGCGATAAAGATGGATATTATTCGGAGTATGGTGGTACGGGTATGCAAAGCGTTGATTATACCGGATCGCAGTATCATTTTCTGCGCGGCAGACAAACCACCGACAGTAATGGTCAGATTGGATTCAGTTCAATTTTTCCTGGCTGGTATAGTGGAAGAGCAACGCATATTCACGTTCACATTTATAGTGCCACGGGAGCTTCCTTGCTAGTCACCCAAATTGCTTTTCCTGAAGGTTCAGGAAGTGCGGTTAATCTTGTGAATGCCTCATCCGTGAATGGTTATACAAAGGGCATGACAGGCTATACTAACAATGCATCTGACAATGTATTTTCTGATGGTGTTACCAGTGAATTATCCTCCATTACGGGGAGTGTTGCAGCAGGATTTGAACTTACTCATACAATTGTAGTCAACGTCTGATGCATTAAGTATTGAATTTGTGTACATTCAATCATGGCTTCGTCTGCAACAATTTATCTGGCGGATCAGAGAGGGCGTACTCAATCTGATTGGTTGAGAAGCTTTCATATTTTTAATTTTGGAGATTACTTTAAAGAGAGCAAGAAGTCATTCGGCAATCTGATTGCTTTCAATGATGATACCTTAAAAGGCGGTAGTACTCTTTCGTTTGAAATAAAAGAACCAACAGAGATTACTTTAATTCCCATTGTCGGATCTGTTGAATACAAAACAAATGAAGGCAAAGCTGATACAGTTGAAGTTGGTCAGTCAGTCGTTCTTTCTCTTCGGAAGAATACAATTCTTGAAATTTCAAATCCGTATGAGAATGACCTGATCAATTTTCTGCATCTATGGCAAAAGCAGGATCAGCCTTCCGGGAAGATCAGAAAATCAGAGTTTGATCTTGAGAACAACAGAGATAAGCTTCAGATCATTGGTATAAACTCATTCATTGGCAAATTCTCAGGAAGAAAGGATTCCTCGTATAAATTAAGTCAGCAAGACAAGGGAGTATTTGTCTTTATCCTGGAGGGTGCATTTGAAGTTCAGGATCGCTTGCTGCAGACAAGGGATGGATTGGCATTGTGGAATACAAAGGAAATAGACTTTGAGGCGCTATCAGATAATGCAATTATTTCCATTTTTGAAGTTGATATAGTTTAACAGTCTACGGCATTAAGGGTGATGTATTTTAATAGGGTCGTGGGTAGATTTGATTTTAATAAAACCACCCACATGCGTCATACCACTCTGCTTCTTTCTCTTTTTTTTGTAACACATCTTTGTCAATCGCAATCCACCTTTGGTGAAACTTATACGAAGGCACGTGAGTATTACAAGAACAAGGAGTATCCATTGTTTATAGAGAAGATTGCGGAGGCTGCCAAGATGAATCCCTATCATCAGGGTGCTCTGTTCTATTCAGGAGTGGCGGCTGCTTTAAGCTCAAAGCCGGAGGAGGCAATATTATTTCTTAAGAAGAGCATATTGATTGATGCACGATATGATTTAAATAATCCTGACCTCGCTACTTTAAAGAGCAGAAAGGATTTTCAGGACCTTGTTAAGCTACAAGAGGAGATGAAGACTCCATTTGCCGCTTCGGACACGGCTTTTGTTATAAAGGATCGCCAGCTGCATGTGGAGGGTATTGCGTACAATCCTGACTCCAGATCTTTTTATCTGGGAAGCATTCATAAAAGAAAAATTGTGAAGGTGGACCCAGCAGGTAAGGTATCTGATTTTGCCACCGCACCTGATATGGCTGCAATTTTCGGAGTGAAGATCGACGCGCAGAAAAAATTCCTTTGGGCATGCTCGTCCCCGATCGCAGAGATGGAGAATTTTGATGCGGCAATGCCTTCAAAAGTATTTAAGTATGAGTTGTCTACCGGTAAACCGGCAGGATCCTTTGATGCGCCTTCCGATGTAAAAAATTCTGTTTTTGGTGATCTGGTCCTTTCAAAGAAGAATGAAGTTTTTGTTTCAGACGGTGTAAACAACCTGATTCTGAAATTGAATGAAGCTACCGGGAAGCTGGAGCGATACTTCGATTCACCGGAATTTGTCAATATTCAGGGAATTGTATTTTCGGACGACAATTCAACCATATTCATCTCTGATTATGTCAAAGGCTTATTTAAGCTCGACATCAAATCAAAAACGTTGTCGAAATTAATTTGTGATCTCGACGTCTCTCTTAAAGGAATTGACGGATTGAATTTTTATAATGGAAAATTGATCATCATACAGAATGGAGTAGTTCCCCTGAGAGCTATGTTGTTGAATCTTGATAAAAGCAACGCTACTGTGACCGGTTTTAAGACAATTGACAGAAATCATCCAGCTTTTAATGAGCCCACCCTTGGCACCATCGATAAGGGTACTCTCTATTATATAGCAAATAGTCAATGGCCGGGATATGATAAGGATCATAAAATCCTTCCGGCTGAACAACTACAGGATATTATTATTCTTAAATCAAATCTTGAGAAACTAAAGTAGAGAAGACTACTAAAGTCCTGCTTTAATTTTTTCTACCTCATTGTAATTAACAGTGATGCTCTTCTCCTGGCCATCATAGGTGATCTTTACAGTAAGATCTTTGGGATTGGTGAACCGGAAGCTTCCATCTTTGTTGACAACCCCGTCTTCGGTATTTAATAGCTTGAAGGTTGCGGCATAACTAATAGAGCATTGAAGTCCATTCGAATATCTGATGGTCGGATTGATTCGCGGATAGAACTTTCCGGTGCTTTCACTTTTAATGATCTCAAGCTGAATATCCCACATATATTTTGTCAGATCTGTATTCCCTGAAAAAAGCAGGAGAATATTTTTAATTCTGTCACCTCTCCAATCACTGATCTGGTGATGAGAGCCGAAAATTTCATAATAGAATATTGATTTCAATATTGGCAGTTTAGTGTGGAGCAGCATAGGTACGTAGTAGTTCCATTCGCCTGTTCCTATATCGAAGTAATAGGTCTGAGTGTCCTTAGCTTTTTTTCCTTCTTCAAAGATTTTAAAATCCTGAACCCAATAGGAGGGGGAAAGACTTCCTGAGAATGAAAAGTACTCGGGGTAATTCAATGCAATCCATGTTGAATGAAGCCCGCCGAAAGAATATCCGGCAATCCCTCTGCCAGAAGAGGTTGAGTATCTTTTTTCAATAAAGGGAATTATTTTTTTTATTATGTCTTCAGAGTATTCTTTTGCTTGTGGTTGATAGTTTCCAAAGTCCTGAATCATGCTTGGGTCATTATAAGGAACATAATGACTGGTACGGTTGTAATCGCTGTGAATACCAACAATGATCAGGGGCTCAATTAATTTTTTGTTGATCAGCTCGTCTGCGGATGCATCAACGTTGAGTCCGGAACTTCCGAAAACGGTTTGCCCATCATTAAAGTAAAGCGTCTTGTATTTCCGTGAAGGATCGTAATTCGGAGGAAGGTATATGGATACTTTATATCCGCCAATGGATTTTTCCTCAATTTTATGATTTTGCTGAGCATGAACTTTAAAGCAAAGAATAGACAGCAGTACGAATAATAGCTTACGCATCGCATTGATTTGATGCTAAGGTATAGCGAGGAAGACTTTAAAGGTATAACACGGATATGGTGATTTATTTCAGTCCCTCCAGGGCACGAGCTTAGATCGGTAAAAATCTATGCCCATTGCGCGCATATATTGCCCATGATTTCCCAATCGGACTTTATATTCATCCCAACCTCTGCCGGTTTCCGGTGACCATCCGATTTCGGCATAACCTGGCAGACGAGGGAATGCCAGATACTCAAGCTCGTCCATGTTGCTAATGGTTTCAGACCACAAGGGTGCTTCTATTCCAAGGATACTGAATCGATCAATGCTCTTTATATGTGTTGAAAGATTCCATTTGTAGGCACTGTCAACTTCAATATAAGCTGCCCAGTGCAATCCCAGTTTTGATGTCGAATCATAACTCATGTCAAGATATGCTTTCTTAGCGGGTGACATGATCAGTTTGCTTCCTTTCTCAACAGCCATTTCAGCATGCTTTGCGGAACTCCAGTGCTGGGTTATGATGGATGAATCTATTGCTGCCTGTGCGATCTCATCCCATCCAATCATGATCTTGTTATTATTTTTTACAATCCCTTTAAATCGGTTAATGAAAGTTATGTAGTCCTCTTTTTTTGTGGCCGCGGCCTCATCACCACCAATATGAAAGTAAGGACCAGGAGTTATTGCGGAGATTTCCCGAATGACATCTTCGGTGAACCTGAATGACACTTCTTTCTCAACCCGTAAAGTGCTCCAGCCAACAGCAATGCCTGTATATAATTTGGTGGGCCTTGACTTAGAGCCGAGGTCGGGAGCCACAACAGGTGTTACTTTCCCCTCTTCCGGTACAATGGTTCCTCCATTAAGTTCGCCGTAAGATGCTAATGCAGCGTTAATATGTCCAGGAAGATCAATCTCAGGAATGATCGTAATGAATCTGGTTTTGGCATATTCAATGATATTGATGTATTGTTCTTGAGTGAAGAATCCGCCCTTGCCACCACCCACTGCTGTGCTGCCTCCGTGAGTAGTGAGGTTGGGCCACGATTTAATTTCAATTCTCCATCCCTGATCATCGCTGAGATGAAGGTGCATGATGTTTATTTTGTAATAGCTGGCAAGGTCAATGTATCGCTTTACATCTTCCACGCTGAAGAAGTGACGGGCCACGTCCAGCATCGTCCCCCTCCATGCATAGGCAGGATAGTCTACGATTGTGCCGGTAGGAATTTTCCATTCTGTATTTTGAAGTCCGGGCATTTCTATTTCCGGTGGCAAAAGTTGACGCAGAGTTTGAATGCCATAAAATATTCCTGCTTCAGTAGGGGAAGATATTTTTATGAGGTCTTCTGATACTGAGAGTTCATAACCTTCCGGATTATGATTGTTCGATGTCGAGTCAACGATCAGATAAATTCCAGAAGCAGGAGCTTGATCTCCGGATTCGACCAGTAAATCAAACCCTGTAGCAGTAGAAAATTTTTCAGAGAGATAGTCACCAACTGATTTAAGCATGGTGCTCCCATTTATATAGATCTTCGTATCTGCCTTTAGAGTAAATGATTTTCCTGTGCTGGATACTGAAACAGGTTTGGGGATAAGATTTTTTTGAGCAGGGTCTAAAGGAGTTGGTGCATTGCAGGAAATAATGCTGAGGATGATTACAGGAAAGAGATAAATAATTGAGGTCTTACCGAATCGCATTTTGAACCAATATCCTTTTGGTTCAAGATACAAAATTCCTGAAGTCGTCCGGAGTGTCGAGATCAATTGCTCCTTCCTGGAATTCGATATTTAAGGTTTCATTCTGATGGAGTTGTATGATTTTTTTGGCTCCCTGATCGTCAGTAAGATTTTTAATTTCCTCAAACAACGAACTATCAAAAAGAGTTGGGACACCAAACGTGCCCGAATAATAGGATGCTATTATTCTTTTATCAGAAGACTGATACTTTTCTCTTATCCTTTTCAAGTGAGCGGAGTTGAGAAGCGGCTGATCGCAAACCATAACAATTGCAGCATCTGTATTCTTTGGAAGACTGCTGATTCCTTTTTTAAGAGAATTGCCCATCCCATTTTCCCAATCGGGATTGACGATAATTTTTAAAGTAAGATCCTCTATCGTTTTGCGATTTTCTCCTTCATTCGCACCCAGCACGACGATCGTCTGCATTCCAGACTCAAGGGCAACCACTGACGCATTGCGCAGCATAGATTGTTCATTTATTTTCAAAAGCTGTTTGGATTGTCCCATGCGGGAGGATGAGCCCGCTGCCAGAATCAGGATTACCGGTTCTTTCATTCGATGGGCCTGGCTGCCAGAAAATCCTTTTCAGTGATCTTTCCGTCATCGTTGGAATCTGAATCGACCAGAATTTTCCAGACACCATTCTCTTTGCGAAGGGCCACCTGAAATTTTCCATAATAGACTTTTTTCTCACCGGCTTTGGTAACGTCTTCATTTTTGAAATAACCAACTTCGTAGGCCATATCTGCATTGTTGATACGTTCTGTGAAACGTAATTCAAAAGTATAAGTGATCTGATCTTTTTTAATGGATTCTTTCCAGCGAGGCCAGCTCATCTCCATTGCTTTTTTGTATTCCTCAATGTTAAGGACTCTTTTGCTGTTGCGTTCGGCACGAACAAGATCTTTGGAGTGAACGCTTAGAAACGAAGTGACATCCTGACTCATGATGGCCTTAGTGAAAGGTTTCCAGACCTGCTGGTCAATTTCTTTCTGAACTTCCTGAGCGTGTGCTGTGAAAGTGAAAAGAGTGATGATAAAGAATAATAGTTTTTTCATATCGCTGATTATTTAAATGCGAAACGAATTTTCCTGTTGAAGGTTTTATTTGTCAGCAACTTCCAGATCCAGCTGCTGAATCAAAGGAGTTTTTTCAGGTGTCAGAGTAAAGAATACAAGGATATTCTTTTCCTCACATTCGATGACAAACTTTCCACGAAGCTGATTCTCAGGTATCAGCTTACCAACGCTTATTATCTTCCCCGCCTTCATCAACATTTCAGCACTCGTTGCTTTTCGCGATTCCAAAGAAAAATCCATAAAGAAGTTCTCAGCAAATAAATTCATTTTATTTTCAGGCCATGTTTGAATGCTTTCTACGATTTCTTTTTGTCGTTGCTCCAGGATCGAAGAAACAGGAAGCACTCTTGGTTGAAGTTTGGCTATGTATACAAGTGTATCGAGCGCTGCTGCATTCTGAGAGCCCAATCCACCGTATGTCAGATTACTGAGTGACACGATTCCAATTCCGTAATCCGGAAAGAATCTCCACTCACTTCCATATCCGGGTAAGCCGCCTCCATGACGAATGGATACTGTTCCATTACAATCTTTTCTATATCCTAACCCATATCCATAACCTCCGATTGTCGGACATAAATTTCCACTTCGGGTTTTGAAATTTGAAAGCAGTGCACCAAATCTTTGAAGCTGATGCATTTCCCGTAAGGAACTTCTCTTTAGAACAGGAGACTCATCTTCGTTGCGGGGAGGCCATGCCGACAAATGGAATTGCACATACTTGCTGAAGTCTTCAATGGAACAAATTAAACCTCCCATTGCGCCGAAGATGCCATCATGTAATATGGGTTCTTCTTTGAATGTATTGTCTTCCCAGCGATACCCAAGTGCCAATTGCTCTTTGGGAACTTCCGTAAACTCCCAACGGGTATCATTCATCTGTAATGGTTTCAAAATGTTATCATTGATATACTGCTGATATGGCTGACCAGAGACTTTATTTACAATGAGTCCGAGCATTCCGAATCCGAGATTGCTGTATTCGTATGTAAGCCCCGGAGCATTGGAGAAAGAGATTCCTTCATTAAGCAAAGCAATCAGATCTTCGTTTTTATCTGCCAGTTGACGATCTCCCCAAGGATTGTCTTCCGGGAATCCTGCTGACATCGTCAACAGATGTTCAATTGTCATGGGCTGTGAATCCTGAGTGAGGTAACTAACCTTGCTTACTTCGGGGATATATTTTGAAACAGGATCCGTCAGACTCAGCTTTCCCTCATCTCGAAGACGAAGAATGGCAACAGCTGTAAAGCTTTTCGTCATGGAAGCAATCCTGAAGTTTGTTTTTGAAGTGGTCTGGGTCATCATTTTGACATCAGAAACTCCGAATGCATTGGAATAAATTAACTGTCCATCTGCTACAATGCCGAAGGCTATCCCCGGGAAATGATTCTTTTCAAAGTAATCATGAAAGATCTTGTCGATGGCGGGAAATGCTGCCTTCATTTTTTCGATTCGATCTGTATCCGTAAAGGTGGGAGCAAGATAAGTGTCTGTGAAAGAGACTTTAGAGGCAGGCTGATCTGTTTTGGAATTTGTGCAGCTGAATAATGCGCAGCTGATAGCAAAGGCGTAGCCTACATGAATTTTCATAGCATAGTGTTAGTGGATCTAAAATACGGAAACGAAGTCGTTATTCTTCCTCTTCGTTGTGTGCAAAGAATTGAATATGAAGATGCTCTCCTTCATATCTTTTGAAATGCATGATATCGCCAATTTGCTTGGTGCTGTAGTGACTTGGCAAACAATGTACGATCAGAGTGTCACCAGTCTCCATTACAACGCGGGCAATCCACTGCTCTTCCTTTTGAGTCTGGATGAAGTAGTTTGTTCGTATTGTTCCGCCATAAGGCCCGGCAACATTTGTTCCCTTTTTGGCTACGAATAATTTTTCGACAATTACCCCCTGCATATGAGAGGGTTTTGAATTCAGGATATCATTGGCGAAAAAAATGGCAATGGCCGCCAAAGCAGCAAATAATATTAAAGGCAGTGCCGATTTGATTTTCTCCATCGCGATTAGATTATTTGCGTTCTGCTTTCACCTGTTCGACTGTGACTGCTTCTCCCTTATTACCAAACGAATTTCTTACGTAGTTTAAAACATCGCTTACCTGTTGATCTGTCAGATCAATTGCAATCATGTCTGAATTATAGATTTTACCATTTACTTTAATCTCTCCTGATACGCCTTTTATGATCTGTTGAATCGACCTTTTCTTATTGGCCATCAGGTAATCAGATTTTGCAAGAGGAGGGAAGACATCTTCCATTCCTTCACCTTTCTCCATATGGCAGGTAATGCAGTTGTTCCCATAAACTTCCTTACCTCTGGCAATGCTGGACTTTAAGTCAAATGGTTTTTGAAAGGAGAAAAAACTTCCAATAACAAGGGCAACAAGAACTGCAGGGATGATCTTTTTCATGAGAAAGGGAATAAGTTAGTGTTGAAGTGCTTAACCTTCAGGTGGCACTTCAACACTGGACTTCCTAAACTTAAATATCTTCCAGATTAAAAGGAAGCACTCTGATTCTTTTTCCTGTCAGGTCACAGATGGCATTTGTGAGCGCGGGAGTAAAAGGTGGCAATCCTGGCTCACCTACACCGCCTGCTTTCTCGTCATTGTCCATTATATGAACTTCAATTTCGGGAATGTCAGTGATGCGGGGCATCTGATAAGTGTTGAAATTTTTCTCAACAGCTTTTCCGTCAACGAAGTGCGTAGCGTGTTTTACGGCAGCACCTAATGCCATGACGATGCTTCCTTCCACCTGCGCGCGGATGATATCGGGATTGACATACCAGCCGCAATCCATCACCGCCCAGACTTTATCAATCTTTACTTTGCCGTCAGCCTTTTTCGAAACTTTAACGACCTCACCTACAATGCTGGTAAAACACTCCGTGATGGCTACTCCATAACCTTCATTCTTTCCACGTTTTTTCCAACCGCTTACTTCTTCCAGCTTTTTGATCAGATCCTGATAACGGGGTTCGCCAGCATGTTGCTTGCGGAAATCCATTGGATCTTTTCCGGCTGCCAATGCCATTTCATCCAGGAAACTTTCCAAAGCAAAAGCATTTGTTGAAGCGTAAACAGATCTCCACCACATAACGGGTATAGGCGATTCAAGTGGAGTATCTCCAAAACTGTAATGAGGAATTGAGTCAAAGTATGGCTCAAGCAAACCTTCTGTTGTGCTGTTGTTGTAATTGGACTTATCAGCGTTGGGATTTTGTGTACTCATGTTCTGTCCGGCCATCTTCGTCTCAAATGCTGCGATCGATCCACCTTTGCTTAATGCTCCTTTGCATTGATACACCATTCCAGGACGAAAAGGTCCAAGTGTTGTATCATCTTCACGGCTCCAGATAACCTGAACTGGTCCTTTGATCTCTTTTGAGATCATGGCTGCTTCAAATGGATAATCAGTAAAAGCTTTGCGACCAAAGCCACCTCCAAGAAAAGTCATATTAACTACAACTTTATCCATCGGTAATTTTAATGCACCTGCCAGATTTCCCTGAACCCAATCGGGTGCCTGGATTGGTCCCCATATTTCGCATGCATCTGCTGTTACATTAGCAATGCAATTCAGCGGCTCCATACAGCTGTGCGATTCGTACGGTGTTTCATAAAGAGCTTCCAGTTTTTTTTCTGCTTTCGTGAAAGCAGCATTGAAATTGCCCTTTGTTTTGAAAGAGATGACATCACCCTTCAGCTGCTCTTTCATCTTTGTGTAAAGCTGCTCGGTGCTGTGATAGGTGAATCCGGAATCATCCCATTCTACCTTCAGCACTTTACGTCCTTGCATCGCGGCCCATGTATTATCCGCTACTACCGCCACACCTTCAAACATATTTCCGAATGTGTCGCGTGTTACTTTAAAAACATGTTTAACACCAGGGACTTTTTTCGTTTCCGTATCGTCAAAACTTTTCACCTTCCCAACGAAGCGCGGATTACGCTCTACCATAGCATACAGCATACCCGGTAGTTTTTTATCCAGTCCGAAAATGGCGGTGCCATTGGTTTTGAGAGGAGTATCCTGACGCGGCATGGACTTCCTCAATATTTTATAATTCTTTGGATCCTTTAATGCTATCTCTTTTGGCGGTTCAAGCTTTGAAGCTTCTTCTACCAGTTCGCCATATCCGAATTTTTTGCCGCTTGGTTTATGAATGACAAATCCGTTCTCGGCATAACATTCTGATTTTGCTACACCCCACTTTTTGGAAGCAGCTTCGATCAGCATCTCACGTGCCGTAGCACTGAGCCTTAATAGTTTTTGATAGTTGCCACGAATCGTTGAGCTACCTCCAGTGACCTGGCTTCCATATTTCTTGTTATTACCCTGGGCAAAAATGATATGAACTTTGTTCAGATCCACTTCCAGTTCTTCTGCAATGATCTGTGGTACCGATTGAAAAGATCCTTGTCCCATCTCCGCACGATGGTTGGTGATTGTAACTTTACCCGTTGTATCAATGCTTATCCATGCATTAAGATCGATTCCCAGATTTTCCTCAGATTCAGGGGTAATAATTCCAACAGTATCTTTTCCTGAAGCAGGGAAATAAAGTCCCAGCGTCAACGCCGCACCAGAAAGACCTCCGAGCTTGATGAAATTTCTGCGCGATAAATTTTTATTAATGGTTTCCATAATGAATCTCTTTATTTAGCGGAGGCTTTTTGTGACATCAGAACAGAAGCAGTTTTAATGGCTTTACGAATGCGCGGATATGTTCCGCATCTGCAGATATGACCTTGCATGGCTGTATCAATGTCTTTGTCAGTTGGATTGGCGTTGCCTTTTAACAAAGCAGAAGCAGCCATGATCTGACCGCTTTGACAATAACCACATTGAGGAACCTGCTCCTGAATCCAGGCCACCTGAACCGGATGTGAATTGTCTTCCGATATGCCTTCAATAGTTGTAATGTTTTTATTTGCTGCGACAGAAACGGGAATTGAACAGGATCGAATTGGTTTCCCCTCAAGATGAACGGTGCAGGCGCCACATTGAGCAATGCCACATCCGTACTTGGTGCCGGTAAGTCCTACAACATCGCGGATCGCCCAGAGCAAAGGCATCTTGGGATCGGCATCAATTGTGTAAGCTTTGTTGTTGATTTTTAGATTTAAAGAAGCCATGTTAAATAGTTAAAAAAGGATACTAAAAATAATCAATCAGGCGCCAAAAAACTTGTTAATGGCTTGTTAACTGATCACTTGACATGGATGGCATAATAAATGTATTAACCCTGTTGTATCAAAACCTCCCAGACACCATAAATTGGAACAAATGAACCATATCCTTGTACTCTTTGGACTCTTTCTAAATATACATTTGATGTTTGCGCAGGATTTGGAAGTTGAGATTAAGAATGTTAAAAATTCGAAAGGTGTATTGATGGTAGGATTATTCAACAGCGAAAAGACTTTTACAAAGGAGATATGGAAGGGAAATACCCCAAAGGCGGCAGAGGGCAATATGAAAGTTGTCTTTAAAAATATTCCTGCCGGAGACTATGCGGTTTCTGTTTTTCATGATGAAAACGGTGATGGAAAGCTTAATGCCAATCTTATTGGAATTCCGAAAGAGGGTTTTGGATTTTCCAATGATGCGATGGGAAAGTTCGGGCCACCATCTTTTGAAAAAGCAAAAGTGGTGATGCCATTGAAAAAAACGGTCATAATCACAATGAAATACTTGTAAAAAAATACCATTCATCATATTTCAAACGATTGCATTTCTACTTTTTAAATTCGTATAATAATTGAGTCGCCTACTTTACTGTGGTTTTACTAGTTTGGCAGCCTTTTAAAATACCCCATGAATCTTAGTGAACTGTTTCCTTACGCGTTTGATAAAAAATTCTCAAAACCGGTTGCCTATTTCTCGATGGAGTTTGCCATCGATCAGTCACTGAAAATCTATAGTGGAGGACTTGGCTTCCTTGCGGGCTCACACATGCGCAGTGCATTTGAGCTGAAGCAAAATTTCATCGGCATCGGGATCCTGTGGAAGTATGGATACTACGATCAGGAAAGAAATCGCGATGGTACTATGAAGGCAAGCTTCATTGAAAAGAACTATTCTTTCTTAGTTGATACCGGCATTGTATTTCCGATCACTATACATGAGCACGTTGTTCATGTAAAAGCCATGTTGCTCAAACCCGAGGTATTCAATACTGCACCGCTGTTTTTATTAACAACAGATTTACCTGAAAACGATCACCTTGCTCAAACCATTACAGAACGATTGTACGATCCTCATGAAAGTTCGCGTATTGCTCAATCTAATCTTTTGGGATACGGTGGAGCAAAGTTGCTGGACATCCTGGGTCGTGAAACAGAGATCTATCACATGAATGAAGGACATGCGTTGCCATTATGTTTTCATCTATGGAATAAGTATAAAGACATTAACGAAGTAAAGAAACGTGTTGTATTCACGACGCACACACCCGAAGTTGCCGGCAATGAAGAGCATGCGGTTACCGTTTTGGAAGGCATGAGTTTCTTTGATGGCGTTTCGAAAGAGGATTACATGACACTGATTGAGCCTGAGAGTAAAGTGCTTAACTATACACTTGCGGCGCTTCGCATGGCGAAAGTTGCCAATGGTGTATCGCAATTGCATGGACAGGTATCCCGCGATATGTGGAAGGATTTTTCAAATATCTGCGAGATCAAAGCAGTTACGAATGCTCAGAATCATACTTATTGGAAAGATAAGAAGCTTGAAGGTGCATTAGAGAAAGATTCAATTGATGCAGTAACCAAGCGTAAGAAGGAGATGAAGCGTCGCTTGTTTGAAGTAGTGGCTAATCAATCCGGAAAAAGATTTGATGAAAATGTTCTGACGATTGTATGGGCAAGAAGGTTTGCTGGGTATAAAAGAGCTAACCTTTTAATGAAAGACCTGGATCGCTTTCTCAAGATAGTTAATAACACATCTCAACCGGTTCAGATCATCTGGGCAGGAAAACCTTATCCGGGTGATACGGGATCGATTGAAATATTCAATGACATTTACTGGAAAACGAAGGCGCTTCCTAACTGCACAATATTAACTGGGTATGAACTTGGCTTGTCTGCATTATTAAAGAGAGGCTCTGATATATGGTTGAACAATCCGAAGCTTTACCGTGAAGCATCAGGCACTTCAGGAATGACAGCGGCTATGAACGGAAGCATTAATTTTTCCATTCCTGATGGTTGGGTTCCGGAATTTGCCAAGCATGGAAAGAATTGCTTTTCTATTGATGCTGCCGATCGCGCCTTGCCGGAAATTCAACAGGATGTGATTGAGGCGGAGCGGATGTATGATGTTCTGGAAAATGAAATCATTCCAATGTATTACGATAAGCCTGACAAATGGTATAAGATTCTTCGTCAAAGCTGGAAAGAAGTTATTCCGGAGTTTGATTCAAATCGCATGGCAGAGGAATACTATGAGAAGATGTATTAAGATCTCTCTATTTTAGAGATCCAAGGTCGCGTATTAAGATCCTTCTTCTGTCAAAGTTGATCAGGTTTTGATCTTTCAGCTCATTTAGAATTGTGGTTACAGTCTGACGGGAAGTTCCGGTCAGTGATGCGATATCTTTATGTGTAAGCCGGGTAGGAATCAATGTTTCAAATCCGACTTTCCTGCCTTTCCAGGAGGCGGTGTCTTTCAGGAATTCAATAATGCGCGTGCGTGCATCTTTAAAGACAAGTAATTCCAGTTTTCGCTCAAGCTTGATCAATCTCAACCCCACAAGCTTCAGCATTTTGAAACTTAGTTCCTGATTTCCATACATCAGTGCTTTGAGATCTTCGATGCTCAATGGGCAAACTGAAGTTTTATCATCCATGGATTGGGCAAAGTCGCGACGTCTTTCTTCGCCAGCCAATGCGAGTTCGCCAAAGATCTCTCCCGTAGAAAGAATGGCATTGATTACTTCCTTCCCATCTTCAAGATAATGTCCAATGCGCACACGTCCCTCAGCGATCATATAGATGTGTGTTGCCACCTCATCAGGGAAATAGATGAATTCATCTTTCTTGAAGAAGTGAAAAGTGTGCTTATCGCCCATCACTTTCACTTTATGCGGACACAGCACGTCGTAAAGGTCGACGCTTTCAAAATACCAGAGTGCTGATTCCTTACCCATTCCTTAAATTCTTTCTTTCTCTAAAGTTAATTCTGATCTTTGTTGTATAAAGACTTTACAACAGGTTTTGTTTCATGAATAAACGCATTCTTACGGAAATATGGATTTACCCCGTGAAATCGCTGGGTGGAATCAGGTTGAAATCCTCTCAGGTAATGGGAAAAGGTCTTCGATATGACCGAAGATGGATGCTTGTGGATGAAAATAATATGTTCATGACACAAAGAATTTGCCATAGTATGGCACTATTCAAGTTGTCTTTTGTTGAGAACGGATTTAAAATTCAATTCAAAACAGATTCTCATATCCTGCCACTCCATCATCAGGTAATAGATACCCCGTTGGATGTTCAGGTTTGGGATGATCGGATGAAGGCTTTTGAAGTGAGTGAAGAATCAAGCCGATGGTTTTCTGAGCGCCTGGGACTGAATTGCAAATTGGTTTTTTTTCCGGAGGAGAATCAGCGGCTTATTGATGAGAAGTTCAGAGTAAATAATGAGCAGGTAAGTCTTGCCGATGCTTATCCACTGCTCGTTGTGGGGCAATCTTCATTGAATGATCTCAATGAGCGTTTGGAAGACCCTGTTCCGATGAATCGTTTTCGTCCCAACCTGGTCTTTACCGGGGGAGAAGCTTTCGAAGAGGATCAATGGAAAGATTTTACAGTAGGTAGTAATCGGTTTGTAGGAATCAAGCCATGCGCAAGATGCATTCTTACAACCATCAATCAGGACACTGCTGAGAAGGGGAGAGAACCTTTGCTGACACTTTCCAACTATCGCAAAAGAGACAGTAAAATATATTTTGGATTGAATAGTGTTCCGGTTGATCAAAATGAAATAAAAGAGGGAGATGAAATTATTTTTAAATAGTGCCCAGTTTTTGATGTTTGGCTTTTTACTTCTGGCTTGTGGTCAGAAAAAAGAAGCGCTTCCTATTTTTGGCGAAAGGATAGTGGAGGGAACGGATACCGTGTATCATAAAATTGCGCCGTTTAGTTTTACTGATCAGGATAGCAATGTGATCACAAATGACACATTCAGGGATAAGATATACGTTGCTGATTTTTTCTTCACCACCTGCCGCACGATTTGTCCGATCATGAAAACGCAGATGTTAAGGGTTTATGAGGCAACGGAGAAAATGCCGGATGTTTTAATTCTGTCACATACCATTGATCCGGAATACGATACAGTGGCGCTGCTACGCGACTTTGCGGGAAGACTTGGAGTGGAAAGTAATCGCTGGCATTTTGTCACAGGTGTTAAGGATTCAATTTATAAAGTTGCCCAGACCAGCTATTTCGCAACAGCAATGGAAGACAAGACAGTTCCGGATGGATTTATTCATAGCGGAGCTTTTCTTTTGATTGACAAGAAGGGCAGGATCAGAGGAAAGTATGATGGAACAAAGGAAGATGATGTTGACCGCCTGGTAGTTGACATTCAAAGATTGCGCGAGGAATGAGATCTGCTATTCTTTTCTTCTTTACGCTTTTAGTGTTTATCACCTCGTGTTCCGATGCCGATTCTAAATTCAAACAATACTTTGTTGAGGGAGAGCAGCTCTATCTTAATAACTGCAGCAATTGTCATCACAAGGATGGAAAAGGACTTGGTTTAGTATATCCGCCTTTGTCACCTTCAGATTATATGGATAAGAATTTCGATGAAGTTCTATGTATGATGAAGAACGGTAAAACGGGAGAGATGATTGTGAATGGCAAGTCTTATCATCAACCAATGCCTGGGGTTACGGAGTTAACAGAACTCGAAATAGCTGAAATCGCTACATATATTTATAATAGCTGGGGTCATGAAAAAGGTATGATTGAAATAAAACAAGTTACCAACGCCCTTCAAGCCTGTCCTGCTCAGTAATTTTGTATTCTCAACTCTTTTCCTTTAGTTTTCGAATTCTTTGCAACCCCTATGAAGCAACCGAATTATCGCAAGGCCATCCTTACCGTGCTTCTATTGGTAGTAGTTTACGGCTCTTTTATTACATTATTATTAGATCTCGAATCAGGAGAGCCTGATAGCAAAATCAATACGCTTCAGGATGCAATGTGGTATCTGGTGGAGACACTGACTACTGTCGGATATGGTGATGCTCTGCCGGTAACTTACTGGGGCCGGATGATTGGCTTTGTTTTCCTGTTGTCAAGCTTGGGTGTATATGGTTTTATTATTGGACAGATCGCAAATTTTATGAGCACATTGAAAGAACAAAAAGAACTCGGCCTCAATGGTACGCAGTTCAAAAACCATGTGGTGATGATCGGATGGAATGAATTTGGCCAGTCAGTGATTAGTCATTTGGTGGCAGCCGGCCGGCAAGTTGCGATTATTACGAAAGACCGCGCCAGCATTGACATCATTCGTGAATACTATCAACAGGAAACAGTTTACATCCTGTACTCAGATTACAATAATTTTGAACTACTTGAAAAATCAAATCTTAAGGAAGCTTCTGTCGTTTTCATCAACCTGAATGACGATACTGAAAAGCTTGTTTATATCATTAACATAAAGAAGCACTTCAGTGACCTGAATTATGTGGTAACCCTTGATAATGGAAATCTTAAGAGCACTTTCGTGAATGCTGGCATCACCTATGCGATTTCCAAGAATGAAATATCCTCCAAGCTTCTCGCCAGCTATATCTATGAACCTGATGTCGCTATACTCAGTGAAGAAATCATTGCTTTCGCGCATGAGGATCATGAGTACGATATGAAGGAATTCCTGATCATGGGTTCAAATCCACTTATCAACATGCCTTACGAGAAAGCATTTTTTGATTTGAAAAAGCAATGTAATGTTGTTCTTATTGGAATTGTAAAAATTACCAATGGCAAACGAATCATGCATAAAAATCCGGAAGGCAATATGGTTATCAATGGTGGTGACTATTTGCTAATGCTGATGGATCGAAAAGGCCAGGATAGACTCAAGAAAGTATTCCATATTGAGGAAGGAGTATAGACTGATATTAAAAAGAAAAGGGCACAGCTCCTCAGCTGTGCCCAACCCCTTGCCCACTTTGCATGATGCAAACGCAGACCAAAAAACTCTCAGCCCTGCGGCTGAGCAACACAAACCAACTTCACTATTTTAATGCCGCTTCAGATTCAGTGTTGATGAACTCAAACTCGACATCGTTCTTCATATCAACGTGAATCACTGCGTCTTTATTTATTTTTCCTGCCAGAATTTGTTTCGACAGCTCGTTTAATATTTCCCTCTGTACAACTCTCTTCAAAGGCCTTGCTCCGTATTGAGGATCATACCCCAATTTGGCGAGACGATCCAAAGCTGCTTCTGACACCTCTAGTTGAATTCCTGATTGTCCAAGCCTCTTTTTTATCATATCTACCTGGATTCCCACAATCTTCCTCACATCCTTTTTTACCAGCGGTCGGAACATCACTATTTCATCGACACGATTGATAAACTCCGGGCGAACGTTCTGCCTCAATAACTGTAATACCTGCTCTTTAGTTTCCTCGATCACATCAAAATAATTCTCATCCGTGATTTTCTCGAAATTCTCCTGAATCAGGTGAGCGCCTGTATTCGTTGTCATAATAATAATTGTGTTCTTGAAATTAGCCACTCGACCTTTGTTGTCTGTCAGCCTGCCTTCATCCAGAACCTGCAAAAGTATATTAAAGACATCCGAATGAGCCTTTTCAATCTCATCCAACAGCACGACGGAATACGGCTTTCTTCTTACAGCCTCAGTCAATTGACCTCCTTCGTCATATCCAACATATCCCGGAGGTGCGCCCACGAGGCGACTAACACTATGACGTTCCTGATATTCACTCATATCAATGCGAACCATGGAATTTTCATCATTGAAGAGATATTCTGCCAATGCTTTTGAAAGCTCTGTCTTACCAACGCCAGTCGTACCCATGAATATAAACGAGCCAATGGGGCGCTTTGGATCTTGCAATCCTGCACGACTTCTTCTGACGGCATCAGATAAAGCGCGAATCGCTTCTTCCTGACCTGCCACTCTTTTTCCAAGCTCCTCTTCCAGGTTTAGTAATTTTTCCCGTTCGCTTTGCAGCATTTTTGAAACAGGAATTCCAGTCCACTTCGCCACAATTTCAGCGATGTCTTCACTATCAACTTCTTCTTTTAATAAAGTACCTGCGCTTTGCATGGATTTTACTTTATCCTGAAGGATTTGTAATCGCTTCTCGGCTTCTGTTATTTTTCCATACCGAATCTCAGCAACACGACCGTAGTCCCCTGCCTTCTCCGCTTGATCTGCCTCGAACTTTAATTTATCAATGGCTTCTTTTTCTTTTTGAATTCCATGCACAACTTCTTTTTCGCTCTCCCACTTTGCTTTCAGATCATTTCTTTTCTCAGAAAGCTCTGCGATGTCTTTACTGAGAACCGTTTCTTTATCGCGATTTTTTTCTCTGCGAATTGCTTCACGTTCAATTTCCAGTTGCATGATCCTTCTATTGAGCTCATCAAGCTCTTCGGGCATAGAGTCCATCTCAATCCTTAACTTGGAAGCAGCTTCATCCATTAAGTCGATAGCCTTGTCAGGGAGAAAGCGATCGGAAATGTAGCGATGTGATAATTCTACCGCGGCGATCACCGCATCATCTTTGATTCGAACTCCATGATGTAATTCATATTTGTCTTTTATACCGCGAAGAATGGAGATAGAATCGTCCGTTGAAGGCTCATCGACAATGACTGACTGAAATCTTCTTTCAAGAGCCTTATCCTTTTCAATATATTTCTGATATTCTTTTAAGGTAGTTGCACCAATAGCATGAAGTTCGCCGCGGGCTAATGCTGGCTTTAATAAATTGGCAGCGTCCATGGCACCTTCGCCACCTCCCGCACCAATCAGTGTATGAATTTCATCAATGAAGAGAATGATCTGTCCCGCTGAATCGGTAACTTCTTTAATCACAGCTTTAAGACGTTCTTCAAATTCTCCTTTGTATTTCGCGCCAGCTACAAGTAATCCCATGTCAAGGGAGACAAGAATTTTTCCTTTCAGATTTTCGGGAACATCGCCATTGACGATACGCTGAGCCATACCTTCTACAATGGCAGTCTTACCAACACCGGGTTCTCCCAAAAGTATTGGATTGTTTTTCGTACGACGTGCAAGAATCTGAAGTACTCTTCTGATTTCTTCATCACGCCCGATAACGGGATCGATCTTTCCTTTCTTGGCGAGATCGTTTAAGTTTTTGGAGTAACGTTCAAGTGATTTGTATTTTCCTTCTGCATTCTGATCCGTTACGCTTGAGCCACCACGAAGTTCCTGGATTGCTTTTATTAATTCCTGTTTGGCAAAGCCTGTATCTTTCAAAAGAGAAGACACTTTATCCTTTGTTGCGAGTAATGCCAGAAGCAAATGCTCGATGGAGATGTATTCATCTTTAAATTGACTTAACTCTTTTTCAGCTTGCGTTAAAACGGTATTGGCTGTCGGTGATAAATAAGGCTGAGATCCACCTGTTTGTTTTGGATAGCTTTTGAGAATTTCTTCCAGCTTATTTTCCAGAATGGTTCCATTGACATTTAATTTTTTAATGAGATAATCGACAACATTCTCATCGGTATCAAGAATCGCTCTCAGAATATGCGCTGGTTCGATCGCTTGTTGCTGACGTTCCGTCGCGATTTGAGCAGACTTCTGTAAAGCCTCTTGTGATTTTATTGTGAATTTTTCAATGTTCATATTGATATAGCCTCCACGTCCTTTCAGTCAAAATAATGGCCAATTCATATCTTATGACTTTTAAAGAAATTTTGTCCGGATTTTCTTTCGAAAACGATTGATTTGCGCCAAAATGACTTACTTTATCAGAATAATTGAAAGAGTGCTTCATAGTTTCATCACTATAGTTGGCTCAGTTTTTTATAATTTGATCGTATATCTCAAAGCATGGCTCAGGCAACTAAACCAAATGAATTTCCAAAATCACTTCTTGTTGAAGTTGCTTGGGAAGTTTGCAATCAGGTAGGAGGTATCTATACTGTTATTCGGTCCAAGGCTCCTGCAATGGCGGAGAATGTAAATGGATCATTTTGCATGATCGGGCCCTATATGGGAAAGAATATTCAGGCGGAGCTTGAGCCGTTGGATGATGTTGAGGATGTGTTTGGTCAGGCCGCCGCCAATTTGCGCAAGCGTGGCTATGATGTTCACTATGCAGAATGGCTGATTACCGGTAAGCCTCGTGTTGTCCTGCTCAATCCCAATGTTATTGAAGACAAAGCGTTAGGTGTAATTAAGTATTTGTTGTGGAAAAATTATGGGATCAGCACTCCTGAGCAGAATCCATTGATCAATCAGGTGGTTGCTTTCGCTCATCTCACAAAATTATTCTTTGATGAATTGGTAAAACTTTCAGATGGCACCTTGCCGATCATTGCTCATTTTCATGAATGGATGGCGGGATTGCCGATCCTGGATATCAAGAAGGAGAAAATGCCAGTAAAGACTGTCTTTACAACTCATGCAACTCAATTAGGGCGTCATCTTGCAATCAACTCACCGCTATTTTATGCTCACCTGCCGTTCTTCAATCATGAAACTGAAGCCAAAAAATTTGGAGTAGCTACTGAGGAATCAATCGAGTATGCCTGTGCCCAAAGCTGTGATGTATTCACAACAGTCAGTGATGTAACTGCCCGTGAGTGTAAGCATCTTCTGAAAAGAAAGCCGGAAGTAATTGTTCCAAATGGATTGAATATTGAAAGGTTTGAAGCGCTGCACGAGTTTCAAAATCTTCATGCTCATTACAAGAAGGAGATACATGAATTTATCATGGGGCATTTCTTTCAGTCCTACACTTTTGATCTTGATAAAACACTTTATCTTTTTACTTCAGGTCGATACGAATACAAGAACAAGGGATTTGATCTTACTCTGGAAGCCCTCTGGCATCTTAATGAAAAACTGAAAGCAGAGAAAGTTGATCTCACGGTGGTAATGTTCTTTATCACCAAACGGGAATTTTACAGTATAAAACCAGAGGTATTGCAGTCACGCGCAATTATGGAAGAAATCCGTCAGACGTGTGAGGCGATTGAGAAAGAGATCGGAAAGGGATTATTTTACGCATCCACCACTCGTCAGGATAACCGACTTCCGAATCTTAATGATTTTGTAAATGACTATTGGAAACTTCGCTATCGCCGAACGATTCAAAGCTGGAAAAACAACAGGCTGCCATTAGTGGTAACGCACAAGCTTGTCAATGAAGAGAATGATGAGATATTACAGTTTCTGGTAAGAAGGAACCTGTTGAACAGACCGGAGGATAAAGTGAAAATCGTTTACCATCCTGACTTCATTACTTCTACTAATCCATTGTTTGGAATGGATTACGGACAATTCGTAAGAGGCTGTCACCTTGGAGTTTTCCCCAGCTACTACGAACCGTGGGGATATACTCCGCTGGAGTGTATGGCAAGCGGAGTTCCTTCTGTAACGAGCGACTTGTCTGGATTTGGTGATTATCTGACGCACAATTTTCCTGACTATGAAAAGAACGGAATGTTTGTGGTGGAACGAGGCAAAAGGACATTTGACTGGAGCGCGCGCCACCTTGCTACTTCCCTGTATAAATTTATTACGCAGTCGAGACGTGAAAGGATTATGCAGCGAAACAACGTAGAGAACTACTCTTCCGCATTTGATTGGAAGACATTGATCAAGCACTATCGTCAGGCCTATGAGTTGGCGGTTCAGCCAAAGTCTTGATACAAATAATGAGACATTAGCGATTCATGGGAGAAGAATTATTGAAAGCTGTTCCGGTATACCTGCTGAGCATGCTCAAATTTATTTTTGGACCCATCACTGGGTTTGGTGCAAAGCTTCATATTATAACCACAGTACTCGTGACGATTGGTGGAATGATGACTAGCGTTGTGGCTGTTACTTATTTTGGTGAATGGATCAAAACCAGGGTTATCGAAAAAATGAAGAAATGGTCCTGGGTTAAGGCTGCTAAAAGTTTCTTACGAAAAATTGGCATCTGGTTCAAGTTAAATGTCTATCGTAAAATTTTTAAGCGAAAGCGAAAAGCAAAAGCCAAGGATTATTCGGAGTTCTGGAAAAAGTATGGCTTAACGGGTATTGCTTTTTTTACTCCACTTTTTCTAACGCCGATTGGCGGTACGATTCTCGCTTTGAGTTCCGGATACACGAAAGAAAAGATTTTATTTTACATGCTGATCAGCGCAGTGTCCTGGGCTTTGATCTTTAGCAGCATCATTTATTTTGTAGGTGCGGAGGTGATTCCTGATTTTATTACACCGTGAGGCTCTAGTAAAAGTCTTTAGTTCACGCCTTCATCCGGCAGCATTTCAATATCCCTTATCAAAACTTTCTTTGCAATACGTTGGGCGGTAGGCGTGGCAGCCAATCCACCAAGTGCTGTTTCCTTATACCGTGTTTCCATGCTTGCG
Source organism: Cyclobacteriaceae bacterium (assembly GCA_013141055.1). NCBI lineage: Bacteria > Pseudomonadati > Bacteroidota > Cytophagia > Cytophagales > Cyclobacteriaceae > Cyclobacteriaceae bacterium. Next base: position 1,553,480 of record JABFRS010000001.1, on the reverse strand, counting down.
CCGATTTCACCCATAGCAGCAATCACTTCGTCTACAGGAATAACACTACTAACATCAGCAATGGCAATTTGAGCAGAGCTATTGGCGATTGCGGCGGCGCTTGCATTGCGAACCACGCAAGGAACTTCAACTAAACCAGCAACCGGATCGCAAACAAGTCCCAGCATACACTGAACGGTAATGGCAACAGCATTGAAAATCTGATCTGTATTACCATCAAGACAATAAACTATGCCTCCTGAGCCCATGGCGGCGGCCGTTCCTGTTTCTGCCTGACAACCACCAACCGCTCCAGAGATAGAAGCCTTTTGTTCCATGATCAAAGCAATACCAGCAGCGAGCAACATTGCTTCAAGAATTTTTTTATCAGATACATGATGTATTTCCTGAAGAGTGTACAGAACTCCTGGCATGATGCCACTGGCTCCGGCTGTGGGTGCTGCTACAATTCTTCCCATGCAGGAATTTACCTCCTTGGCAGCGAGAGCCCGTGAAATTAAATTCTGAAATTCTTTTGAGAGAACGGCGGTAGGATACCTGTAAACTTTCTTCGCTCCATTATTGATCATTCCGGAACGCGAAATCATTTCCTCTTCCAATCCTGTGCGAACGGCATCTTTCATGACGGTCCATGCAGTTCCGAGCTGTTCCCAGATTTGATTTTCGGTCCTTCCTTTCTGCGTTTGCTCATATTCCAATACAACCTGTACGAGAGATAGTTTTTTCTCCTCGCTGTATTGTTTCCACCCCTCAAAAGAATCAAACAAAAAAGCCATATCTGTACGAAGTTAATGCTTTGAAAAGGTATTACAATTTTGACGTAAGGAAAGTTCTTGAGAGCCTGCTTAGTCAATTTTGAAATGTGATATAACAAGTATCAGTTTTTACCTTTCCGCCCTTTCTCGAAATGCAGCATTTGACGCATTCAATTCATTTGTCAGATTTTAATCTGACCTTATTGAAATTTCTTTATTTTTGAATTCGTCCCTAATTATTTAGGACATTCTATTTCTGTCATTTTAAAATCATTATGAAAATCCTCATCACTCTCCTCTTTGTTGTCCTTTTACAAGCGGGCTTTGCTCAAACAAATGACGAAGCTTCTATTCGTCAAATTTATAATGCAGCACTGGAAGATGGAAAATCGTATTCCATGCTTGAGTATTTAACAACAAAGATCGGCCAACGCCTTAGTGGTTCGCCAGGAGCGGCGGCAGGAGTAGAGTGGAGCAGACACGTGATGGAAGATTTTGGATTTGATTCCGTATGGCTACAGCCTGTGATGGTGCCGCATTGGGTTCGTGGTCAAAAAGAAATTGGGAGAATCGTCAATTCGAGAAAGATGGGGACGGTAGAACTTAATGTATGTGCGTTGGGGGGATCTATTGGTACTGGTCCTGCAGGAATTGTAGGTACTGTGATCGAAGTAAAAAGCTTTGAAGAGTTGGCGCAGCTTGGGATTAAGAATATTCAGGGGAAAATAGTTTTTTTCAACAGGCCAATGGATCCAAAACAGGTAGATGCATTTGATGCTTACAGTGGTGCGGTGAATCAACGTGGAGGAGGTGCCTCGGAAGCATCGAAGTATGGTGCAATTGCTGTTATTGTTCGCTCCATGGGTATCAACAGTGAAGATTATCCTCATACAGGTGGTGTGCGTTACAATCCTGCCGTTGCAAAAATTCCTGCTATTGCTGTGGCAACAAAGCATGCAGATCTTTTGAGCAAAGCTTTAAAAGATGATAAGACACTTCAGTTTTATATAGAATCACATTGTGAAATTCTTCCGGATGCTCCTTCTTTTAATGTGGTAGGGGAGATCAGAGGTGGTGAATATAAAGATGAGATCATTGTTGTGGGTGGTCATCTTGATTCATGGGATCTTGCCCAGGGAGCACACGATGACGGAAGTGGTGTAGTTCAATCCATCGAGGTGTTGCGAATATTCAAGACGATGGGCTATAAACCCAAGCGGACCATTCGTGCAGTCATGTTTATGAATGAGGAAAACGGTTTGCGTGGTGGATTGAAGTATGCGGAGCTTGCAGAAAAGAATAATGAGAAGCACATTGCTGCAATTGAATCAGATCGCGGCGGATTCACACCGAGAGGTTTCACGATGACCGCTCCTGATGCTGTAAGGAAAAAGATTCAAAGCTGGAGGCCTCTACTCGAACCATACGGACTTTACGATTTTGGCAAAGAAGGGGGTGGCGCAGATATTGGCCCGTTGTCGAAACAGGGAGTGCCAGTAATGGAATTACTTCCTGACTCACAACGCTACTTCAGCTATCATCACACTAAGGAAGATACGTTTGATAAGATTGATAAGCGCGAGCTGGAGCTTGGCGCAGCGTCAATGGCGGCGATGGTATATCTGATTGATGTCTACGGATTAAAATAGTCTTTAGTACGTCAGTACATCCAGCACAATTTTCCAATCTCCGGAATGTCTGACATTTGAATCACCTTCTCTCTTCCAGACACGGAAGTAGGTTGCGATTTTATTTTCAGTTTTTCCATTGGAATTTATTTCAATGACGGCCTTTCCATAAACGTAGCCAAGATCCCCTGAAGATGATAAATCACTTCCCATAGGTTCAACCTTTGATAATAATTCCGTTTCAGATAAAAATTTCTGCTTTTCCTCAGTGTTGACAAGGGCAAGTCGACCCGAATGGTTCAGACGTGCTTCTTTCGAAAGATATTTTTCATACGCTGATTTGACACCAGTTGACTGAGCGGTCAGAAATTTATTTTCTTCCACCATCATAGGATTACCGCTTATTATCGCTCTGGGAAAACCAGTAATTATTTTTGAGGTTGAAAGCTTGATCGAATCAACAGAAGGTCCTTTTTTATGAGCAATTCCAATATCTAAAACATTTTTCCAGCTACCATCCTTTTGTTTTTTCCAGATGGAATTGAATTCACCAAAAGCAACTGGCTTCTCATCCGTTTTATTCGCGCGAAATTCCCACGGTCCTGTATTGTAACCAAAATCTCCGGATGTAGCGATATCAGAAAATGCCACATCCCACTTCAGCCAACCATTTCCAATTTTTTGTTGTCTGATTTTTTCCTTACCGATGACAGGTCCTTGTGGGCCCGAAGTCACTGCATCTTCTGTGAGATAAAAAAGAAAAGCATCTCGCTGATTTTGATCCTTTGCCATCTTAGCGAAAGCACGTTCAGTATTTATCATGGACTGAAGATCAGGATTCCCCTGCCCCTGGCAGATGGAAACGCTTAATAGGAGAAGAGCAATGAGGAGTGTTTTCATAATGGATCTTTAACGAAAGGAACAACTTCGGGTTTTAAGGACACTTACCCGAATGACGTGATTTATAAAAAAATATCCCTGCAAATTGCTCTGCAGGGATATTTTCATTTTTTGGCATTTTCAAAGTTTACTGATATTCTTCAATCGGAAGACAGCTGCAAACAAGATTTCTATCTCCGTAAGCATTATCAATGCGGGCAACGCTTGGCCAGAATTTAGCATCCTTTACGAAAGGAAGTGGATATGCTGCCTTCTGTCTTGAGTATGGAAGCGTCCACTCATCGGCGGTAATGACTGCTGCTGTGTGAGGAGCATTTTTTAATACGTTGACTTCTTTATCAGCCTTACCTTCTTCAATCTCACGGATTTCATTTCTGATCTCAATCAATGCGTTGCAGAATTTATCAAGCTCCTCCTTTGGTTCGCTTTCTGTCGGCTCGATCATCAATGTACCAGCTACAGGGAATGAAACTGTTGGTGCATGGAATCCATAATCCATCAATCGTTTTGCAATGTCTTCAACTTCCACTCCGGACTTTTTAAAGTCACGACAGTCAACGATCATCTCATGAGCACAACGTCCCTGAGATCCTGTATAGAGAATCTTATAATGACCATTCAGCTTTTCCTTAATATAGTTTGCGTTAAGAATAGCAAGCTTTGTTGCATTTGTTAATCCTTCTCCGCCCATCATTGCGATGTATGCATAAGAGATTGCAAGAATACTTGCGCTTCCCCATGGTGCTGCAGATACTGCTGTGATTGCCTGTTGGCCGCCTGTTTTTACAACAGCATGTCCTGGAAGAAATGGTTTCAATTTATCATTCACGCAGATAGGTCCCATTCCTGGGCCACCTCCACCGTGTGGAATACAGAAAGTTTTGTGAAGATTAAGGTGACACACATCAGCTCCAATGTTAGCGGGAGATGTAAGTCCGACCTGTGCATTCATATTTGCACCATCCATATACACAAGACCGCCATGAGAATGGATTGTCTCACAGATTTCAACAATAGATTCTTCAAACACACCGTGAGTGGAGGGATAAGTCACCATCAAACAGGAAAGCTTGTCTTTATATTGTTCCGCTTTAGCTTTCAGATCAGCAACATCAATTTTTCCTTCTTCATCTGATTTTACGACAACAACATCCATTCCTGCCATTACCGCGCTCGCAGGATTCGTTCCATGAGCAGAAGCAGGTATCAATGAAATATTGCGATGCATGTCACCGCGATTCTGATGATAAGCGCGGATCACCAGTAAGCCAGCGTATTCACCCTGAGCTCCACTATTAGGTTGGAGAGAAACTCCTGTAAATCCTGTGATCTCTTTTAACCATTCTTCCAGGTGCAGAATCATTTCACTGTAACCTTTTGCCTGATTAGCAGGTGCAAAGGGATGTATCTGACCAAGCTCAGGCCATGTAACGGGAATCATCTCAGCGGTTGCATTCAGCTTCATTGTACATGATCCTAATGAGATCATCGAATGAACCATAGAAAGATCTTTGTTCTCAAGCTTCTTAATGTAACGAAGCATTTCATGTTCGCTATGATGAGAATTGAAAACAGGATGAGTTAAAAATGAAGAACTTCTGATCAATGGTGAGGGCCATGAAACTCCTTTGCTCTTTGACCAGGATTCTGCAGAGACAGAGGTTTTATGTGCAGCAGAAGCAATTACTGACAGAACCTTATTGACATCATCTACCGAAGTGGTTTCATCCAGGGAGATGCCGACATGTCCATCCTGAAAATAACGGAAATTGAGTTCATGATTTACGGCTTCACGTTCAATAGCGTGAACATCTTCAACTGAAATTTTTAAAGTGTCGAAGAAATACTCGTTCACTTGTTTTAATCCCATTTCTTTTAATCCATTATCAAGCATAATGGCAAGACCATGAATTCTTCCGGCAATCTTCTTCATGCCTTCTGGTCCATGATATACTGCATACATTCCTGCCATCACTGACAATAGAACCTGTGCAGTACAAATGTTTGATGTAGCCTTCTCGCGACGAATGTGTTGTTCGCGTGTTTGAAGTGCCATGCGATATCCATGATTTCCCTTTGCATCGATCGAAGCTCCGATCAGACGACCAGGGATTAACCTTTTAAACTCGTCACGGGTAGCAAAGAATGCGGCGTGAGGTCCGCCAAAACCCATAGGCACTCCAAAGCGTTGTGAAGATCCCACAGCAATGTCAGCGCCCATTTCTCCTGGAGACTTCATTAATATCAGACTCATAAGATCTGTACCCATCACTACAAAGACTTCTTTCTCATGAGCAGAAGCAATGAAGTTTGTAAAATCTTTTATTGCACCGTTATTGTTTGGATTTTGAATGTATACTGCAAACAAATCGGCATCCGTAACATCAAGTTTTTCAATATCACCGATGATCAGTTCAATACCTAATGGACCAGAACGTGTCTTTAATAGATCGATCGTCTGAGGAAATACATTTTTATCTACAAAAAATTTGAGAGCATTCTTCTTGTTGTTCTTGCGGGAAGCATACAACAAGTGCATAGCTTCAGCAGCAGCAGTTGCCTCGTCAAGTAAGGAAGCATTAGCGATTTGCATACCGGTAAGATCGATTACCATTGTTTGAAAATTGATCAAAGCCTCCAATCGACCCTGGGCAATTTCAGCCTGATAAGGAGTGTAGGCTGTGTACCATCCCGGGTTTTCGAGAATGTTTCTCAGAATCACTCCCGGAGTGATGGTGTTATAGTATCCTGTTCCCAGGAATGATTTGAAAATCTTATTCTTGGACGCGATTTTTTTAAACTCTTTCAGGAACTCAAATTCAGATTTTGCTGGTGGAAGGTTTAGTGGATTCTTCAACCTGATATTGGCCGGAACGGTTTGGTCAATCAAAGCATCGACTGATGGAGCTTTAACAACCTTCAGCATCTCTGCGATCTGCTTTGCGTCCGGTCCGATATGGCGGGATTCGAATTTTTCTGAATAGTGAGGATTGATGTTCATATATAGAGAAGAAGATTGATACTGGTTCAGTAAACAAAATTTGCCACGATCCGTTCGGGATGCGTGGCAAATAAATAACAGGAAAATGGGCTATGCCCAATCAAAGAACGATCAGAAAGCAATATTAAAAGCGCTCGAACTGAGAGAAGAAGAAATTAGATTCTATCTCAGCATTGGCATCAGAATCAGATCCGTGAATGGCATTTGCATCAATTGATTTTGCAAACACAGCACGAATAGTTCCTGCCTCAGCTTTTTTAGGATCGGTTGCACCGATGAGCTTACGAAAATCTTCCACAGCGTTATCTTTTTCAAGGATCATGGGAACAATTGATCCGGACGACATGTAAGAAACAAGTTCCCCATAGAATGGGCGCGCCTTGTGAATTTCATAAAACTTACCTGCCAGCTCTGCTGAAAGGCGTGTTTTTTTCATGGCAATAATTTTAAAACCAGCAGCCTCGATCATTTTGGTAATGCCTCCGGTATTTCCGGCAATCACCGCATCGGGCTTAATCATGGTAAAGGTTCTGTTTCCTGACATTTTTATTGAGTTTGAATGGTTGATTTTCGGGCGCAAAACTATCAAAAGAAGGCAAGAAATCAGTCATTGGTCTCCATAATAGATTCCTTCATTGCAATAGCCCTCATTTATTTTCATTTTTGCCCCCCTGATGGAAAATATCCAGGCTTTCAAAGCCCTTATTAGCGCTCCCAAAAACGTGATCATCATCACGCATTTCAAGCCAGATGCTGATGCATTGGGTTCTTCGCTTGGATTGTCAGGATTTCTTAAAAAGAAAGGTCATAAAGTGACAGTCATTTCCCCAAGCGACTATCCAGCGTTTTTATTGTGGATGCCTGGAAATGAAGATGTAATTGCCCTTTCTAATGAGTCTGAGGAGCCTTTCAAAAAGGCGAAGGAAGCTATTTCCAAAGCTGAAGTTCTTTTTTGCCTTGATTTTTCAAGCCTTTCAAGGATCAACTCACTGTCGGAAAGTATAAGAAATGCAAAAGGGACAAAGGTTCTGATCGACCACCACCTTGAGCCAGAGAAATTCGCGGATTTTGAGCAGTGGGATCCAACAGCGGCCTCCACCGCAGGCCTGGTATTTCAGCTGATCGAACAATTAGGAGAGAAAAATCTTGTCGACTCTGATATTGCCAACTGTCTATATGCAGGAATCATGACAGATACGGGTGGATTTCGTCATTCCAATACAACTCAAACGGAATTTTTGATTGCTTCAGAACTCACAGGACGTGGAGCAAATCCAAGTGATGTTGCCAAACAGGTATACGACACGAACTCTTTTGAGCGTTTGAAACTTACCGGATTTGTATTAAGTCAGAAACTTCAGGTTTTACCACAGTACAATACAGCCTACATCATGCTGACGTCACAGGAGCTAAAGCAATTTGGTTCACAGACGGGAGATACAGAAGGTTTGGTGAACTGGGGCTTATCGATCAAAGGCATTAAACTTTCTGTTCTTATGTACGATCGCAAGGAAGAAATTAAATTATCATTCCGTTCGCTTGGAGATTTCTCTGTGAACGAAATGGCGCGAAAACATTTCGAAGGAGGAGGACACAAAAATGCATCAGGTGGGATGTCCAGACTTTCACTGGAGGCAACCCTGCAGAAATTTTTATCCATTCTCCCGGAATATGAATCAAAATTAAAATCGTAGAACTAGTTATCATTTAAAACCAAATACAATTTAAGCACCATGAAATTTTCTTATTTATTAATAGCTGCTGTTATCCTGTGCAGTGCCTGTTCAAAGACGCGCAAAGCTCCAAACGGGCTTGAGATGGAAGTTGTGAAGGATGGGGATGGCAAATTTGCTGAACCTGGTCAATTCATCGTGATGAACATGCTATACAAGGATTCCAAGGATTCTGTATGGGCTGACACACGCAAGCGTGGAATACCTCTTATTATTCCAGTAGGAGACACTTCTCTTATCAAATCTGAAAAGGGAATTGAAAGCACTTTCCGTGTAATGAAAAAAGGAGATAGTCTTTTGTTCAAGATGGATGCAAAGACATTGTTTGATGGTCAGCCGATGCCGCCAACCATTAAGCCTGACGAAAAACTGACATTCCTTTTTGGTATTATCGAAATAACAGATCGCGATGGTGTTAATAAATTGCAATCTGAGTTTCAGGCTAAGGAAATGGAGAAGAGCAAGCAATTGGCCAATGCTCAGCTGGCTATTGATTCAGTTGCGATCGATAACTATCTCGCTGAAAAGAAAATTGTTGCTCTGAAGGCAACCAGTGGCGTACGCTATGTTATTCATGTGCAGGGCACTGGAGAGAAACCTTCTCTGTCTAGTACGGTGATTGCAAAATACAGAGGAACACTTTTGAGCGATGGTACCGAGTTTGATGCGGGACCTCTTGAATATCCTTTGGCTGGTCTTGTTAAGGGATGGCAGATTGCTTTTCCTTTATTAGCGAAAGGAACTAAGGCAACTATTTACATTCCATCCAGCCTTGGTTACGGAGCAACAGGTGCACCTCCAAATATTCCAGCGAATGCTAATCTTGTTTTTGAAATTGAGTTAATAGATTTTAAATAGACGATTGTCATGAGAAGGATTATTCAGTTCGCTTTCATAGGACTTTTTGCAGGGTTATTCAATTGCAGCACAGATGCCTTTGTTTGTATCAAGGATGTTGCGCAAGCAAGATTGGATGCAGTGCCAAAAACTCAATTGGCGACAGATATTCAAAGAATTGATAATTATCTGACCGCCAATAATATTGTTGCTATTCAGGATCCTACTGGTCTCAGATATCAGATCATCTCCCAGGGTACAGGTCAATCTCCATGCGTGAATAGTAAGATCGCGGTGGCCTATTCCGGAAGGGTTCTTCTTAATACGGGGGTTCTTGCCGGAACAACCTTTGACTCAAGCACGGGTGCGACGTTTACCTTATCGGGATTGATTCTCGGCTGGCAGATCGCATTCCCCAAATTGCCAAACGGAACTACTGCGAAATTGTATGTTCCATCAGGATTGGCCTATGGATCAGTTGCCCAAGGCACATCGATTCCTGCCAATTCCGTTCTTGTATTCGACGTAGAATTACTGGCGTTCCAAAACTGAGAATGCTGAATGCCATATAGGATTTGTTTCGCCACGAACAACCATCACAAATTAGAAGAAGTGATGGCTGTTCTTGGTGATGCAATTGAATTAGTAACATTAGAAAACATCGGATGCAGGGAAGATCTTCCCGAAACGCAAAGCACGATTGAAGGCAATGCGAGTCAGAAATCCAAATACGTCTGGGATAACTATCACACTCCTTGTTTTGCTGATGACACAGGATTGGAAGTAACGATTCTTAATGGAGCTCCCGGCGTTTATTCAGCCCGTTATGCCGGGCCAGAAAGAAACAGTGAAGAAAACATTTCGCTTCTCCTAAAAAATCTTGGTGAGTCAATCCACCGCAATGCGCAGTTTAAAACTGTGATCTCACTCAGACTTTCAAATGAAGAGGTTCTCTTTGAAGGGATTGTGAAAGGCATCATCACCCATGAAAGAAAGGGAAAGGGAGGTTTTGGGTACGATCCTGTTTTTCTTCCTGATGGATATTCCAAAACTCTTGCGGAAATGACGATGCAGGAAAAAAATCAGATTAGCCACCGGGCAATTGCCGTTCAGAAGCTTGCCAAGTTTCTATTGGAATTAAAGGATTAGAAATTCAATTGTTTCTCTCTTCTGATGAGTCAAAGTCTGCTGGAAATCGGTTTGAATTTGTAATATTGAATTCAAAATGAAGAAACCCTTCACCATTGGCATTACCGGCGGAAGCGGATCAGGAAAGACTTTCTTCCTGCAAGGACTTTCATCCTCTTTTACTTCCAATGAACTTTGTCTTATTTCTCAGGATAATTATTACAAGCTTCGCAGTGAGCAACCCATCGATGAGAATGGCGTCAAAAATTTTGACCTTCCTGAATCGATCGACAGAGAAACTTTTCGTCAGGACCTTATTCAATTGAAAGCTGGTCGTGATGTTATAAAGAAAGAATATACTTTTAATAATCCTGCCGCAGAACCCAGAATGCTCACCTTCAAAGCTGCACCTATCCTTGTGGTGGAAGGATTGTTTGTTCAGTATTTCGAAGAGATATCTCAGGAGCTTGATTTGAAAATTTTTGTGGAAGCAAAGGATCATGTAAAGCTTGGAAGAAGGATACGTCGTGATCAGGTAGAGCGTGGGTATGATCTTGACGATGTTTTGTATCGTTATCAGCATCATGTGATGCCCGTTTACGAATCACTGATTGAGCCATTGAAATACAACTGTGATCTTGTGATTCCAAACAACCGCCACTTCGATCAGGCACTTCTCGTTTTGGTAGGATATTTAAAGACCCTTCTGTAGAGATTTCCCCCTCGTTTTCGTCAGTTGCAATTCAACCTTCAATTTTTACCTTTGCATTCCCCTGAGGGGAAATTATGAAAAGAAAGGCTTTTTTGAGGAATTTGATGCTTACTGGTGGTATTCTTGCCGCTGTCATCATTCTTTTTTCCCAAACCTTTCAGGCCGAGACTCGCCAGTTTATGTCGAGGATCGAGGCTTCACATGCCAAGAAGAATGCGGAAAAATCCAGAGAAGGTGAAAAGAAGGTGGTTATTGCCGCTCCTGCAGACGCAGTAACACCAGGCGTTGCAGCTGAAATGGAGGACAACAATCCTTCACTGATCCGCGAAATATTTTATTCTGACAATGGCGAGTTAAAACTGTCAACTGTCAGTAAGAAACTTGTTACAGATTTCTTTAAGACGCTCTTCCGGGTTGTCATTTCGCCACAGGCACCTTAATTCTTTCAATTAATTCTTCTCTCAACATCATAGGAACCCCAGGTTTCATGAGTGTATTATCTCTTAACTGAATCAAATTTTAAATTTTATATTTTATGCGTAATAAAGGAGTAGTCATTATTCTGGGGATTCTAATAACCCTTCTATGCCTGTATTATCTCTCGTTCACATTTGTGTCACGCAGGGTAAATCAGGATGCGATCAACTTTGCCACTGACAAGTCGGGGGCTTTAAGCCTCACTAAAAAACAGAAGTATCTTGATTCTCTCTGGAATCAACCCGTGTACAACCTTTTTGGAGTTGAATACACATATAAGGAAGTAAAGGAAAATGAATTGAGTCTTGGTCTCGACTTGCAAGGTGGAATGCACGTTGTGTTGGAGATTTCTCCGGTGGAGATTATCCGCGGATTAAGCGGTAACAATCAGGATCCTTCTTTTACTGCAGCACTTCAAAAAGCACGTGATCAGCAAAAGAAAAGCGAGGCTAATTTCGCAGATCTTTTTTACGCAGCTTTCAAGGAAGCAAATCCTGATAAGTCCCTTGCCTCTTTGTTCGTCTCTTCAGCTAACAAGGGGCGTGTAAGCCTTTCTGATTCTGATAACACAGTTTTAAAATTCTTAAAGGAAGAAATTGAAAGTGCAATTGATCGTTCATTCACGATCTTAAAAACGCGTATTGACCAGTTCGGAACATCTGCACCAAACATTCAAAGACTTCAGGGAACGGGTCGCATTCAGATCGAAATTCCAGGTGCTGATAATCCTCAGCGTGTAAGAAAATTATTGCAGGGTGTTGCCCGTCTTGAATTCTGGGAGATCGTGGAGTACAGTGATCCCCAACTGAGCCAGGCTTTGATGGGAGTGAATCAAATGCTTCTTAAGGAACAGAATTCCAGGAAAGCCAGCCTCACATCAGCAACTACCACAACGACACAAGGCGACGCAAAAGCTGATAGCAGTGCGTCAGCTCTTGAGAAGCAATTGAATAAAGTTGCAACTGATACAACAGGAAATTCACTTGACTCGCTGGCGAGCCTTAGCATGTCGCCTTTGTTTGCGTTGAGCAACCAGGGAGTTCCTTTCCTTTATAATGTTAAAGACACTTCTGCTATTAATAAACTATTGAAAAGAGAAGATGTAAGAGCATTTATTCCACGCACGATTGGTTGGTTCTGGGATGTAAAATCAGAACCGGAAACTACACCGGGTGTTGAAGACCTTCGATTGAATTTTGTAAATCTTGGTCGTAATGGAAAGCCATTACTGACAGGAGAGGTGATCAATGATGCGCGCCTTGATTATGACCAGTTTGCACGTCCTGCTGTAAGTATGACCATGAGCGCTGCCGGTTCAAAGACATGGGCGAAGGTTACTGCTGCAGCTTCTACTAAAACACCGCAAGGAAGAATTGCAATCGTACTTGATAATTATGTTTATACAGCACCAACCGTTCAGGGAGAAATTCCAAATGGAAACTCTCAGATCACAGGATCATTTGAGCTTGAGGAAGCGAAAGATCTTGCTCTGGTCTTAAAAGCGGGCTCTTTGCCAGCACCTACCAGAATTGTTGAGGAGGCTATTATTGGACCAACATTGGGTAAGGTGGCCTGGAATCAGGGTATTATCTCCATGGGTTGTGGTTTGATCATCACAATGCTGTTCATGGTTGCGTATTATTCAAGAGGTGGTTGGGTTGCAAATTTTGCTTTGTTATTTAACATCTTCTTTATTCTTGGAATTCTGGCGCAGCTTAATGCGGCACTAACATTACCGGGTATCGCGGGTATAGTTCTGACGATGGGTATGGCGGTTGATGCGAACGTATTGATTTATGAACGTATTAAGGAAGAGTTAAGAGCCGGAAGAAAATTAAGAGAGGCTATTGCAAAAGGTTATGAAAGAGCCTTCTCTTCCATCTTTGACTCGAATCTTACAACATTCCTTACAGGTATGTTCCTGTTTATTTTCGGACAAGGACCACTAAGAGGTTTTGCGATCGTATTAATGATTGGTATTGCTACTTCATTCTTCTCGGCGGTTTATATCTCACGCGTTGTGATTGAATTTTTAGTGCGTAAGGGAGATGAAGCGAAAGTTTCATTTGAAACCCCACTTTCGGGAATGATGAACCGTCATCTTTCGTATGACTTTATCGGTAACAGGAAGAAAGCTTATTTATTCTCGGCTTCATTTATCACACTTGGAATTATTCTCATCTTCATTCAAGGTTTGAACCTTGGTGTTGACTTTAAAGGTGGTCGTTCTTATATCGTGACGTTCAATAGTCCGGTAGAGTCGACCAACGTAAGAAACGCACTGGTGTCAAGCTTCGAGAACTCGAGTACAGAGGTTAAGAACTATGGCGGAAACAATGTCATGAAGGTAACAACCTCATACTTGATCGATGATGAGTCTGATGCTGCCGATGATCAGGTGAAGGGAGCTCTCATCAAAGGAGTCCAGGGATTCACAGGGTTGCAGTATGCAGTGGATGACTCCAAGGTTGACGCACAGCACTTCACTATCTCTTCTTCGACTAAAGTAGGTCCTACCATTGCAGATGACATTAAGGGCTCCGCATTGGAAGCTGGACTATTCTCCATTATCGGAATTTTCCTTTACATCCTGGTGAGATTTAGAAAATGGCAGTACAGCACGGGTGCAATCATCGCTTTGATCCATGATTCACTTTTCGTGTTATCTGCATTCGCTATCGCTGGAGCTCTCGGATTTTCTTTTGAGATCGATCAGATCTTTGTTGCAGCGATCCTGACGATCATTGGTTACTCAATCAATGACACTGTGATCATCTTTGACCGTATTCGTGAGTATCTGAGCTTTGGATCAAGTCACGATGAGATCAAAATATTCAACAATGCGATCAATAGCACATTGAGTCGTACATTGATTACGTCTGGAACTACGTTGATCGTGGTGGTGGTGTTATTGTTCTTTGGAGGTGAAGTATTGAGAGGTTTCTCTTTCGCTCTTTTCGTAGGTATTATGATAGGAACGTACTCTTCGATCTTCATTGCAGCACCAATTGTGGTTGACTTTGATAGCAAGAAGCTGAATGAGCCAACAGCTGCTTAATTGGTTTTTAATTTAAAATGAAAGCCCGGTGATTTTATCACCGGGCTTTTTATTTTAGAAAATCTTTGGACTATGGGCTTTAAAATTGCTGTAATGAGGGTCTTTAATGAATTTCTAATTATATGTAGAAGCATTTAATCGGAGTAACGGCGGTAACTTTGATAGATGAAGATCTTGCTGATTGAAGACGAATTGAAGACGGTGACATTTATCAAGCGCGGCCTTGAAGAGAATGCTTATGAGGTAGACACTGCGGTGGATGGAGTTTCGGGACGTGATCTTGCATTAAGTCAATCGTACGACCTTATCATCAGTGATATTATTCTCCCTGGTCTCGATGGCCTGTCACTATGTAAGGAATTACGAAAAGCAAAAATTCAAACGCCACTATTGATGTTAACAGCTCTGGGTGGTGCCGATCATGTTGTTGAAGGTCTCGATAGTGGAGCAGATGATTACCTTTCAAAGCCTTTTGAGTTCAAAGAACTATTAGCAAGAATCCGAACACTTTCTAAGCGTTTCACAAGAGGAGCTGAAAATCAAGGTGTTTTATCATTCTCAAATATTGAAATGGACCTTGAATCGAAGCGTGTAAAAAGAGGTGACCAGGAGATCACATTGACCGCAAAGGAGTTTGCGCTTCTTGAGTTTTTTCTCAGAAATCAAGGAAAGGTTCTGCCCCGGGCGGAAATCGCCAAGAAGGTATGGAATCTGGATTTTGACACCAGAACCAACATGGTGGAGGTATATGTTAATTATCTTAGAAAAAAAGTTGATAGGGATTTTGATAAGAAACTAATTCATACTCAGTTTGGCATGGGATATATCCTAAAAGAAGAATAACGTATGCAAATCAGATCCAGACTTACACTGTTGTTTTCAGTTTCTGTCTGTGCTCTTCTCTTCCTTTCTTTTCTGTTAATCTATTTTTTTGCAGATCGCTTCAACCGTCAGCAGTTTCATGATCGTCTGAATGATAAGGCTGTGACTTCAGCCACATTGCTTTTGCGGGTTGATGAAGTGGATTCTGCGCTCCTTAAAACTATTGACCGTGCAAGAAGAGATGCATTGTTTGGTGAGAACATCACGGTTTATGATCAGGAAAATAAAGAGATATACACGAACAATGACACTGTATATTTTGAAATCACACCAGTACTGCTGAAAAGCATCCGTTCTTCCGGTAAGAAGTACTTCAATCAAAGGGGATTTGAAATCATAGGGCTTGACTTCAGAAATGAAGGCCAGCACTATGTTGTGGTTGCCGGAGCAATCGATATCAATGGGACTCAGCAACTTGCCAATCTTCGTGTCCTTCTGATAATATTGTTCGGTGCAATGTTGGCGATTGTTTCAATAGTGGGATGGATTTATGCCGGCCGTGCCCTGAAGCCTGTCAATAATCTAATCGGAGAAATACAGGCGATATCAATTGATGATTTACGTTATCGCATCAGTGAGCGAAAGTATAATGACGAAATTGGAAAGCTCATCATTATATTTAATAAACTGTTAACCCGCATTGAAAAAGCCTTCTCCCTTCAAAAAGCTTTTGTTAGCAATGTCTCTCATGAGCTGAAAAATCCTCTTACAAAGATCACCTCCCAACTTGAGGTGACCTTATTAAAAGAGAGATCATTGGAGGAGTATAAAAAGACCACAGAATCCGTATTGGAAGACATTAAGGATCTCAATATGCTTTCTGGTAGTTTACTCGATCTGGCATTCCTGCATGAAAATGAAACCGTGGCGATGACAGATCTGCGCATTGATGAAGTGCTCTGGGAAGTACTTGAGAATGTCACCTCCCTTAATTCAGATTATCAGACAGAGATCACAACACTGAATCTTCCGGAAGATGAAGAAAAACTATACATGTCCGGAAATTTATATCTCCTCAAAGTAGCTTTCCAGAATGTTATTGAGAATGCCTGTAAATTCTCACCGGACCATAAGGCCAACATCTCGTTTAATTATTCAGGAGAACAGTTTGAAATCCGTATTTCTGACAATGGACCCGGTATTGATCAAAACGATCTTGAGAATATATTTCAACCCTTTTACCGCGCTGATCGCACCTCCAAGATCAAGGGCTACGGAATAGGACTATCACTGAGCCATCGGATTATAACCCTTCACAATGGAACTATATGCGTATTGTCACAGACCGGAGCTGGAACCACCGTATTGGTGAGTTTCCGAGCAGATTCTCATTCTAATATGTTTCTAATGGCAAAGAAGGAATGAGTTGAAATTGTTTTATTTTCTTTGAAACAATTTCATAGTTAATAATACTGGTTTGAGTTATGCAGGGGAAATAAAGTTGTTGTTATTATTTCCCTGGGAAAGGCCCCGACATTGTTGGGGCTTTTTTTATGCAGCGATTGTGTATTAATCTTTAGACACCTTTTCAACACGTACACCTATGGCGATCACACCTTTTAGTGTATCCTGGCGCATCAACTGATCAAGTTTGATTGAGAATTTTCCTTTGTAGTTGAATTTATTTTTTTGAAGAATTGGAAACTGATGATCGAAAAGATCCCCAAGTCCGCTATCTCCAAAAGGCTTTCCTGTCTTCTGATCAAAAAGGTCATTGTTGATTAACTTCCTTGAAAGCTCCTTACCGGTAGAATCGTACAGATGATATGTCACAAAGATCCGCGCGTAAGGATATTCAAGTGAGTTACGCACATTGTAATAAATGTTGTATTGAGAAGTGGTGTCCGGAATGATAAATTCAAATCGTGGCTCTTCAATAACCTTCCAGCTTCGATCAGAAAATTCAACATTATCTTCATACAGACGATTACTGTCGCATGAGCCAAGAACAAGTAATAAGAGCAATGAGAATAAGAAACTCTTTTTCATCCGGAAATAACTATGGTTTCTTTGGTGCCGGAGGATTATTTCTTGGACCGGAAGGTTTGGCGTTATTGCCAGGACCAGGTCCTTTACGATTTTCTCCACCGCGTCCACGGTTGCGTGATTTCTTTTTATTTTTTCCGCTTCCTCCACGGGTGCTGAATTTCTTGTCAAGTCTGTCAAGATCGCTATTCAGTACAGACACAGGTGCCCTTTCAACCAATTCATTCAATTCAAGTGTCGCTGGTTTACGACCTTCTTTATTAAGAGAAAGAATTTCATTTACACGATCGACATTTAATGGATACCATGCTGCCTCTTCTTTGTAGCCAAACCACATGATCTTTCTGAATATATCAGTCTTCTGCAGTGTGGCTTCTCCTTTGTCGGTCAGCAATGGACGACCTACATCAGGAATGTGCTTTAAAGCCTCCATGTAAGTTTCCAATTCATAATTGAGGCAGCACTTCAGACGTCCGCACTGGCCGCTGAGTTTGCTTGGGTTAAGAGAAAGATTCTGGTAACGTGCCGCACTCGTAGCGACGTTCTTAAAGTCTGTCAGCCACGTAGAGCAGCAAAGCTCACGACCGCAAACTCCAATGCCTCCAAGACGACCTGCTTCCTGACGAAGACTGATCTGTCTCATTTCAACGCGTACTCTGAATTCACCTGCCAGTACTTTTATCAATTCACGAAAATCAACACGTTCATCAGCGGAATAATAAAAGCTTGCCTTCATATTATCTGCCTGAAACTCTACATCGGAAAGCTTCATATGAAGTTTCATCTGACGTATGATTTCGCGACCGCGATGCAATGAAGGAAGTTCGCGTTTTTGTACTTCTTCGTATTTCTCAAGATCCTTTGTATGCGCCAGGCGATAGATCTTTCTGATCTCTCCATCGTTGGCGACATTCTTCTTTTTCATCTGAAGGCGTACCAACTCACCCTGCAATGAAACATGACCTAGATGATGGCCATTCTGAACTTCCA
Source organism: Cyclobacteriaceae bacterium (assembly GCA_013141055.1). Lineage (NCBI taxonomy): Bacteria > Pseudomonadati > Bacteroidota > Cytophagia > Cytophagales > Cyclobacteriaceae > Cyclobacteriaceae bacterium. The sequence goes on along the minus strand of JABFRS010000001.1, from coordinate 1,535,393 downwards.
CAATGATGGCATCGCCTGAAGTAAGATCAAGTTTTTCTGTATTCCTGTAAAAATCTTTCTGGCCATTTTTAAACCGAACTTCGACCACATCAAAACGATCTGCCATTGGCATCTCCATGTTCGACAACCAATCGAACACGTTCATCTTGTTGCAGCCACCTGTTCCACAAGCTCCATTATTTTTACAGCCGGAAACTTTTCCGTCTTTCTTAGTTCCGCACGAGCATCCCATAAATTAATCTTTAAAAAATCCCCAATTCCTATTGGCTAAAGACCTAATAGCAGAGATAAGGGGCAGGATGAAAAAAATTATAACTAATATCAGTAATGCAATCGGACCCATTTAAATGATTCTTAAGTTCTAACTTAACTGCCCATCAACTCAACCACCACTCTTCACGATCTTTAACAAATCTACTCCAATATCCTTTCTGAAAGATACATCTCTCCAGGAAATGCCGGAAATGGCCTCATAAGCATTATTTCTTGCCTCTTCCAATCCCTTTCCACGCCCTGTTACCGCCAATACTCTTCCGCCATCATTGACAACTCCCCCGTCCGCGTTTTTTGTTCCGGCGTGAAAGACGAGTGCATTGTGCTTTGTATCTAAACCTGAAATAGTATTTCCTTTTTTGTAATCTCCAGGATATCCACCGGAAACCATCATTACAGTCACGGCGTAATCAGGATGAGTTACAATGTTCTTATTTTTTAATTTTCCTTCTGCGCATGCGATCAGAACCTCTAAAAAATCAGAATCAATTCGAGTCATGACAGCTTCAGTTTCAGGATCTCCCATTCGTGCATTGTATTCAATAACCAACGGCTCTCCTTTGACATTTATTAAACCAAAGAATATAAATCCTCTGTAAGGGATCTTTTCTTTTTTCAGGCCATGTATGGTGGGCTTGATAACCTTCTCTTCAACTTTCTTCATGAAAGCTGCATCCGCAAAGGCGACAGGGGAGACTGCACCCATGCCCCCGGTATTAGGACCGGTATCATTGTCTCCAATGCGCTTATAATCTTTTGCTTCCGGAAGAATGACATAATCTTCTCCATCGGTAAGGACGAAAACAGATAACTCAATACCATCGAGAAATTCTTCTACCAATACTTGTGAGCTTGCCTCTCCGAATAATTTATCTACCAGCATTTCCGATAAGGAAGCCTGAGCCTCTTTAAGATCATTGGAGATGATCACACCTTTTCCGGCGGCTAATCCATCTGCTTTTAGGACGATAGGAAGTTTGCCATCAGCCAGGTATTGAAGCCCTTCCTTAATTCCGGAAGCGGTAAAGGTTTTTGCTTTTGCAGTTGGTACGTTGTTTCGCACCATGAATTGCTTTGAGAAATCTTTGCTGCCTTCCAGTTGAGCACCGTTTGCTCCTGGACCAACAATCAGAATATTTTTTAATGCAGGATCTTTTTCAAAGTAATCGCGAATTCCTTTCACTAAAGGTACTTCAGGACCAACTACTACTAGTCCTATCTTTTTGTCAAGGCAGGCTTTTGCAAGGGATGGGAAGTCGGTAACGGATATCGGAAGATTCTCACCGACTAATGAAGTTCCTGCATTTCCAGGGGCAATGTAAAGATGATCGGAAAGAGGACTTTGTTTTATTTTCCATGCCAGCGCGTGTTCGCGACCGCCATTACCAATAAGAAGGATGTTCATGCTGTAGACAAACGTCAAAGATAATGATAATCATTGGACACCTTTCGCGCTGGCCACAGAAGGTTCAGGAAAAATGCTAATTCTTAATTGGCGTATTCGCTCAGGAACTTGATCCTCATCAACCGCATTTCTTCTTCACTGAAATCTGAATTGTTGTTGTCGTTCATGGCTTCTTCTAAACTATCCGTTTCGGAATTGAGGAAATAATCAAAAATCTGATCCTGTTTATTTTCGTCAAGAACATCATCGATGTAATAATCGAGATTAAGCTTTGTTCCTGAATAACAGATGTTTTCAATTTCGGTAAGCAGCTCTTCAAATGGAATGCTCTTTGACTGTGCGATCTCTTCAAGATCAATCTTGCGATCAATCTGCTGAATGATAAAGATCTTGATCTTTGATTTGTTGACCGATGACTTTACGATCACATCAGAGGCTGTCTCAATATCATTTTCATCAACATATTTCTGGATGACTTCAAGAAAGTCTTTTCCGAATTTATTGACTTTCCCCATTCCCACACCATTGACGGCAGCAAGGTCTTCCTTGTTGGTAGGATAAGTTGTCGCCATTTCTTCCAGTGACGGATCCTGGAAGATCACATAAGGAGGGAGGTTCTTCTGTTTAGCAACCTGCTTGCGCAGGACCTTAAGCATTTCAAATAGTTTCTCATCATATGCCTTGGAATTTGCGGGCACACGATCAGTAGAAACCTCTTCATTTTCAATTGCTGTAGTAAAGTCGTGATCACGTGCAAGTTCAACAGCGTGAGACTTCGCGAGAAATTTCTTTCCTTTTTCTGATAATCTCAGAACGCCAATGTTATCAATATCTTTTTCAAGGTATTGATAGATCAGTGTCTGACGAACAACTGATTTCCAAAAATCCGCTTCTTCATTTCCACCGACGCCATAAATTTTAAGATCGAAATGGCTGTAACTTTTTACGTATTCATCTTCAATACCCCTGATAACATTAACCAGGTGATTAAGGCCAAAACGTTCGTTGGTTTGTTTTACGGCTTCAAGAACAATCTTAACGGACTCTGTTCCATCAAACCGCTCTCTTGGATGAACACAGTTGTCACAGGAACCGCAATTTCCCTCCATGAACTCTTCTCCGAAGTAATGAAGTAGTTGACGACGTCTGCAAATAGGTGACTCAGCATAGAACTCCATTTCCTGCAGAAGTACACGTGCGTTCTCACGCTCCTGAACAGTTTTATCCTTATTGAATTTTTCAAGTTTGTTAAGATCATTGTGACTATAGAACATAAGGCAAATGCCTTCCAATCCGTCACGACCTGATCGTCCTGTTTCCTGATAATAACCTTCCAATGATTTGGGTACATCGTAGTGAACAACGAACCGAACATCTGGTTTGTCAATCCCCATCCCAAAGGCAATCGTGGCTACGATAATATCTGTTTCCTCATTCAGAAAGTCATCCTGATTTTTAACACGTACATCAGGATCAAGCCCTGCATGATAGGGAGCTGCCTTAAATCCATTGACATTCAGCAACTGGGCAATCTCTTCAACCTTCTTTCTACTAAGGCAATAAATGATGCCTGATTTTCCTTTGTGATCTTTTAAGAATCTAATGAGTTGCTTTTTTGTTTCCTTTTTTGGGCGAACTTCATAATAGAGATTCTTACGATTGAAAGAAGAGATGAATACATCAGCTTCTTCCATTTGAAGATTTTTTTGAATATCAAGCTGAACTTTTGGAGTAGCAGTGGCTGTCAATGCTATCACAGGCATGTCACCAAGCTGAGCGATCATGGTTTTGATCTTGCGATATTCAGGACGAAAGTCATGCCCCCATTCAGAGATACAATGGGCTTCATCAATAGCCACGAATGAAACATTCACTTTTTGAAGAAATGCAATATTTTCTTCTTTGTTAAGTGATTCCGGAGCTACATATAAAAGCTTAACGCTCCCGCTGATACAATCTTTTTTAAGTCGAGTAATCTCTCCCTTACTTAAAGTTGAATTCATGAATCTTGCATGAATTCCATAGGCATTAAGTTGATCCACCTGATTCTTCATTAACGCTATCAGTGGAGAGATGACGATGGCAAGACCGTCTTTTACCATGGCAGGTAACTGATAACAAAGTGATTTACCAGCGCCAGTAGGCATGATCACAAAAGTGTTCCGGCCTGTTAATATATTTTTAATTACTATTTCCTGGTTTCCCCGAAAGGAGGTGTATCCGAAAAATTCTTTCAGTTGAGCTTTTAATGAGTCCGTTTCTTCAGCCACTATCATGATTCCTTGAGTCGATTAAATCCTTACATTTGCCTTCCGCAATCGATAAAGTGAGAAGGAGCATTGAATATACTAAAAAATAGTTATAATAGCCCCAACAATTTGGCGAATAGCAGGTATGCGAATGGTGAACGGAGAGAATCAAAAAATGTTATTCTGAAGCGATAAAATGGATAAACATTTACACGTAGTGTTAATGGCTGGCGGGATTGGAACTCGCTTCTGGCCCTACAGCAGAAACGGAAAACCTAAACAATTTCTGGACGTATTAGGCACGGGAAAAACCCTTTTACAGTCAACGTACGATCGTTATTTGCCAATCTGTCCTCCTGAGAATATCTGGATCGTTACTCACGAAGAGCATGCAATTCTCGCAGAACAACAACTGGCAATAAAAAACTCTGATCAGATTCTAACGGAGCCAATGAGGAAAAATACGGCTCCATGCATTGCGTATGCCGCAAATAAGATATTCTTAAAGGATCCTGAAGCTGTCATGATCGTAAGTCCTTCAGATCATTTAATCCTAAGTGAAAAAGATTTCCTTCAAAATGTTCAGAAGGCTGTTGATCAGGCAAAGTCGCAGGATAAACTTATAACCTTAGGCATTCGACCAACACGACCTGAAACCGGTTACGGATACATTCAGTTTCTTGAAGGCAAATCCAATCTCAAGAAAGTCAAAACATTCACAGAGAAGCCCGCTATCGCATTAGCTAAAACTTTTTTGGAGAGCGGCGATTTTGTCTGGAATTCCGGAGTGTTTATCTGGGGTGTAAAAGCAATTCTGAATGCTTTCCAGAAATACCTCCCCGAATTGTCAGAAGCATTTGAAGAGATAAGACCTCAATTGTTTACAGCCGATGAAAAGATTGTAGTAACGAAGGTATACGCACAAACTAAAAATATCTCCATCGACTATGGTGTGATGGAAAAAGCTGACAATGTCTATGTTTCACTCGGAGAATTTTCCTGGTCAGATCTGGGATCATGGGCATCTCTTCATGAAGCTTCAGTTCGAGATGATCATAACAATGTAGTGAATGCGGAAGCCCTTGTATACGACACTCGCAATTCAGTTATAAAAGGCGAAGATGGTAAGTTGATTGTTGTACAGGGACTCAACGGTTATCTCGTTGGTGTATTTGACAACGTTGTGATCGTGTGTGAAAAAGATAAGGAAGAATTATTTCGTCGCTATGTCAATGATTTGAAGGCAAAGTCGAACGGAACAGATTACTTATAAAACTTCTGTCGCATCACTTCATAGATTGCTACCCCTGCAGCCACTGACACATTCAGAGATTCTATTTTTCCCTTCATAGGGATTTTTGCAATCTCATCCGATTCCTTCAACAACGTCGGCGCAATACCATCTTCTTCTGAGCCCATCATGAGAGCTGTTGGTAAAGCCAGGTCAAGTTCATAAATATTTTTCGATGCTTTTTCCGTACACGCTATTACCTGAATTCCATTTTCCTGCAAATCTTTAATAGCGTCTTTCAAAGATTTTACACGACAAACCGGAAGATGGTGAAGGGCACCAGCAGATGTTTTGACGGCATCACTGGTAATAGGCGCATTACCCTTGTCTTCAATGATAATTGCATCCAATCCGGCACACTCGCATGTTCTCGCTACAGCACCAAAATTGCGTACATCGGTAATCCGGTCGAGTAAGAGAAAAAATGGAGTTCTTCCTTCATCATAGGCTTTGTCAATTAGACCCTGAAGCGGGGCATAAAGAGCAGCCGATAAAAATCCGACAACGCCTTGATGGTTTTTGGTCGTCAGTTTGTTGATCTTTTCCAGAGGGACCCAACTGTAGGGAACGTCATGCTCTTTCAATGCGTTGACCAGTTCCTTCATAAGGTCATTGTTCAGACCAGTCTGGAGATAGATCTTGTCAATCTGTCTTCCTGCGCGCACAGCCTCCATGACTGCCCGGGTTCCGTAAATAAGATCTAGTTTGTCCATGAGTATTTTGAAGGGGCGAAGTTACGGTAATGCCGTGCATTTCCCTCAGGTCATATAATCAGTATGTAACTGATTAGTAAGGAATCTTAGTGGAAGTAATTTTAATTCTTAAAATCTACTTTTTCTCCAAAGATCTATCGTCAGATACCAGTTCTCTGTGTATTGTTTGTCGCGAACGAGTACATAATGATCTGGCGCGTATACACTCCCTGATTTGGTAAATACAAAGCGTTGTCTTGGATTACGATAATTCCATATTTCCTGCTGACCACTCTTTGTGACTTCATCTGGAGCTCCGAAAACGATAAAGATCATCCCCCGATCAGTTTCCCATCCATCCTTAAATGATGTGAAAAAAGAGTTCGCAATTTCAACGCGCTTGAAGTAGCTGCGCATAAAATCTCTTGCGCGCTCTTTATCACTGGTAATATCCAGTATGACTTTATCAAATTTTACTTTGTCCTCACCGGCTTCTCCAATTTTATCATTCTCCTCACGAGTGGTCACGAACAACAAAGGTCCTTTGAGATCAGCGAGCTTATTATATTTTGGATATGGATCTCTTCTGATAAGAAATGCAAAACCCTGCGTTGATGTGGTATCTTCCTGTGCGAGATATAAACCCTCCTGGGCAAAAGGTCCAACACCGTCACCAGACATAACGGTAAAAGTAGAATCAGGAAAAAAGAAGCGATCCATTTTTAATTCTTTATCAGCAAAAGGAGGAGATGGAGTTGGAAATCCATCTTTATAAAAGGAAAAATGAACGGGTTTACCAGGAGCACTTCCTCTTAAAGTATATCGAACGGTTGCAGATTTATAAGATGACCACTGTTTCTCGCCATCTTTTTCCAGGTAGCCATTAACAGGATAATGTGCTTCTATCTGTTTAAAAAAAATCCAACTCTTGGAGGATGCTGTGTTGGTAACTCTGGCAACAAATAGCCAGGGCTTTTCCGGTTTTGCAAATCTGAATACCCCTTCGGCTTTTCCGTTGATCAATCTCAACGTATCACTCGTGTTGATGATACCACCCTGACGTTGTGAATATGATTCTCTTTTTTCCCATTGCACAACATAGAAAGTGACCGAAGGATTATTGGTCTTAAGAGTATAGATCAGATTGATAGAGTCATTTTTGATGACGGGATTAAATTGCAAATCCGGTTCTCCCTGAAGATTGTACAGGTAATTGAAATTGACGCTGCTTACGGGTTGCGCCACACTCAGGCTGGATACGAACAAAAAAACAACAGTGAAAAATCTCATTTTGAACAGTTTACTCACGGGACAGATTATGGTTATCAATCCTTGTGCCATTGAGAGGATCAGACCCACCAAATTGTCACTCACAGGTTGTAAAATAACGAAGAAACGAATAGAAACGATACAGCACCAAAAACAGTATTTTTGCCGCCATGTCAAAGATTTACACAACTGAAATAACGTCAGACCAGATCGCTTCTGATAATCCCCTGCATCAAAGGCTTCTGAAACCGTATGTAGTATCTCCTGAATGGATAAAGGGTGATCTGCTGGAGGTGGGGTGCGGAGAAGGTAGAGGCATTGACTGGCTTCTTCCATCGGTTAAATCCTATAGTGCCATTGACAAGATTGAATCTGCTGTAATTGGCTTGAGAGAAAAGTATCCGGCCTCAAAATTTATAAGTGGTCACTTGCCGCCTCTTCCCTTCGATGATAACTCTTTCGATTCTGTGGTGAGTTTTCAGGTCATTGAACATATTGAAGACGATGTACTGTTCTTAAAAGAGATCTTTAGAGTTTTAAGACCTGGAGGCATTGCACTGATCACTACACCCAATCGCCTTCAATCTCTTTCCCGTAATCCATGGCACATTCGTGAATACACGGCACCGGAGTTGACCAAACTTGCACGGACTATCTTTCCTACTGTAGAAATGAAAGGTGTGGCTGGAAATGAAAAGGTCATGACTTATCATGAAAATAACCGGAAATCCGTGAATAAAATTATGAGGTGGGACATTTTCGATCTTCAGCATAAACTCCCTGCTGCTGTATTGAGAATTCCCTATGACCTGTTGAACAGAATGAATCGGAATAACCTTCAGCAGACAAGTTCAGATGGATTGGTATCGGGTATTTCCAAAGACGATTATCTTATTAGTGAGGATAAGCCAGATGCACTGGATCTTTTCCTGATCGTTCAGAAATAATCATAAAAGCTTATAAACAAAAAATCCTGCTTCGATTCCGGAGCAGGATTTTTTATAAATTAAATTGGTGTTACATATCCTGCTGTCTTGTTCCTGCGGTCACCTGAAGAGTTTCAACGATTCTTTGATAAGCATCTTCATATTTCTTGGCCAGTTCAAGTTCTCCATTTTCATATAAGATGCGCTGAAGCTCAGAGAGTACATAAAGATTTCTTCTGATATCAAGCGATATTCCTGAAAACTGAGCCATCTCATAATCTGTCATCTCCTCTGCGCGCGGACCTAGAACATTTGCAACTTCAATTGCTTTACTCTTTTCGCCAGCCCTGAAAAGAAGCTCAACGGTAGTTACGGTTGTAAGATCGTATGGTACTGCCTTATCCTGAATCTTATTGAGTGAGAACAAAAGCACTTCTTTGCCTTTTTCAATATTTCCTTCGTCAAGGAAGCCTTCTGCAAGTGAGTTCAGTGAACCACGATGATTTTGAACAAAGCCCCTGTAATCTTCATTGAAATACAATTTTGGGTTATCAAGACCTCTGTAGCCAAAATCCTGGATCATCTTTTTATATGAAGAGGTAGTGTTCACAAGATTCTCACGATCCTTGCGATTGTTTTTAATCGGCAATACCCTGTACGCATTTCCCTCCTGAACAACATAATCCCGGATTTCAATATTTAATTGAGAAAGCGATGTGTTGTTAAGGTAGATGGGGCGCTCCCAGTTATTAGTAGCAAGGATGTCAAGAAATGCCAGGTCTTTTTTCTCAAGCACGTTGCCACGAAGTCTAAGTTTCATTTGATCCACTACCAGACTGTCCATGCCTTTAGGAATAATTCCTTTAGCAATTACATCTGCTTTATTCACCTGAAGAGTAAATACCTTACTTGGTACGATGTTATTGCGTTCAACACGGAGCTGAGGATAATTCTTCTTCAGTAAATCAAGGAACTGGAGCAGGTCAATGCTTGGGATTTTAAGGTCCTGGAAGTATAACACGTCGTTAAAGCCACCCTGGCGATAATGATCAAGTGTCAAAGTATACTTGAAAGGAGGAGAATTATTCACCTTCTTCATCGACTGATCTATGTACCAGTCAGTATTGTAATAACTGAAAACTACCACACGAAGATCATTGCGATACTCTTCAACTTCCTGAGCATACCATAGCATGAAGGTATCATTGTCACCACCGGTAAAGATGATTCCATCCTGATCACAGGAGGCGAGATAATTCTTTCCTGAATCGACAGAGAAGAAGCGATCAGAGCGATTATGATCATCCCAACCTACAGCGCCCATCAGTATTGGAGCGGAAAGGCAGATGGCAGTTGCGGCAATAGCACTGGTCTTGAGATTTTTCAAAAACCCATTGAAGAATTCAGCGATGCCTATTACCGCAAAGCCAATCCAGAATGTGAAAGCATATGTTGAGCCCGCGTAGATGTAGTCTCGTTCGCGTGGTTCTTCTGGCGGAGAATTCAGATACACAACAATAGCAACCCCTGTCATGACAAACAGAAGCCCTACCACGGCAAAGTTTTTAGTGTCCTTAATGAATTGATAGAACATTCCAATAAAGCCCAGAATGAACGGGATCATGAAGAAGTTATTCCGTGCCTTATTATTAGCAATGAGGTCCGGCACTTTTTTAAATGCATCCATGGGACTTAACCAATCCGCTCCCTGGATGTCACTTTCGCGTCCCGCAAAGTTCCACATGAAGTAGCGCATGTACATGTGTCCAATTTGCTGACGGAACATATAGGCAATGTTTTGTCCCCAGGTTGGTTTCTCTCCATCCTTTAAACCAATGATATCACGATAAGATTGCTTGTACTCAGGATTCCAGGCGCGTGGTAAAAAAGTTTCTGAATTTGGCTCATAGACGTATGAGAATTTGTGATCGGTGATCTCGTATTTGTCTTTTCCTTTGGTATAAACTGCTGCGCCTTCCTTGTAGTCTATGATTCTGGAGGTGAAATACGGTCCATATAATAATGGACGACTACCATATTGCTCACGTTTCAGATAACGAACAAATGACATGATGTCTTTAGGAGCATTTTCATTGATAGGGGTGTCAAAGTTGGAACGTATTACGATTGTTGCATAAGATCCATATCCTATCAGGATGAATGCAGTAGAAAGTAAGAATGTGTTTAATACAGGTTTATTATTAACATGTGAATATCGAATTCCAAAAGCAAGTCCTCCGATGAGTATCAGACAGAATACGATCACACCGGATCCGAATGGTAAGCTCAGATTGTTGACAAAGAAAATTTCAAAGCCTGCAGCAAAACCAGGTAAGCCTGGAACAATAATATCATTGATGAATAGTACAAGGAAACCACTCACGCCAAGAGCAGCAATGATTCCCCAGGTGGTAGGCTTATATTTTTTAAAATAATAGATCAGTCCCAACGCAGGGATAGTCACAAGATTTAACATGTGAATACCGATAGATAGTCCTACCACGTATGCGATAAAAATCAACCACCGGTTTGCCGCGCTGTCATCTTCAATAACATCCCATTTCAAAATTCCCCACACGACGAAGGCAGTGAAGAAAGCAGACATTGCATATACTTCTGCTTCCACTGCGGAAAACCAGAATGATTCTGAAAAGGTATAAGCCAATGATCCTACTAATCCAGCTCCCATGAGAGTCCAGATCTGACCGGCAGTTAAATCGGTATCTTTTGCAACACCCATTATCTTCCTTCCAAATAAAGTAATAGACCAGAAGAGGAAAAGAATGGTGAATGCACTCGCTAAGACACTCATGAAGTTGATCCAATAAGCCACTTTAGTCAGGTCGCCCATTGCAAGAAAGGAGAACATTCTTCCCAACAGCATGAATAAAGGAGCGCCTGGTGGGTGGGACACCTCGAGCTTATAAGCAACAGCAATGAACTCCCCGCAATCCCAATAGCTGGCAGTCTCTTCAAAGGTGAGCCAGTAAGCGATCAGAGAAATGGCAAAAGCCAGCCAGCCGGTGTAATTATTGGTTTTTTGAAAATTCATGAGTTTTTAGAAAATCTGGGCGAAAATAAGGAATAGTCGATAATCGCTGTCAGTTTTTATGACCAGCGCTCAAAAAGACCATTATTTTAACGCTTGCAAATTTCAGGTGTTGTTTCAGGTCGTCAAATAAAGATCAGATCGGTGTAACCGTTGTCATTAGTAGACGATTATGTAAAACAGGATCCACAGCAAAAAGATCGGCAAATAGAAACTCAACACAATGGTCCATGCTGGCTTCATTCCTCTTTTGGAGAAATGCTGAATGCCTACCGCCAGTACATACCAATAAAGTATTTCAAACAAGTTCAGGGCTTTGAAGGGATAAGCTAAATGCTTGGGTAACTCCATATAGTTTACAAAATTCATCAAAGAGAAAGGGTAGAAAGCCTGGATATCGTAATAGTTTGGATCACCATAGATAACCAGAAACCAAACGATTTTTATTAATTCAGGGATCAGAAAAACATATTCAGCGACTAACACAATTCCCCAACATTGGGAATAGGTAACTCTATAGCCGAAAAGGAAACAGCCCATCCAGATCACAAGGCCCAGCACCGTAAACTTCCAAGCGTAGATCAGAGGTATAGAAAAATACTGCAATGCGCTTCGTATATAGAGAAAAGAACCGGCAGGCTGGTCAGCAAGGAACTCAAACGCCGCTGTTTCGTTTTCAATCATTGACTTCTTGATATAAAGGAGTGTCAATGTGGCCAGACACAGAAGAATAAATGTTTGCCTCTTAGGCGTATTAAAAATGGATTTTTGCTCGTTGGAAACTTCCATACTGATTACTGAAATCTGGGTGTTACTTTTGCGACCGTGAAATATAGGTTTAAAATTTTAGTTGCCCTTTTAACGGGGTTTATTTCCTTTTCTGCCTCTGCTCAGGCAAAAAAAGACACAACTATTATATTGATTTCCAGCCTGAACGTTCAGATCGAAACCACAGAGGCTTTGAACGATCTTTACAATTTTAAGTTTGCAAAAGCGGAACAGCAATTCAGATGGTTCAAGCAAAAGTATGCGTGGCATCCATTACCATATTTCCTGTTGGGTCTGAGTGAGTGGTGGAAGATTATGCCCAGCACGAATGACCGGTCTCATGATGAAAGATTCCTGGCATACATGGACAGCACAATTATGGTTGCTGAACACCTTCATGATAAAAATCCGGAGTATGCAACCGAGTCTGCATTTTTTCTGGCGGCAGCATACGGTTTTAAAGGAAGACTATATTCAGATGAAGAGCGTAAAGAATGGAGAAAAGCTGCGGTCGCAGGAAAAAAAGCTCTCGGTTATCTTGAAGAGTGTAAGAAGAAGAATTATCTAAGCCCTGAACTATTATTTGGTGATGCGCTCTATAATTATTTTTCTGTTTGGGTGCCTGAAAACTATCCAGCTTTAAAACCTATTCTTTGGTTTTTTCCGAAAGGAGATAAAGAGCTTGGTCTTAAACAGCTTAAGGAGGTTTCATACAATGCTTTCTACACCCGGACAGAAGCCATGGTTTGGTTAATGCGTATCTGGAATAGCTATGAAAACAAAAATGAACAAGCTCTTCAACTTTCCGAATACCTTCACCAGACGTATCCCGATAATCCATATTTTCATCGGTACTATGCAAGAATGTTGTATGCGCGGGGACTATACACCGACATGGAGCGTGAGTCTAAAGAAATATTAAATAGAATCGATAGCTCTAAGGCTGGCTATGAAGCTACCAGCGGAAGGTATGCAGCATTCTTTTTAGGGCAGTTGGGAGAGGGGCGGAGACAGCAGGATATGGCTAAAAAGTACTATTTGCAGGCGGTACAATTCTCGTTACAGAGTGGTGCAACTGATTCAGGGTATTATCTTTACTCTTTGATAGCCCTCGGGGAAATTGCCAGCAAAGAGGGAAACACGGCAGAAGCCAGGAAATACTTTAAAGAAGTGAAGGATAAGGCAGGTCGCAAGGATGAAGCCTTCAAGGATGCAAAGCGAAGGCTGAAAAATTTGGAGAAAGAAGATTAAAATAAAATAATGAAAAAACGTGCATTGATTACAGGAGTTACCGGCCAGGATGGAGCCTATTTGAGTGAACTACTGCTCTCAAAAGGTTATGAAGTTCATGGTATTAAAAGGAGATCCTCGATGATCAACACTTCACGGATCGATCATTTATATCTTGATCCCCATGAGAAGAATTCCAGTTTCCATCTTCATTATGGAGATCTGACAGATGCCTTGAATATCACCCGTATTGTCAAGGATGTTGAGCCAGATGAAATTTATAATCTGGGCGCAATGAGCCATGTAAAAGTATCTTTCGAAGAACCTGAGTACGTTGCTAATGCTGATGGAATTGGAACGCTAAGAATTCTGGAGGCAATTCGTTTGTTGCGACTTACTGAGAAAACAAGATTCTATCAGGCAAGTACTTCTGAGCTTTATGGACTGGTTCAGGAAATTCCTCAAAGGGAAACCACTCCGTTTTATCCAAGATCTCCTTATGGAGTTGCAAAACTTTACGCTTACTGGATCACGGTAAATTATCGTGAAGCATACAATATGTTTGCTGTTAATGGAATTCTTTTCAATCACGAAAGCCCATTAAGGGGAGAAACTTTTGTTACCAGAAAGATCACAAGAGGCGTTGCGCAGATAGCATTGGGACTTGATGATAAAATATTTCTTGGGAATCTGGACGCTGAACGCGATTGGGGTCATGCCAAGGATTATGTGGAGGTGATGTGGCGCATGCTTCAGGCACCTGTAGCGGAAGATTTTGTGGTGGCGACCGGTAAGAAAACTTCCGTCAGGGATTTTTGTAAGATGGCTTTCGAAGCAGCAGGAATCATCGTCTCCTTTAAAGGAAAAGGTGAAAAGGAAATTGGGATTGTTGAATCCATTAAAAATTCTGAGATCAAACTGAATATTGGCCAAACTGTAATTGAGATTGACCCGCGATATTACAGACCTACCGAAGTAGAATTGCTGATAGGTGATGCTACGAAGGCTAAGGAAAAGCTGGGATGGGTGCCACGCACTACATTGCCTGAACTGGTGAATGAAATGGTCGCAGCAGACCTTGAGTTATTCAAAAAAGATATCGTTCTTAAAAAGGGTGGCTTTAAGGTTGTTAGGCGTACCGAATCATGAACAGTCAATCGAGGATATTTGTAGCAGGTCATAGAGGAATGGTTGGCTCTGCCATCCTGCGAAAGTTAAAAAAAGACGGATTTACCAATTTTGTTCTAAAGACATCGAAGGAACTTGATCTTCGTGATCATGTGGCTGTAGAAAAATTCTTTGAGTCGGAGAAGCCTGAATATGTTTTTCTCGCTGCTGCAAAAGTTGGAGGTATAGTAGCCAATAATACTTACAGGGCTGAATTCCTTTATGATAACATGATGATCCAAAATAATGTGATCCATCAATCGTACAAAAATCAGGTCAGGAAACTTCTTTTTCTTGGAAGTTCCTGTATTTATCCCAAGATGGCTCCTCAGCCATTGAAAGAAGAATCATTGCTGACCGGTCTTCTGGAGCCTACCAATGAACCTTATGCTATCGCGAAAATCGCAGGGATAAAAATGTGTGATGCTTACCGTTCTCAGTATGGCTGTAATTTTATTTCAGCGATGCCCACAAATCTCTACGGGCCAAATGATAACTACAATCTTCAGACATCGCATGTGATACCAGCATTGCTGAAGAAGTTTCATGATGCTGCAAAGCAAAAGGAAACCACCGTCAGCGTATGGGGAACAGGAACTCCGATGCGCGAGTTTCTTCATGTCGATGATCTTGCTGAGGCATCTCTTTTTCTGATGAACAATTTTAATGAACCTGGTTTTCTTAACATTGGCACAGGCTCTGATCTCACTATCGATTCTCTTGCAAAATTAATAGCGAAAGTGGCTGGATATTCTGGCACTATCGAATATGACACCACGAAACCAGATGGTACACCACGCAAGTTGATGGATGTTTCAAAAATCCATCAACTCGGATGGAAACATAAAATTGAACTCGAAGAAGGTCTTCGCATGGTTTATAAGGACCTCGATCTTTCTTTAAAGTAATGCCTATTGGAATTACGCGACTTACTTGTTACGCCAATCATTATTCTGCTCATCTATGCAGGTGCGTATGTGATTCGGCCTCATGTAACCGATCAAATTAACAGAGGATATTTTTTCCCAGCCCTTACAGTTCGAATACTCGGAGCAATTGCGCTCGGGTTCATCTATCAGTTTTATTATAGTGGAGGCGATACCTTTAACTATCATACCAATGGCAGTCGGGTTGTCTGGGAGGCATTTACAGATTCTCCAGACATTGGTCTCAAGCTTTTGTTAAATGACGGAAGCAATAGTACGGGTATTTACGAGTACTCTTCACGAATCTATTTCTATAGGGATCATAGTTCATATTTTGTTATCAGAATTGCTGCGTTGTTTGATTTGCTGACTTTCTCTTCATACTCTGCAACAGCTGTTTTATTTGGAGCGGGAAGTTTTGCTGCTATGTGGATGCTTTACTTAACATTCTATAAAGAATTTCCCAGGTTCCATCGCGGGATAGCAGTTGCCACTCTCTTTATTCCCTCAGTGTTTTTTTGGGGTAGTGGGGTTTTAAAGGATACGGTGATCATTAGTTGCCTGGGTGTAGCCACATATCACTTTCATTTGCTGTTCATTGAAAGGAAAGGCTCATTCTGGTCTGTGGTAGCATTGCTCATTTCTCTCTATGTTATTTTCAGTGTTAAGATCTTTATCCTTCAGGTTTACCTTCCTGCTATCATTGTCTGGATTGTTGCTTACAACTTTGGAAGAATCCGATCAACTGTTCTTAAAATGCTGCTGGTTCCGCTCGTAGTAACGTTGGTTTTGGTTTCCAGTATTTATTCAATCGTTAAGATTGGTGAAGACGACGCGAAGTATTCGGTCGGTAATCTTGCCAAGACGGCCCGTATCACCGCATATGATATCAGGTATTGGACGGGACGAGATGCCGGATCAGGGTATACTTTGGATATTGAAGACTGGACACCCGCTGGAATGATACTGGCGGCCCCGGCTGCTATAAATGTTTCTCTTTTCAGACCTTATCTCTGGGAAGTGAGAAATCCTCTCATGTTGGTGTCTGCGATCGAAAGTAGTTTCCTGTTGATATTTACGCTTTACATTATTGTCAGGAACTTCAGGCAGATATTTCTTGGGCTAACAAATTACAACGTTCTGTTCTGCCTTGCATTCTCCATCAGCTTTGCATTTGCTGTTGGTATTTCAACATTTAATTTTGGAACGCTCACACGGTATAAGATTCCTTTGCTGCCATTCTACATGCTGGCACTTGTCATCCTGATGAACTATTCAAACAGCGACAGGAATGTTGAAGAGTTGGAAGAAACGGAATAATATTTCTCTACTTTTTCTCTTCCTTTTTCTCCCATTGTTTTACGCGCTTCAGGATGATGAAGTAAATACTCAAGATGCTGAATCCAGTCTTCTTCCGTTGAACAAAGAAATCCGTTCACGACTTGATCAACGATTTCAGAGTTGACTCCAACGGGTGAAACGAGTGCCGGTTTCTTAAGACTCATATATTGTAAGGCCTTGAAGCCGCACTTTCCCTTAGTCCATGTTTCATTTGGCATAGGCATAATCCCAATATCAATTTTCATCAGGTCATCTATTTCCGTGTCTTTTGACCATTGAACAAAATTTATAAAGGGTTGTTGCCATTCAGGATTTTTATCAGCTATGATGAGCAATTCAATTTCAGGATATTTTTTCCATAGAGTTTCAATAACTGGAAGGAGTGGAGTTAAGTATGGCAATGTTGAATGGGAGCCTGTCCAGCCAATGATGATTTTATTTTTATTTTGTGCTATTGGATGTTTGTCCGGATTATGATGATGAATTGTATCAATTGTTGTAGGATTTACGATTAAAGCATTGTTGAATTGCAGAGCGTAGTCGGCCAGAAATTGATTTCCACAGCTTAGACGGTAGCTGGCATTGCAGATGACATTGAACTTGTGATGCCATTTTAACCCAGAAATAATCTTATTTTCATCAGAAGTATTGGCCAGCCAGATTGCATCATCAAAGTCGTAAATGATCTTCTTCCGAAAGAAATTTGCAATCATCCATTCAAAAAAAGGCGGCCCGATCGGAGTTGCTTCACGGTGAATGAAGATGAAATCGAATTTTCCAATATTAAACAGCAGGCCAAACCTTTTTGTAAAGCCACTTAAGATCCCAAAGATCTTCCTAACAGAATTACCTTTTTTGTAAAGAATTTTCCAAGAGGAAACTCCCAGGAAGGGATAAACATGATATTCAAAGTTATTGCTGCTTAAGAGTTCAAAGTACTGCTCAAACCTGAATCGTTGCGATGGAGATTGTCCAACGGGATAGGGGCAGATGAATGCAATGCATTTTTTAGTCACAAAAAGAAAGATAGTATAAAAACATAATGATTCGGAAAGGTGTGTCGCTAATGAAAAAGAGATGGTGAAACCAAAATAATGATCTCTCCATAATTTTGCGCACTTTTGAGAGAAATTGCCCAGTCTTCAATGAAGGACAATGATGAATTTGTTATAAACCCACCCGGAAAGTTATCGCTTGGCCTGAGTGAAATCTGGCAATACCGTGAGCTCTTTTATTTTTTTACCTGGAGAGATGTTAAAGTAAAATACAAGCAGACGGTATTGGGAATTTTTTGGGCCGTTCTCCAGCCACTCTTCATGATGCTGATCTTTACCCTGTTCTTTAGTCGTGGAATGGGCATTCAAAGTACTGGTCTTCCCTATCCCTTATTTGTTTTCTCAGGATTGATCCTCTGGAATCTATTCTCCAATGGCATCACCAATGCTGGAAATAGCATGGTGACCAATTCAAACATTATCAAGAAAATTTATTTTCCCCGACTGATCATTCCCATCAGCTCCATTCTCTCATCATTAGTTGATCTGTGCTTTGCTTTCATTGTATTTATTGGCATGCTGTTCTGGTATTCGCCCTCCATTGATATATCATCAGCAATATTATTCTGGCCTCTGGGAATACTTTTTTCCTGCATCGCTACATTTGGCCCTGGCTGCTGGCTGGCTGCATTGAATATTAAGTATCGCGACTTTCGATACGTTATCCCATTTCTCGTACAGGCTTTACTTTTTCTTTCTCCTGTGATCTATCCTCAGATGATGGTCAAACAGAAGTGGATAGAAATTCTTCTGGCGCTAAATCCCATGTACGCTGCTATTGAGATTTTCCGTGCACCTTTCAATGGCGGCATGATGAATACTGAGATGGTTACTATCAGTATTGTTTCCGGAGTCATCATGTTGCTGACCGGGATTTTATACTTTAAAAGAACTGAAATGTACTTCGCCGATTTATCATGAAGCCAGTTCTTGAATTGCATAGCGTTTCAAAGAAATTTACGATCCATCACCAGGAATCGTATCTGAGTCTTCGTGACCGAATGTCAAACGTTCTTAGATCTTCTCCCAGGGAAGAAGATTTCTGGGCTTTGAAAGATGTCACCTTCGATGTCAATCCAGGAGATTCACTTGGAATCATTGGAAAGAATGGTGCAGGAAAATCCACTCTGCTTAAAATCCTTTCGAAGATCACTCCACCCACCGAAGGAAAAATAAAAGGAAGAGGAAGGATGGCCAGCTTGCTTGAAGTTGGAACGGGTTTTCATCCTGAATTAACCGGACGTGAGAATGTCTTTTTCAACGGCTCACTGATGGGCATGAAGAAAAAAGAAATTGTTTCAAGATTTGATGAGATCATTGACTTCAGTGGAACAGAGAAATTTCTTGATACTCCCTTAAAGCATTATTCCAGTGGAATGCAGTTGCGCCTGGCATTCTCAGTCGCCGCATTTCTTGAGCCTGAGATATTGATTATTGATGAAGTATTAGCTGTGGGTGATGCTGAATTTCAAAAGAAGTGTCTCGGAAAGATGGACGACGTTAGAAAGAGCGGAAGAACCATTCTTTTTGTAAGTCATAATATGGCTGCTGTTTCACGATTATGTAACCGATCGTTATTGCTTGATCAGGGGGAGATCACAGCAATGGGCACACCGGATCAGGTCATGCATACGTATCTTAAAAATCGTGAAGAGAAAAAGACAGATCGATCCGTTATAAAGCTTGCAGAGGGAATATCATTGCATGATTTCGTTTTTCAGAAGAGTGAATTGAGTTCTGGAGACTCTCTTCATTATTCGTTTCGTATTTCGTCTAGCGCTCCTAACACGATTTCGGGTCTTGCCCTTTTGCTCTACAATGAATTGAATGAACGTATTGGCATCGTTGATCTTCGAAGTGAAGAGTTGTTGTCAAAATCACGGGAGAAGAATGATCTGATATTTTCAGGAACATTAAATGGCCTTCAACTGGTGGATGGAATTTATCACATGGGAATTTATATTTCATCGAATGCCGTTCAGGGTGACTTTTATGATCTCAACTCTTTCCATATTTCTCTTCCTGAAGGAGACATTGTTCCATACGACAAGCAGCACAGAGGATATATTTCATTTCTGCATGAGGGGAGAATACAATCATAGCCTGGATGAATATCAGTGTCATCATTCCAACCTTTAACGGAGCTCACAAAATTGAAGCGGCACTGACTGCGCTTTCACAGCAAACATTTCCTGATTTTGAAGTTGTCATTATCATAGATGGATCCACTGACAACACACAAGATGTAATTAAGAGATTTGATGGTATTCTTCCGCGCATGAGTGTTCATTTTATTGAAAACAGGGGAAGGGCGCATGCAAAGAATGAAGGCGTAAATGCTTCCAAAGGCGAAATTCTGATTTTTATTGATGATGACATCAGGCTTTTTAAAGATGCCGTAGAGCTTCACAGGAACTTTCATTTGGAAAATCAAAACGAGATCATGTTTGGTCACCTGGAGATGGATCCTGAAAAGGCCAGACTTAATGACTTTTGGAATTACAGAAGAACTATTGAATCAGGATGGAGGGAGTTGCAGAGTACCACCATCTCATATGCCAATTATGGAATTACTTCGGCCAATCTTTCTCTAACAAAAAAGACGTTCTGGAAGGTGGGTGAATTTGATTCCACACTTAGAGATTCGGAAGATTTTGATTTTGGGATTCGCGCTCTTCAGCAAGGGATTCCCATTCGTTATATTCCTAAGATCAATGGATATCATGATGATTTTTCAACGTTACTGCCTTACGTTCGTCGTCAGAAGGAGTACATGATGTCTAAGTATGTTCTATTGAAAAAACATCCTGAATACAAGAAAATACTTCCGAACCATTTTAAATGGAGTGCCTCACTCTCCGGTGATGGCATTAAGAAATTCTTCTTCGGGAATGAAAACCGGTGGGAACCATTGTTCGAATCCAAAGTTTTCCTAAGTCTTCCTCAATCCTTGCGTTATAAACTTTACAGTGCTTATATCTACGTACATTCTGTCATGATGACGCGACCTGCTGCTTAAAGTATTATGGTAAGTAATTTCTTGTTTCATCGTGTAAGCCCTGTTCGTGACCCCCTTTGGGATCCTATGGATGTATCGCGTTTCGAAAAAGCTATTCAATACATTTCAAAGAATTATGAAGTTCGCAGACTTGAAGATTTAATTCAATCAGATGAAATTCATAGCAAAAGAAGGTTTGCGACAATTGTTTTTGATGATGGCTATAAAGACAACATTGAGTATGGTGCGGAAATATTATCAAAGTATAATTGCAAGGCTTCTTTTTATGTAGTAACTGATTGTATCGATAAGAATATTCCGACGTGGACTTTTATGCTTGACTATGCTTTTGGGCATACACGGATTTCTAAAATTCATTTAGGATTTAATTTTCTTCCACAGGAATTGAGGGTAGAAGATTTGTTCTCTGCAGATGACAGAATTAATTACGTTAAAAAGTTCAAAGGTGTTATCAAGAAACTGTCACATGTGCAACGTAATCAGTTGCTGGAAGTAGTCTTTCAAACTTATAATGATGTCGAGTTTCCAAAGAACATGATGTCATGGAATGACTTGAAGCAGCTTAGTCAGGCGGGCCATTATATAGGTTCGCACACCGCTGCTCATGGAATGTTAGGCACCATGGATCATGTGAACGAAATACGTTCCGAACTTCTAACCTCAGCGGAAGCTATTGAAAAGAATTTGGGCTATTTTCCTACTACTATTTCTTATCCTGTGGGAAGCTATAATCAGAAAGTGATTGATATCAGTAAGGAGGTTGGCTATAAAACAGGGCTCGCGGTAAAGCAGACCATCTTCAATCCCGAAAAGGATTCACAATTCGAAATTCCCCGAATTGAACTCTACAATGAGCCATGGTGGAAAATGAAATTAAGGATCACTAATTTGCTGGGGAATATCAAAACCGTCACAGGCTACAAATGAAAATTGTTATGTGGATCAATGGGGAAGCGAATCAAAAAGCCCTTTCCAATAAGATTCATGCTTTATTTCCGCTGACTGGCATCGTGATTGAGAACAGGCTACCAAAACGAAAGATCACAGTATCCCGGGTATTTGAAAAAGTAATAGAGAAACTCATGTTGGGTAGTATCTCAAAGGCATGGGTTGAAATGCTTGATTTTTATGAACATAGTTTTTCTCAATTTCCGGATGTTACCAAGTTAAAGGTCTCCGATATAAACAATGGCCAGGTGCTTGCCTTTACACGTGCTTTGGATCCTGATCTGATTATTGTCTCAGGAACATCTTTGATAAAAAATGAACTATTGTCATTAAAAGCAAAAATCGGGATCATCAATCTTCATACCGGACTCTCTCCGTATCTGAATGGCGGGCCAAACTGTACGAATTGGTGTATTGCCAATAATGAATTTCATCTGATAGGAAATACTGTTTTGTGGATCGATGCAGGAATTGATTCAGGTAATATTATCGCTACAGAAACCTCCAGGTTTGACGGCTCTGAGGATCTTTCGGCCGTACATATCAAAGTAATGGAGCATGCACATCATTTATGTATGAAGGCAGTCTCGCATTTGGAAGCTGGAGGAAACTCAAATCATCCACAGTCGGAGATTGGTTCCGGGAGAACTTTCTATTCAAGGCAATGGAATCTCAAGGAAAAGATGAGGCTTGTGAAAAACTTTAAGAACTTTGGAAAGGAAATAAACTCCGAACGCATTTCTAAACTCAGGAGTTCTTTGAAAATGGTATCCATTGACAATTAGTAGCAAACGGTAATAGAATTGACGGATCATAAATCTCAACCTCTCAAAACAAGAATACTTCATAAGCTAAGAAGCATTTTCAAATTCTATTTATTTGAAAAGTGGTTGGTGGCGAAAACACAAGGTGTTTCGATGGACAGGTTGATTTATAAGATCGTTCCTCATAGCTATACCTATCCTCACTCTTCCTTTCGTAAGTTCAACAGGTTTGGTGTAAAGTTAAAAGCAGACATCAGTGATTTTTTAGGCCACGGCCTTTACTTTGGTTATGATAATGAAGAGTCCAGATCATATGACCGGCTATTAAATCTTGTAAAGCCTGGTTTTTTATGCATTGATGTCGGAGCCAATATTGGATATGTAAGCATGCGCATGGGATCAGCGCAGCGCGATGTTACAGTGATTGGATTTGAACCAGATCCATTAAACTATTTCAGAGCGAAGGAAAATCTAGCGCTTAATCACTTTGATAATATTTCTATTCATCATCTTGGGCTTGGTGAGCAAAAAGGTGAAGCGGTTATGGAGATAAGAACCGCCGGGAACCTTGGTGGGAACAGAATAGGCAAATCAGGAACAAGCGGTGAAAAGGTACCGATTACTACTCTGGATCTTTTTTTCGATCAAAGGGAGAGGACGGCAATAGATCTGATTAAAATTGATGTTGAGGGCTATGAGTTAAAGGTCTTAAAAGGGGCAAAAAAAATTCTTTCCGCAGATCATCCGATATTGTTTGTTGAGATCAACGATGATAATCTCCGCTATCAGGGAGACACTGCTCATGAGCTTATAAAATATCTAATGGAGTTGGGTTATAAGGATTTCATTCACACAGGAAATGGAGCAGTTATTTCTGACAAAACGGATTTTAAAAATTTGCATTTCGATCTATTGGCCCAAGCATGAATCAATTGAAAATTGTATTCATTATCTCTCACGTCCACAAGTCGCTTCAGCTTGAATGGATGATTGATGGATTAGTGAGAAAAAACATACAACTTTCATTTATCTTATTAGGACAATCGAAGACGGAGTTAAGTCAATTTCTTCATGATAAGAATCTGAAGGTATTTCATATTCCGTTGGCGGGAAAGGTTTCCATGATCCTTGCTTTCTTCAAGGTATTTTCAATTTTAAGAAGGGAAAAACCTCAGGTTGTACACACACATCTTTATCATGCTAATCTGATCGGACTTTTTGCAGCACGACTCCTCGGAATAAAAAGAAGAATTTACACCAGGCATCACGCCACCCTTCATCATCAGTATTATCCTAAGGCAGTTTATATAGATCGGTTTATTAATAAGCTTGCAACACATATTATTATACCTTCTAATTCTCTCTATGAAACGTTAGTAAACCTTGAGGGTGTTCATTCGGATAAGATAAGATCCATTCCTCATGGATTTGATCTTGCCTATTTCTCAACCAGAGACACAACAATTGAGAAATTCAAATCAAAATATAAACTCAAGGGTAGTCATCCGGTAGTGGGTGTCATCGCGCGCCATACCGAGTGGAAGGGAATACAATTTATCATACCTGCCTTTCGGGAAATTTTAAAAGAATATCCAAATGCACACCTTGTGCTCGCCAACGCTGGTGGTGATTTTGAAAAAGAAATTGCTGCCATGATGCTTGCCATCCCTGATGCAAATCAAACCATCATTCCATTTGAAAATGATGTAGCGCCACTTTATCACTGCTTTGATATCTTTATTCATGCACCTATTGATTCAAAGTGTGAAGCATTTGGACAAACCTATGTGGAAGCTCTTGCTGCAGGTATCCCCTCAATTTTCACATTATCAGGAATTGCCAATGAATTTATTGTTAATGGTGTGAATGCGCTGGTGGTAGATTATAAGCAGAGTGAAATGATTGCTTTTAATATTCGTAGATTGTTAAACGATCCCCCTCTTTCAAAGCGATTAATTGAACAAGGCAGAGTTTATGTTGAAAAGAGATTTTCAATTGATCAAATGACTACCCGGCTTGAAAAACTTTATTTAACTGGTGAATAGTTGGCAATGAGTCATCATAAAGAAGTTTTCTTTTCTATTATCATCCCAACTTATAACAGGGCTGATTTTATTTTAAACACACTTCAAACAGTTTTTGATCAGTCTTTTCAGGATTTTGAAATCATTGTTGTCGACAACGCATCACAGGATAACACAGCCAAACTTCTTGAACCATACATCCGCGACGGAAAACTTAAACTCATTGTTCATGATAAAAACTATGAGCGCGCCAAATCAAGAAATACCGGTCAGCAAAATGCAAATGGCAAATATGTCACCTTCCTCGACTCCGATGATTTCATGTACCCGGATAATTTGAAGGATGCATATCAGTATGCCATGAGTCATCCCGACGTCAGGCTTTTTCATAATTTATATGAGCTCGTTGATTCAAAGAGGGAAGTCATTTATAAGTATCAGTTCAATTCATTGGATAATCCAATACGTGCAATAGCAAAAGGAAACTTCCTTTCCTGCATAGGAGTATTTATGGATCGTGAGATTTATCGGAACATATCATGGGATGAAACTCCTGTTCTGGTCGGTTCTGAGGATTATGAGTATTGGCTGCGGGTTCTGGCAAGCGTTAAAAACGTGGGCCGTATCAATAAAGTAAACAATGGAATTCTTCATCATGCCCAGCGTACAATGAATCAACTTGATCTCCGGGCTGCTGAAAGCAGAGTTGAGTTTCTGATCAGAAAAGTTGAAACAGATCCATCAATGAATTCGGTATATAAACCATTCTTAGGAGAACTGAAATCAGGGTTGTTCATCTTTCTCGCTGGACTTGCCGGGAAGACTGACAAGAAGCTTTCTTTCCAATATTTAAGAATGGCTTTTGCCTCAAATTGGATGGTGCTAAAATCCAGAAGTTTCTACTCGAATTTTTTTCAGTTACTTGCAGGGTTTAATAGAACTTCAAAGCAATGAAGAAAATACTTTTGGTCACAGGAGGCACAGGATTTTTAGGCCGTGAGCTTGCTCTTTCATTAAAGAACAATTACAACGTAATACTGGGTGCCAGGAATAACAAACAGAATTTCAAAGCTAAAGGATACACCGGATGTGAAGTGGTACCGCTGGATGTAACGAATGCGGGTTCGGTGAAAGATGTAATGGTTGAATTCAAGCCGTCAATCGTTGTGCATGCCGCAGCAACCAAATTTGTCGACCTCTCAGAGAAATTCCCAATGGAGTGTATCGATGTGAATGTAACAGGCTCTCAAAATGTTGCCCGTATTGCAATTGACTGCGGCGTGGAAACCGTAGTGGGAGTGTCAACAGATAAAGCTTCTCCACCCGTCCGTAATACGTATGGACTTACAAAAGCGTTGATGGAACGATTGTTCTGTTCAATGAATAGTAAGACCAGCACACAGTTTACATGTGTTCGATATGGCAACGTTGCATGGTCAACGGGTTCAGTTCTGCCGTTGTGGAAAAGGATGCACGATGATACCAAAGTAATTGGAACGACCGGACCTGAAATGCGAAGATTTTTCTTTACCGTTCATGAAGCTGTTGAACTTGTAAAAACAGCCATTGAAAATATTTCAATTGTCAAAGGAAAAGTCCTTTCACGTGAAATGAAGTCAGCGCAGATCATGGATGTCCTCGAGGTATGGATAAAGAAATATGGAGGCCGTTATGAAAAAATTGATGGCCGCCCGGGAGAAAGACTTGATGAATTTCTGATTGGGGATCAGGAGATTCCATTTACTCAAGAGTTAAATTTTTCTGGAGTCAGGCATTTTCTGCTTTCGTTCAATGAGAAAGTAGCTTCACCGGTAACTGTGGCATTGTCTTCTGAAAATGCAAACCGCCTTACGGAAAAAGAGATTGAGCAATTGATTTCAAATCCCCCCTCGCAGGAGTTTTTATAAGAGTATGCGTAAATTAAAACATGCTTTGATCATGGCGGCTGGTCGCGGTACAAGAATGCGTACCATGACCGACCATATTCCTAAGCCTATGATCCGGTATGGAGAATATACTCTTATCGAAAATGGTATCAGAAAACTGATCCAGCATGTGGATCACATTCATATTACGGTAGGATATAAAGGCGCTTTACTCGCTGAACATGTAATCGGCCTGGGTGTAGACACGGTCATTAATACGGAAGGCAAAGGAAATGCATGGTGGATCTATAATTCATTGATGAGTCAGCTTGAAGGACCCGTCGTAGTTCTTACGGCAGACAATGTTACAGATCTTGATTTTGATCTTCTTGAAAAGGAATATGAGAAATTCAATGCTCCCGCATGCATGGTTATTCCTGTATTACCGGTGCCAGGTCTCGAGGGTGACTACATTCATCATGATAAGAATAAAGTGATCGAACTTAATCGCAACAAACCTTCTGACATGTATTGTTCCGGCATCCAGATTGTTGATCTTAAGAAAATAAATAAACTTACCAGGCCCGTTCAGGATTTTTATGAAGTGTGGCAGCAGCTTATTCTTTCCTCTCAACTCTATTGCTCTAATGTGTATCCAAAGAATTGGTTCACAGTTGATACCCCTGAGCAATTGGATCAACTGAATAAAAGCACAGATCTGGCTTAATCCGCTCAAAATGTTGTTAGCAGATAAGACCGAAAAATTCAGGATAACATCGAAAGAACTGGTTGGAAGCAAAGGAACGATCCTGAATTCTTTCAACGAAGTGATCTATTGTGATCAGACACCCAATTATTCAGAGAGCTTTGGGTTTCAATGGAATAAATTTCAGACAACACAGCTTGATAGATTTCAAAGCGGTCAGAAGCAAAGTCATGATCGTTTTTTTGCAGTGACAAAATGGAATGAGGAAGACTTGACTCATCAGAATGTTCTGGAAGTAGGTTCAGGTGCGGGTCGTTTTTCAAGTATTGTTTTGAATAATACGAATGCGAACCTGGTCAGTGTTGACTATTCTCACGCGGTAGAAGCAAACTTCAGAAACAATGGACCGCATCCACGATTAAGATTATTTCAGGCTAGCATCTATGATCTTCCGTTTGAGCCGGCTCAATTTGATAAAGTTTTCTGCTTTGGAGTTTTGCAGCATACGCCAGATGTAAAGCACTCAGTTGAGTGTCTCACTCAAATGGTTAAACCTGGTGGAACACTCATAGTGGATTTTTATCAGATCAAAGGCTGGTACACTAAGATTCATGCTAAATATTTACTGAGGCCCATTACACGAAAGTGGGATCATACAAAATTGCTGAACACCATTGAATCCAATGCTGATCGTCTGATACGTCTGTATCGTGGTTTGAATCGAATTGGACTCGGATTTCTAACCAGATTTCTTCCCGTTTGTGATATTAATCGGACGCTACCGAAGAATTTAAGTCCGGAACAACTGCATGAATGGGTTGTACTCGATACCTTTGATATGTTTTCACCAGCTTTTGACCAGCCGCAGCAACTGGAAGAGGTTGTAAAGTGGTTTAAAGAATTTGGATTGGTCAATGTTTCAGGTCAGATGGTAACCTATGATGGAGTGAATCAGGTAGCCGTTGTAAAAGGAACACGTTAACACATGTGCGGAATCGCAGGAATATTTTCCAATACGGCTATTGATGCTTCTTCTATTGAGGGCATGGTGAGCACTCTTCGTCAACGTGGCCCTGACGCGGAAGGTACATTCATCAATCCTTCAGCCAATGTTCTACTAGGTCATACACGACTGAGTATTATTGATTTAACTGAACAGGCAAATCAACCATTTTATTCAAGCTCCGGTAGGTATGTGATTGTTTATAATGGAGAGATCTATAACTATAAGCAGCTCCGTGATAAGTTAATACAGGATCATGGCCTGATTTTCAAAACAAATTCTGATACAGAGGTTATAGTCGAAGCATTTGAAATTTACGGAGCCGGAATTGCAAAGTATCTGGATGGCATGTTTTCATTTGCTATCTATGATCATCAGGATCACCAGCTATTCTTGCTTCGTGATAGGATGGGAAAGAAGCCACTCTTCTATTTTAAGTCAGATTCCTTTTTTGCCTTTGCTTCGGAAATTAAAGCATTACTAAAGATTCCCCTGATAGAGAGGTCAGGAACAATTAATCGCTCTTCTATTTCTCACTTCCTCCATCTCGGTTACATTCCTGAGCCTGACACAATATTCAAGTCCATAAATAAATTTCCCGCGGCTAACTTTGGATGGCTAAAGGCTGATAATTCTTTTCAAGTAAATAAATACTGGAATATTACGGGAGAGGAAATTCCCCTTCTTGACATCGACACAGTAAATGCAAAGGCATCCCTCAGGAAAATACTGGATCAGGCAGTAAAGAAAAGATTAGTGGGGGATGTTCCTATTGGATCATTTCTCAGCGGTGGGACCGACTCATCTCTGATCACCGCCCTGGCATCGCGTCAAAGTTCGCAGAAGATGAAAACCTTTTCAATTGGTTTTAAAGATCGAAAGTTTGATGAGGCTGAATATGCCAGACGTGTAGCAAACCATCTTGGCACGGATCACCATGAGTATATCATGGAAGAACGTCGAGCCATGGAGATCTTGCCTGCTTACCTTAACTATTTTGACGAGCCCTTTGCCGATCCTTCAGCAATTCCTATGATGATGGTATCCGAAATGGCCCGCAAGCAAGTGAAGGTGGTGCTTACAGGTGATGGCGGCGACGAATTGTTTCAGGGATATGGAGCGTATCAATGGGCGCACAGACTTGAGCTTCCTTTCTTTAAGAATTTTGGAAGTGTTCTTTCAAGGCTTTTATTCGCTACCTCCAATAGTCGTCTTCAACGTATTTCCCATATTCTGGAGCCTGTTGAGATTGGTTCGATCCGCAGTCACATCTTCTCACAAGAGCAGTACTTTTTTTCTCAACATGAGATACGCGATAAGGTGCTGAAAAATAAGAATGAGTTTGATCCATTTGTTTATTCTGATAGCGCTTTGAGCGGAACAATCTCAACTGCAGAGAAACAGGCACGCTTTGATCTTCAATATTACCTTAAAGATGATTTGCTGGTGAAGGTTGATCGTGCTTCCATGTACCATGGCCTTGAATGCAGAAGCCCTCTGCTTGATAAAATGCTGATCGAATTTGCTCTTGCTCTTCCGGAATCAATGAAAAGAACTGAGGGCGTTTCGAAATGGCTTCTCAAAGAATTGCTGGCAGATTATTTACCCCAGGATTTAATTCATCGTCCCAAATGGGGTTTCAGTGTACCGATGACATCCTGGTTGAGGGGTGACCTTCGTTATCTGATAGATGATTATTTAAACAAGGCTGTGCTTGAAGGGACTGGTTTGTTCGACGCTGATGAAGTGCTATCATTAGTCAGACAATTTGATCAGGGTAAGGATTATCTTTACCAACGTCTGTGGGTAATGATCGTTCTGCAGCGTTGGTTTAAATTGAATACCTGACTCTTCATTCGGCATAATAATGAACGTCCTTTATCTTTCGTATGACGGCATGACAGATCCCCTTGGGCAATCTCAGGTTTTGCCATATTTGAAAGGACTTGCAAAGCGACATTCCATAACCTTGATATCCTTTGAGAAAAAGGAGCGTTCACAAAATCTGGATGCAGTTCTCCAACAAGTAAAAGAATCCAATATCAAATGGCTACCCCTGGAATATCACAGGAAGCCGCCGGTATTCTCTACCCTTAAGGATGTTTATACACTTTGGAGAAAAGTGTTATTACTTCATAAGACCAATCCCTTTCAACTCGTACATTGCAGAAGCTATGTTACTGCCTTGGTAGGTCTCAGACTTAAAAGGAAATTCGGCGTTCCATTTCTCTTTGACATGCGTGGCTTCTGGGCTGATGAAAGAGTAGAGGGAGGATTGTGGAACCTGAGGAATCCTCTTTACAGAATTATTTATAACAAGTTCAAAGCGTGGGAAAAGGAATTTATAAAGCATGCCGACGCAGTCATCACGTTGACTCATGCTGCCCAAAAGGAAATTCTCTCCTGGAATCTTAACAGGAACATTCATATTATTCCATGTTGTGTTGATGAAGATTTGTTCAATCCGGATAAGATTGATCTTCAAAGCAAACAGAAATTGCAAGCCAGCCTTGGTATTGAGCAATCCGATTTCGTTTTATGTTATGTGGGCTCACTGGGCACATGGTATCTGATGGATGAAATGATGGAGTTCTATTCTTCACTCCGCGAAAAATTTGCTTCATCAAAATTTTTGATCCTGACTTCTGAGGCTCCGGACTTTTCCATGTTGGAGTGGAAAAAAGAGATTATCACACGTTCAGTCAGAAGGGAAGAGATGCCGCTTTATTTAAGTCTTTCCAATGCTTCTGTATTTTTTATAAAGCCATCTTTTTCCAAGAAAGGATCTTCAGCAACAAAAATGGCAGAGTTAATGGCGATGAATGTTCCATTTGTTACCAACGATGGATGGGGTGATGTAAGGGAGATATTGTCAAAAGGCAGCGGTGGTCTTTTGGTATCTCAACTTAATAAAGTTGATTATGAAGAGGCGATTCAAACCCTGACCCAACGCTCATTGCCTCCTTCCCGAAGCCTTGTAACAAATTACTTTTCTCTCAGTTACGGTATTCAGCTCTATGGTCAGTTGTATGCGAGTCTGGAAAAGAAGAATTTCTGATCGAACGTCAACTGCTATCTTTACGCTTTCATGAAAAGAAGGAAATTCGGATTCGTAGCATTGATGGTGTGGTTGGTTGGCATTTCGGTCTGCAAATCCGCATATTCTCAGCCCAATGCTGATTTTTCTTCTGATGCAGCAGCCTGCCAGCAACAAAATATCCGCCTTAAAAATCTCTCCACCGGAGCCAATAGCTATGAGTGGGATTTTTGTGCCGATGATGCACTTACTATAAAATCTCAGGATGTTACCGTTACCCTTGGAAGTATGCAGGGAGGATACGGTTTTAAATTACTTCAGGACAATGGCGCATGGTATGGCTTCGCAATCTCCCAGGCCAACCACTCCATCATCCGTCTTGATTATGGAAATTCTCCCATTGGACTACCATCGGTTACCAATCTTGGAAATCCCGGAAGTGTTCTTCAGTTGCCACAGGGCATTGATATTATTAAAGCCGGAACCAACTGGGTTGGGTTTGTAGGATTTAGTAATAATGATGCAGGCTTTGTCAGATTGGATTTTGGAACGTCACTCACCAACACGCCTACCGCTACGAATGTTGGAATGTTCGGCCTCACAGGAAGAATGTGGGATGTCAAGCTTGTCTCTAATAGTTCAGGATATTACCTCACAACAGTAAATCGTGATAACAATTCTTTTGTAAGAATAAGTTTTGGAAGTTCTTTTTTGAATTCTGTTTCAGCAGGCAATGTTTTTGAATCGACTATACCAGCAGCGAATCTTTTACTTGGGCTTGATGTGATACAGATCGGATCTGTTTGGAAAGCAGTTTTAGCTGACTATAGCGGAAACAAGATTACTCAACTTAATCTCGGATCATCACTAAGCAGCACGACATCTACCGTTGAGGGAAATTATACATTTCCAAGTTTTTCAAATCCCTTCCGCATACGTCTGGTCAGAGAAGGAAATTCCTATCGTGCAATGGTAGCAAGCAATGGTGCGCTGGTGACAGTGGTTGACTTGAAAGATATGAATCCTGTTAACACACCCGTACAGATAAGTCATCCAACAATTCCCATCATGATTGGGATTGATGTTATCCGCTGGAGCGGAAAGACAATTCTGAATGGTGTGAGTTTTTATGATCAGAAAGTTAATCGTGTAGTCTTTGAACAGGATTGTGGCGCAAGTGTTCTGTTTGCAACAACTGATACCCCTCCGGATGCGTCATACTCCCAAAGTGGAAGTAAAGTAATTGAATTAAAAGCAATTGATGTTGCTTCTGCTGCCTACTCTGTTAAAGCGATCAGCACAGTAGTTTCGTCTTTGGTATCTCCGGATATTAATTTCACTTCGACCAACAGCTGTGCATTAAACCCCATCAACTTTACATCCATTAATTCATCAGGAGCTATTGCGTCTTATTTATGGAAGTTTGGCGATGCACAAACGGATACTCAACCCAATACATCTCATAGCTATTCTGTCGCAGGAAATTATGTTGTCGATCTCACCATAACAGGCACCAATAGCTGCCAGAATTTTAAGAGTCAGACTTTATCAGTATTCAACCCACCTGTTGCAAACTTTCAACTTCCGTCTGCTTCTCCGGTTTGCACTAACCAGGATTATGTTTTCAACAACACTTCAACATTTGATGCGGCATCCAATCCTCAGTGGGAGTGGAGACTTAATGGGACGCTACTATCGTCTCAGTTAAACTTCAATGCAACCTTTGCTTCAGCATCGGCACAACAGATAAAATTAAAGGTGTTGATTCCCGGATGTGAAAATGAGGTTACGAAGAATATCTCCACTGTTTTGGTAGGCCCTGTTGTGAATTTCTCTGCGGTTGATAATTGCCAGGGTACATCTGTATCTTTTGTGAATCTAAGTTCAGGGGTCGACGCAGGATATCAATGGAATTTTGGTGATGCTTCTACCTCTACTGCGGCAAGTCCATCTCACACCTACGCAACGGCGGCGACATTTCAGGCATCCCTTACCGGAAGCAATGCAGCAGGTTGTCAGAACGTTATTACGAAACCTCTTAAGATCTACACCAAACCTGTTCCTGATTTTTCAATTGGACTTCCTCCATTTTCATGTAATGGAACTTCAACTCCTTTTCAAAACACCACCCCGGCATTGACTGACAGTAACATAACCACATGGGCATGGCAGTTTGGAGACATGAACATCTCCAACCAGCAAAATCCAAATCACACTTATTTGCTTGCCGGAAATTATAACGCCAGTCTCACAGCAACTTCTGATAAGGGCTGTGTGGGCACTTTGACGAAAGGAATCAACATTGCCGCAAGTCCGGTGGCAGATTTTACGGTTGGCCCTGCCTGTCTCAATCAGTCTACAAAATTTACGGACATATCCAGTGGAGGCATTCAGACAAGATCATGGCAGATTGCCTCTTCAATCTTTACGACACCCAACCCAACATATACTTTTAATGCGACTGGAAATTATTCCGCGACATTGACAGTTACCAGTGCAAATGCCTGCAGCAGCTTTAAGACAAAACAGATTTCCATTGCTCCAATACCTAATGTTGATTTCTTAGTCTCGAATGCTTGCGCTAATCACAATGCAGTCTTTACAGATATTACTACGTCTCCCCAGGATGTTGTTGTCGGAACGAACTGGAATTTTGAAGGCAACTCAATTGCGGGAAATCCGGCTTCCTACAATTTTGTCAATTCGGGATCAAACAATGTTAAGTTGACAACCACTCATCTTTCAGGTTGTAAATACACCTTGTCAAGAAACGTATTGATCAATGTAAGTCCTGTTGCAAATTTTACCGCTTCCGCTGATCGTGGATCGGCTCCGTTGATTGTGCAGTTTGCCAACACATCACAGCAGGCAACAAGCTATGTGTGGAAGTTCTATGATAAGGTGACAGCAACCAGCACCCAGGTTTCTCCGGCTTACACTTTCATTTCATTAGGAGACTATTCTGCAGAGCTTACGGCCACCAACACGCTCGGATGTTCGGATGTAAAAACGATCCCAATAAAAGTGTTGGTTCCATCCATTGACCTTTCCATGAGTGACTTTACACTCACCCCTGATCCAACCACTGGAAAATTAAAGGCGATCGTGACGATTGTCAACAACAGCAATATCCCGGTTACGACTGCTGAGGTGTCATTGATATTGGCAGAGAAGGCAGTTGTAAATGAAACATTGGTTGTAAATCTTGTGCCGGGACAATCAGCAACACGAACTCTTTCATTCACGATTTCCCCCAATCAATTTGATTTCTCTTTTCTATGTGCAAGCATCATTTCTGAAAAAGATGTGAGTCAGGAAAACAACAGACGTTGCCTCAATCTTAACAGCAATGACTATTTCTTTAATCCATATCCAAATCCATCTGACGGGATCATTCAGGTAGACTGGGTTTCTGTCACTGCGGGCAAAGCACTCATTACAGTCTTTGACAGCATGGGAAAAACAATTTATGCCAGTGAGACTTTATCTACGGTGGGTCTTAATCAGGCAGTTCTTGATCTTAGTGTTGTGTCAGGTGGATTGTATTATGTCAGGGTGGAGACTTCAGGGTCCAAAAAAACAATGCGTTTTATAAGGCGGTAAGCCGTGTCTTTCTCATATATTATTGTTTGCCAACACATGAAATCTTCTGCCGTTGGAATCAATCACTTTGCTAACTTTAGCAAAAATTCACCCGGATGAAAATTAAGCTCGATGCTATTGACAGGAAAATATTGGAATTGCTTCAGGTTAATTCCAATATCACCAATGCTCAACTTGCTCAGGAAATAGGACTTTCTCCAGCGCCAACGTTAGAGCGGGTCAAAAAACTTGAAACTGCCGGTGTTATCAAAAGCTACCATGCCCTGATTGATACGGCAAGCGTTGGTCTTGGAGTCAGCACATTTGTAATGGTTTCGCTGAAGGCCCAGCATCGTGAAAACATTCTTAAATTTTTGGATGCCATTTCCGCCATTGCAGAGATTGTGGAGTGCCATCATCTCACTGGTCAGGCAGATTTTCTTTTGAAGATCGTCTGCACTGATATCCCCGCTTATCAGAAATTAATGCTTGAGAAAGTTGCCAATATTGAAGTGGTAGACAATCTGCAGTCAATGATAATTTTGTCAACTTTTAAGGATACTAAAATCGTTCCTATTCCAGAGCCATGACATCTGAAAAGAATTTAGTGCTGGAAGATGCGCAGGTTCGTCAGAAGATAAGACGAATGGCATATGAGATCTATGAAAACAATTTTTCAGAGAAAGTAATAGCACTTGCAGGAATTGATGGACAGGGTTATGCACTGGCTCAATTGCTTGAAAAAGAACTTCTCAGCATTTCAAAGTTGAATGTGATCACTTGCAAGGTCACGGTGGATAAAGAATCTCCTCAGAAGAGTGAGGTCACACTCGATATCAGCCTGGATGAATTAAAGAAAAAGACAGTCATTTTGATTGACGATGTTTTGAATACTGGTCGCGTGCTTGCCTATGGGATGAAACCCTTTCTTGCGATTGAAGTAAAGAAAATTGAAGTAGCAGTTCTGGTAAACAGAAGTCATCCGAGGTTCCCAGTTCAACCAAATTATACAGGATACGAATTATCCACCACGCTTGCAGAACATGTTGAAGTGGTTTTGGGAAAGAAGTCTGCGGTTTATCTCCATTAAAAAAAAATCGAACATGTCAGTGCACAAGAAAGCAGAGGTTAAGCGAATAACAACGCATCAACTTCGCGAGATGAAGATCCGTGGTGAAAAGATTGCCATGCTTACGGCATACGATTTCAGCATGGCAAAGATCGTCGACAATGCAGGCATGGACGTAATTCTGGTTGGCGATTCAGCATCCAACGTGATGGCTGGAAATGAAACCACTTTGCCCATCACTCTGGATCAGATGATCTATCACGCAACTTCGGTGGTGAGAGGAGTGAAGCGGGCATTAGTCGTGGTGGACATTCCTTTCGGTCACTATCAGGGGAGTTCAGGTGAGGCATTACGATCCTCCATCCGCATCATGAAGGAGTCCGGAGCACATGCAGTGAAAATGGAAGGTGGAAGTGAGATAAAAGATTCTGTTCTGAGAATTCTCAGCGCCGGTGTTCCTGTAATGGGCCACCTTGGATTAACTCCACAGTCAATTTATAAATTCGGAACGTATACTGTTCGTGCAAAAGAAAAAGATGAGGCCGATAAACTTCTCGAAGACGCAAAGCTTCTTGAAGAGTGCGGATGTTTTGCTTTGGTCGTAGAAAAGATTCCCGCTGATCTTGCAGGCAGGGTAGCGTCATCTGTAAAGATTCCGGTAATTGGAATTGGCGCTGGTCCCGAAGTGGATGGACAGGTATTGGTTTTACAGGATATACTCGGAATCACAAAAGAATTCAAGCCGCGTTTTCTTCGTCGCTATGCCGACCTCGATACAGTCATTACCGGTGCGCTGAATAAGTATGTTGATGATGTGAAGACGAAATCATTCCCAAATCAGGAAGAGAAGTATTGACAATGATGTAATTCAACTCAGTCACATACTTTCATTTTCGATTTGTCTTCGGTCTCACCAAACCACACCACTCCATACTCTCCATAGATTCCGATTCCAACGGCTTTCCATTCAAGCTTGCTCCAGCTTCCGGAGTTGATAAGTAATGGATTATGTCCCTGACTTTTTTTCCAGCCCTCTAATCCTTCTGAGGCTGTTGCGCCTGCTGAACTATAGTATGCAATTTCATAACCAGCTCCCGGGTACTCCGCGATCTCTTTTGGCTTATCCCACATGCAGGATGCCTTTGAGTGATCCGCGGTATAACAGCATGCACTCCAGTTTCCCTTGTCGGACCAGCTGTGTGGATTGCATTCACCGCGATTCTCGTAGTCGTAATTTTTATTGAGATCTCTTACATGCGCCTGAGCTACTTTACTGAGCCGGGCAGAATAGGGGATTGGCTTGAGATTTTTACTCTTCCGGTACTGCATGATAAGGTCGTACAGTTTCTTTTCTTCAACGGTAAGACAAACCTCATCATCTTTCAGAAAAGGCTGTTCTGATGAGAAAGAGAATATGAGCCCTAAGGCCAAAAACGCAAGTATTTTCATAAAAAACTGACTTTCTGATACTAACGATGCTATGTAAAAAATCTTTTTGGATGGCCTTAATTTTCTATCTTCGGCCCTGCAATTCAACGCAACATAACCACTTCAACACGTATAACCATGAGTGAGCAAAAAATCAGCATCAGCAACGGAAAGCTAACAGTTCCAGACTCCCCAGTCATTCCTTTTATTGAAGGTGATGGTACCGGTGTCGATATCTGGCCTGCTTCCAAATTAGTATTTGACTCTGCGGTAGAAAAAGCCTACAAAGGCAAACGCAAAATAGAATGGAAGGAAGTTCTGGCAGGAGAAAAAGCATTTAACAAAACAGGAAACTGGATGCCTGAGGCAACACTCACTGCATTCAAGGAATATCTTGTTGGTATCAAAGGACCGTTGACAACTCCTGTTGGTGGTGGTATTCGCTCATTGAATGTTGCACTGCGTCAGGATCTTGATCTGTATGCCTGCTTGCGTCCTGTTCGTTGGTTCAAAGGTGTTCCTTCTCCTGTGAAAGAACCGCACAAGACTGACATGACGATTTTCCGAGAGAACACTGAAGATATTTATGCAGGAATTGAATTCCAACAAGGCTCTGAAGACAACAAGAAGTTCATGACCTGGTTCAAGGAATCATTCCCTAAGCAATACAAGAAAATCCGTTTCCCGGAAACTTCGGGTATCGGTATCAAACCAGTTTCTAAAGAAGGAACAGAGCGTCTTGTAAGATCAGCGCTTGATTTTGCATTGAAGCACAAGAAGCCAAATCTTACATTGGTTCATAAAGGAAACATCATGAAGTTCACCGAGGGTGGCTTCCGTGATTGGGGATATGAACTTGCAAAACGTGAGTATGGTGCAGTAGATCTTGATGGCGGCCCATGGCAGGTCATCGAAAGAGACGGACATAAATTGATCATCAAGGATTCTATTGCTGATGCTTTCCTTCAGCAGATATTGTTACGTCCTGATGAATATTCTGTTGTGGCAACATTGAATCTTAATGGAGATTATATTTCTGATGCATTGGCAGCGATCGTTGGTGGTATTGGAATCGCACCAGGCGGTAATATCAATTATCAAACGGGCTATGCTATTTTTGAAGCAACTCACGGAACTGCCCCTAAGTATGCAGGCCAGGATAAGGTAAATCCGGGATCAGTAATTCTTTCCGGCGCCATGATGTTTGAATATATGGGCTGGCTTGAAGTTGCCGGGCTTATATATAAGGGTCTTGATGGAGCAATTGCTTCCAAGCGCGTCACATACGATTTCCACCGTCAGATGGAAGGTGCTACTTTGTTGAAGTGCTCCGAATTCGCAAAAGAAGTTGTGAAGAATATGTAATCCATTTAAATTTTTACTTTAAGCCCTGCTATCTCCAATGGCAGGGTTTTTTATTTTATGGGTTCTTGATTCCCAACTTCCCGATTCTCATTGTTCTATAATTAGTAATGAAAATATAATGTCATTATATTTAATTCCGGGATCTATTGTGAGATTTTCGCTGATTATTAACACCGCCTATGAAAAGAATTTTACTATCCATCACGACCGTATGTTGTTTCATTTTACTTTACGCAACCACAGCTTCTGCACAGGTTACGTTAGTTGCTTCACCCTATCAACAAAACTTTAATGCACTGACCGCAGACGGTTTGCCAGCAGGCTGGTCGATCAGATCGGGAGCAACAGCATCTGCTTTGGGAACATCCCCGGCATTTTCAGCTGGAGTTTTGAATTGGAGCAATACGGGTGGAAACTTTAAGAATGTTGCTTCTGCCACAGGCCTTACTACAACCAGCACAGCAACGGATCAGAATAATTCAACTAATCGTGCTTTGGCAGTGCGTCAAACCGGATCTTTTGGTGATCCGGGAGCTGCATTTGTTCTTCAGCTGAGCAATACAACAGGTATTACCAATCTCTCATTATCGTTTAAGATCATGTCACTGGATCCGGGAGCGCTGGGACGTACGACAACGTGGAGAGTTGATTATGGAACGGGTGCCTCTCCATCAACCTTCACCGCAGTAACGACAACACCTGCTGTTGTTTCCACTACGTTATCAGCAGCGACCTGGGGAAGTACAGATGTCACTGTAAACTTTGGAACAGCACTGGATAATATTTCTGATGTGATATGGATAAGATTAGTAGCAATAAATGGTACCACCGGATCTAATTCTCGTCCGTTGACGGGTATCGACGATGTTAATTTAACATTCACCGCCGGTGATCTTTCGGCACCCGCTTTCACGGCCAATTATCCAAAGGCAATAAACCCTACAGCTTCCGGTTTTGATCTTGTGACCAATCTTAATGAAGCAGGCAAAACATATTTTGTTGTTGTAGCGGACGGAGCAAGCGAACCCACACCAGGAAATGTAAAAGCAGGAGAAGATGGCACCGGAGTCGCGGTTGCAGCCGGCTTCAGTGGTATGATCAATGTTGCAGCAGGGTCCACGGATTACACTACAACAGTTTCAAGTCTCGCTGACGGAACAGATTATGATGTTTATGTCATAGCTGAAGATGTTACTCCTAATATTCAGGCCGTCGCAGTACGATTGGATGTAAGAACCAACACGGCGGGTGATCTAACACCTCCGGATTTCTCAGCGAATTATCCTGTCATCAATACCATCACTCCATTTGGTTTTACAATTCGTACCAGTCAGACCGAACAGGGTAAAACATATTTTGCAGTGGTGGGTTCAGCCGATGCTGCACCATCTTCTGCACAAATTAAGGCAGGATTAAATGCTGCCGGCGGCACTCTTTCAACAGGCTTCTTCGGTATGATAAGCGTCCCTGCTACCGGCACTGAGTATTCAACAGTTCTGACAAGTCTTTTACCAGGTACAGCATATTCTGTTTACATCGTTGCTGAAGATAATGTTCCGAATATTCAGGCTAATCCAACAAAAATAGACGCTACCACTGGCGCTCTGTTCACTGAAAATTTTAATACATGCGATGGAACAGCATCATTCACCCAATATAGTTCAACCGGTGACCAGACATGGGCTTGCTCTGATTTTGGAAGAGGCTCAAAAGGTATGCGGATGAATGGTTTCTCAGGAGTTGCAGTTGCAAACGAAGATTGGCTCATATCTCCAAAGGCAACCCTGGGCACCAATGCAGCGCTTTCATTTTATTCACAATTTTCATTTGTTGGAAATGGTCTTCAACTGAAGATATCTACCAATTATTCAGGACAAGGAATTCCTCAGTCAGCAACCTGGACTGATATTAATGGAAGTTTTCCAACTGTTGCCGTGGGATCTACCAGCACAGCTTTGGCAGACTGGACGCTAAGCAATGTAGATCTGTCAGCGTATGCCGGCCAGAATGTTTATATCGCATTTGTTTATACCTCTACCGCCGCCGCTGCTGCACGGTGGTCATTGGATGAGATCAATATCACCAACACCACTTCAACGTATTTGCAGGCTTCACCTTCCGGAATAACATTCTCTGCCAGTGGAATGGTTAAATCCTAC
Source organism: Cyclobacteriaceae bacterium (assembly GCA_013141055.1). Lineage (NCBI taxonomy): Bacteria > Pseudomonadati > Bacteroidota > Cytophagia > Cytophagales > Cyclobacteriaceae > Cyclobacteriaceae bacterium. Next base: position 1,494,783 of record JABFRS010000001.1, on the reverse strand, counting down.
ACAACCAAAGGTTACAATCTTGCCAGTGGAATTAACATTGTGGCGCCTGCAAACTTTCAGGTTTCAAAAGACAATACTGCATTCAGCTCCTCAATATCTTTTACAGCTTTGGAGGCCAATGCTCAGCAGGTAGTATATGTTAAGTTCATAGCACCGGGTGTTACTCCTGAAACTTTTTCAGGACTCATCACGAATGCATCAGCAGGAGTGGCTACAAGGAATATAATATTGTCTGCAACCGACCGTACGCAAACACTTGATATCGCTACTTATAATCTTGAGTTCTTTGGAACAGACGTCAGAGATGCCAGTAATGTTGAATTCGGTCCAATAGATGATGCACTTCAGATCACTAATGTGAGAACAGTAATGCAGACCATCGGAGCCGATATCTATGCGATTGAGGAAATGTCCGATGATAATGCTCTCAATCAACTGATGACAGACTTGCCGCGTTATAAAAAGATCATTTCACCAAAGTGGTCGTATTCTTTTGATCCTCCTGAAGCAACCTTCCCTCCGCAGAAGATTGGATTTATCTATGATACACTAAATGTTAAGTTGATAAGATCAAGGGTAATGTTCTCGAAGATGCACGATGATATTCGTTTGAATGGCCTTACACTGCCAGGTTATCCCACCACAAGCTCAAGCTTCTGGTCTTCCGGCCGGCTTCCGTTCATGGCAACTTTTGAAGTAAAGTTCAACGGTGTAAAGAAGATTATCCACGTCATTGATATTCACGCTAAGTCAGGATCTGCTGCTGATGACTATGACCGCCGTGCATACGATGTGAAAGTGTTGCGTGATTCTCTCAATGCCCATTATGCCAATGATAATGTGATTCTGTTGGGAGATTTTAATGATGATGTAGACAATTCTATCAAGGTTAGTTCAGAATCTACCTATAAAGTATTTGTTGATGATGTTAACAACTTCAGCACGCTTACCTATGCACTAAGTCAGGCGGGTGGCTTCAGCTTCCCAAGCTCCAGCAGCTTCCTTGATCACATCATCATTTCAAATGAACTAACAGCCTCGTACGTTGCAAACTCAATAGCAGTGGAGGAGCCACGGAATTATATCAGCAGTTATACCACCACCACGTCAGATCACTTGCCGGTTACAGCAAGATTCTTCCTGGTGAAAGCTCCGCAAACAATTACGTTCGCAGCACTTGCAGATAAGAAAGTTGGCGATCCGGTATTTGGCTTGACAGCAACGTCAACTTCGAATCTGCCGGTAGGTTTTGCTCTGACGACAGCTACTGATAAGATCACCATTGCAGCAGGACAGGTGACGATCGTTAAAGCAGGTCGCGTAAGCATCACAGCTTCACAAACAGGAGATGAGGTATTTGCCGCAGCAACAGCCGTTCCGAATAGTTTCTGTATCAAACCTGCCCAACCAACAGTAACTCTTTCCAACACCGGATTAAATCCAGTCCTCACATCCAATGCGGCTGCTGGTAATCAATGGTATTTGAATGGAACGTTAATAGCAGGAGCAACCAATGCTACCCTTACCGTTACACAAGCAGGAACGTATAAAGTTCAGGTGAAAGCGGATGACTGTCTGAGTGCATTCTCAACAGACCTTGCTGTAGTGGTCACAGGTGATCTGTTCACAACTTCAGGATCATTGATCAGAACTTATCCAAATCCGGTTCGTGATATCTTGTTCATCAATGGTTTTGATGAAGATGCCAGCATAGCGACGTCACTTACTGATCTTTTAGGTAAGACCCACGTACTGAATGTTGAAAAAGAATCCGGCAACCTTCAGGCGGATGTAAGACATCTATCAGAAGGAATGTATGTACTGACGATCCGGGAAGGACGCAATCTTCATCAGATCAAGTTTATAAAGAAGTACTAGACTATTCCAATAAAAAAATCCCCGATCGACTTTCGTTGATCGGGGATTTTTATTTTAAGCAATCGGGATTACTTTATATTGTCTTTCAGTTCCAGCATTTTAATTGCTGTCACTGCTGCTTCTTCTCCTTTGTTCCCTAGTTTGCCGCCGGCACGTTCCAATGCCTGAGTTTTATTCAGTGTTGTAAGCACACCAAAGATCACCGGCTTATTGGATGAAAGATTTACAGAGGTAATTCCGTTGGCAACCGCCTGACAGATGTAATCGAAATGCGGAGTGTCTCCCTGAATGACGCATCCAAGACAGATCACTGCGTCAATGTTCTTTACATTCGTCATCCATTGGGCGCCGAGTGTAAGCTCAAAGCTGCCCGGAACATTGTGACGGACGACGTGCTTCTTCTTTGCACCAGCTTCTGTCAATGCTGAGACCGCGCCTTCGTAGAGAGCTTCAGTTATATCTTCATTCCATTCAGCAACAACAATTGCAAATCTCTTATTTGATAAATCGATCTTGCTTTTTCCTGATCCTGATTTAAGAATCCCTGCCATAATGATTTTTGTTTGTGATTGGACTTAACAAAAAAAGGATGGAATTGCTTCCATCCCTTCTAATTTTTTAATCTTCGATCGATTAGCTATTCCCATCCAGTCTTGCCTTGTACTTCTTGGCATTCTGAATCTCACCGCTTTCCCAATACTCATCGATCACACGCTGATATGCCTTGATTGCTTTATCGTTCTGACTTGATTTTTCAAATGCAAGTGCCGCCTTCATCAAATAGGTAGGAGTAAAAGATTTGTTAGGCTTGTAATCGGATGCCTTCATGTAAGAGGTTGCAGCATCTTCATAGTTTTTCAATTCCATGTTTGCATCACCCGCAAGGCTGTAGGCACGTGCCTGAACCAGTTCATCATCTGATTTGAAATCTTCCAGATAGAAAATTGCTAATTGAAATTTACCTTGCTTCAGGCAGATGGCTCCGGCATAAAAATTTGCAAGATTACCAGCGGAAGTCATAGGATAATCATCAATGACCTGCTTGAATCCGAGGTTGTTTCCATCTCCGTCCATTGCAAGATTAAGACTGTCTGCTTCGAAATAACGAACCGCCTGGTACATTTCACTTTGTGCAAGAGTATCCTGGCTTTGGTTCCAGTAACGGTAACCGAAATAGCCTCCGACGATCAGAACAATCACTCCAAGGATGCCGAAAACAATTTTTGGATTCTCTTCAATCCAATGTTCAGCACCTTCAACCTTTGCGGCGATTACCTCTGAATTCTCAAGTATGTCCTTCTTTTCTTCGTTTTTTGCCATGATTCTTTAAAAAATAAACCCCGACCTTAAGTCAGGGCTGCAAAACTAAATATTAGGGGCCATTAAACAAATACTAAAAAGCCGGTGTCTTTTGGCTTAAAACGTAACCCTGCCCGTAATTTGAAGGGTATGGCAGTGATGCTAATCCAGCACAAACGGATAATCTGTCTGCACGTAAATATCAGTCAGGGCTTCCTTTGGATCCGGGTAATTAGACTCCTCGGCAAACTTGACACTCTCCTCTACCTGAGCATGTACTTTGTTATCAATTACTTCAAGCTCCTGTTCTGTAGCATACTTCTTTTCAAGAATCGTTTGTCTGCAATTCTCAACAGGATCACGACCCTTGTATTCATCAACCTCTTCTTTCGTACGATACTTTTGAGGATCAGACATTGAGTGTCCCTTGTATCGGTATGTTCTGAATTCCAATAGCGTTGGACCTTCGCCATCTCTTGCTCGGTCTGCTGCGCGTGCAACAGAAGTATGAACAGCTTCTACACTCATTCCATCTACTGGCTCTGAAGGCATATCATATGCTTCACCCAATGTATACAGATCGGTTACGTTGGAAGTTCTTTTTACGGAAGTTCCCATCGCATAGCCGTTGTTCTCAATCACAAAAATTACGGGAAGCTTCCAGAGCATCGCAAGGTTAAGCGCTTCATGAAAAGCACCCTGACGAACCGCGCCATCACCCATGTAGCAGATGCAAAGATTTTTTGTCTTGTTATACTTTTCCGCAAAGGCAATTCCAGCTCCCAGCGGAACCTGTCCTCCAACAATTCCATGACCTCCAACAAAATTCTTCGACTTGTCAAAGATGTGCATCGATCCGCCTTTGCCTTTTGTTGTTCCTGTTTCCTTGCCATATAATTCTGCCATCACCGCGTTCGGACTGGTACCCAATCCCAGTGGATGTGCGTGATCACGATAGGCGGTAATCCATTTGTCATCTGCTGTCAAAGCAGTAATAGCACCAGCAGCACAAGCTTCCTGTCCAATATATAAATGACAGAATCCTCTGATTTTCTGCATACCATACAACTGGCCCGCTTTATCCTCAAACTTGCGCATGAGATACATCATCTCGTACCAGCGCAGGTAAGTCTCCTTCGAAAATTCAGGTTTATCTTTTGAGCTTTTTGGCTTTGCTTGTGCAGTCGTCGGCATATCAGTTACTTTTGAATCGGACTGCGAAAATAGCCCTGAAAACATCAATTCCCAACAGGGAATTATACACAACCACGTAAACGCGTTTGATGCGACTTGAAAAACTTCATTTGGTAAATTTTAAAAACTACACTGAAGCAAAAGTTGAGTTTAAAGGCAATGTTCATTGTTTTTTGGGCAAAAACGGAAGTGGAAAAACCAACCTTCTGGAGGCTGTTCACTACCTCTCTTTTACAAAAGGGAAATTTCATTCCAGTGACGTCGCCAGCATCCGACACGGTCAGGATCATTTTTTTTTGAAAGGAACTTTTGAGAAAGACAAGAAGCATCCTGAAGTAGCATGTGCGTTTTCAACCGACCAGAAAAAAGTCATGTCGGAAGACGGGAAAGAATACAGTAGGTTCTCTGAGCACATTGGTAAATACCCACTGGTGCTGGTCGCTCCAAATGATATCAGTTTAATTTCTGAAAGTGGAGATAGCAGAAGGAAATTCTTTGACACCCTTCTTTCGCAAACCGATAGAGTTTATCTCGACAATCTTATTATCTACCAGGCGCAATTGCGTCAAAGAAACAGTCTGCTGAAAATGTTTGCAGAGCGAAATGCTGTGGATCGCGATCTGATAGCTTCTTATGATGAGAAGATGGTGGTGTCCGGCAACATCTTGTTTAAAAAGCGGACCGACTTTGTAAAATCGTATCACCCGCTTCTGTCAGCACGTTATGATTTTTTATCACAGCTTCCTGAAAAATCCGGTATCGCTTACCAATCAGATCTGCAGGAAATTAATTTTGAAAATGAACTCACCTCCAACCTGGATCGTGATGTTGCGGCAGGAAGAACAACGGTTGGAATTCATCGCGATGATTTTTTATTCACACTTGCCGGCCATGAATTGAAACGATTCGGATCGCAGGGTCAGCAGAAATCATTTCTCATTGCCCTTAAACTTGCAGAGCTTGATTACCTCGTTGCTAAAAATAACTCGAAGCCGATTCTTTTACTGGATGATATTTTCGATAAGCTTGATGATGACAGAATACATCAGTTGATGAAGCTTGTGACAGGTGGATCTTTTGGTCAGATCTTTATCACCGACGCACGCCCGGGAAGGAGCCTGGAGGTTTTAAAAGAAGCGGGGGTTAAATCCCAGAATTTCAGGGTGGAGGAAGGATCCATCAGTGAAATCCGGAATAAATAATGTCTACCTATCTTTGGTCAATGGCCAGAGATCCTCATAATGCAATTCATATCAGCCAGGCAATTCAGGAGCTCCTGAAGTCAGCTAATCTGAAGCCCAAATTTGATGAGGCCAATGTTGTGGCTTCCTGGGATCGCATTGTTGGTAAAGCCATTGCAAAAAGAACAAAGCGGGTTTACGTAAGAAATAAAGTCCTTTTTGTAGAACTCCAGTCCCCCTCCATGAAACACGAGCTTAGCTATCACAAGAGCCAGATGCTGGAACTCTTTAAAAAAGAGTTTGGAGAAGAAGTCGTTGGTGAGATTGTATTCATGTAAGAATTCAAGAATTGGCGATTAGAACTCACCATTAAAAGGGCATTCCAAGCTCATTTCGGCGGTTTTAATCCTAAGTATAACTTTCCTGGAATGGGAGACTTTTCTGCCATGCTGACATCGTCACTTTTTTCCTGATATCAAATCCTCCAAAAATGGGAAGTCATTTTCCAAGCCTCTAAACCGCGCTTTTCTATGGCTAAACCTACTTTTTCCGGTGTTTCATCTGAGTCTTCCCGATCTCTTATCAGAGTCTTATCGGATAAAAGAGGGGGGTGACCACTGGGTGGCCACTGGGTGACCACTCCTCGGCCACTCTTTTCATTGGGTTTCTTTGAATTGATGCTGGAAACGCTGGTGCACGCTCAAAAAAGTGTGCAACTGAGCAAATTATTAGGTTTTTAACTTTTCAAATTTGCTCTTTTTCTCTGTCCTGACCCCTTAGAAATGTCAAAATGTCCTGATGATGGGGCCTGATAGCCTAATAACTGGTGTGATAAGAACGAAAAAGAAGAAAACTGGTTCATTGGAAGGGTAAAAATTAGTGATTTTATGAGGCCTTTGAATAAAGTGATCGGGGTCGTCTAAATTCTTTTGCTGGCTTGCCTATCACGAAAAAGCCATTAATTTTGCACTCCTGTTTTTGGAAAGGGGATTGAATAGCGGGCAGAAAGAGTTTCCAATCAGGGTGTTCTAAGAAATGATAGTATAGTTTCACACTTGTGTTCGTTGGCTGAGTTAATGAGCGTGTGAAGAATAATTCGGGGAGATACTCAAGCGGCCAACGAGGACAGACTGTAAATCTGTTGACTTATGTCTTCACAGGTTCGAATCCTGTTCTCCCCACTTGTCCGCCATAGCCTTGGCGAAGGCGGACGGAGTTGACTAAGAATTGTTCTCAGTTGATTCTAATAAATGAATTCGCCGTCGCTGAAGCTATGGCGAATACATCCACCTTTGCCAAGGCTATGGTGGATAACTCCACCTTCGCTAAAGCTACGGTGGATAAAAAGCGGGAGTAGCTCAGTTGGTAGAGCGATAGCCTTCCAAGCTATAGGTCGCGAGTTCGAACCTCGTCTCCCGCTCAGAGTTGTTAATGGTTGTTCGTTATTCGTTGTTCGCGCGATCTACGACAACATGAACGAACAACGGTTTAAAAGCTGTTGTAGCTCAGTGGTAGAGCACTTCCTTGGTAAGGAAGAGGTCGTGAGTTCAATCCTCATCAACAGCTCATACCCACCGTAGCTGTTTCAGCGAAGGCGGGCCGAACTGAGAATTGAAGTATAAAAGACTCAAAAGTGAGTTTTTATTGAAAATTTAAATGAAATCGATCGAATGCCGATGGGTAGCGCCATCATGAAAGCATCGAAGATCTCTGGCCACGGGGCAAAAACGAATAACCCTTATTCGAAGGCTTAAAATGTTTGGGGTGTATGCTTCTTAGACGAAGAGGCGTTGGATTGTAACTTATTTAATCAATTATACACTTTAAACTTTAACAGGGATTTTCAAATATGGCAAAGGAAACATTTGATCGTTCGAAACCTCACGTTAACGTGGGTACCATTGGACACGTTGACCACGGTAAGACAACTTTAACAGCCGCAATCACTTCAGTGCTTGCTAAGAAGGGACTAGCATCGATGAGAGATTTCTCGTCTATTGACAATGCTCCTGAAGAGAAAGAACGTGGTATTACTATCAATACATCACACGTTGAATACCAGACAGTAAAACGTCACTATGCTCACGTTGACTGTCCAGGTCACGCTGACTATGTGAAGAACATGGTTACAGGTGCTGCTCAGATGGACGGTGCAATCCTTGTGGTTGCCGCAACTGACGGTCCTATGCCACAGACCCGCGAGCACATTCTTTTGGCTCGTCAGGTAGGTGTACCAGCACTTGTTGTTTTCATGAACAAGGTTGACTTGGTAGATGATGCAGAATTACTTGACCTCGTTGAGATGGAAGTTCGTGAACTTCTTTCTTCATACAATTTCCCTGGCGATACAATGCCAGTGATCAGAGGTTCAGCTCTTGGTGCGTTGAACGGCGAAGCAAAGTGGGTTGAAAAGATCGACGAGCTGATGACGGCTGTTGATGATCATATCCCATTGCCAATTCGTGCAATTGATAAGGATTTCCTGATGCCTGTAGAAGATGTGTTCTCGATCACTGGTCGTGGAACAGTTGCTACTGGTCGTATCGAGCGTGGTGTTATCAAGACTGGTGATCCAGTTCAGATCCTTGGAATGGGTGCTGAAAACCTTACTTCTACTATCACAGGTGTGGAAATGTTCCGCAAGATCCTTGATAGAGGAGAAGCTGGTGACAACGTAGGATTGTTGCTTCGTGGTATTGAAAAAGACCAAATCTGTCGTGGAATGGTTATTTGCAAGCCAGGAACTGTAACTCCACACGCTAAATTCAAGGCTGAAGTTTATGTATTGAGCAAGGAAGAAGGTGGTCGTCACACTCCTTTCTTTAACAAATACCGTCCTCAGTTCTTCTTCCGTACAACGGATGTTACAGGTGAAATCATGCTTCCAACAGGAGTAGAAATGGTTATGCCTGGTGACAACGTATCAATCGAAGTTGAGTTGATCAACAAGATTGCGATGGAAAAAGGTCTTCGTTTCGCGATTCGCGAAGGTGGACGTACTGTAGGCTCTGGTCAGGTAACTGAAATTCTTCCTGATTAAGACCATTATCGCTTAAAGCTTTGCGAGAGGCTTGTAAGTGATTGATAATCAAATCAGAGCGTTTCCCGGAAATTTCCTGGAAACGCTTTTGTTTTGAACCCTTTTGTCCTACCTTTGCAGTCCTTTTGAAAAATTGGGCTACGGGTCGGGTTTCAGAAGGGCCAAACGGGTGTAGCTCAATTGGTAGAGTAGCGGTCTCCAAAACCGTTGGCTGGGAGTTCGAGTCTCTCCAACCGTGCAGCATCCGCCTTTGTTTAGGCTTTGGCGGACAAAAAAATTGGAAAACTGTCTGAAAAGGCAGAAAAAAGAAGTAGAAAGTAACATGGAAAAAGTAAAAAATTACCTGTTAGAATCGATCGACGAGGTCCGCAATAAGGTCACATGGCCGAAATTCAGCGAGCTTCAGAGCAGTGCTATCCTCGTACTGGTAGCTTCATTGATTTTCGCATTGGTGATTTGGGTGATAGACTTAGGTTTTGGCGGCGCTCTCGGCTGGTTTTATAAAGAGTTTTAATCAGCATAAAAAATGGGCGAGCTCAAGTGGTATGTTTTACGCGTGATCAGCGGACAGGAGAAGAAAGTTAAATCTTACCTGGAGACTGAAATTGAGCGCTCTAAGCTTACTGAATCAATTCCTCAGGTGTTGATTCCATCTGAAAAGGTGTACGAGATGAGGAACGGAAAGAAGAAGATGCGTGAGAAGAACTTCTTCCCTGGATATGTTTTGATATCTGCGGATTTAGCTCACCCGGAAGCTCATCACACGGTAACAAACATACCAGGTGTTATTGGTTTCCTGGGAAGTAACACAGCAGGTTCTGCTACCAAGGATCCGGTACCTCTGAGACAATCCGAAGTAAACCGGATTTTAGGTAAGGTGGATGAGGTTGATGAAGTAGGAGAGAAGTTGGAAAGACCTTTCATAAGAGGCGAATCTGTAAAAGTAATGGACGGTCCATTCAGCGGATTTACCGGAAATGTTGAAGAGATTTTTGAAGACAAGAAGAAGTTAAATGTCATGGTAAAGATTTTCGGACGGAACACTCCGGTCGAATTGAGTTACATGCAAGTTGAAAAGATAGACTAATAGTATTATGGCAAAGGAAGCAGTAGGCTATTTGAAGTTGCAGGTTAAGGGAGGCGCGGCTAATCCGGCACCACCTATTGGTCCTGCTCTTGGTAGCAAAGGTTTGAACATCATGGATTTCTGTAAGCAGTTTAACGCTCGCTCACAGGATAAGCCAGGGCAGGTATTACCTGTTTTGATCACTATTTATAACGATAAGTCTTTTGACTTCGTGATCAAGACTCCTCCTGCAGCAATCCTGATCATGGAAGCAACAAAGCTTCAGAAAGGTTCTAAGGAGCCGAACCGCGCTAAAGTTGGTTCTATCTCCTGGGATCAGATCAAGAAGATTGCGGAAATTAAAATGCCTGACCTCAACGCATTTAAAGTTGAGTCGGCTATGAAAATGATTGCAGGTACAGCCCGCAGCATGGGTGTCACCGTAAGTGGTGCTGCTCCGTGGGATAAATAATATTATAAGATCATGGCAAGGATTACAAAAAACAAAAAGGCATTAGAAGGAAAATACAATCCTGAGAAGGAGTATTCTCTTGCAGACGCTGCCAAGCTGGTAAAAGAAATCACATTCACGAAGTTTGATGCTTCTGTAGATGTTGACATCCGTTTGGGAGTAGATCCTAAGAAATCAGATCAGATGGTTCGTGGTGTAGTATCACTTCCTCATGGTCTTGGTAAGGTCGTTCGTGTATTGGTGCTTTGCACACCTGACAAAGTTCAGGAAGCAAAGGATGCTGGTGCTGAATTTGTTGGCCTTGATGAATTTGTAACAAAGATCGAAGGCGGCTGGGCAGATATCGATGTGATCATCTGTACTCCTACCGTTATGGCGAAAGTAGGTAAGTTAGGTAAGGTGTTGGGGCCACGTGGTCTGATGCCAAACCCGAAGTCAGGTACCGTTACCCTTGAAGTTGGAAAAGCAGTGAAAGATGTGAAGGCGGGTAAAGTTGACTTCAAAATTGACAAACAAGGAATCATTCACGCATCCGTTGGTAAGGCTTCCTTCAGCGCGGACAAAATAAAAGACAATGCCGCTGAACTTATTAATATGGTTGCGAAGTTAAAGCCAGCCTCTTCGAAAGGAACGTATTTCCAAAGCATTAGCCTTTCGACGACTATGAGTCCTGGTATAATGGTTGACAGCAGTTCCATCGGGAACTAAAATTTAATAACGATGACCCGCGAAGAAAAAGGACAAATTATTGATGAGTTGGCAGAAAAGATTTCTGCTCACCCTCATTTCTACATTACTGATGCTTCAGGTTTTTCGGTTGAGCAGATCAATGCATTTCGCAGAATCTGCTTTAACAAAGGTGTTGAGTACCGCGTGTACAAAAACACATTGATCCGGAAAGCACTTGAAAAGCAAGAAGGTAACTTCGAGCCCTTGTATGACTCTTTGAAAGGATTCTCTGGTTTGATTTTTTCAAAAGAATCAAGCAATGCTCCTGCAAAAGCCATCAAGGAATATCGGAAAAAGAACGAAGGAAAGCCTGCCTTTAAAGCAGCGTCTATCCAGTCTGACCTGTTTATCGGGGAAGCAAATCTGAATGTGCTCAACGACCTCAAGTCTAAAAATGAGCTCATCGGAGAAATTATTTCAAGCCTTCAGGCTCCGGCCAAGAATGTATTGGGTGCGCTTTTAAGCAGCAAGCAAACAGTGGCTGGTTTATTGAAGACCTTGGAATCAAGAGCAAAATAATTATTGAACAAAAATTTTAAACACTTACAAAAATGGCGGACATCAAAGCACTTGGCGATCAACTGGTAGAATTATCTGTAAAGGATGTAACAGAACTCGCTTCTTATCTTAAAGAAACATATGGTATCGAGCCCGCTGCTGCTGTAGCGGTTGCTGGTCCTGCTGGCGGTGGTGCTGGCGCAGCTGCTGCTGAGAAGACTAACTTCGATGTAGTATTGAAAGCTCCTGGAGCTAACAAACTTCAGATCGTGAAGCTCGTGAAAGAACTTACTGGTCTTGGCTTGAAAGAAGCTAAGGACTTAGTAGACGGAGCTCCTAAAACAATCAAGGAAGGCTTACCTAAAGACGAAGCAGAAAATCTCAAGAAGCAACTCGTTGAGGCTGGCGCCGAAGTTGAGTTGAAGTAACTTTTTGAAAGACGCTGGGTACCGTCTAAACGCAGTGTAATCCCCAACTCCTGACTTGTCAGGGGTGGGGTTATTTCTATTTGTACCATTTTATGTTCTAGTCCAGGAACCTTAAATAAAAACGCACCTTGGCAAAGAAGACTATTAATAACAGGATTGATTTTTCAAACATCGAGAAGATTCTTGAATATCCTGATTTCCTCGATCTTCAACTTCAATCATTCAAAGACTTTTTACAGATCGAAACGCCCGCTGAAAAGCGTCAGAACGAAGGTCTCTTTAAAGTGTTCGCAGAGAATTTTCCTATCTCTGACTCACGCGAAAATTTCGTGCTCGAGTTCGTGGATTATACCATCGACCCGCCGAAGTATTCTGTTGATGAGTGTATCGACCGTGGTCTGACTTTCTCAGTTCCTTTGAAAGCAAAACTTCGCCTAACCTGTAACGATGAGGACAACGAAGATTTTGAAACAATCGAACAGGAAGTATTCCTTGGCAATATTCCTTACATGACCGAGAAAGGGTCATTTGTGATCAATGGAGCAGAACGCGTAATCGTTTCTCAATTACACCGTTCACCAGGCGTGTTCTTCGCGATGAGCAAGCACACCAATGGTACCAAACTGTATTCTGCCCGTATCATTCCTTTCAAGGGATCATGGATCGAGTTCGCAACAGATGTGAACTCTGTGATGTATGCTTACATCGACCGGAAGAAGAAATTCCCCGTCACCACTTTGCTTCGTGCAATTGGATACGGTACTGATAAAGATATCCTTGACCTCTTCGGTCTTTCTGAAGAAGTGGAGGCTACCAAACCAACTCTTAAAAAGGTAATCGACCGCAAACTTGCTGCCCGTGTTCTTAAGACATGGACTGAAGATTTCGTGGATGAAGATACCGGTGAAGTTGTATCCATCGATCGTAATGAAGTGTTGTTGGAACGTGATCACGTCCTGACACCTGAAGACGTAGAAGTGATCGTTGAAAGCGGTGTGAAGTCAATCATTCTTCATCGTGATGATGTGAATGTTACTGACTATCACATTATCTTCAACACACTTGCCAAGGATAATTCAAACTCTGAAAAAGAAGCCGTTGAACAGATCTACCGTCAGCTTCGTAACACAGAAGCTCCGGATGAACAAACAGCGCGTGATATTATCCAAAGCCTTTTCTTCAGTGAAAAACGCTACGACCTTGGTGAAGTAGGCCGTTATAGAATTAATAAAAAATTAGGACTTGAATTGAGTGCTGATCAACGCGTGTTGACCACTCAGGACATCATCCTGATCGTGAAATATTTGATCGGATTGGTTAACTCCAAAGCTCTTGTTGATGATATAGATCACTTGAGCAACCGTCGCGTTCGTACTGTTGGTGAGCAGCTTTACACTCAGTTCGGTGTAGGTCTTGCCCGTATGGCCCGTACGATCAAGGAACGTATGAACGTACGTGATAATGAAGATTTCAAGCCTGTTGATCTGATCAATGCGCGTACATTATCTTCAGTTATCAACTCGTTCTTCGGAACCAACCAGCTTTCTCAATTCATGGATCAGACTAACCCATTGGCAGAGATCACGCACAAGCGTAGGATGTCTGCCCTTGGACCCGGAGGTCTTTCCCGTGAACGTGCAGGATTTGAGGTTCGTGATGTGCACTACACTCACTACGGACGTCTTTGTACTATTGAAACTCCTGAAGGTCCAAACATCGGTTTGATTTCATCTCTTTGCGTTCATGCGAAAGTGAACAAGATGGGTTTCATTGAAACTCCTTACCGCAAAGTTGATGGTGGCCGTGTAAAGACAAAGGATATCATTTTCCTCACAGCTGAAGAAGAAGATACATTCAACATCGCTCAGGCAAATGCCCGTTTGAAACCAAATGGAGAATTTGTTGCTGAGAAAGTAAAGGCTCGCTTTGAAGGTGACTTCCCTGTGGTGGAACCTGTAGAAGTGAAATACATGGACGTGGCTCCGAACCAAATCGTTTCGATCGCCGCTTCTTTGATTCCTTTCCTTGAGCATGATGATGCCAACCGTGCCCTCATGGGTTCGAACATGCAGCGTCAGGCAGTGCCTTTGATGAGGCCAGAAGCACCAATCGTTGGTACTGGTCTTGAAGGACGCATTGCATTGGATTCACGCTCACTCGTGCTTGCAGAAGCAAGTGGTGTTGTGGATTATGTAGACGCTAAGAAAATTGTTATTAAGTATGATGTGTCTGAAGAGCAACAAGTTGTTCGCTTTGATGATGAATTCAAAACATATAAGCTGATCAAGTTCAGAAGAACCAATCAGGATACCTGTATCAACTTAACTCCACTTGTTCGCAAGGGTCAGAAAGTTGAAAAAGGCCAACCTCTTTGTCAGGGATATGCTACCGAAAACGGTGAGCTTGCCCTGGGACGTAATTTGCTGGTGGCATACATGCCATGGCAGGGTTACAACTTTGAGGATGCAATTGTAATTTCTGAACGTGTTGTTCAGGATGATATTTACACTTCTATCCACGTAGAAGAATTTGAGCTGGAAGTTCGCGACACCAAACGAGGTGAAGAAGAATTGACTTCTGAAATTCCAAACGTAAGCGAAGAAGCCGTTAAGCATCTTGATGAGAACGGAATTATCCGCATTGGAGCGGAGGTTCGTGAAGGAGATATCCTCATTGGTAAGATCACACCGAAGGGTGAAACAGATCCTACTCCTGAAGAAAAGCTTCTTCGTGCGATCTTCGGTGACAAGGCAGGAGATGTGAAGGATGCTTCCATGAAGGCACCTCCCTCATTGAAAGGTGTGGTTATTGAAACCAAGCTCTTCTCACGTCCTAAGAGAGATAAGGATGTTCGTGTGAAGTCTAAGAAAGAGTTGGATGCTTTGAAGAGCCGTTACAGCAAATCGTTGGGTGACCTTCGTGCTGAAATGGTCAAGAAGCTTACAACGATCTTCACTGGCAAAACCAGCCAGGGAGTAAAGCATAAATTCGGCGATGAGCTTATTGCGAAAGGTGTGAAGTTCTCCGGTAAGGTGATTGAAAGCAATCTCTTCCCTGACAAGAACATCTATCGCGATGAAAGTAACTATAACGTTCCTGAAGAAGTCAATTTGATTGCAGACGTAAGTCTTGAATCATGGACAACGGATGAACACACTAATGAACTCGTTGCAGAGATCGTGAAGAACTATCTCAACAAGCGCAATGTGATCGCGGGTGAGTTTAAACGTGAACGCTTCACACTTGAAGTAGGTGATGAGCTTCCTGCAGGTATCGTTCAGTTGGCGAAAGTTTATGTTGCCAAGAAACGTAAGTTGAAGGTTGGAGATAAGATGGCCGGACGCCACGGAAATAAGGGTGTTGTTGCGAAAATTGTTCGTGATGAAGACATGCCATTCCTGGAAGACGGAACACCGGTAGACATCTGTTTGAATCCGCTGGGTGTACCTTCTCGTATGAACCTTGGTCAGATATATGAAACTGTATTGGCATGGGCCGGTAAGAAATTGGGTAGAAAATATGCTACTCCGATTTTCGATGGTGCAAGCCTTGAAGATGTATCAGCTGAGTTGAAAGAAGCAGGCTTGCCTGAATTCGGAAGAACTCAATTGTATGATGGTCTTACAGGAAACAAGTTTGATCAGACCGTTACTGTGGGTATGGCATACATGCTGAAACTCGGTCACTTGGTTGATGATAAAATGCACGCACGTTCAATCGGACCTTATTCCCTCATCACGCAGCAGCCATTGGGTGGTAAAGCACAATTTGGTGGTCAGCGTTTCGGTGAAATGGAAGTGTGGGCGATTGAGGCATTCGGAGCTTCTCATATCCTTCAGGAAATTCTGACGATCAAGTCAGATGACGTGATCGGAAGAGCAAAGGCATACGAATCAATCGTGAAGGGTGAAAATATGCGCAAGCCAAATATTCCTGAGTCATTCAATGTATTAGTACATGAACTCAGAGGTCTTGCACTTGAGATCACTATGGATTAATAGTTGAGTTAGTGGTTGATCGTTGTTCACTGAGCAACGATCAACCAACAACTATAACAGTCGAATTTGAAGTATTAACTGAAAACTCTACAAAGCATGTCTTTCAGAAAGAATAAAAAGATTAACAACGATTTCTCAAAAATCACCATCAGTCTTGCTTCTCCGGAATCAATTCTTGAGAGCTCACATGGTGAAGTAACACAACCTGAAACCATCAACTACCGGACTTATAAGCCGGAAATGGGTGGTTTATTCTGCGAGCGCATTTTCGGACCTGTGAAAGACTGGGAGTGTCATTGTGGAAAGTATAAGCGCATTCGTTACAAGGGTATCATTTGCGACCGTTGCGGTGTAGAGGTTACTGAAAAGAAAGTTCGTCGTGAACGCATGGGCCACATTGAATTGGTGACTCCTGTTGCTCACATCTGGTATTTCCGTTCATTGCCAAATAAGATCGGTTACTTGTTGGGTCTTCCAACCAAGAAGCTTGATCAGATTATTTACTATGAGCGCTACGCAGTTATTCAAGCTGGTATCAAGGAAGAAGATGGTATCAACCGTCTTGACTTTTTAACAGAAGAAGAATATCTGGACATCGTTGACAAATTGCCCCGCGAGAATCAATTGCTGGATGACAACGATCCTAAGAAATTTATCGCGAAGATGGGTGCTGATGCATTGGAAATGCTTCTTAGCCGCGTTAAGCTGAATGAACTTTCTTATGAGCTTCGTCACCAGGCTGCTACCGATACTTCACAACAACGTAAGGCGGAAGCTTTAAAGCGTTTGAAGGTTGTAGAAGCTTTCCGTGATGCAAACACCCGCGTAGAAAACAGACCTCAGTGGATGATCATCAAGATGGTTCCGGTAATTCCACCAGAGCTTCGTCCATTGGTGCCACTCGATGGCGGTCGTTTCGCAACATCTGATTTAAATGATCTTTACAGACGCGTTATTATCCGTAACAACCGTCTTAAGAGATTGATTGATATTAAGGCTCCTGAAGTGATCCTTAGAAATGAGAAACGTATGCTTCAGGAAGCTGTTGACTCATTATTCGACAACTCAAGAAAAGTAAACGCTGTTCGTTCAGAAGGAAATCGTGCATTGAAATCACTCAGCGATATGCTGAAGGGTAAACAAGGACGCTTCCGTCAGAACTTGCTTGGAAAGCGTGTTGACTACTCAGGTCGTTCAGTTATCGTCGTAGGACCAGAATTGAAATTGCATGAGTGCGGTCTTCCTAAAGACATGGCTGCGGAGTTATTCAAGCCATTCATTATTCGCAAGCTGATCGAAAGAGGAATTGTTAAGACTGTTAAGTCTGCAAAGAAAATTGTTGATCGTAAGGATCCTGTGGTTTGGGATATTTTGGAAAACGTATTGAAAGGACATCCTGTTCTTTTGAACCGTGCTCCAACGCTTCACAGACTTGGTATCCAGGCGTTCCAGCCAAAGCTGATCGAAGGAAAAGCTATCCAGTTGCACCCGTTAGTTTGTACAGCGTTCAACGCTGACTTTGACGGTGACCAGATGGCCGTTCACGTTCCGCTGGGTCAGGAAGCTATTGTTGAAGCATCTCTTTTGATGTTGTCTTCACACAATATCCTTAACCCATCAAACGGAGCTCCTATCACTGTACCATCTCAGGACATGGTGTTGGGATTGTATTACCTCACAAAGGGAAGAAAAGGTGAAAAAGGAGAGGGTAAGACATATTTCGGTGCAGAAGAAGTAATCATCGCGTACAATGAAGGCAAGCTTTCAAAGCATGCTCTTATTAAAGTGCGTGCAAGAGCGAAGGATAAGAAGACTGGAGAGATTGCTGTAAGAACAATCGAGACAGTAACAGGTCGCGTAATCTTCAATCAGGTTGTTCCTGAAGAAGTAGGCTTCGTTGACGAATTGCTCACAAAGAAAAAGCTTCAGGGAATTATCGCTGACGTTTATAAGATCGCAGGTTTGGCGAAAGCCGCTAAGTTCCTTGATGATATTAAGGAGCTTGGATTCCAGATGGCATATCGCGGTGGTTTGTCAATCGGATTGGATGACGTTAAGATTCCTGCAGAAAAAGAAAAATTAGTTGGTACTGCGCAGAAAGAAGTTGATGGCGTATGGAACAACTATATGATGGGTCTTATCACTGATAACGAACGTTACAACCAGGTAATTGATATCTGGACCCGTACAAACACGCTTTTAACCAACACGCTGATGAAGCAGTTGGAAGAAGATCAGGGTGGATTCAACTCTATCTACATGATGATGCACTCAGGTGCACGTGGTTCACGTGAACAAATTCGTCAATTAGGTGGTATGCGCGGTTTGATGGCGAAACCTCAAAAGAATCTTGCTGGTTCTGTAGGTTCGATCATTGAAAACCCGATCCTCTCTAACTTTAAAGAAGGTCTGGATGTATTGGAGTATTTCATCTCTACACACGGTGCGCGTAAAGGTCTTGCTGATACAGCCTTGAAGACAGCGGATGCTGGGTACCTGACACGTCGTTTAGTTGACGTTGCACAGGATCTTGTAATCACTGAAGAAGATTGCGGTACACTGCGCGGATTGAAAGTAATGGCATTGAAAGACAACGAAGATATCGTTGAACCATTGTCAGAACGTATTGTGGGTCGTGTATCTGTACATGACATCTACGATCCTATCACAGATGCATTGATTTGCCCTGCAAGCGGCGAGATCACAGATGAGATCGCGAAGCAAATTGATGAAACAAGCATCGAGGAAGTAGAGATTCGTTCTATCCTTACTTGCGAGTCACGCGTAGGAGGATGTACTAAATGTTATGGACGTAACCTTGCGACTGGTAGAATTGTTCAGGCTGGTGAAGCTGTCGGCGTAATCGCTGCACAGTCAATCGGTGAGCCTGGAACACAGTTGACACTTCGTACTTTCCACGTGGGTGGTGCGGCGTCAAACATTGCAACAGAAGCCAGCATCAGAGCGAAGTTCGCAGGCACGATCGAATTCGAAGGAGTTCGTACGATCGATAGCACAGATAAGGATGGCAACAAGGTTAAGATCGTAATGGGTCGTACCGGTGAAATCCGAATTGTAGAAAAAGAAAAGAATCGCGTACTCATTACTAATAACGTTCCTTATGGTTCATTCCTTTTCGTGAAGGAAGGTCAGAAGGTTGAAAAGAATGATGAGTTGTGTAACTGGGATCCATACAATGCTGTTATCCTTTCTGAATTTGATGGTGAGATCGAATATGAAGCAATCATAGAAGGTATCACATTTAAAGAAGAATCGGATGAGCAGACAGGTCACCGTGAAAAGGTTATCACTGAAACACGTGATAAGACTAAGAACCCTGCCCTGGTTGTTAAAGGAAAAACAGATTCCAAATCATATAACATTCCGGTAGGAGCTCACTTGGCAGTTGATTCAGGTGAACAGATCAAGGCGGGTCATGTGCTCGTTAAGATCCCACGTGCAGTTGGTAAGTCAAGAGACATTACCGGTGGTCTTCCACGAGTAACAGAGTTGTTTGAAGCACGTAATCCTTCGAACCCAGCTGTTGTGAGTGAGATCGACGGAGTGGTAACATACGGTGGCATCAAGCGTGGTAATCGTGAGATTTTCATCGAATCACGTGATGGTGTTCAGAAGCGTTACTTAGTGCCGCTTTCCAAACACATCCTGGTTCAGGATAATGACTTCATCAAGGCGGGTCAACCGCTTTCTGATGGCGCTATTACTCCTTCGGATATTCTTTCTATCAAGGGACCGACAGCGGTTCAGGAATATCTGGTGAATGAGATCCAGGAAGTATACCGTTTGCAAGGTGTGAAGATCAATGATAAGCACATCGAGTGTATCGTAAGTCAAATGATGCAGAAGGTTGAGATCATCGACAGCGGTGATACAAGCTTCCTGCAGGGAGAATATGTTGATAAGCTTGAATTCCGTGAGATCAACGATCTTATCCTTGATAAGAAAGTTGTTCTGGAAGCAGGTGATTCACAGAAACTGAAACCAGGCCAGATCGTATCTGCACGTGAGCTTCGTGATGAAAACTCTTCATTGAAGAGAAAGGATCAGAAGATCGCAGAAGTACGTGATGCAATGCCTGCTGTTTCAAGACCTACATTGCAAGGTATCACACAAGCCTCGTTGAAGACTGAAAGCTGGCTGTCAGCAGCTTCTTTCCAGGAAACAACTAAGGTGTTGAGCGAAGCCGCTATCCGTGGAAAGGCTGATCATTTAGCCGGTCTGAAGGAGAATGTAATCGTGGGTGGATTGATCCCTGCCGGTACTGGTCAGAGAAAGCTTAAGGATCTTATCGTAGGATCAGGAGAAGAGTATGACAAGTTGATGGAATCAACCTCCACTCCGGCACCTGCGAGAAAAGAGAAGGAGTTACAATCATAAGACTCAGATAATATGAAGCCCCTCTCATCGTGAGAGGGGCTTTTGTTTTTTAACCCAATTCATCATGGCAGAAGATAAAAATCAGGTTCAGCAAAATCAGATCAATATTGAGCTGAGCGAAGAGATTGCAGAAGGAGTTTATTCCAACCTGGCAATGATTGCACACTCCAACAGTGAGTTTGTGATTGATTTTATCCGGTTGATGCCGGGTGTTCCCAAGGCGAAAGTAAAATCACGAATTGTGATTACCCCTGAGCATGCCAGACGCCTGCTTGCTGCATTGAAAGATAATATTGAAAAGTATGAAGCTGCTTTTGGCGCGATCAAGCGTACGGATGAGCTGCCGAAGTTCCCAATGAATTTTGGTGGAACGATGGGAGAGGCCTAGTTGAATCCGCACCTTTTTAACTTGAAAACTTCCTCTCTTGAGATGGTAAAATGACCCGGAATCTGATCAGTCTTTTGACTAGTTTCTATCCGGATCCCGTCTCTGCAATTTTGACTGTTTTCTGTGACATTACCCATTAACCCTCAAAATGGGCTCAAAAGGGCCATTAAATCCCATAAAATACTTTGAAGAAGGCCTTTGTTACCTCTTTTCCTTTAAATACCTTTGCAGTCCAATTTTTAAGCGGTTCAAAAAGAGACAATTAAATGCCAACCATTCAGCAACTAGTACGGAAAGGGCGTAAGAAATTGACCTTCAAGTCAAAATCACCAGCTCTTGACTCTTGCCCACAGCGCAGGGGTGTTTGTACACGTGTTTACACGACAACTCCTAAGAAGCCAAACTCTGCACTTCGTAAAGTAGCCCGGGTTCGTCTGACAAATGGAAAAGAGGTTAACGCCTATATTCCAGGAGAAGGACACAATCTTCAGGAACACTCAATCGTGTTGATCCGTGGAGGTCGTGTTAAGGATCTTCCAGGAGTACGTTATCACATCATCCGTGGTGCGTTGGATACTGCTGGTGTTTCTGGCAGACAACAGAGCCGTTCTAAGTATGGTGCCAAGAGACCTAAGGCTGGTGCAGCTGCTGCAGCAGGTAAAGGAGGTGCTCCGGCAAAAGGTGCTCCCGCAAAGAAGAAATAATCAGAAGACGTCATGAGAAAAGCAAAACCTAAAAAGAGATATCTCCTTCCTGATCCTAAGTTCAGCGATACACTTGTAACCAAGTTCGTGAACTACATGATGGAACAAGGCAAGAAAAGCGTTGCATATAACATCTTCTACGATGCCATTGGTATTGTTGAAAAGAAATCTGGTGAGCCAGGTCTTGAAGTTTGGAAACGTGCTATGAACAACCTGATGCCTTCAGTAGAAGTGAAGAGCCGTCGTGTTGGTGGAGCAACGTTCCAGGTGCCGATCGAAATTCGCCCTGAGCGCAAGATCAACCTTAGCATTAAGTGGTTGATCGACTATTCACGCGCTCGTGGAGAAAAGACGATGATGGATAAGTTGGCTGCAGAAATCATGGCTGCTTCAAAAGGAGAAGGAGCTGCAATCAAGAAGAAGGACGATACACATCGTATGGCTGAGGCGAATAAGGCGTTTTCACATTTCAGATTCTGATTTTAGAATAAGTAGATAATGGCAAGAGATTTAAGATATACAAGGAACATCGGTATTGCGGCTCACATTGATGCCGGAAAGACAACTACTACTGAGCGTATCCTTTATTATGCTGGTGTTAACCACAAGATCGGTGAAGTTCATGAGGGTGCTGCCACTATGGACTGGATGGAACAGGAGCAGGAAAGGGGTATTACAATTACTTCTGCCGCTACTACCGTTTTCTGGAAATATAAATCAAACGACTATCACGTAAACATTATCGATACACCGGGTCACGTGGATTTTACTGTTGAAGTAAATCGCTCCCTTCGTGTATTGGATGGTTTGGTGTTCCTTTTTAGTGCTGTTGATGGTGTTGAGCCTCAGTCAGAAACTAACTGGCGCCTTGCTGATAATTATAAAGTAGCGCGTATCGGTTTCGTCAATAAGATGGACCGTTCAGGTGCTGACTTCTTAGGAGTTGTTAAGCAGGTAAAAGAAAAACTTGGAAGCAAGGCTGTAGCCCTTCAGTTACCTATCGGTGAAGAAGATGGCTTCAAAGGTGTTGTAGATCTTGTTAGCAATAAGGGTATCATCTGGAATGAATCCGATAAGGGTATGACTTTCCAGGAAGTGCCTATCCCAGCCGACATGATTGAAGAAGCAAAGGAATATCGTGAAAAGCTTCTTGAAGCTGTTGCTGAAGTAGATGAGACTTTGATCGAAAAGTATTTCGAAGATCCGAATTCAATCTCTGAGGCTGAAATTCTGAAAGCATTGCGTGAAGCAACTGTGAGTATGAAGATCGTTCCGATGGTTTGCGGTTCTTCATTTAAGAATAAGGGCGTTCAAACCATGCTGGATTATGTAATGGAATTGCTTCCTTCTCCAATGGATAAGGACGTAATCTATGGTACAGATCCTGACACCGGTGAAGAAATTGCAATTCACCCTGATGAAAAAGAACCATTCGTTGCTCTTGCATTCAAGATCGCTACGGATCCATTTGTAGGTCGTCTTTGCTTTATCAGAGCATATTCTGGTGTGTTAGAGTCAGGTTCATATGTGTACAATACCCGTTCTGATCAAAAGGAACGTATTTCACGTGTATTCCAGATGCATGCTAACAAGCAGAACCAGATCGATCGTCTTCCAGTAGGGGATATCGGTGCGGTAGTTGGCTTTAAGGATATTAAGACTGGCGATACATTATGCGATGAAAAACGCAAGATCGTATTGGAGTCAATGGTATTCCCTGAGCCTGTAATCGGTTATGCTATTGAGCCTAAGAAACAGGCTGACTCAGATAAGCTGGGTATGGCGATTTCTAAATTGGTTGAAGAAGATCCAACACTTCGCGTTAATACTGATCACGAAACTGGTCAGGTTATCCTTCGCGGAATGGGTGAACTTCACCTTGAAATCATCATCGACCGTCTGCGTCGTGAATTTAAAGTTGAAATCAACCAGGGTGCTCCTCAGGTTGCATATAAAGAAGCTCTTACGAAGTCAGTTGAACATAAAGAAGTTTACAAGAAACAAACTGGTGGTCGCGGTAAATTCGCAGATATCGTGTTTGAACTTTCTCCACGTGAGCTTGGACCGGAAGATAAGCCAGGTCTATTGTTTGAAAATGATATCGTAGGTGGTGTTATTCCAAGAGAATTTATTCCTGCAATTGAAAAGGGATTTGCTTCAGCTATGGTGAACGGACCATTGGCAGGTTACCCGATCGATTCAATGAAGGTTAGATTGTTCCACGGTTCTTTCCACGATGTTGACTCAGATGCATTGTCATTTGAATTAGCAGCTCGTATAGGCTTTAAGGAAGCTGCACGTAAATGTGCTCCTCAATTGCTTGAGCCGATCATGGGTGTGGAAGTAATTTCACCGGATGAATACACTGGTTCTGTAACAGGAGACTTGAACAGAAGAAGAGGTGTAATGAAGGGAATGGATACACGCGGTGGTGCTCAGGTTATCAAGGCTGATGTTCCATTGTCTGAATTGTTCGGATACATTACTGACTTGCGTACTATCACGTCAGGTCGTGCGTCTGCTACATTGACATTTGCTCACTATGCTGCGGTTCCAAGGAACTTAGCTGAAAAGGTTATTGAAGAAGTTAAAGGTGTTGCTGCCAAATAAGATATGAATCAGAAAATCAGAATTAAACTCAAATCGTACGATCACAATCTGGTGGACAAGTCTTCAGAGAAGATCGTGCGTGCTGTAAAGGCAACGGGAGCTGTAGTAAGCGGACCGATTCCTCTTCCTACAGAAAAAGAGAAGTTTACAGTACTTCGTTCACCTCACGTGAATAAGAAGTCCCGTGAGCAGTTCCAGATCTGCACGTTCAAACGTTTGGTGGATATCTATTCCAACAGCGCTAAGACAGTTGACGCCCTTATGAAGCTTGAGCTTCCGAGCGGTGTGGATGTAGAGATTAAAGTGTAGTTATCTGACGCACAAAATATATAACCCTGTTCCGGATTCCGGGTCAGGGTTTTTTTATGATGGAAGAAGAGGATAAGAAAGATAAGCCGCAGCCTTTACAGCCTGATGATTTTTATTGGGAGAATGGCTTTATGGTTTTTACGGAAGCCTATCATAAAAAACGCGGGTATTGTTGTAAGTCAGGTTGCAGACACTGCCCTTATGGATTTATAAAACAGAAGAGAGAGGAGTGATTTTATGAGTAGTTAGTTTCTCTCTTTGAGTTTCTCCCAATATTTTCTCGCCGCTTCTCCAGGAAGAATCTGATCACTCATCACATCCTTTATCAAAGCCTCCTTTTTTTCAGTGAGCGATGGTTCATTCTTTATTAATCTGAAATAGCTTTCAATGCTTTCTTCCAGCCATTCTTTCTTTTGAAGTCTTCGATTTTCTGAAAAGAAGCCATTCGATGTGGTGAATTCCTGATACTCATGAATCATTTTCCACACTTCCTCTATTCCCGTATTCTCGAGTGCTGAGATCGTCAGAACTTTAGCACTCCATCCTGATGGAGAAGACAGCTGGAGGTGTAAGGCATTCTGAACATCAGCTTTTGCCTGTTGTGATGGTTTAATATTTTCTCCATCGGCCTTATTGATCACAACTCCATCAGCCATTTCCATAATTCCTTTTTTAATTCCCTGTAATTCATCTCCTGCACCAGCGAGCAGAAGCAACAGGAAGAAATCAACCATACTTTTTACATTGGTTTCGGATTGTCCTACTCCAACAGTTTCGATAAGAATAATGTTGAAACCTGCTGCTTCACATAATAAGATGGTCTCACGAGTATGAAAAGAAACACCACCCAGTGCCTGTGATGTAGGGGAAGGGCGTATAAAAACATTGGGATTACGACTCAACTGTTCCATCCTTGTCTTGTCTCCAAGAATGCTTCCTTTTGTAAGCTGACTGCTTGGATCGATGGCAAGAACAGCTACTTTTTTGTCGTGCTTAGTTAACAGATCTCCGAAAGATTCTATAAAAGTACTTTTACCTGCCCCGGGTACACCGGTTACGGCAATGCGAATAGAGGTGCCGGTAAAAGGTAATAATTTTTTAAGCAGCTCTTCTGCGATTTGACGATCGCTTTCCTTAGTGCTTTCGACCAATGTAATGGCTTTGGCAAGACCGGACCGATTACCCTGACGGATTTCCCTGAACAGATCAGAAGCATTAATAATCGGTTTTGTGAGTGACATGGATCGGGTTGATTTACAAAGCTAAATTTTTAATTTTACCTATCTCCACTCCCCTGGGTATGAAAAAATTCTGGTTTCAAAGCTTCATCATTACCGTGTTTGTGTTCTTCATGCTTTGGGGCGCGAACAAGGCTGCTGATCTTAAAATATTTACAGCTTTTGATACGATCGGCCAGGCGTTGCGGGATTTTGAGCTTACCGATTATGCCTTTTCAAATCTCAGACCAGACGTGCTTGTTGATGAAAGAATTGTGCTCGTTAACATTGGTAGTCTGTCGAGGCGTGAGGTAGCTCAGCAGATAATGATGATCAGTAAGTTTAAACCTCGCGTAATAGCTTTTGATGGTTTCTTTGATTGTGAAGGTGGTCTTCGTGACAGTGTTAATTGTCCTCAGTTGCTGGATACATTGGGGAATATGATGCTAAGTGCAGCCATTCAGGAATCTCCCAATTTTGTGCTCGCAACTAAACTGTTACAAACTGACTCCCTCGCCAGGTATGATTCGAATGAAGCGGACTCACTGGAGTCTTCTGATCCTATGTTCAATGACTTTGCAACACATGGATTTGTAACTCTGCCAACAGATGCTACTTATCAGGAGGATGTAAAGCAATGCAGAACGGTTTATCCGAGACGATTGATTAATGGTAAGGAAGAATTGGCTTTCTCCGTTAGGGTGGCTATGCAATATGATTCGGTAAAGACCAAAAAATTTCTCGCAAGGAGTAAAGATGAGGAACTTGTCAACTTCAAGAGAAATATTGAAGTCAGACAGCTTCGTATCAATAGTCTAAAAGATGACCTGACAACGTCCACCAATTTTGGTACGCAGTATTACGTTGTTGATGTGTACGATATGATGGAAGGAAACGTTCTGCCCGAGTTGTTTAAAGACAACATTGTCTTAATGGGCTTTATGGGCGACTACCTGGGAGATCCTTCTTGGGATGATAAATTTTTTACTCCTCTTAACAAAGTAGTGGGTGGTCGGGCGAATCCGGATATGTTCGGATTGGTAGTTCATGCCAATATCGTATCAATGATATTGGATGAAGACTACATCAATACGATATCAGACGGAACGAAATACTTTATTGCGTTTCTTGTGTGTCTCCTCACCATAGCATTATTTATTTTTATTGACAGAAAACTTCCAATGTGGTTTGATGCGATGTCTGTAATTATCCAGTTATTTGAATTGACACTTATTTCCGGGATTATTATTTACGCTTTTGCTTTATGGAACCTGAAGCTTGATCTGACACTTGCTATCGGCGTCTCGGCTCTGGTGGGCCCTGCCTATGACATCTTCAAATCCATTCAAAATGAGATAAATAACAGACTTACCAAACGCCGGGAGCGGGTATTAAAGACCTGAGAGATTGGCACGATTTTGACTATATTCGTAGTGTTCAAATCTGGAAAAATGGGCCTTTGCAGGCTCTCAGATCCCTTAAAAAGTTAAAACAATGTTTAAACAACTTATCAATCAAACAATGCTTATGAAAAGAGGCGGAATTCTACTAGGAGTTGGCTTTTTCTTAATTACTATTTCGGGCTTTTCACAAGACTACACATTCAAGGTGTTGGCTAATAAAGGTGCCAACGAATACAAATCTGCCGATGGATGGCAGGCCCTGAAGACTGGTGCTAGTCTTAAGTCTGGAGACGAGTTGAAGATTTCGGAAAATGCTTACCTCGGTCTTGTCCACATTAATGGGAAACCACTTGAAGTGAAGCAGGCAGGTAACTATAAAGTTGCCGATCTGGCAGCCAAAGTTGGTACAGGTACCAGCGTTGTGAATAAGTACACCGACTTCATCTTAAGCAGCAATTCAGCTGAAGCGAAGAAAAACAGACTTAGCGCAACCGGAGCGGTTCACCGTGGAACTCCTGGTCAACTGAACCTTTTGCTTCCTGCTGATCCTACAAGCGCGTATGTGTTTGGAAAATCAATGGTGATCGAATGGACTGATCAGAAAATTGCAGGTCCATACATCGTTACATTAGAGAACATCTTTGAAGAAGAGCTTATTAAAATTGAGACTCCTGAGAAAATGGTTCGCATTGATCTATCGGATCCTAAGTTTGCTAACGAGACAGCACTAATGGTTGTCGTTGTAAGCAAGAAAGATCCAGCTGTTAAGTCTGGCGATAAGAAAGTTGTTAAGAAAATTTCTGTAGCAGAAGGTGAGAGAATCAAGAAGTCATTTGCAGAGATCGCGGGTGACGTGAAGGATGAATCAGCGTTCAGCAAGTTTATTCAGGCAGGATTCTTTGAACAAAACAAATTGCTGATTGATGCGCTTACATCATACGATGATGCCATCAGACTGGCTCCGGATGTAGAAGATTTCAAAATTGGAAAGGAAGAATTCCTGATCAGAAACAACATGGTTCCTGTCAAGAAGTAACCTGATTTCTAAATACTAATCAAAACCCTGGTCATCACTGGCCGGGGTTTTGCTTTTTGGCCAACAGTAATATTCTTCTAATTTTGTAGACTACCCTTAAAAAAATACTCCCATGAGTGTACTGGTCAATAAGAATTCAAGAGTTATCGTTCAGGGCTTTACAGGCTCAGAAGGCACCTTTCATGCCGGACAAATGATCGAGTACGGTACAAACGTAGTGGGTGGGGTGACGCCGGGAAAAGGCGGTCAGGTGCATCTTGGGCGGCCTGTGTTTAATTCTGTAAAAGAGGCAGTAGAAAAGACCGGTGCTGATGTATCCATCATTTTTGTTCCTCCGGCATTTGCTGCGGATTCAATCATGGAAGCTGCTGACGCTGGAATTCAGGTCATTGTAGCCATCACGGAAGGAATTCCTGTGAAAGACATGATGATGGCCAAACAGTATGTGAAGGACCGGAAGGTTACTCTGATAGGGCCAAATTGCCCAGGCGTGATTACCCCAGGAGAAGCCAAAGTAGGAATTATGCCTGGCTTCGTTTTCAAAAAGGGAACCATTGGAATTGTATCGAAATCAGGTACGCTTACTTATGAGGCGGCCGATCAAATAGTAAAGGCAGGACTTGGAATCACAACGGCCATCGGAATAGGAGGAGATCCAATTATTGGAACACCAACCAAGGACGCAGTAGAAATGCTTATGAACGATCCTGAAACAGAAGGCATCGTAATGATCGGCGAGATCGGGGGTAACTATGAACCAGTCGCAGCACGATGGATCAAAGAGAATGGAAATAAAAAACCTGTAGTGGGTTTCATCGCTGGCCAAACAGCTCCTCCAGGAAGACGCATGGGTCACGCAGGCGCAATCATTGGTGGCGCAGAAGATACTGCTGCCGCTAAGATGAAAGTAATGCGCGAGTGTGGCATCCACGTAGCGGAATCACCTGCATTGATTGGTGAGACCATGGCTCAGCTGCTCCGTAAGAAATAATTTTTTTTTATTGGCTAGAATGTCGATCTGAACTCACTCTCAAGATGAGAGTTCAATTGATTGATATTGGCGAATGTTTTGACGTGCTCGACTTCCTCAGAAGGATCGTCGTTATGAAACATCACCTGTACAAAGAAATCTCTCAATAGATAGATATAAACCTGTCGGCCTTCCTGCTTATGTTCTCCAATTAAAGAACCTTCTGTTTTTACCAGCCTGACTATTTTGTTTTTCGACAGTTTCCCGAAAATTGCTTTAAGCCACATATTAAGACCTCTTTATTTGAGATTAATATCATGGCTAAAGCTGAAGTAACTGCTAAAAAATATATTTTCTGTCACCGCAATAATTCCTTTTCAGGCATTTAGAGAAGGTCATTTGCGAGATTTGCCAGTTCAGAACGCTCACCTTTTTCCAGTGTGATATGAGCATACAATTCATGATCTTTTATCCGATCAATCAGATATGACAAGCCATTACTTTGCGAATCAAGATATGGTGTGTCGATCTGAAAGATGTCTCCTGTAAAGATGATCTTTGTATTTTCTCCTGCCCGTGTAATGATCGTCTTCACCTCATGGGGGGTCAGATTCTGAGCCTCATCCACAATGAAGCAGATGTTGGAAAGACTTCTTCCCCGGATATAGGCCAGCGGTGTGATGACAAGCTTTTCGTTCGTAACCATCTCTGTGATCTTGGAATACTCCTTATCGCTTTCGCTATACTGATTTTGAATAAATTTCAAATTGTCCCAAAGCGGTTCCATGTATGGATTCAACTTCGACTTAATATCTCCGGGAAGGAAACCAATGTCTTTGTTGCTTAAGGGAACAATCGGACGTGCAAGGTAGATTTGCTTGTATTCACGTTTTTGTTCCAACGCTGCGGCCAGTGCGATGAGTGTCTTGCCTGTACCAGCAACTCCTTGCATCGTTACGAGCTTAATTTCAGGCTTCATAACTGCGTGCATGGCAAAGGCCTGTTCAGCGTTGCGTGGCTTTATCCCGTAGACCGATCTTTTTTCAACATGCTCTACCATTCCGTTGGCGGAATTGTAGAACGCCAGAATAGATTTCTTCCCGCTTCTTAAAATGTAATAATGATTTTTGACCAGCTCTGTTTTGCCTAACAGATCCTCAGGCGGGCAATATCCTTTTTCATACAATAGATCGATAATATCCGGATCAACATTGTCAAGAACGGTCTTTCCAGCATACAGCGAATTGAGATTTTGAACTTTCCCAGTTGTGTAATCTTCTGCCTGAAGGCCCAGTGACTTCGCTTTCAAACGAAGGTTGATATCCTTTGACACCAGAATAACTCTCCTATCTTTTTCTTCCTTTTGCAGAAGAAGTGCAGAGTTTAAAATTCGATGATCTGCTTTATGCTCGTTGAAGACTTTATTCGCGTCAAGCGTTCCGTTACTTCCGGTCTCCATGAGAACTTTAAAATTTCCTTTGTTCTTGCCGTTCAAAGGATTCCACTGGTGAAGCATTCTATCTTTCGCGAGCTTGTCAATCAACCGAATGAACTCACGGGCTTCAAAGTTTTTAGTGTCATTACCTTTTTTAAAATTATCGAGTTCTTCAAGTACTGTAATGGGAATACCAATATCATGCTCGTCGAAATTCAGAATGCTGTTATGCTCAAAAAGAATAACCGATGTGTCCAGGATGAATACCTTTTTCTCTTTTTTGATCTTTGCCATAGCTTAAAAAAATAAGTGGTTACTAATAAGACAAAATAAAACCGCGAAGACACTTCCTTGCGGAACTAAAAAAGTCCCCGGCAGGCATGAGCAGTATCTTCGCGGTATCCAATCGATCCTATAAACTAAGTGAAGCGTCAGGAGAAAAGCAACAAATCGTCAAAAGATAAAAATCAGGATCTGACTTTGAGTTAAAGTTTGACTTCAGACTCTCGAGAATGTATCTCCCTTATCCGTTGGGGTAATTTTTAAGACGTTTGCCAATACTAACCTCACGATCTTACGAGAAGCCATATATCTATTCAATCCTGTCAGTTGTGAAACTTCCTTGAGGCTGATAGTGGATTGGCCTGCCAGAAAGTGAATGATCTTTTGCTCTGCTTCTCCATAGACAAGCTTTGTTCCAGTAGAGGATTTGCTCCTCCGGATGATCTCACTCATCTCGCGACTTGCTTTAATGCTTTGATCATTCTGGCGGACGTAAGAGCTCTTCTCGCCATTGGACACATAGAAATGCGGCCTTTTTTCACTTTTTGGAATCTTCCATTGCAGCACGTATCTGTTTTCAGAAACCGGAATCACTGTTTCATGAAACGCAATTCCGGGACGACAATTTTTCCTTAACTCATCATGAATTACGATGGATTCTTCTTCAGGGAATTTCACCCCCGGAATAGTCTTGTTATCGTCAACCCCGATGAGCAGAATTCCACCTCCTGTGTTGGCAAAGGCAATCAGTTCTCTTACAATCTTGTCAGGGTAGGAAGCCTTACGCTTGAATTCAAGGTATTGGCCTTCTCCCTGCGAAACAAGTTTTCGCAATTCATTGACTTTCGTCTGGTCATAGGTAATTGATTCAGAACGCAGCATAAGCGTAAGGCTAAGGCTGGAGACGTCAAAGTACTAATTCATTCGATTGCCATAAGTTTCGTCATCATCCTCAATGTCCTGATCACCTTCTTTTGGAACGCTGAACATTCCGCTAATTAGATCCTTGAATTGAAGTCCTTTGGCAAGATAATGTTTGCTAATGAGGCTGTATTCAGCAAGTCCATGAAGTACAAATTCCATCAGGAAAAGCTTGGTAGGAGAGTCCTGACCTTTTTGAAAATCATTAACGACATCTGCAAGACCCGGAACAGACTTGAGACTTTTTTCATACTCCTGATTGGTGATATCGCTGATCAGATCAATTGTATTTCCATCACTAAACCAGGCAGTAATTTTCTTGTAAGGATTCTTGTCTTTTGTTTTTCTGAATTTTTCAGGATCAGGAAAGTAATTTACAAATTGAGAGCGCAAAGCCTTGCCGACAAGATTCTGAGCGACAATGCCAGGTCCCTCTTGCTCACCTTCATAAACCAATTCAACCTTTCCGGTAATAGAAGGGATAACTCCCACAAAATCAGTAATCCGGATAACTGTATTTTTTTCCTGATTGATAATCATTCTTCTCTCTGCTGCGGCAACCAACGCTTCATAAGCCGAGATTGTAAGACGAGCTGAAACGCCACTCTTGGCATCTACATATTCACTCTTTCTTGCCTCAACAGCAATTTGCTCTACCAGATCTTTGGCAGGTTCAAGAAAAACCACTGAGTTCTTCTGACTGCTATTGATCCTCGCTTCCTGTTGCGTGATCTTTTTGCCAATCTCTATTGATTTTGGATAGTGAGTGATGATCTGACTGTCGATACGATCTTTTAAAGGAGTGACAATACTTCCCCGGTTGGTATAATCTTCAGGGTTGGCAGTGAAAACAAATTGTAAGTCGAGCAACAACCGAAGTTTGAATCCGCGAATCTGGATGTCACCTTCCTGAAGAATATTAAAAAGAGAAACCTGGATGCGTGCCTGAAGATCCGGTAATTCATTGATGACAAAGATGCAACGGTGGGCGCGCGGTATCAATCCGAAATGGATCACCCTTTCATCAGAATAGGGGAGCTTTAAGGACGCAGCTTTTATAGGATCAACATCCCCGATTAAATCTGCTATTGATACATCGGGAGTTGCCAGTTTTTCTGTGTAGCGCTCATCGCGATGAAGCCAGCTGACAGGAGTGTTGTCGCCCTTTTCGTTGATCAGATCACGGCCGAACCGTGAGATCGGATTTAATGGATCATCATTTAATTCAGAGCCTTCTATGATGGGAATGTATTCATCCAGCAGATTGACCATTAGTCTTGCCAATCTCGTTTTAGCCTGACCGCGAAGTCCTAAAAGATTGACGTCATGTCCTGCAAGAATGGCTCTTTCAAGATCCGGAATAACAGTTTCTTCATATCCCCAGATGCCTTCAAAAGCACTTTCTTTTCTTTTTAATCTTTCGATCAAATTAGCTCTTAGCTCATCCTTAATTGTTTTTGATTGATATCCGGCAGATTTTAACTGACCTAGTGTTGTGATTTTCTTATAATCCATTGTGAGTGATTGATGTAATCTGGTGAAAAAATTTCCTAGAAGTTCTTCCTTCTGTTTCTTTTAAAATCTTCAAAGACAAGATTTCCTAATCCCTGAAGACTGCTGTAATAAGCATTGCCATTATTTGCCTTTGTAAAATCGCGAACGAAAGATTTTAGGTATGGATCCGTTGCAATCATGAAGGTGGTTACAGGGATTTTTATCTTCCTGAGCTGACCTGCAAGGTTCAATGTTTGATTCAGAATCTTTGGATCAAGTCCAAAGCTGTTTTTATAATATTTTATCCCCTGCTTGATGCAAGTAGGCTTACCATCGGTGATCATGAATACTTGCTTGTTGGCATTCTTCCTTCTTCTCAGAATATCCATTGCAAGCTCGAGACCTGCAACTGTGTTGGTATGGTACGGACCAACTTCCAGATAGGGAAGGTCTTTGATTTCGATCTGCCAGGCATCATCACCAAACACCAGTATATCAAGTGTGTCTTTGGGATATTTTTTTGTGATCAATTCGGCAAGTGCCATCGCTACTTTCTTGGCAGGGGTAATGCGATCTTCTCCATACAATATCATGGAGTGAGAAATATCAATCATCAGAACAGTAGAGGTCTGAGTTTTAAATTCATTCTCAATCACTTCGAGATCTTCTTCTGTCATTTGAAAATCTTCAAAGCCGTGATTGATTTGAGCATTCTTCAGGGAATCGGTCATTGATATCTGCTCCAGTGTATCACCGAATTCATAATCACGCCGATCAGTAGTTGCTTCATCTCCGCGTCCATTATGAGGCGTTTTATGCTCGCCGCCTTTTGTTTTTTTGAGCTTCCCGAAGATTTCTTCAAGAGCAGACTGTCTTAAATTTTGTTCTGTTTTTGCCTTCAGTTTGAATTCCCCTTTTGGACCTTCTTCACTTATGTAACCGTTTTTTTTGAGGTCTTCAATAAAATCCCCCATTCCGTATTTCTCATTGGTCAATTTGTATTGCCGATCGACTTCAGTCATCCACTGCAATGCTTCGGCTACATTTCCAGAGGTAATCAGGATCAATTGCATGAATACCTTTAGCAATCGTTCGAAATCGCTTTTTGAGTCTTCAGGTGGCGGTGTATATTTTGAAAATCTATATCCTAGCACGATAATGGGTCTTAGGTGATTTAAACATAACCATTAATCCAAGGTTTCTGTTTCATAAAACGCGAAAACTGTTAATTTTTAGTTAAGTGGAAACCAGAAAACTAAAATTCACGTTGTCTACAATAAGTTTTCCCTAAAAACGTATACTTTTATACTACTTAATCGAAATTTTATGAAAAAGGCAGTTACTCTGGTGGTTTTAGCGGCAGCGATTATTGTGACGTCTTGCACGTCTTATTCATGCCCTACGTACTCAAAAGCGCCCCAGAAAAAGACAGAGAAGACTACGCGCTTTTAAATAAGCCGCTTTCTATAAGTTCAGCCTCATTTATTGAGGCTTTTTTATTGCTTTGAATTTGGGTAATCCTATTTGGACATTGTGCCGTAGACGTAATCCCAGAAAGGGGAAGATACCCCGTACACACCTTCACCGTTTTTATAATGATGAACAGCATGATTAACCCAAAGCACTTTAAAGAAATTCTTAGGTGGCTGGAACGCATGCACCATATAGTGCACTGAAAGATATGCTGCATATCCTACCAGAAACCCTGGTAGAAAGGAAAATACAAGATCTCCCAGTACTAATCTGAATACAAAAAGAAGTGCAGTAGCCACTGTTATGCTTAAGAGCGGAGGCATTGCTAACCTTGTTTTGTCCTTAGGAAATTCGTGATGAACTCCATGCATAGTGTATTGTGCTTTTGCCCGTTGCTCAGTTTCCGCAGACATGTGAAAAAGATAACGGTGAACAATATACTCTACCCATGTAAACGAAATAATCCCCAGGAAGAACATCGAAATGGTAGTAATCCAGGAAAGGGAGGTGTGGGTAACGCTCCAATATAAAAGCACCGCAGCGTAACTAAAAAATACAGTCAGGGGTACGGAAATATGGGTACGACTTAATTTTTCCAGAATAGGATTCTGAAAAAGCTGTTTAGTGCCTGAGTTATGCGGTTTTATCTCTGGATTCATATAAAAACTACTGCAAATTTAATGCCGCGGCACTGATAATTCAATGATTAATGAGTCGCGCCTGACGACACTTTATCCAAAACTCTCTGATAAACTTTCTCATAGAGCGGGCGGATGTTAGCGATGTCAAATTCCTGTGCACGTTTCAACGCATTTTGCTTGAATGAGTTCAGGTTATTTTTATCGAGAACAAACAGTGCCTTTTTCGTCATGTCCTCTACATCACCAACGTTGCTCATGAATCCGGTTACTCCCTGTATGTTAAGTTCAGGGATACCACCAGCATTTGATGAAATGAGAGGAACTTCACACGCCATTGCCTCCAAAGCTGCCAGGCCAAAACTTTCTTTTTCTGAAGGCATCAGAAAGAGATCTGCGACAGATAATACCTCCTCAACAGATTCAAGTTTGCCAAGGAATCTAACGTCGCCTTCAATGTTAAGTTCACGACTCTGAGCTTCTGCCTTAGCACGTTCAGGGCCGTCTCCTATCATTAACAGCTTTGCGGGGATAACAGAATGAATATTTGCAAAAATCTTGATGACATCAGGAATGCGTTTCACTTTCCGGAAGTTAGACGTATGAACAATAAGCGACTCTCCATTCGGGCAGATTGCTTTTTTGAAATGGTCTTTCTTCTGTTTCTTGAATTTGTCCAGATCGATAAAGTTTGGAATGACATCAATCTCATTTGTGATCTTGAAGTATTCATACGTTTGCTTTCTCAGATCTGATGATACTGCCGTAACGCCATCAGACTGATTAATGCTGAATGTAACAACAGGTTCATATGAAGCATCCTTTCCAACTAAAGTGATATCAGTTCCGTGTAGCGTGGTGACTACCGGTATGAATATCCCTTGTGATCTGAGGATTTGTTTTGCCATATAGGCTGCCGATGCATGAGGAATTGCATAGTGAACGTGAAGCAAATCCAATCCCTCGTTCTTTACAACACTCACCATTTTGCTTGCCAAAGCCAGCTCATACGGAGGATATTCGAACAGGGGATAGGACCTGAAGTCTACCTCATGATAGAAGAGATTTTCGTTGAGGAAGTCAAGACGGCTGGGTTGCGAATAAGTAATGAAGTGAACTTTATGTCCTTCTTTCGCCAGGGCTTTTCCAAGTTCGGTTGCGACCACACCACTTCCTCCAAACGTTGGGTAACAGACAATTCCAATTTTAATTTGTTCCACAGGTTAGATTTTGGGGTTTAAACCACGTTCGCAGTCTTTTAGTTTCAGTTTTTATATGCACAGTAATTAAAAATTGACTGATAGATCACTTCCTGAATCCGGGGACGAATATTGGCATTTAAGAGCTTTGTGTTTCTGTCGGGAAACACCCTATTGGATAAAAAAATGTACACAAGGTTAAATTCAGGGTCGATCCACATACACGTACCGGTAAAGCCTGTATGACCAAAGGTAAGGGGAGAAGCCTGAAGTGATACAGGACTGGTCCAGTCATTCTGTACCGGTTTATCCCAACCCAGTCCTCGGCGGCTTTCTGTGAATTGTTTTGCTGTGAAGTAGTGCATTGTTTCAGGTTTATAAAAAGTCATACCACCGTAGCTGCCTTCCTGAAGTAACATTTGTCCGATTTTGGAGAGATCATTAGCGGTGCTGAAGAGTCCGGCGTGACCAGAAACTCCACCCATCATAGCGGCTCGTTCGTCGTGCACGGTACCAGCCACCAACGATCTCCGGTAGATTTTATCTATTTCTGTTGGGGCAATTCTTTGTTCTGAAAACCTGTCAAGAGGATTGAAGCCTGTGGTGGAGGCGCCAAGAGGTTCATACAGGTTCTGATGTAAGAACTCATCCATGGGTTGGTTAAGAGTTTTCTCAGCCATTTCTTTCATCATCATAAAGCCGAGATCACTATATCTGTAGGGATATTGAGTTCGTGGTATCTTGTCTTGCATTTTTGAATTGATCACCCAACTCCAGACAGAGTCTTTAATAGCTGGAACCGCATAAAGATCTCTGCTGATCTGAAGGGGATGTTGACTATCCCGAATGCTGCTGTAATAATAGGGCATGTACACACTATCTTTTACAGTAAGCGGCCAGAGAGGCATGAAAGGTATTAGCCCCGACTGATGAGTAAGCATGTCGATAATGGTGATATCTTTTTTGTTAGTCTTTTTTAATACTGGTAAATAAATGGATGCCTTTTTGTTAACATCGATCAGGTTCTTTTCATACATGAACATCGTTGCCTGAAGAGTTGCGGATACTTTGGTAAGCGATGCGAGATCGTAAATGGTTTCCTCATCAACGGCAATTTTATTTTCATAGGTTAACCATCCGGCAGATTGTTGAAAAACGACCTTGCCATTCCTTATTACTATGACCTGACAACCTGGTGTGTTAGCCATATCAATGGCTTCTTTCATCAGGATCTTTATTTTGTCAAGTGTGCGACTGTCCATACCAGCAGCTTCTGGTAACGTATAGGACATTCGATCAATTTTTCCGGTACGAATAGGCCGAGGAGAAAAGCCTTTGGATTCAACAGGTAAAACTCCGGAAGCTGGAATTGCTCCAAAAATCATTTGAGGAACTACCTCCATCATCTTATCCTGATCTGTATAAGCGGCAATCAGAGAATTTGCAGAAAGATAAGTTTCAAGGTTAAGCGGATTTCCAAAATGAACGATAATCACCTTGTTGCGTAAGGACAGATTTCTTATCCATGAACTCAGCTGATATTCAAGGGTAGTTGCATAGGAGAATAGTCCAACAATAATGATGTGATCTGGTTTGATGTTAATTTTTAGAGTATCAGAAGCATCTTGTATCGAGAATGCTTCAAAAGCTGCATATCGTTTTAAATAGAGTGTAAAATCATTTGTGTTTTCTTTTCCAATAGAGATGCATTGAAAGGACTTGTTTTCCAAATGAAGGATGGGTAAAAGATTTTCTTCATTCTTCACTACGGTAGTAGTTGCTTCTGCAAGCTGATGTTTAAGAAGATTTGATTCCGGTGTGTGGAGTTTTTGAAAGATGTTCTCTTCATTGAGCAGCTGGCGATGATTCAATCCTGCATCATACTTGGCGGCCAGTATCTTTTTTACGGTCGTCTCCAGTTGTTGTTGAAGGAATTTATCTTTTTTAATCTTCTTTGAAATTACTTTGATGGCTGAGTTAATATTTAGCGGAGCCATTAAAATATCATTACCGGTTTGAAACGCCAGCAGTTCAGCTTCACCAGCTCTTACTTTTGCGCCCACCTTTTCAAAGTTCTTTGTTTCTGTAAATACGAGTCCTTTAAAGTTCAGTCGCTTCTTCAGTATTTCAGAGATAAATACCTGAGACATGCCTGCCGGAACAATTCCTTTTTCATTTTGCAGAGAGAAGTGAAGATAATTGGTGAGAATGCCATTCACTCCGCTTTCAATTAAATGACGGATAATATAAAATTCGGTAGTATCAATCTTCCAAAGATTTAGAACTACCGTAGAATCCATAAGTTGATTTTCAACCATTTTCCTTCTTGGAAGATGCTTGGTGACGGTGAGAATTCCTTCAGACTGTAATGACTTGCTGAAAGTGACGGCTGACCGTATTAGCTTGTTCTGATCATTACTGAAATATCTCAGATAGTCTCCAGGAAAAATCTCTTTATCTGAATTCGGAGCAAAGTTGATATGAAATCCGAGCAGTTTCATTTGTTGAGCAATCTCTTTTGCCCAGATGCGGGTAAGACTGTCACTGTTCCAGGCTGCAGACATCATTGGCTTTTGAAAGCCCATGGTACTGTCCATTGTTTGAGCAAGTCCCCACTCGGCAGAAATCCCTACAAGCAAGGGTATCTTTGAATTCTTTTGGAGCTTGTTGAACAGACGGATGTGACTTATTGGCCCTCCGTCCGTTATATAATAGCCGCCAATGTCATTACCTTTTACGAGATCGGTCAATTCGTCAAGTTCATCCTGGCTGGCATGCGAGGAAACAGGAACCATGAATAATTGGCCGATTTTTTGATTCCTGTCAAGGGTAGAAAAGACGCTATCCACCCAGCGGGTACGGAAATCCTGACCAAAAGAGGGGAAGAACAATACAGAAAGCAGGACAAACGATAAAACCTTTTTTAACATCCGTGAGTTAACTTTGTATTTGAAAACGAATAGAGCAATTTTACTTTTAACGCCTGATTCGCAAAGGTCTGTCAAAACCGGCAAATAAGCCTGATCATTTTTATAATAAGACATTAAAATTAAGAGCATATGAAAATAGTATCCCTTTTTACAAAAGCACCTGGGTACAAGAGATTTTCTTACGAGCCCCGCTTTTATGACCAGAAAGCTGAAGAACGAAAAGAGCGGGAAGATCGTATTCGCCAGGAAATTGAGCGTGAACGCGGTCAGCGCAGTGAAGAAACTTCAGACTATCGCTCAAGAATGACTGGAGCATTCCATTCGGCGAGAAAGAGATCTCAGGCTTCCAAGGGATCTTTAAATACTGCTCTTATTAGACTTGGAGTATTATTATTTCTCACACTTTTTATCATGGCTTTTATGACATGGGGTAAAGCAGCATTTTACAGTCTTCTGTTATTTGCACCACTTTACATTTATCTGAAATTCAGAAATCAACAGACCTCTCCTAAAAACTAATTTCGATTCTTTCTTAATGACTGACATTATTCGCCTTCTTCCTGACTCGATTGCCAATCAAATTGCGGCAGGTGAGGTGGTGCAACGTCCGGCATCCGTAGTAAAAGAATTAATGGAAAATTCCATTGATGCTCATGCATCTTCAATACGTCTCATAATCAAAGAAGCCGGTAGAATATTGATTCAGGTGATCGATGATGGTTCAGGTATGAGTGAGACCGATGCGCGCATGAGTCTTGAGCGACATGCGACCTCCAAGATCAGAACAGCTGATGATCTCTTTACCCTTAGAACAATGGGGTTCAGAGGTGAGGCACTTGCTTCTATTGCTGCTGTGTCGCAATTTGAGATGAAGACCAGAAGAGAACAGAACGAATTAGGAACATTGCTTGCGGTAGATGGATCTGAAATAAAAAAACAGGAACCTGTAGCCTGTGAAAAAGGAACAAGCATCAGTGTAAAGAATTTATTCTACAACATTCCTGCGCGCAGAAATTTCCTGAAGTCAAATCCGGTGGAGATGCGACACATCCTTGAAGAGTTTCAGAGAATTGCGCTTGCTCATCCTGAACTTGCATTCTCTCTTATTCAAGGAGATGAGATAATTTATGACCTTACACCCGGTAAGCTAAGTCAGCGTGTGGTTGCTTTGTTTGGTAAATCGTATCAGGAACAGCTTGCGTCTTGTCAGGAAGAAACCGATCTGATGAAAGTAACAGGCTATATCGGTAAGCCGGAATCATCCAGAAAGACGAGAGGTGAACAATTCATCTTTGTAAACCATCGCTTTGTCAGGAATAATTATCTCAATCACGCTATTACAAGTGCTTACGAAAATTTATTGCCGGAGAATAGTTTTCCGTTTTATGTACTCTTCCTGGAGATTGATCCAAAGCACATTGATGTAAACGTTCACCCCACCAAAACAGAAATAAAATTTGATGATGAGCGTGCTGTCTATGCT
The DNA here is from genome assembly GCA_013141055.1 of Cyclobacteriaceae bacterium. Lineage (NCBI taxonomy): Bacteria > Pseudomonadati > Bacteroidota > Cytophagia > Cytophagales > Cyclobacteriaceae > Cyclobacteriaceae bacterium. The sequence goes on along the minus strand of JABFRS010000001.1, from coordinate 1,454,110 downwards.
GTTGTTAAATCTTCAGTACGACAGGCATTGGGAGCGCACAACCTTACTCCAGCATTGGATTATTCATCAGATGTAAATCTTGTTAATAAGATTACTCATGCCCCTGCATTGAGTCGTGAACAATATCTTGAAGAACAATTGGGGTCGTCCCTTCAACGATCCAATCTGCAGAATTGGGAAAAACTGTTTGATGAAGAAAGGCCTTCACAATCGAGGCTGTTTATGCCAAGCCCGGAAGCTCCTTCGGAAAGAATGGAGGTTATAAGGAATGACAATGAACCTGCAGAGGAAGTGATCTTTCAATTCCAGAATAAATTTTTGGTGAAGCCTGTAAAGAATGGATTGATGATGATCAACCAGCAGGCTGCGCATGAAAGGATTCTCTATGAAAAATTCCTGGCGAAAATGCAGAGACACGCTGGAGCGAGCCTTCAAAGTCTTTTCCCACAGACCATCACTCTGAGTGCTGCCGATTTTGCTCTGGTGATGGAAATGGAACGCGAGATCAAGGCACTCGGATTTCAATTTGAAATCTTTGGAAAAAATACCCTTGTGATCAATGGTATGCCGGTAGAGACCGTTGGGAAAAATGAGAAAGAACTTTTTGAAGGTCTTCTGGAGCAGTTCAAGCAAAATCAATCAACACTGAGCTTGCCTTTAAGTGATAATCTGGCAAGGTCCTTATCGAAAAGGGCCTCTGTAAAAGCTGGCCAGAAACTCACCATAGATGAAGTAAAATCTCTCTCTGCTGCTCTCTTTTCCTGCCGCAATCCCAATTATTCGCCAGAAGGCAGCACAACATTTTTTGTATTAGAAACGTCTAAGATTGAAAATTACTTTAGCTAATGTTTAACATCACGCCACTCGTCCGGAACATAATATTTGTCTGTATTTCAGTTTTTATCGTCGCACGACTGTTTCCGGGATTTTACCTCATGGAAAGAATGGCTTTGTGGAAAATAGGGACGGACTTATTCAGGCCGTATCAGTTATTTACCTACATGTTTGCCCATGGAAGTCTGGGACACCTTTTTTTTAACATGATGACCCTTGCGTTTATGGCCAGCTATCTTGAGATGGTGTGGGGATTCAAAAGATTTTTAAGCTACTATCTGATCACCGGAATAGGAGCTGCAGTGGTTTATTTAGTAATAGAATATTTTCTGGATCCGATGGGACAAGGCCGCATGGTCGGAGCATCAGGAGCGATTTATGGTATATTAGTGGCCTTCGGAGTTTTGTTTGCTGAAAAAGAGATTTCATTAACGTTCCCGCCGATTACGATTAAAGGAAAATACCTTGTGATTGTTTTGGGAGTATTTAATTATCTTTTGGATACAAGCGGACAAACTGCACATTTGGCGCATTTTGGAGGTGCCTTGATTGGATTTATTGTCATCCGTCTAGGGAGATATTGAGTAATTATGTTTGACGAATTTAAATCTGCATTCAGTCGCTCCAACAACGGGCATGTACAGCTGATCATTATCAACGTCGTTGTATTTGTTCTGCTGGGAACCGTGATGGTCTTTTCGAAATGGCTGGGCTTTGATGATTTCTTTGGCGTAGTGCACAATCAGTTTTCTTTGCCCAGTGGTGTTGGTGATTTTCTGACACGACCCTGGACGATTATAACGTATTTTTTTACCCATGATTTGTATGATGTGCTTCACATATTATTCAATATGCTGGCGTTTTACTGGTTCGGCAAACTTATAGTTGAGTATCTGGGAAGTGATAAACTTATTGCAATCTATGTTTTGGGAGGAATTGCAGGCGGAGTTATTTATTTGATGATCTATAATATTATCCCAAATCCTCCTGCGTTTTTGGGAACAAGACCAGAATTAGTTGGAGCATCTGCTGCGGTGTTTGCGGTCATGGTAGCCGCGGCCACGCTGTTGCCTGATTATACTTTCTTTCTCATGTTCTTCGGTCCGGTTAGAATAAAATGGATCGCTGCTATTTTTATCTTTCTTTCATTTCTCGGATCGGTTGGTTCAAATGCCGGCGGTGATATCGCTCATCTTGGCGGAGCCTTGATGGGTTATGTGTATATCAAGCAGTTGCAGGCGGGAGTGAATTGGGGAGGATGGATTACTGCAACGCTGGGATGGATCGGTGGGTTGTTCACGGCGCAGCCGAAAGTAAAGGTGTCATATCGCAAGAACGATTCAGCCAATGGAAAGAAAACCACCAATGCTTCCGGGATTTCCCAAAAGGAAATTGATGAGATTCTTGATAAAATTTCTGATGGTGGGTATGAAAGTCTTACCAAAGATGAAAAAGAAAAACTTTTCAAGGCCAGTAAAAAGTGATCATCGAATCACCAACGCATTCGCAATCCATTGATAGGCGACTATTCCGAATATAAATACATACCACAGGGTCAGCCCTGTTTCTGAACTTCCCATCATTAGTATTGACAATGCTCCCACTAGCAATAGTGCAATCGTGTATGCAACAAGAATTTTTCTTTTGCCCGGTTGTTTGGGATTGAACATGGAGGCAAGGGGTATTGAGATTGCGGTAAAATAGATTGTAAGGAGAAAATAAAACTCGAAATCATAAATGAAATAAAGAGTTATTGTAAAGAGTGCCATTGCCAAGGCAATGCCTACATAATTTGAGGATTTTATCTGTTCTCTTTTAAGAGCGTATCGCCCATACATATTGAGTCTTAGAAACAAATTTGAAAGAGGGTCAATTAGCCATGTTGAAAGAGCAAACGCAAAGTAGAGATATATAACAGGCTTAATAAAAACAGCAAGGTTTTCATTGGCGTCGGCAACCATTCGCAGAATCTTTACGCCAAAATAAAGCCCAAGAATAATAATCCACTGGCCTTTAGCCTTCATGTTGCCTACCCAAAAAGCATACTTAAGAAATATCCGATAGACAAGATAGCGGGCCTTCAATGCTTCCATCATGCCGGATTTCGCATATTCATTTTCTGGATTGAGTCTTAATGCCTCTTTAAAACTTTCAAGAGCTTTTACATGATCTCCTCTTTCAAGCAAGCCCCAGCCGACATTGGCATGCGTATGATCATTTTCAGGATTATAGCTTAATGCCTCACGAATGGTTTCAAAAGATTCTTCTTTCCTATCAAGCTTTAGAAGGGCTGTGGACCTTACATTCAGGCAGGTTAGATTTTCTGAGTCAACGCTTAATCCCTGATTTGCATAGAGAAGTGCTGCGTTCCATTCTTTTTGTTCAATCTTAATGGTCGCAATCAATCCAAAATAGTCTGCGTTATTGGGATCGTAGGCGATTGCATTTGAAATGAACTTCTCAGCTTCTTTCAGATTTTCATTTCTGAACAGGAAGAGAGAATGCAGATATAGAAAATAACTGTTATCAGGCTCCTGACTGATTGCCTGCCTAATCAATTGAATGGCTTCTGCATGCTGACCAATCTCTGATTTACAAAGCGCCAGCAGACTTATGGCTAACGCATTGTTGGGTTCGAATGAAAGAACATCCCGTAACTGAACTTCAGCATCTGTAAATCTTCTTAAATTGATTAATTGGGTAGCCCTTTCCAGCAAATTCGATGTGATCATTTTTTCAATTTCAGATAGTCAAGTATCTCATTATATAATCCAGACTCATTGGCATAGAGTGCATAATTGCGTGCGGATGTGAACCACTCTTTGGTAGATGGTTTTATCTCTTTGGCAGCTTTCGCCAGATCTTTTGTAAAAATAGGCTGAGGAATTCCATCCTTAAATGATTCTCTCAACTTGTGTTCAATAGAGAGGTTTACAATAGCCTGGAGATCGGCGCCAGAAAAATCGGCGGTCATTTTAGCAATGGACCCAAAATCAATATCCTGAACGGGCTTATCTTTTAATAGAATTTTCAGAATGCTTTCGCGACTGGCAAGATCGGGAGGCTGAACAAAAATAATTCTGTCAAACCGGCCTGGTCTGCGGAATGCGGTATCTAAATGCCATGGAGCATTTGTAGCCCCCAAAATCAATAGTCCATCATTGGAAGATTGGATTCCATCAAGCTCGTTAAGAAATTGGTTAATGAGCATTTTAGATGCACTCTGTCTCATGTCTGCCCGACTTGATCCAAGAGCATCGATTTCGTCAAAGAAGACAACGCAAGGAGCCTGACTTCTTGCTGTTTCAAAAAGCTGATGAAGTTTCATTTCGCTGTTTCCCATCCACATGTCGAGAACATCATGGATGCCAACGGATATAAAACTTGCCTGAATCTGACCGGCCGTTGCCCTGGCTAAATAAGTTTTACCACACCCGGGAGGCCCGTATAACAAAATACCACCACCCGTTTTCTTTCCATAAGCTTTATACAGATCTGGAAATTTCAGGGGTTGAATTATCTTGATATTAATCTCTTCCTTCACATGATCCATTCCGCCCACGTCACTGAAATTTATACGAGGTCTTTCGATCTCTTCGAATCCTTTTTCAATCTCATCAAGGATCTTATCTGTTTTCGATTCGCTGCTGCGAAGGCTATCCAATTCTTCATCTTTTAAAGCGGGATTCAACTGAAGTGCTTTTTTGTAAATCTCAATAGATCTAGCTGCTTCACCATTTCTTAAAAGGGCTTTCGCCATCAGGATCCATAAACCAACATCGTTCTCGGAATCGGCCAGTTCTTCAAGAATGACAATCGTTGCTGAAAATTTACCTTGTTCGAAATAGCATTTCGCGAGACCTCTCCTTGCCTTGGCATTGCCTGAATCTGCAGTCAGTGCTTTTTTATATTCTGTCTCAGCTTCTTCAAATAACTTTTCATTTAATAAGTTCTCTGCCAATAACATTCGGAGGGGTAAATTATCAGGTGACAGACGAAGGGCTTCTCTTAAATTCTCAATCATGAACGAGGCTTTAGGCAAATATAAGATCAATGAAATTTGTAACAACATGATAAAAAGAGCATCATGTTATAAGCTTAGCCAGTGCAAAAGCGGCGCCTGCTGCCAACGCACCCACCAACGCAACACGCATAGTTCCTTTGAAAAGTGGCTGACCTGTAAGTTTGCTTTTAATCAAGCCGAAAATAATGAGACATATTAATGTGATGATGCTGGAATACAACAGTCCTTCCTGAGTTGTTTCAGTAAGAAAGTATGCGCTTAAGGGTATCAGGCCTCCGATGATGTAGCTTGTGCCGATAACAAAAGCACTCTGCAATGCCCTGTTCTTGTCAGGACGCTCAAGACCTAATTCAAATCGCATCATAAAGTCAACCCACTTCTTTGGATTTTTCGCCATCTGACGCGCGATCTTTTCTTGTGACTCGTCGTCGAGCCCGTACTCCGCAAAAATTTCTTTTGTCTCCCTTATTTCTACTTCATGAAGCTTTTCAATTTCTTCATATTCCCGCTTTTCCTCAACATCGTAGTGTTCAATTTCGGTGCGACCAGCGAGATAGCCTCCTAATCCCATGGCGATAGAACCTGCAGCTATCTCAGCAAGACCAGCAGTGACGACAATAGTTGTGTTGTCAACAGCTCCACTTAATCCGGCAGCGAGTGCAAAGGGCACAGTAAGGCCATCACTCATGCCAATCACGAAGTCACGGACCTTCTCGGAAGATTTAAAATGTTTTTCTTCAATGGGTACCATCATGGAAATTTACAAAAAAAGCAGCGAGGTTACTTTTGTAAATTTTAAAATCTAACACTTATTTCCTGGCAGAAGCGTGTTCAAAGTAAAAAAGTAATGTGCTGACAATTAGTTCTTCATTGCCAGAATGCATAAGGTCATTATTTGCCTGGTTGAAAGACGCCAGAAGCTCATAAAATCTTTCTTCTGTTATGGAATTTCTTTCCATAACCTCTTCACGAAATGAAGGTGAGTTCACCACGTCGACATAAACTTCCACTTTCTTCATCTCCTGAATGACAGCAACGAGTTTACGTTTCTCTCTTTCTTCTTTTGTGAAATAGGCAAAATTGATACTGTTGGATGCGGCTTTAAGTGGTTTGGTTTCTGATAACGTGCGTGAAGGAACATACTTTCTGTTAAGGTGATAGGCTCGATCGCGGATGACTACTTCTTTAAGCATGATACTCTCATCATGCATACGAACAAACATGATTTCATCATCAAAAGCAACGGGTAATTTTGATTTTGAATATCCAACGTATGAAAAGATAAGTGTATCGCTTTTGTTCACCATGATCATGAAAATCCCATTCATGTCACTGACTGCGGTGAGATCAGAGTTCTTGACTTTGACATGAACGCCGGAAAGGTTGCTGAGTGAAATGGAATCCACCACAATGCCCCTCATCATTTTCTGTGCGCTTGCCGTTCCTGAGAGGATTATCAATAAAAATAAAAGCAGAGAGACCTTGATCTTTCTTGTTTCTGGCGTCATCAAGGGGATGATGATTTCTGGAGGTCAAAGGTTTCGAGCAATGGGATTTATTTTTTTCCGGGTCTAAATGACTATTTCTGAACGATATTGTCCTGGCAGTTTTCGCAAAATGTTTTCTTGAGATAAGCATCCCTTAAGAGTTGAAAGCTGACGCCTCCTTTTTCACGAGAGTTAAATAGTTGACAAAACCTGTCTTGATTTGCATTCACAGCATTAAGCATCACGGTTCGGTATTGCTGACCTTTTGTGTTGGCTTCGTCGAAAATTGTGAGGCTTAGATAATAGAAAAGAATATCTTCTGAAACTTCTAAATTCTTAATGCGGGGTTCAAGAATTTTTTCGGCCCAGTCAAATCTGCTATTGTGAGAGAAGAACTTTGCAAGATTCAAAAGATCCTCATCCGTTAATTCCAACGGCTTGTAGGAATTATAGATAAACTTCACGGCATTGTCTTTATCGGCATACTTCCTTTGATCCAGGGATATCTCAGAGAAAATAACGTAGTAGTTGATTAGTAGTCGCTTCACCAATAAACCAGGAATTCCGATTTTGCTGAGATTTTCAATTTCTTTTTTTAATAAAAGATGATTGACAATTTTTGGAGAATTTATCCAGGATTGCAATCTAAGTGCACAGAGGTTGTATTTTATTTTCGGATTGTCTTTCAGAAGTTCGCTCAGTTTTTCAAACGTCTTAATGGCTTCGTAGATATTGTAGATGGAATTTTCAAAGCGAAATGAGGCATTGTTGAGGAGCAAACTTCCGTATTCAATAGCTTCTGGTAGATCAAGGTCATTCAGGTATTCATTCGGCAACTCGTGCCTTTGTATCTTATAAAAAATGATTTGTTGAAGGTAAAGTGCTTCTTCAATATTGTGTTTGGTTAATTGCTGATTGAAGTATTTTTTTAATTCTTCGCCGTTACTTTTCAAGTAGAGAACTCTCTTCTCCAGATCAAGTTCGATTATAGCTTTTCTATGATGTTTTAGTATTGGCTCAAGCTTTGTCAGCAAATCAGGAGATTTTAATTTTTCTTTGATCTCATCTTTCGAAAGGCTCATTAGTGAACTGTAGGTGCCACCATTGATGTCTTCCAGAAACTCTACCCAATTCTCACTTGACAAAATACTGGACTCAAGCTTTTCAGACTGGAATGATTGAAGTGCCTTTACAATACTTTCGGCACGAAGGGTTTGAAGTTTCTGATTGCGGGCTGTGGATCCCTCTACAGAAGTGTAAGTATGAATCCGGATATCCTTGATTGTATAATCTGTAAGTCTTAGTGAGTCGTATAAAGGACTGATGTCTTGTTTGCTGAATTCCCATTTATCCTTTTCAAAAGGAATGGTAAAATGTAAAGTTTTGCTGATGTCTTTATACTTCTGCTCAAGTTCCTCAGCATTTAATGTGTCATAATAAAGGCCGTTCTTGAGGAGATTCCATCCGTGATAATCCACGTTGACAATATTGGTATAGAAACACATGTATTTACTTTCCAATATCATGTAGTTGGCTTCAACATTTTGTGCGTTTAATGATGAAGGAACTTTGCCCGCCAGGAACGCTATGTAACCTTTCTTTACAGGAATAAGATTTGCAATAATTTCGTCACGGTACATTGGAGGAAGTAAGAAGCCGGTGTGCGACCAACTAGTGGCTCTTCGCTCAATGTTATCACAACTGTATTGTCCTTGTGAAATAAGGTCAATTGCTATGCCATCATTTTTGCCAGGGATCAGTTTCCAAAACCAATCGGCATCACTATGTGTTACGAGAACGCTGTCTCCTTTAATGAAGGTGGAGAATCTTGCTTCTTCAGGTTGGCTCCTTTGAGCAAGAAAAAAATCCTTGCATCGGCTGTTCCTGTCATTACCAGGATTCTTCAGGTCATAATTTTCACGATTGGTGAATTGTGCTTGCGCCCACTCAGCATAAAGTATTGCCGAGAGGATAAGAAGAGCAACTTTCATTTTTTGAGCCTGAAAGCAAGCAAATTACTTTTTTATTTCTTTATTGAATAGGTAAAATCAGAGAAGCCAGGGTTGCCAGTCAATGAAATTCCTTCAATAGTTCCAGTTACAGAAGTTTCTGTGCCTGGATTATAAAATGATACAGAAGCTTTTCCGGTAGGATCGGTCCTTACAACCGGAGCCCAGAAAATTGTACTTCTTCTATCTTTCTCCTGCTGGGAAAGTTGAGTTTCGTATTTAGGAGAATAGAATTCTTTTGAAGTAAAATATCCAGTATTAATGAGGGGGAAAACACCATCTTTAACGACCGGATTATTTTGACTTGTTTTAAGATTGAAGCCAATGACACCATTCGCACCTCGATTCCCAAACATCGCTGTTTCCGGACCCTTCCAGATATCTATACTTTCAATATTCAATACGGAAAGATCTCCAAGAGCAGAGATTGATGATTGAACATTATTAATCAAAATCATAGGATCCAAGCCACTTTGCATAGAATTAATTCCTTGGATTCGAATCGTCCAGTTAGGATCCTGACCATAGATACTTACTCCTGGAACACGACCTTGAATAATCTGAAGTGGATGTAGAAGTTTTTCAAGATTTGGATTGCCAGCAACTTTGATGTTATTTGAGCTTCTTCCATAAACCCTATTAGGTGACTCAGCAACTTCTTCTTTTTTCCCTTTTACATTGATCGGTTCTAAAAGAGTACTCTTCTCAGGATTACCTGAACCATCTACTCTATTTTGAACAGGTAGTTGACGAATGAACTGACGTTCAAAATGATTTAAGGACCCCCTTAATTTAGAAATCTGTTCATCTGGAAGGGAAAGTCCAACAACACTATCCATAACGATCTGGACATTAGTATTTCTTCGTTTTGTTTCTCCTTTTAAAACAATGCCTGAAGCTTTATAATAGATCACATCTTCAAAAGAGAACCTTCCAGCATCATTTGTTGTAGCTGTCATAACCTGTCCGGCGGCTACATTAAGAAAACTCACTTTGCCCTCAGCCACTGGTTTTCTGGTCGTCTTGTCAAGCAGGGTACCTGAAATACGGATTCCCATCTCTGGTGGTGAAGCAGGTGTAGGGAGTTTTCCGATCAAGGCATCATGAGCTGAGAACTTTCTCCATCCCTGTGTTAACATCAGGACGTCAAGTGCTTCCAGTCGGTCAGTATTTTTCTTATCGAAGTAATAGCCTGGTGACTCAATATTTCCTTTTAATTCAGATGTTAAATATAGATACGAAGAGATGTTGGTATGTCTTCTATCAATTGGAACATACTGATCGTCAGAAACAGCCAACGAAAAATTACCCATCACAGGATAACCTTCAGCATCCTTAACTTCAATAGAAAGATTGATTTTTTCAAAGGGTTTATATATTTGCTTGTCAGCTTCCATCTTTATTGAAAGTCCATTCCCGCGATCAACAAAAGATAATCGTTCGCATAGTGGCACTCCATTCTCATCCATTACTGTTATCTGAGCAACACCCGTTTGCATCGTTGTAAGAGGAATAGAAACGAAAGACAATGTGTTTGGAATTTTTATTTTAGCTGCGTAGGAAACGACACCGCGCGTTTGTGCGATAACCAGGATTGTCTTATTTGCTTCTGTGCTTTGAATGCGCGCAACCAATGCTTCTTTATCCGCAACATAATTTACTGTCAAAGTCACTCCTGATTCCTTGGCAGCCGGTAAAGACACTTCATGTGAACCAGTTATCCTTGCGCGATATGTTTTGTTTTTCTGTGGAACGATGGAACACAAGCCCATGCCGAGGGTATTGCTTTGAATTTTTGTAATCACATTACCATCATTGTCAATGATCTCACCGCTGATAGGTTTGCCTAAACCATCTGACCCAATGGCCTTAAAGGCAATCTTACTCTTGATGCCAACTACCCAATCTCCTCCTTCAGGAAAAAACTGGACATCCATTTCTTTGTCTTCTGTATTTTTTATTACAGGATTTGAATTCCAGATTACAATTTCTTTTCTGAAAAGATAATCGGCACTCATCTCCTTCATCCATTTTGTATAAGCTTGAACAAGATATTTACCGGAAGATAAAGTATCCGGAAGGTTTAAGTTGGCTGCGGAAAATCCAGACTCGACCTGTAAAGTCAATTGCTTGACTAATCTTTTATCCACATTATAGAGGTCAACATAAAGTGTCCTGCTGAGTGGAGAGGGCTGATGAAGGGGGCCTGCAACAAGATAGGCTTTAAACCACGCATCTTCTCCAGAGGCAAAGTAGTGGCGATCAAAATGCAAATAGACTTTTTCCTGCGGAGAATTGTCTAGGTAGTGATTAAAGCCCGCAAGAATTTTTTCAAGGGGTTCCTCTGAAGAGAAAGCAAAGAGCAAAAAGAAGATAGGAAGAACTGAATGCCGAAATTTCATAATTATGATTTATTTGCCAATTGACCACATGCAGCGTCAATGTCTTTTCCCCGACTTTTGCGAACTCTGGCCGTAATACCATTGCTCTCAAGCAAATGCTGATACATCAATAGCTTATCGTCGCCAGCTTGTTGAAATTCACCATCATCGATGGGGTTATATTCAATGAGATTTACTTTGGATGGTATGATCTTACAGAACTTTAATAAAGCCTGAGCATGCTCCATATCGTCATTGATGCCTTTCCATACAACATATTCGTAAGTAACTTTTTTCTTTCTTTTTGAATACCAGTATTTCAATGCTTCACCTAATTCTTCCAATGAATTTGAATCATTGATAGGCATAATGGAAGATCGCGTCTTATTAATGGCTGCGTGTAACGACACTGCGAGGTTGAATTTCACTTCATCATCTGCCATTTTGATGATCATCTTGGCAACCCCAACAGTAGAAACTGTGATACGCTTCGCTGCCATGTTAAGACCTTGAGGTGAAGTGATCTTATCTATAGCTGTAATTACATTGGCATAATTCAAAAGGGGTTCACCCATACCCATAAAAACAATATTGGTAAGCGGCCTTCCAAAATATAATTCCGATTGTTGACGAATGGCCACAACCTGATCATAGATTTCATCAGGATTGAGATTGCGCATTCTTTTCAATCGCGCAGTAGCGCAAAACTTGCATGCAAGACTGCAGCCTACCTGAGATGAAACGCAAGCAGTGATTCTTTTCTCTGCGGGGATCAACACAGACTCCACAATCAATCCATCATGAAGCTTAACGGCATTTTTAATTGTCCCGTCAGTACTCCTTTGCATTGTATCCACCAGTACATGGTTGATGATAAAATGTGCGTTGAGCATCTCACGGGTAGCCAGTGAGAGGTTGGTCATTTGCTCAAAATCCTTTGCTGATTTTTTCCAAAGCCACTCATAAACCTGCTGAGCACGAAAAGCTTTGTCCCCATGCTGAACAAAAAAATCTTTTAGCTCGTCCAGCTTTAGTTTTCGTATGTCTCGCTTCGCCTCTGCGTCAGTCACCATTACTTGATTCTTGAAAAGGTTTTGGTTTCGCACTCATTTTTTGCATTGTGAACTTTCAACGTTGACTGTGAAAGCTCATCAATGATTAATTGCTGAGTCATGATCCCCGATTTAATATCCAGCAACAAAAGTTCCTGACCATTTATCGTGTATTTAAAACTGGACATATCACTTCCTTTTTTTCTACCGGCTGAAAAAATTCCATCTTCTCCCGCTCCCTTTTTATCAAACCGTATCAGTTTGGCCACTGAACTGGTTCCTGAAGATTTCATCATCGGAAGCAATTCTTTTTCTGTTTCACTTTCCTTGATATTGCTTTCAAAGCATGTCTTTTCATCAATCAATTGCCATGTTCCAATAATCGCCTGGGCCTGACAGATATAACCTGCCATCACCAATAATATCAGAATTCCGTATTTCATAATTTCCGGGGTTTCGTTTGCAAATTTACGCTAAAATGATGGGTAGTAAATTGAGTTACAGCCCTTCACACCCGAACTGCAAATTACTAGCCACGTTTTCGAATTTCTATACCCCATACTTTACTATTCGAGCTTGGTATTGAAGTCTCTGAACTTTCGTCCTTAAACTAATTTTGTCGAATTTCCCGTCACAAAATTTTAGTATGCAAAAGAGTAATGCAATTGTAATCACAGCAGGATATCTCGACACTAATAGTGGAAAAACAGCTCATGGACTTATCCGGGGAACTGACCGCTTTAACATTCTTGGAGTGATTGATCACAAGTATCCAGGTAAAGATGCAGGAGAGGTTCTCGATGGAAAAAAAAGAAACATTCCTGTGTATAGTTCAATTACCGAATTTATAAAGGTGAGCCCTGTCACAGCAGAGTACTGTGTTCTGGGCGTGGCAACTAAAGGTGGAGTAATTCCTGATTCGATAAACGTGATGATCAGGGAAGCTATTGAGAATAATTTTCATATCGTTAATGGACTCCATGACTACGTTTCGGATCATGCAGATCTTGCGGAGCTTGCCAAATCAAAAGGACGGGAAATAATAGATGTTCGTAAACCGAAGAAATTCAAGGACTTGCACTTTTGGTCAGGAGAAATTTCAAAAGTTAAGTGCCCTAAAATAGCTGTGCTTGGAACAGACTGTGCACTGGGCAAACGAACATCCACCAGATTTCTTACCGAGGCTATGAATAAGGCAGGTTTCAAGGCTGAAATGATCTATACAGGTCAGACTGGCTGGATGCAAGGCGCGAAGTATGGCTTTATATTCGACTCTACGTTGAATGATTTTATTTCTGGCGAAATGGAGCATTCTATTGTTCAATGCTGGAATGAAGTAAAACCCGACATTATATTTATTGAAGGGCAATCTTCACTTCGCAATCCCAGTGGTCCCGCAGGATCTGAATGGATTGTTTCTGCGGCAGCGAATGCAGCTGTACTTCAACATAATCCGGCAAGAAAGCAGTACAAGGACATGGAATTCTACCCGGCCTATATTCCAGATCCAAAGGATGAAATTGCTTTGATCAAAATATATGGGGCTCCAACGGTAGCCTTGTTGATCAATTCAGCAAAGATGGCTGAGGCTGATGCGAGGGATTATGCTTCTAAATATCAAAAGGAACTGGGGATCCCGGTAATTTTGCCTCTGGAGGATGGCGTCGAGCAGCTCATCCCAATTTTCGAAAAAATGATTCAAGAATCTAAGTAGTAGTTGCATTAAACTCGGCCCTTAATAATCCTGAAACCGTGAAAATCAAAACAATAGAAGTCTGGTCTGCAGATCTGGGAAATAAAAAACCCTACACCATTGCCTTTAAAACAGTGGATGAAGTTATTAATGTGTTTGCTGAGATTACTCTTGAAAACGGGATGTCGGGTATTGGCTCGGGTGGACCAAGCGAATATGTGACTGGTGAACACCTGGATCATACCAATGCAGCTCTTGTGGAGAAAAATCTTGAATTCCTGATCGGAAGGGATATTCGCGAGATCAATCTTTTACTTTTTGAAATAGGAGTGAAGTTTTCAAAAACACCAGCGGCCCAGGCGATTCTGGATATTGCACTGCATGATGTATTTACAAAATTTCTGAACGTGCCCTTGGTAAAGTATCTGGGTCAGAAAATCTATTCCATGCCTACTTCCAATACCATTGGAATTAAGAATGTGACAGAGACCTTAAAAGAGGCTGAGGAGTATGGAAAACTGGGTTTTAAGGCCCTAAAAGTGAAATTGGGGAAGGATTTAGAGGAGGATATCGAACGTCTTGTGATGTTGCGCGAAAAGTTTGGGGATAAGTTTTTAATAAGAATAGATGCAAATCAGGGGTACACGTCGGCTCAGACAATAGACTTTTATCATCGTACCAAACAGTTAAACATTGAGCTGATTGAGCAACCAATTCCCGCAAAGGCCATTTCAGAACTGAAGGAACTTCCTGAAGAAGTCAGGGATGTTATCGCAGCGGATGAGTCCCTGCTTTCTCCAAAATCAGCTCTTGATTTGATAATGCCTCCCCGCGCAGCTGGCATATTCAATATTAAACTCATGAAATGTGGAGGGATTCAACAAGGGCTAAAAATTGCGGATATAGCGCTGCAGGGAAAAATTGACCTTTTCTGGGGATGTAATGATGAAAGTATCGTGAGCATTACCGCCGCGCTTCATGTTGCCTTTGCATGCTCTAACACGAAATATATTGATCTTGATGGTAGCCTGGACCTTGCAAGAGATGTGGTGAAGGGAGGTTTTATTCTGAAGGACGGAATGATGACCTGTTCGGAATTGCCAGGATTGGGAGTAGAAAGAATATGAGATTTCTTGAATTACAATTCACTGATAATCAATACTTAAACCTTTATTTCTTGAAGACCTGGTGAGGAATTACTCAATTCCTCACTTTTTTTGAATTCGGCACTTGGTAACTCCGGGTCAGTTCCTATCTTTGCAGTCCTTTTTGCGGCACAAAACCCGCAAATCGGGTTAAAAACAGCAAAATAGGTTTCAACCATGCCTGGAATAATAGGACGTAAGATTGGGATGACAAGCATATATGGCCAGGACGGTCAGAATATCGCGTGTACAGTCATCGAGGCGGGACCGTGTGTAGTCACTCAAGTCAAGAACGACGAGACTGATGGATACAGTGCCGTGCAATTGTCCTTCGGAGAATTGAAAGAAAAGAATGCATCCAAGCCGCTGGTAGGTCACTTCAAGAAAGCTAATACTACACCCAAGCGTGATGTAGTTGAGTTTCGTGACTTCAGCGCAGAGTTCAACAGTTTTGCCGAACTCGGCAAAGAAGTTCGTATTCAGGATGTGTTTGCCGAAGGCGATTTTTTGGATGCCGTGGGTACCTCTAAGGGGCGCGGTTTCCAAGGTGTAGTGAAGCGTTATGGCTTCGCTGGAGTAGGTGGCCAGACTCATGGTCAGCATAACCGTCTCCGTGCACCGGGATCAATGGGTAATGCCTCTTTTGCATCGCGAGTGATCAAAGGAAAGCGTCTCCCTGGCCGAATGGGCAATGACCGTGTGAAAGTTACCAACCTCAAGGTGGTAAAGATCATAACGGAGCACAACCTGATCCTGGTCAGCGGATCTGTACCGGGCGCGAAAAACTCAACTATAATCCTGCAGAAGTGATGGAAGTAGCAATTACAAAACATAGCGGTGAGGCAACGACCCGCAAAGTGAATCTCTCTACAGAGGTTTTCGGCATTGAGCCTAATGACCACGCTATCTGGTTGGATGTGAAAAGCTATCTGGCTAACCAACGCCAGGGTACACATAAGTCCAAGCAGAGAAACGAAATTTCTGGTTCTTCCAAAAAACTTAAGAAGCAAAAAGGAACAGGTGGTGCCCGTGCAGGTAACATCAAGAATCCTCAATTCAAAGGTGGTGGTCGTGTATTTGGACCTGCTCCCCGCGAGTATTCTTTCAAGTTGAATAAGAAAGTAAAAGAACTTGCACGCAAGTCAGCACTTACTTATAAAGCAAAAGACAATCAGATCGCAATCATTGAGGATTTCAGCTTCGATGCTCCAAAGACAAAGCAATTTGCAAGCATGCTGAAATCATTGGGATTGAATGAGCAAAAAACTCTTCTTGTGATCCCTGAAAGCAATCAGAACATCTCTGCTTCTGGAAGAAACATCCAGAACACTAAAGTTATCACTGCATCTCAGATCAATACATATGATGTGATCAATGCTGATAAGCTTGTGTTGGTTGAGAGTTCGGTAGGTAAAATCGATAACCTCTTAAATAAGTAATCCGATGAGTATCCTAAAGAGTCCTTTGGTTACTGAAAAAGTTTCTTCCCTCAATGAAAAGGGTAAGTATGGTTTCATTGTTGAAATCACTGCCAATAAAGTTGAGATCAAGAATGCAGTAGAAAAGATGTACGGTGTAAACGTAGAGAAAGTAAACACACTTAGCGTAATGGGTAAGTTGAAAGTGCGCTCTACTAAGGCAGGTACATTGTCTGGCCGCAAGCCTAATTATAAAAAGGCAATTGTCACTCTCGCTGAGGGTGAAGTGATAGATTTTTACGGTAACGTATAATATATAAGCGATGGCTTTAAAGAAATTAAGACCCATAACACCAGGTACGCGGCATAGACTTGCCCCGGGCTTTGAGGATATTACTGAATCCCGTCCTGAGAAGTCTTTGCTGACTTCTTTGAAAAAGACAGGTGGACGTAATAGCAACGGTCGTATGACAATGCGCTACATAGGCGGTGGTCATAAGCAAAAATCAAGAGATGTAGACTTCAAGCGTGAAAAGTTTGGTGTACCTGCAGTGGTTAAGTCGATCGAATACGATCCAACACGCACAGCACGTATCGCTAAATTGTACTACGCTGATGGTCATAAGTCTTATATCATTGCTCCACAAGGATTGTCCGTTGGACAGACAGTAATGTCTGGAAGCGACATCGCACCGGAAGTTGGTAACACACTTCCATTAGCGAAGATCCCGGTTGGTACAATTGTTCACAACGTTGAGAACAAGCCAGGTAAGGGAGCATCTATTGCAAGAAGCGCTGGATCTTTTGTTCAGTTGCTTGCTCGTGAAGGTGACTATGCAACATTGAAGATGCCTTCTGGTGAAATGCGCCAGGTGTTGTCTAAATGTCTTGCTACGGTTGGTGCGGTTTCGAATCCTGATCACATGAACGAATCAGTTGGTAAAGCTGGTCGCTCACGTTGGAGAGGCATTCGCCCACGCACAAGACCAGTTGCAATGAACCCTGTTGATCACCCGATGGGTGGTGGTGAAGGACGTGCGTCAGGTGGTCATCCAAGATCACGTAACGGCTTGTTGTCTAAGGGCAAGAAGACACGTCACCCTAAGAAGTATTCAGATGGTCTAATCGTATCTAGAAGGAAGAAATAATGGGAAGGTCAGTCAAAAAAGGTCCATACCTCGATGCGCGCCTCGCGAAGAAGGTGACCACACAAGAGTCGTCAGGAAAAAAATCAGTGATCAAGACTTGGTCACGGAGAAGTACGATCACTCCTGATTTGATAGGATTCACTTTTGCTGTGCATAATGGCAACAAGTTTATCCCAGTGTATGTAACTGAGAATATGGTGGGACATAAGTTAGGTGAGTTTGCACCTACCCGCACATTTAAGGGCCATACTGGAAACAATAAGACAGAATCGGCTGGAGCCAAATAATATAATCCTCCATGGAAACAACGGAAAAGAAATTAAAAGGCTCAGTTAAGAAACGCATGAAGATTGCGGCAGTGAAAGAAGCTGCTAAGCAAGGTCCTGCTGTTGCTTACCTGAACAATGTTCCTACCTCTCCCCGCAAGATGCGCCTGGTAGCAAATTTGATCCGCGGTGAGCGCGTTTCAAAAGCTTTGAACGTATTGAAATACGAAGCTCAGCATGCTTCTGAGAGAATGGAGAAATTGCTCATGTCAGCAATCTCTAATTGGGAGTTAAAGAACAAGGATGTAAAGTTGGAAGAAGCTGACCTGTTCGTAAAGGAAGTATATGTTGGAGGAGGTCGTATTCTGAAGAGATTACGCCCTGCACCACAAGGACGTGCACACCGCGTTCGTAAGCGTTCTAATCATGTCACTCTGGTGGTTGATAGAATGCCAGCTCAAGAAGTTAAGGAAACAAAAAAGGTTGAAAAAGAAACCAAGGCATAATGGGACAAAAAATTAATCCTGTCGGCTTCCGCCTCGGCATCGTTCGTGGTTGGGACTCTAACTGGTTCGGAGGAAAGACATTCTCTGATAAGCTGGTCGAAGATCAGAAGATCAGAAAGTATATCGATGCCCGAATTCAAAAGGGAGGTATTGCTAAAGTAGTGATTGAACGCACTATTAAACGCATTACACTTACAATTCACACTGCCCGTCCAGGTGTAGTGATTGGAAAAGGTGGTACCGAAGTCGATAAGATCAAGGAAGAGTTGAAGAAACTTACTGGCAAGGATGTTCAAATCAACATCTTTGAAATCAAACGTCCTGAGTTGGATGCAAGATTAGTAGGTGAATCAATTGCTCAGCAGCTTGAAGCGCGTATTTCTTATCGTCGTGCGATGAAGCAATCTATCGCTTCTTCAATGCGCGTTGGTGCAGAAGGTATCAAGATAAAATTGTCAGGTCGTTTGGCAGGTGCTGATATGGCCCGTACAGAGCAATATAAAGAAGGAAGAATTCCATTGCACACATTACGTGCAGACATTGATTACGCAATCTCTGAAGCAAATACTGTTTACGGAAAGATTGGTATCAAGGTGTGGATTTTCAAAGGTGAGATTTTTGGTAAGCGTGATTTGTCACCAAACATTGGTATTGTATCTCAAGGCGAAGCTAATGCAGCCGGCAAGACACAGAGCGGTGGTCCTCGCAGAGGTGGTGAACGCGGCGAACGCAGAAGCGGTGAAGGCCGTGGCGATCGTGGTGGCGACAGAAGAAGTGGTGGCGGTGGTGACCGTGGAGGAAGAGGCGGAGAGAACAGAAGCGGCGGTGCCGGTGCTGGCCAAAGAGGTGGAAGAAGATAATAGTATTTAGGAACGATAAATAAGGTTTCAGCGATGTTACAACCGAAACGTACAAAATTCAGAAAGATGCAGAAAGGCCGCGTTAAAGGCATGGCCACTCGCGGACATACAATTGCATTTGGATCATTTGGCCTAAAGGCTGTTGAGATGGGATTGTTAACAGCTCGTCAGCTAGAAGCAGCCCGTGTTGCTGTAACTCGTGCTATGAAGCGTGAAGGTCAGGTTTGGATCAGAGTGTTTCCTGACAAACCTATCACACGTAAACCTGCCGAAGTACGTATGGGTAAAGGTAAAGGAGCTCCTGAGTATTGGGTAGCACCGATCAAGCCAGGTACAATCCTGTTCGAAGCGGGTGGTGTAACACGCGCTGTAGCACTAGAAGCATTGAAGCTCGCCGATGGT
Organism: Cyclobacteriaceae bacterium; assembly: GCA_013141055.1. Taxonomy (NCBI): domain Bacteria; kingdom Pseudomonadati; phylum Bacteroidota; class Cytophagia; order Cytophagales; family Cyclobacteriaceae; species Cyclobacteriaceae bacterium. The sequence continues at coordinate 1,434,885 of JABFRS010000001.1, read as the reverse complement.
AAGCTTCCTATTAAAACAAAATTTGTAGTACGAAGAGACTACGTAGAAGCATAAGCGTATGAAGAACTCTGAGATTAAAGATTTGACATTGGATGAGCTCAAGGAAAAACTTGGCTCTGAAAAAGAGACGTTGCGCAAGCTGAAATTTGCTCACCAGGTTTCTGCTATTGAAAATCCAATGAAAATACGCGAGACCCGCAGGGTGATCGCCACAATCAATACAGTGTTGCGTCAAAAAGAAAACGCAAAGTAAACAGTAACAGTATGGAAAGGAATTTAAGAAAAGAAAGAGTGGGTCGCGTGGTGAGCAATAAAATGCAAAAATCCATCACCGTTGCAATTGATCGCAAAGTGAAACATGAGATCTATGGCAAGTTCATGAAGAAGACCACTAAGCTGACTGCCCATGATGAGAAGAATGAAGCAGGTATCGGCGATACAGTGAAGATCAGCGAAACCCGTCCCCTCAGCAAGAATAAGCGCTGGAGATTGGTGGAGATCATTGAGAAAGCGAAGTAATTGGATTGATAGATAAAGAAAAGTTATGATACAGAGCGAATCACGCCTCACAGTGGCAGACAATAGCGGAGCAAAAGAAGTGCTTTGCCTCCATGTATTGGGCGGAACTCACCGACGCTATGCTTCGGTTGGAGATAAAATTGTGGTGACTGTTAAGTCTGCTATTCCTACCAGTCAGATTAAAAAAGGAACTGTATCGAAAGCGGTTATCGTTCGCACTAAGAAAGAAGTAAGAAGAAAAGACGGTTCATATATCCGTTTTGAAGATAACGCAGCCGTGCTTTTGACAGCACAGGATGAGCCTCGTGGTACCCGCATTTTCGGACCAGTAGCACGTGAGCTTCGTGAGAAACAGTTTATGAAGATTATTTCATTGGCCCCTGAAGTATTATAAGATTATGGAAAGAGGTACTAACAAACAGCCTAAGCTTAAGATTCGTAAAGGTGACACCGTAAAGGTGATCTCCGGAAACTACCGTAGCACTGCTGACAAGATTAACTCTGGCAAGGTGTTGGAAGTTATTCTGGATAAGAATAGAGTGATCGTTGAAGGAATCAACATGGTGACAAAGCACCAGAAGCCATCTGCAGGAAAACCTGAAGGTGGTATTAAAAAGACAGAAGCTTCCATTCATATCAGCAATGTGGTATTGCTGGATCCGGCAACCGGCAAGCCTACTAAGGTTGGTCGCAAGCTGAATGATAAAGGTAAGCTTCAGCGCTTCGCCAGGAAGACTGGAAAATTTATAGAAACCGTTAAGTAATAAAGCCATGGCAACGCCCAGACTAAAAGAAAAATATAGCAAGGAGATTGTTCCGGCACTGAAAGCAAAGTTTCAGTACAGCTCGGTTATGCAAGTTCCTAAGATCCAAAAGATCTGCGTCAATAAAGGTATTGGTGCAGCAGTAGCGGATAAGAAAATGATTGATGTTGGTTTGGAAGAAATTACAACCATCACAGGTCAGAAAGCAGTTCCTACAAGATCAAAGAAGGATATCTCCAATTTCAAGTTGCGTTCTAATCTTCCGATTGGTGTAAAAGTGACATTGCGTGGAGAAAAAATGTACGAATTCATGGACAGGCTGATGAATGTTGCCCTTCCACGTGTTCGTGACTTCAAAGGTGTTAGTGATAAAGGCTTCGATGGTCGTGGAAACTATACCCTCGGCGTAAAGGAGCAGATCATTTTCCCGGAGATTTCAATTGATAAGGTTACAAAGATCAATGGTATGGACATCACGTTCGTTACCACTGCTCAGACAGATGAAGAAAGTTATGAGCTCCTGAAGGCTTTCGGGATGCCGTTTACACAGAAAAATTAATACGTTGCCATGGCAAAATTAGCAATCATCGCAAGGGATAAGAAAAAGGAAAGGCTGGTAGCCCGTTATAAGAACAAGCGTCAGGCTTTGAAAAAAGCTGGCGATTGGGAAGGTTTGGATAAGCTGCCACGCAGCTCATCTGCAGTGCGCCTTCACAGCCGTTGCAAGCTCACAGGACGTCCTCGTGGGTACATGAGCAAGTTTGGAATTTGCCGTAACCAGTTCCGCCAAATGGCACACGACGGGAAAATCCCTGGAATGACGAAAGCGAGCTGGTAATTTGAAGTAAGGAAAGGATTAAATATCTTTGCGGCCCCGTTTTACAAAATGGGCCGCGTTTTAATTGAAAAGAACATGACAGACCCGATTGCAGACTATTTGACAAGGCTCAGAAACGCCATTAAATCACGCCACCGCGTGGTAGAGGTGCCTGCGAGCAACATCAAGAAAGAAATTACAAAGGTGTTGTTTGACAAGGGGTATATCCTGAACTATAAGTTCGAGACTACCGAAAACAAGCAGGGAATGATCAAAATCGCCTTGAAATACAATCCTGAAACGAAAGATTCAGCAATCTCAAAGATTGACAGAATCAGCTCACCAGGGTTGCGTCAATATAAGCCGTCAGATGAGTTGCCTAAGGTTCTTAATGGACTTGGCATTGCGATCCTGTCAACTTCAAAGGGAGTTATTACTGATAAAGAGGCACGCGCCCTCAATGTTGGTGGAGAAGTATTGTGTTACGTTTATTAATAGATAAGAAATGTCACGGATCGGTAAATTACCAATAGGAGTTCCAAAAGGTGTTACATGCACTTTTTCAGAATCCAATAAAAAAGTGACCGTGAAAGGTCCGAAGGGAGAATTACACCAGGAATTGAAATCAAACTTCAAAGTGAAGGTTGAGAATGATTCAATTGAAGTAACACGTCCTTCTGATGATAAACCAGATCGTGCGCTTCATGGTTTGTACCGCGCGCTTATCAATAACATGGTTATTGGTGTTAGCCAGGGGTACAAGGAGCAATTGGAATTGATCGGTGTTGGTTATAAGGCTTCAGCACAAGGCAATGTTCTTGAGCTAAGCTTAGGATATTCTCACAGTGTGTTTGTTGCAATTCCTTCAGAGTTGAAACTTCAGGCACAGCAGGAGAAGGGTTCAAACCCAATGATCATTCTGGAAGGTATTGACAAGCAATTGATCGGACAGGTAGCTGCGAAGATCAAGTCGCTTAGAAAAGTTGAGCCTTACAAAGGAAAAGGTATTCGTTACGTGGGTGAATATGTTCGCAGAAAAGCTGGTAAAGCTGCTGCTAAATAATAAAAGATTATGCCAACAGTTAAGACAAGTCGCAGGTCAAGAATTAAGATGGGCATTCGCAAGAATGTTGAAGGCACTTCAGTGCGCCCTCGTCTTTCAGTGTTTCGCAGCAACAAAGCGATCTATGCACAGCTCATAGATGACTCAAAAGGTCATACCATCGCATCTGCTTCTTCAGCAGATATTGAAAAAGCTAAGCTTAACAAGGAAACTTCTAAGACAGTAGGAAAGAAGGTAGCTGAGAAAGCATTGGCGTCCGGCGTAAGTGAGATCGTTTTTGATCGCAACGGATATTTATATCATGGAAACATTAAAGCTTTGGCCGAAGGCGCCAGAGAGGGTGGATTAAAATTCTAAGCGCAATGACACAGAGCAACGTCAGTACAGTAAAGGCCAGCGAAATCGATCTTAAAGAAAAGGTCGTAGCGATTCAGCGCGTAGCCAAAGTGGTAAAGGGTGGACGTAGGTTCAGCTTCTCTGCCATTGTGGTTGTAGGTGATGGCAACGGTGTGGTGGGATATGGCTTAGGAAAAGCGAACGAAGTTACCGACGCGATCACCAAAGGGATTGATGATGCCAAGAAGCATTTGGTAAAAGTGCCCATCATTAAAGGTACTGTTCCTCATGATTCTATTGGAAAATTCGGTGGTGGTCTTGTGTTGTTGAAGCCAGCTTCTCCTGGTACAGGAGTAATTGCAGGTGGTGCGATGCGTGCCGTTTTGGAAAGTGCTGGTGTTCATAATGTATTGGCAAAATCAAAAGGATCTTCAAATCCTCACAACGTGGTAAAGGCGACCTTCAAGGCATTGACAACAATGCGTGATGCACACACAGTAGCCCGCAACCGTGGAGTAGAATTATCTAAAGTATTTAACGGATAAGAGTCATGGCGAAAGTTAGAATTACACAAATCCGTAGCACGATTAAACGTCCGGAAACTCAATTGAGAACAATTCAGTCTCTTGGACTTGGAAAGCGTGATAAGTCAGTGGAAGTAGAATATACACCGCAGATCCAGGGAATGGTAAGAAAAGTAAGTCATCTGGTAAGCGTTAAAGAACTATAACAATGAAGTTGAATACATTAAAACCGGCAGAAGGTTCCACCAAGAACAATAAGCGCCGTGGAAGAGGACAAGGTTCAGGTGGTAGTACTGCTGGCCGTGGTCACAAAGGAGCTCAGTCACGTTCAGGTCATGCCACTAAGGCTGGTTTTGAAGGTGGTCAGATGCCATTGCAACGTCGTATTCCTAAGTTCGGCTTTAAAAACAATAACAAGATCTATTACAAAGGCATCAACCTTGATGCATTGGAAGAACTTGCTCAGAAGACCAAGGCTGCTGCTATCAACTTACAATTGATGATGGACAACGGTATCGTTGGTAAGAAGGACAAGGTTAAAATTTTAGGTCGTGGAGAACTGAAATCAAAAGTGAGTGTGGAAGCACATGCATTTTCTGAAACAGCAACAAAGGCAATTGAAAACGTCGGCGGAAGCGCCACAACAGTGAAATAATGAAGAGATTCTTTACAACCATAAAGAACATTTTCTCAATCGAGGACCTTCGGGTACGGATTCTGAATACTATCGGATTCCTGATCATTTTCAGATTAGGATCTTACATTGTATTACCTGGAATCGAGCCAAGCGCACTCAGCAGCAATGCAGGTGGTGGTGTTTTCGGTTTGTTGGATACTTTGGTTGGAGGTTCTTTCAACAGAGTTTCAATTTTCGCATTAGGCATTATGCCTTATATCTCTGCTTCTATCGTAGTGCAATTGCTTACGGTAGCAGTTCCGCATTTCACCAAACTTCAAAAGGAAGGTGATAGCGGTAGAAAGAAATTGAATCAGTTTACCCGTGTCTTGACAATTGTCATTACTGCGGCTCAGTCATATGGCTATTTAAGATCAATTGTAAATCCTGAGGCGATCATCAATCCAGGAGTATTCTTTACAGTTTCTTCTATCATCATCCTCGTGGCGGGAACAATGTTCTGTATGTGGTTAGGTGAGCGTATTACTGATAAGGGTATTGGTAACGGTATTTCCATGCTGATTATGATCGGTATAGTTTCCCGTTTCCCTGGAGCGCTTTATCTGGAAGCAACAACAAAAGGAATGAGTGGCGCATTGTTGTTCATTCTTGAATTGCTTGCATTGTTCTTTGTAGTAGTAGGAGTAATTGCCTTAACACAAGCAACGCGTCGTATTCCTGTACAGTATGCCAAACAGGTTGTTGGCAATAAGTTGTATGGTGGTAAACGTGATTTTATTCCATTGAAATTGAACTCTGCTGGTGTAATGCCAATCATCTTTGCTCAGGCGCTGATGTTCATTCCGCCATTGATGGCAGGTATCTGGGGAGATAGCGACATTGGTGCCTATGTGGGTTCCACCTTTGCTGACTTCACTTCATGGCAGTATAATTTGTTGTTTGCGATTCTGATTCTGTTGTTCACGTTCTTCTATACGGCGATTACAGTTCCCTCCAACGATATAGCTGATAATTTAAAACGCAATGGTGGATTTATCCCAGGCATTAAGCCAGGTAAACCAACTGCTGAGTTCATCGATGGTATTTTATCAAAAATTACACTTCCAGGCGCTTTGTTTTTAGCAGCGGTCGCGATCATGCCAGCATTTGCTGTGCGTGCTAACGTCACTCAGAACTTCGCTCAGTTTTATGGTGGTACTTCGCTTTTGATCCTTGTAGGAGTTGTGCTCGACACGCTTCAGCAAATTGAAAGCTACTTGCTCATGAGACATTACGAAGGGATGATGAAATCCGGAAGAGTAAAAGGACGTTCTCAGTTTGCTGCGGCTTAAGGTTGATGATTCACCTAAAGTCGGACGAAGAGATTCAGATCATAAGAGAAAGCGCAACAATATTAGCGCAGACTCACGGTGAAGTTGCCAGGCTGATAAAGCCAGGGGTGAAGACGAAAGTTCTGGATCAAAGGGCCGAAGAGTATATTAAAGACAAAGGAGGAATTCCTTCTTTTCTAAAGTATAACGGATTCCCTGCATCACTTTGCATTTCTGTAAATGATACAGTTGTGCATGGTTTTCCAGGAGAATACGAGTTGAAAGAGGGTGATGTTGTTTCGGTTGATTGTGGAGTTAAGTATAAAGGCTACCACAGCGATTCAGCCTACACCTACCCGCTCGAAGGAGTTAGCACAGAAGTGCTGGACCTTTTAAACCGGACGTACGATTCGTTGTACCTCGGTATTGAGCAGGCAAAGGCAGGAAACAGAATTGGCGATGTTGGATATGCGATCCAGTCGTTTGTTGAAAATTTTGGTTACGGAGTTGTAAGAGAGCTGGTAGGGCACGGATTAGGGAAACAACTTCATGAAGATCCGGAAGTTCCGAACTACGGTAAACGTGGAAAGGGACCAAAGATCGTAGCGGGAATGGTCATAGCGATAGAGCCAATGATCAACCTGGGAACCAAGAATGTGGTTCAGGAGAAAGACGGATGGACGATTCGTACAGCAGATCGCAAACCTTCAGCTCACTTTGAGCATACGGTGGCGATTTATGAGGACAGAACGGAAATATTGACAACGCACGAGGAAATAGAAAAAAATTATAGTTATAAGTGGCGAAACAAAAGTCGATAGAACAGGACGGTACCATTCAAGAGGCATTGTCCAATGCGATGTTCAGAGTGCAGTTGGAGAATGGCCATGAAGTATTGGCACATATCTCGGGTAAGATGCGAATGCATTATATCCGGATTTTGCCGGGAGATAAAGTGAGACTTGAAATGTCTCCATATGATTTGACAAAAGGTAGGATAACGTTTAGATACAAGTAATATGAAGGTAAGAGCATCCATAAAAAAGCGCAGCGCCGATTGCAAGATCATTCGTCGCAAGGGCAAATTGTATGTGATTAACAAGAAGAATCCACGTTACAAACAGCGTCAAGGATAAAAACTGTTGATGGCTGATCGTTATTAGTTGTTGAAGAACAACTGAAACGGAAAGCCGGAGACTAATAACTTTTAACGAACAACTAATTTAACATGGCACGTATAGCAGGCGTTGATATTCCGGATAACAAAAGAGGCGAAGTAGGTCTCACGTACATCTATGGCATTGGTCGTAGAAGAGCGCAACTGATTCTTACTCAGGCTGGAGTTAACTGGGACAAGAAAGTTAAGGAATGGAATGATGAAGAATCCAATGCGGTTCGTGCCATCATTGCAGAGAAATTCAGAATTGAAGGTGCTCTTCGCTCTGAGGTTCAGCTTAGCATCAAGCGTCTGATGGACATTGGTTCTTACAGGGGCTTACGTCACCGCAGAGGTTTACCAGTGCGTGGACAGAAGACAAAGAATAATGCGCGTACCCGTAAAGGAAAACGCAAAACAGTTGCTAACAAGAAGAAGGCAACTAAAGGGTAATTGATTTAATAACTGAACGAATAAGACTTTTTCCATGGCAAACGAACCGGTAGAAAAAAAGAAAGACAAGAGCAAAAAACGCACTGTCCAGGTGGAGGCGATAGGTCAGGTCCATATCAGGGCTACCTTCAATAACATCGTAATATCCATGACCAATACAACTGGTCAGGTAGTAGCATGGGCGTCTGCCGGAAAGATGGGATTCAAAGGATCTAAGAAGAACACTCCTTATGCTGCACAAACAGCAGCTCAGGAAGCTTCTACTAAGGCCTTCGAATTAGGTCTTAGAAAAGTTGAGGTTTTCGTAAGAGGTCCTGGTTCAGGACGTGAGTCTGCGATTCGTGCAATTCAAAACTCAGGTATTGAAGTGTTGACGATCAAGGATTTGACACCGCTTCCGCACAACGGTTGCCGTCCTCCGAAGAAAAGAAGAGTTTAAAAGAGTAATAAAGATTTTTAGAAAATATCATGGCACGATACACTGGTCCCAAAACGCGAATTTCAAGAAGGTTCAACGAGCCTATCATGGGAGAGAGCAAGGCTTTTCAAAAGAAAAACTATCCTCCTGGACAGCACGGAAAAACCAAGAAGCGCAAGCAGTCTGAGTATGCTATTCAGTTAGCTGAAAAGCAGAAGGCGAAGTATACTTATGGTGTTCTTGAGCGTCAGTTTTCTCACACATTTGACAGAGCAACCCGTAAAAAGGGAGTAACTGGTGAAGTTCTTTTGCAACTTCTCGAGTCTCGTTTGGACAACATGGTTTATCGTCTTGGTATTGCTCCAACACGTCGTGCCGCTCGTCAGTTGGTAGTGCACAGACACATCATTGTTAATGGTGAAGTGGTAAATATCCCTTCTTACTCATTGAAGCCAGGTGAAACCATTGGAGTGCGTGAAAAATCAAAGTCATTGGAAGCGATATCAACAAGTCTTTCCATTGGCGGTGCGAAAAAATATAACTGGTTAGAGTGGGATAGCACTGAGATGGTAGGAAAGGTTATCAATCTGCCTCCTCGCACAGAAATTCCGGAGAACATCAACGAGCAGTTAATCGTCGAATTGTACTCCAAGTAAGTAGTAGTAGTAATTCTCGAAACGAAAAAAAAGTACCTATGTCAATATTAGCATTTCAAATGCCGGAGAAGGTAGTGATGGAGAAGTCAGATGACTTCCACGGCTTCTTTACCTTCAAACCGCTGGAAAAAGGATATGGAGTTACGATCGGTAATGCCCTAAGGAGAATCTTGTTATCCTCTTTGGAAGGCTACGCGATTTCCGGAATTAAAATCCCGGGCGTACTTCATGAGTTTTCGACCATTGAGGGAGTTGTAGAAGATGTAGCAGAAATTATTTTGAACTTGAAACAAGTTCGCTTCCGTAAGTTGGCTGATAATTTTGACAACAAGATTACAGTTAACATCAAGAAGCAAAAGCATTTCAAAGCAGGTGATATCACAAAGTTCACTTCAGCATTTGAGATCCTGAACCCAGATCATATCATCTGTACATTGGATGAATCATCACATTTTGAGATTGAATTAACAATCGAAAAAGGACGTGGTTACTTGCCAGCGGAAGAGAATAAGCCAAATGAGCAGGTATTCGGATTCATTCCGATCGATGCCATCTTTACGCCAATTAAGAATGTAAAGTTCAGCGTTGAAAACACTCGTGTTGAACAACGTACTGACTATGAAAAATTATTAGTTGAAATTGAGACAGACGGCTCCATCCATCCTGAAAAGGCTTTGGAAGGTGCAGCGTTTATTTTGATTCAACACTTCCGTCTCTTCTCTGATAAATCGATCGAGCTCGAAACAGGAACAGACAGTGAAGTAGAACAAGTAGATGAAGAGATGCTTCACATGCGCAAGCTGTTGAAGACTCCACTTCATGATCTTGATCTATCTGTACGTGCTTACAATTGCTTGAAGGCTGCTGATGTTAAATCACTGGGTGACCTTGTTCAGTTGGAGATTTCGGATATGATGAAGTTCAGAAATTTTGGAAAGAAATCGTTGGCCGAATTGGAGCAGTTGGTTTCTGAAAAGAACCTGACCTTCGGTATGGACCTTGCGAAATATAAATTGGACGAAGACTAATGAGACACGGTAAAAAAAATAATCACCTTGGGCGCAAAAAAGCTCACCGTGATGCACTCCTTTCAAACATGGCATCGTCGCTGTTGATCAATAAGAGGATCACAACGACTCTTGCTAAAGCTAAAGTGCTTCGCAAGTATGTTGAACCTTTGATCACAAAGGCAAAAACTGACTCTACGCACTCACGCAGAACAGTATTTTCTTACCTACAGAACAAAGAGTCTATTCAGGCATTGTTTGGTGAAGTGGCAACACGCACTGCAGACCGCCCGGGTGGCTACACCCGTATCATCAAGTTGGGCGACGCCCGCCTCGGTGATGCTGCTGAAATGTGCCTCATGGAACTTGTAGATTTCAATGATATCTACAAGAAGGATGGAGCAGAGAAGAAAGCTAAGACCCGTCGTAGCCGCAAAGGCAAAAATGCTGACGCAACCGATGCAGTAGTTGAAGAAACTCCTTCTGCTGAGGCCAAAACAGAGAAAAAGGCAAAAGCGAAGAAGGCTCCTAAGAAAGACAAAGAATAGGTGAATACTTCAAAAGATAGAAAAAAGGGATTGAGCATTTGTTCAGTCCCTTTTTTCATTTTCTGTAGGGCAAGCAAATTTGGAAATGTATTTTTGTCACACCAACACTATAAGCATTGAGTCAGAAAGCATATCTCCTTCTTGAAGACGGTCTCCTCCTGGAAGGATTGGCCATCGGAAAAATAGGCACTACGGGTGGTGAAATTTGTTTTAACACCGGAATGACCGGTTATCAGGAGATCTATACGGATCCCTCGTATTACGGTCAGATCATTGTAAACACAACTGCTCATATTGGAAATTACGGGACAATAGCAGAAGAGCAGGAATCAGAGAAGCCAACAATCAGTGGATTGGTGGTAAATGATTTTTCCGACTCCTATAGCCGTAAAGCCTCAAATGAAAGTCTTCAGAAGTATCTGGAAAAGCATGGTATCGTTGGAATCGCCAATGTTGACACACGCATGTTGGTCCGTCACATTAGGAGCAAGGGTGCGCAGAATGCAATTATTTCATCTGCATTAAAACCAGAAGATCTGAAGAAGGAATTGGCTGCCGTTCCAAATATGGATGGACTAGAGTTGGCATCTGTAGTGAGCACCAAGGAAGCATATACAGTAGGTGATGAGAAGGCAGAATTTAAAGTAGCTGCACTCGATGTAGGTATAAAAAAGAACATCCTTAGAAACTTGGTTAAGCGTGGATGTTTCGTTAAGGTATTCCCTGCCAAGACAACCTTTGCGGAAATGGAGAAGTGGAAACCAGATGGATATTTTATTTCCAATGGTCCTGGAGATCCGGCTCCTATGAAGTATGCGATCAAAACTGTTCAGGATATGCTTGAGGCAAACAAGCCTCTTTTCGGGATTTGCCTTGGCAATCAATTGCTGGCACTCGCCTCAGGGTTATCTACATATAAAATGCATCACGGTCATCGTGGATTGAATCACCCTGTTAAAAATCTCATCACTGGTCTCGGCGAAATGACATCACAAAATCATGGCTTTGCAGTAAAGGCAGAAGATGTTGATAAGAATCCGAATGTTGAGGTGACACATATTCATCTTAATGATCAGACGATAATGGGAATACGCCTGAAGAATAGGAATGCATTTTCAGTGCAGTACCATCCAGAAGCATCACCAGGTCCACACGACTCCGCTTATTTGTTCGATCAATTTGTGGATATGATCAAACAAGAAAAATCAAAGTAATAGATAGTTACATCATAAATTAAAAAACACTTTCCCATGAGCTACATTGAAAGCATTCACGCCCGTCAAATATTAGACAGCCGGGGCAATCCAACTATTGAAGTAGATGTATTTACTGAGTCCGGCGCCTTTGGAAGGGCAGCGGTCCCATCCGGAGCATCTACCGGTACGCATGAAGCAGTTGAGCTTCGTGACGGAGATAAGAAGAAATACATGGGTAAGGGTGTTCTGAAAGCAGTCGATAATGTCAATAATAAGATAGCTTCAGAGATCGTAGGTTTTCCTGTTTTCGATCAAACATTGATCGACAAGATCATGATCGAATTGGATGGCACCACGAATAAAGGAAAGCTTGGTGCAAATGCTATTTTAGGAGTTTCGTTGGCAGTAGCGAAAGCTGCAGCAATGGAAGCGGGGCAGCCATTATATCGTTATATCGGTGGAGTGAATGCCAATACACTTCCTGTTCCAATGATGAACATTCTGAATGGCGGAAGTCACGCTGACAACTCAATCGATTTTCAGGAATTTATGGTAATGCCTGTTGGTGCTGATACCTTTTCAGAAGCACTTAGAATGGGAGCGGAAATATTTCACACCCTGAAGGGTGTTCTTCATGATAAAGGTCTTTCTACGAACGTAGGAGATGAAGGAGGTTTTGCTCCTAACATCAAATCCAACGAGGAAGCAATCGAGATCGTGTTGAAGGCAATCGAAAAAGCAGGTTACAAACCTGGCTCTGATGTTTTCATAGCACTCGATCCTGCTGCTTCTGAATTCTTCGACAGCAAGTCAAAAACGTATCATTTCAAGAAATCCAATGGCAAAAAATTGAAACCACTTGAAATGGCTGCTTACTGGACTACCTGGGCAAAAAAATATCCGATCATTTCATTGGAAGATGGAATGGCGGAAGATGACTGGGCAGGATGGAAGGCATTGACTGATAGCATCGGTAAGAAAGTGCAATTAGTGGGTGATGATTTATTTGTAACGAATGTTAATCGCCTGCAAGATGGAATTGATAAAGGAGTTGCGAATGCAATCCTTGTTAAGGTGAATCAAATCGGATCATTGACAGAAACAATTGATGCTGTAAATCTTGCCAAGAGGAATTCTTACAAGAGTATTATGTCACATCGCTCTGGCGAAACAGAAGATAATACAATTGCGGACCTCGCGGTTGCGTTGAACACCGGACAGATCAAGACAGGTTCGGCATCACGTTCTGACCGAATGGCTAAGTACAATCAATTAATTCGTATTGAAGAAGAGCTGGGAGAAGTGGCATATTTCCCTGGAAGAAATCTTTAATAGATAATCTCTTTATATTAAAAAGCGCCTGATCTCGGGCGCTTTTTTTGTGCTTCCTTTTTAAAAACCTGCTTATATTGTAGTGCTCATCGGTAACCTACCATGAAATTCGCCCCATGTTTTCTTGTTTTTTTTCTGATCACCTTTTTGAGTGCCTACTCTCAAATGAGGCCAAGACCTGGTGAATTTGGTGAGCCAGACAAAGAATGGTGGGCCAGTAAATTAAATCCCTCAGATACTTCGATAGCCGCTGTTATCCTTTTCGACTATGGCAAATGCATGCCGGAAAGTTATGGCACAAAGTTCATTCATAAGAGAAGAATTAAAATTTATAATAAAAGCGCATTGAATAAGTGGGCTAATTTGTCTTTCATACTTCCGGGTGTACGTCTTGCTGATTTTGAGTGTGTTGTTTATAATTTGGAGAATGGTCAGATCATTGAAACTGAAGTTGATAAGGGTGATCTTTTAAAAGATGACTATACAAAAAATGTTAAGTTCTCAGCTCTTGCAATTCCGAATGTAAAAGAAGGATCAATCTTTGAATATAGTTATACATTAAAAACCACATCTTTTGAGGTTCCTAAATGGAGTTTTCAACATTCAATCCCAGTTATATGGAGTGAGTATGAAGTTAATTTTTGGGCAACAAATTCCGGTGTGTTTGTTTTAATCAACGGAGAGTATAAAATCGATCTTATTGAGAGTAAAAATAAAAGGACTAGAAAATACGTATTAACTGATGTTCCGGCATTCGTATCAGAACCTTCTATGCCATCAGAACGCTATTATAAATCATCTATTGAATTCAGACCGGATAGATTCAGTCGTGGTATTACAGAGCATTATTCTAAAGACGATCTTCTTAAATACGGATTGATTCGCGACAGTGTAAAAATGGACACCAAAATTTTCGCAGATGTTAAATTTAGATTGAAAGAGGATGGAGAAATTAATGGTGTGATTGAAATAAGGAAATCAGGCTATGAAGCACTCCAGGCCAGAAAAAGTCTTAAAAAATTCAGCGAAGAGGAATTCTTAAAAGACCAATTTTATCAAAAGAACTGGACTGTCGTTAAGCAAGAATTACTAAATCATTTGGACAGTTCAAAAGATCTTATTCTCAAGTATGAGTTGATCATCCAGGATCATGTCCAAAAGACAGATGATTTTATCTATTTAAATCCTTATCTCGTGCTTCAGGAAGAAAGTAATCCCTTTAAGTCAGAGACCCGTATTTATCCCTTGGACATGGGCTCCAGAATGGCAAGAACGGTTGTAACCTCTATTGAAATACCAGAGGGCTATAAGATCGATGAACTCCCAAAAAGTATGGTGATAGCATTGCCAAATAAGCATGCTACCTTCTATACTCAGGCATCAATTGTTGGAAACTCAGTTTACTTAACATGTACAATGAAAATAAATAAGATCATTTTCAATGCGAATGAATATCCTGCCTTACGTGAGTTCTTTGAAAGGATTGTTGCAAAGAAATCCGAGCTATTGGTGTTTAAGAAAAAGTAATAATTTTTCTAGCTGTGATAAACCCTGGATGAAACAATTAATCCATTTTTTACTTCAATGAATTCACCCACTCGTAGCTCGGCTTCATTTTCAACGTGGCGCATGTATTCCATAAAAACTCTATCCTCAAATGGAGTAAGCCTAATGATGTGGTAACGTAACGAGGGGAGCCTGTCAAAAGAATCCTGCCACCATTTTCTCAAATGATCTTTGCCTTTGATAAGTCCATTGGTATTTGGTTCCCGAACCTTGAGCTTTGGACTGTAATGTTCGGCTTCGTCATGGTATAATGAGAGGAGCATCTCGAGATTGTGATTATTGAAAGCCGCAAACCATGTCAATGCTATTTTATTTAGATCTTCATTATTCTTCATAGTTCTAATGAATTTTGGGTGACAGAATTGGAAAGTTAAAGGAATAACAAATGGAAAATAGCTCATTTTGGCCCTCAGGGTTCATTTTGTAGTCTGGAATAACAAAAATCCTCTATCTTCGTATAACCATTTTTTAAACTTATGTTAAAGCAAATTCCGCCCACCTTTAGAAATTTTTATTTCGTAACTGGTGTTTCTTTTTTGGTCTGGATGACTTTTTTGGATTCAAATGATCTGATCAATCGTTTTAGACTGACAGCAAAACTTAATTCACTTGAGAATGAGCGTGAATACTATATGGAAAAAATTCAAGCAGTGGAAAAAGACCGTAACGAGTTGATGGGCACCACTGAATTGCTTGAAAAATTTGCTCGAGAGAAATACCTGATGAAAAAACAGACTGAAGATATTTTTATCATTCAAGAAAAAGATTGAAAAATGAAACCTCTCCTGATTTGCAGTTTTTTATTGCTGACCACATTGAGCTCTTTTGCCCAAAGAGAAATTGACGAGGATAGCAATCCTAAGTTTATGGATCGTGTTTATTTTGGTGGTGGCCTGGGATTCAGCACAGGAACGAGTTCATATAATGGAAAATATACCTATGTCGGACTTTATCCAATGATAGGATACATGGTTAATAACCAGTTTTCAGTAGGAACAACAATTACCTATCAATACTATAGTTATCCGGATGTGAATCTTTCCATCTCTCAGTATGGCTTCAGTCCTTTTGCGAGGTATAATTTTGGACCTGTATTTTTATACAGTGAGTTTATGGTTCTTAATACTCCTAGCTATGATCAGGGTGCCAGTAGAAGAATTTACAATAGATGGCTTAATGGGGTAGGATACTCACAGCCAATTGGATCACGCGGTTCAATCAATGCGATGGCGTTGTATGATGTATTATACAATGATTCTGAACGTGTATTTAACTCTCCCTGGGTATTTCGTGTGTTCTTCTCTTTTTAGAGCTCAGAACTCAACATGGAATTTCTCTCCAAGTTGTTTTAGATCGTCTGCAACCTTTGGATCAAGGGGTATTCCTTCTTTTCTTCTTTGAATCTCAAACTCACGTTCCGGATCACCGGGAATCACCAGATGAGACTCACCTGAAATTGTTTTAGCAGCTCTAAAGCGAGTGATCCAGTTGTCCATGTGATGCTTGAAATCAGATGTTGGACGAAATGCATCAACTCTCATAGCCCCAAAGAAATGTCCAATGCCATCTCCTACCGGATCAGATGGAGGAGCAAGAAAGCTTACAAAAGGGGGAACCCACGGTCCGTAGTTAGCGCCAGGCAAAACAGCAGAAAAAATATCCACCCATGCTCCAAGACAAAATCCTTTATGACTTCCATGCTCACGGTCACTTCCCAGAGGAATGAGAGCTCCGCCATCTTTTAATTCATGTGGATTCGTGCTGGGCGATCCGTCTTTTTTTTGAATCCAACCAACAGGTGCTTGCTGATCTTTGCGCTGTAATATCTCAAGCTTACCATTAGCAGCAGTAGTAGTTGCAAAGTCCGCCACAAAGGGAGGTTGCTCACCTGCAGGTATAGCAACACAAATAGGATTTGTTCCAAGTAATCTTTCAACAGAAAATGTCGGTGCCACTAATGGGCTTGCATTGGTCATCGCTATTCCGATCATGTCGTGTTCAAGTGCCATCATTGCATGTTGGCCAGCGATGCCAAAGTGATTTGAATTTTTTACTGCTACCCAACCCGTGCCGCATGTTCGGGCTTTTGCAATTGCGACATTCATAGCAAATGGAGCTACTACCAAACCTAGACCCTGATCGCCATCAACCACAGCGGTGCTGGGCGATTCATGAACGATGCGAAGGTTTGGTTTGCTGTTAATCCTTTTGGCTTCCCAAAGACGGATATACCCGCTAAGTCTGGCAAGTCCATGTGAATCAATTCCCCGCAAATCGGCCCGAAGTAAAACATCAGTTGCTTGTTTTGCTTCGGCTGGTGAACATCCAATCTTAATAAATATGTTATTGGCAAACTGCCAGAGTCGGTCGTGCGTAAAAATCTGAGCTTTCATTTGGTAAAAATAAGACGGGAACTGAGAATTACGCTATTCCCTTTCCTACTTGTATTTTTCTATTTTTATGAATGATCATCTGTAGACTTCTCTTTATTCTGTTGCTAATGCTCCCTGTATTGAGTTATAGTCAGGTCATTAACACGGCTACGATGGATACCGTTGAAACAACTGTTATTGGCCGTGTGGGAATCGGAGGATACGTTGACTCTTATTATGGATACAACTTTAACAAACCTTCTGATGGAGTTAATCCATATTTTGTGTCGTCAGCCAGGCACAATGAATTTACCATCAATCTTGCCTATGTAGACATTCGCTATCGTTCTAAATACATGCGTGCGAGATTTGTTCCTGGTTTTGGCACGTACATGGATGCAAACTATAAAAGTGAACCAGGCTCCCTTAAAAATATGGTGGAAGCCAATGTTGGCGTACTGATTTTCGAGAACAGAAAAATCTGGCTTGATGTGGGGGTGCTGGGATCTCCTTATACAAATGAGAGCGCAATTTCTAAGGATCACTTAATGTATACTCGGTCCCTTGCTCCAGAGAATGTTCCGTATTACATAACGGGAGCAAAAGTATCAATACCGCTTTCGTCAAAGTTTAATGCGTATCTCTATGTTATGAATGGTTGGCAGGTTATTCAGGACAATAACACTGGAAAATCATTTGGGACACAATTGGAATACAGACCGAATAGACAGATGCTCGTCAATTGGAACACGTACGTTGGTGATGAGCGTTCAGCCGTTCATCCCAATTTCAGAACAAGATATTTTAATGATTTTTATTGGATCTATAATTCCGGAGGTAAGTTTTCCGCTACTTCATGTGTTTATTTTGGATATCAGGAAAAGAACGGAGCACCGACAGCTTCATGGTGGCAGGCTAATTTTATTGGAAGCTATGCCTTTACCGAAACGATCTCACTTTCAGCGAGGATAGAGCGATTTGAAGACAACGGAGGAATCTATGAATCATCGATCACCGGCATCGCCGGCTTTAAGGCATCCAGTTTTGGTGCATGTCTCAATCTGAAATTGCATCGACTAGCGATGCTTCGCTTCGAAGCAAGAAGATTCTTCTCAGAAGACAAGGTCTACATTGATGAGAATCAATTTCCTAGTAATGGATCTACTTTGCTAGTGGGTAGTTTAACAGCCTGGTTCTAGGAGTATTGGTTCTCGATTAAGATAATTGTTGTTGCTGGGCTTTAAGCCTCAGTATTTCTATCGCCATGGCTCCTTCTTTCAAGGAATAGGAGGACACCCTGATGCTGGTGAGATTAAACTTTTTGATCAGGTAATCCACCAGGCAACTTCCTACTACAATCATATCAACCCGCATCTCTATCATTCCCGGAACTTGCATACGTTGAGCCCTGTTTTTGGAAACTAACTGCTTATATATTTTATGAAATGCTTCAATTGTCAAAGGTGTTTCAGCATCATTCTTTGATATGGGAATATTATTTTCCATGCAATAGATTTCACTGAGTGTATCAAATGTTCCAGAAGAGCCAGCAAGAACTGTTGGTGTGTATTTTTCAACGGCATCTTGCAATGACCCTAGAGATTTTTCAAAGTACTCATTCAACTGGACTAATTCACTTTCTAAAATCGGGTCGTGTTTGTGATACATTTCAAGCAGGCGTTGTGCGCCTATTTCAAAGCTTTGCTTCCAGAATATATCTTTTCCATCGCCAATAATGAATTCAACACTTCCGCCACCAATGTCTACGATCATTGATGTTTTATCTCCTAATGTCACCGCAGATCTAACCCCATAATAGATGTACTCTGCTTCCTGCTCACCTGAGATCAGGTGAACCGTGATTCCTGTTGCTTCATAGATCTTATTTATAACTTCTTTGCTATTCTTTGCATTTCGAAGAGCGCTTGTTCCGAGTGCAAGAACAAGCGCGACCTGGTATTCATCAAGTTTGATTTTATAATTTTTAAGACATTGTATTGCCCGCTCCATTCCATCATTCGGAATGATATTCTGATTGATGCCTCCTACGCCGATTTTTACAGCTTGTTTTTCGCTATGAATTATTCTCCAATCTCCATCCTGAAGTCCCGTAATCAGGAGATGAAAAGTATTTGTCCCAAGATCAATAACGGCGATTTTTTGCTCCATTTTCAGCTTTCCAATATTTTCTATGTCCATTTTGAGAACAACAGACAAGTTAGTATATCGCTTCAAACAATAATATATTTGAGTTTCAACTGTATCAACAATGAGTCAATCGAAAGTGCCGGAAAAAGGAAAATTTGCTGAGCTTGATCGCAAAAATGCTGAAGCATTAACAGGTGGTGGGGAGAAAAGGATTGAGCAGCAGCATGCAAAGGGAAAATTAACAGCGCGTGAGCGAATTCATTTATTACTTGACGAAGGCTCCTTTGAAGAAATGGGCAAATTCGTTATGCACCGGAGCAAGGACTTTGGTCTTGACAAGGAATATTATCTGGGGGACGGTGTTGTGACAGGATATGGTACAATTGACGGACGACTTGTCTATGTTTTCTCTCAGGACTTTACTGTGTTTGGTGGCTCACTTTCTGAAACACATGCAGAGAAGATTGTAAAAGTTATGGAACTGGCCATGAAGAATGGCGCACCTGTTATTGGACTTAATGATTCGGGTGGTGCGAGAATTCAGGAGGGAGTCGTTTCTCTGGGGGGTTACGCAGATATCTTTTACAGAAATGTAATGGCTTCTGGTGTGGTGCCGCAGTTGTCAGCGATCATGGGACCTTGCGCAGGCGGTGCTGTTTACTCTCCAGCAATTACAGATTTCATTTTCATGGTGGAGAATACTTCATTCATGTTCGTTACAGGCCCTAATGTTGTAAAAACTGTTACACATGAAACTGTTACAGCGGAAGAATTGGGGGGAGCGTCGGCACATAGTTCAAAGAGCGGTGTTACACATTTTTCATGTGTGAATGAGGCGGAGTGTATTGCCCAGTTGAAGAAACTATTCAGCTACATCCCGCAGAATTGTGAGGAAACTGCTCTTAAAATTCCTTATACGATGGCGAATGAGAAGAGATCAGTTTTGAATGATCTGATTCCTGCCAACCCAAATCAGCCGTATGATATGCGTGAAGTGATTAACGGTGTGGTGGATGAAAATAGTTTCTTTGAAGTTCACAAAAATTTTGCAGAGAATATTGTTGTTGGTTTTGCCAGGCTTGCAGGAAGAAGTATTGGTATTGTTGGCAATCAACCGGCATCTCTTGCAGGGGTACTTGACATTAACTCAAGTGTAAAAGGCGCAAGGTTTGTGCGTTTCTGCGACAGCTTTAATATTCCATTGCTGGTGCTCGAGGATGTTCCGGGTTTCCTTCCGGGAACGGATCAGGAATGGAATGGAATCATTGTGAATGGAGCCAAGCTCTTATATGCATTTTCAGAAGCAACGGTGCCGCGGGTTACTGTGATTACGCGCAAGGCCTATGGTGGTGCATACGATGTGATGAACTCCAAGCACATTGGAGCGGATATGAATTATGCGTGGCCTACGGCGGAGATTGCTGTTATGGGTGCAAAGGGTGCGGCGGAGATTATTTTCAAGAAGGAAATTTCAGAAGCTGCCAATCCTGAATCCAAGCTTGCTGAGAAAGTCGAGGAGTACACGAAAAAATTTGCCAATCCTTATAAGGCTGCACATCGGGGTTATGTAGATGAGGTGATTTATCCTGATCAGACCCGTGAGAAACTGATTCGCGCATTTCAGATGCTTGAAAATAAAGTGGCGGTGCTGCCAAAGAAAAAACACGGAAATATTCCGCTATAGCGGTGGGCACGATTATGGTATTGTGTGGTTCAAAATTAGTTTGAAAGCCACACTCTTCATTTTTATTATTTTTCTAAGTCCATTTTTTCTGCATGGACAGGATTCATTGCTATTTAAAATAGTATGTGCTACGGAGGGAGTTAAGCTTGACGGAAAAGCTGTCGTTCCAGGCACTGAAGTTTTCTCCAGATCCAAAAAACTTACAATTCGAAAGAATGAACATGCAGGAATATTAACGCATGAAGGTTATGCTTTTATGCTTGAGAAAACCATCAATGTAGATAAGGTGGTGAAATTTGTTTACCGAAAAAGCAATGGACTGAATATTCTGGGTGAGAAACCAAAAGGCCCATTGCTCAAGCCAGCGATTGATGACAATATTGAAATGATGGGACTCACTGTTGATCCCTGGTTGAAATCTTCCGGAGATTCATTGATTCTATTTTGGACGGATAAGCTTGGTGACCGTAATCCGTACGTAATACGCGCTGGGAGTGATTACGGAAAATACCTCCGCATTGATACTGTACGCACTAACTGGAGATTGTATCACAAGAATCAAATATTAAAGAACGGCTCAGTGTCTATTATTCAAGTAAATGATTCTAAAAGTGCGTTTACTGAACATACACGACAGTATCTTTTTTATGGAAAGCCAGCTGATCTTGAGCTCTTGAAAGATCATCTTTCAGGAATACCACGCGGTGAGAAAGATCCCGAGGTAATGAGAATGATTATTTATGAAGTGCATGACTATAACTATGATCAATTGTATCATTGGTTTCGGTGGGTCAGCAAAAAGAAAGGTGCGAAAGCCGAATTTTCAAAAACATATCTCGATGTTAAGGCGAGAACATATCATTTGGATCAGTTTAACTTTCATAAATAATTTCAGCGGTTGATTGCTGGTTATCAATTGGTTCAGAATCTCCAGGAACGAAGCTATGTTAGGTGAGTAATCAAGCAAAGGAACCCCCCTTGAATTATTCAGTTTCCGCAAAAGTTAAGCTTTAAGAAATTTTGACTTTCTTGCCTTAAATTTAGCTTCAATTCAAACGACCATGGACAAAAAAAGCAGAGATTTCCTTTTTAAGTATTTAAATAACTCATCCCCAACTGGCTTTGAATCAACGGGTCAGCAAATCTGGCTTGACTATATGAAGCCCTACATTGATGATCGCATCATTGATGTTTATGGCACTGCTGTTGGTGTGATCAATCCAAAAGCGGAGTATAAAGTTGTTATCGAAGCTCACGCGGATGAAATTTCATGGTTTGTTAACTATATCACAGAAGAGGGATATATCTATGTCCGACGCAATGGAGGATCTGACCATCAAATTGCGCCGTCTATGCGTGTCAATATTTATACAGATAAAGGAATTGTAAAAGGAATCTTCGGATGGCCTGCTATTCACGTTCGTGATGCAGGTAAAGAAGAAACGCCAAACCTTAAAAACATTTTCATTGACATCGGTGCGGAATCAAAGAAGGAAGTTGAGGATATGGGGGTTCATGTAGGCTGTGTTGCAACGTTTCAGGATGAGCTCATTGAACTTAATAAAAACTATCTCGTTGGTCGTGCATTAGACAATCGCATGGGCGGATTTATGATTGCGGAAGTTGCCCGTCGACTAAAAGAGAATAAAAAGAAATTGCCTTTTGGATTATATGTGGTGAATGCTGTTCAGGAAGAAATTGGATTGCGTGGTGCGGAAATGATCTCCCGCCGGATCAAACCAGATCTTGCCATTTGTACAGACGTTACTCATGATACACAGTCTCCAATGTACAATAAGAAGGAGAGTGGTAATATGAAATGCGGATTGGGTCCTGTGCTATGTTATGGTCCAGCGGTTCAAAATAATGTTCTGAAAATGATTATTCAAACAGCCGAAAAGAAGAAGATAAAATTTCAGCGCCAGGCAGTTTCACGTTCAACAGGTACGGATACAGATTCTTTTGCGTACTCAGCAGAAGGTGTTGCGTCTGCATTGATATCTCTTCCATTGAAATACATGCACACAACAGTGGAGACGGTTCATAAAAATGATGTTGAAAATGTTATCAACCTGATCTATGAGGTATTGCTGCAATGTAAGCCGGGTCAGGACTTTAGATATATTAAATAGTTAATAATTATGTTCAAAGCCGGAGATTAAGTTCTTCGGCTTTGAACTTTATATAAGTTTATGACAAAGCCCAGCACTCTCGATCAAATGGGTAACGGCTTTGTTTTTCTCCAGCCGCCTCAGCGAATCATTTCTCTCGTTCCTTCGCAAACAGAATTGCTATTCGATCTTGGTCTTAATGAGCAAGTTGTTGGCATCACAAAATTCTGCGTTCACCCGAATCGTTGGATAAAATCAAAAACAATTATAGGAGGGACAAAAAACTTTCATTTTGATGTTATTGAGCGACTAAATCCCGATCTCATCATTGGAAATAAAGAAGAGAACTACGAAGAGGGAATAGCAACATTGCAGAAGAACTTTCCTGTTTGGATGAGTGACATTATAACAATTTATGATGCCACTAATATGATCCGGTCAGTCGCCCGGATAACCAATAGGAAGTTTGAGGGAATCAAAATTGTTAAGGAGATTGATCAGGCTTTCAAAAGACTTGGAACATTTAAATCAGAGCGAATTCTCTATCTCATGTGGAGGAATCCATGGATGGGTGTTGCCAGTAGAACTTTCATTCACTCAATGCTGGAAAAAATAG
The DNA here is from genome assembly GCA_013141055.1 of Cyclobacteriaceae bacterium. Lineage (NCBI taxonomy): Bacteria > Pseudomonadati > Bacteroidota > Cytophagia > Cytophagales > Cyclobacteriaceae > Cyclobacteriaceae bacterium. Next base: position 1,411,652 of record JABFRS010000001.1, on the reverse strand, counting down.
GATTCACCAATGTTTTAACTGATCACGATCGTTATCCTGAACTTTCCATCTCCGATCTCCAGTGTTTAAACCCTTCAATAGTTCTGTTATCCAGTGAGCCATTCCCTTTTTCTGAGAAACACATTCCTGAGATACAACAGATCTTGCCCAATGCGAAGATCATCCTGGTGGACGGTGAAATGTTTTCCTGGTATGGAAGTAGAATGAAACTTGCGCCGGATTACTTCAAATCTGTATTTGGAGATGCAACTAATCGGGGTTTATCAGCTATTGATCTTTAGGCTGAATCCTAGTCCCTTCATATCATCCCAAAAAGTAGGATATGATTTTCTTACTACATCGGGAACCTGAATAGAAATATCCATTTGAGTTGCAAGAGGAGCAAATCCCATTGCCATGCGATGGTCATGGTATGTTTCGATAACTGGTTTTGTGGTTGGAATCTTTCCAGGAATTAATCTCCATTGATTTTGATCTTCAATAAACTGGGCTCCAACCTTGATCAACTCTGCCTGAAGAGCAGCGATGCGATCAGTTTCTTTAATTCGCAGGCTTTCAAGTCCCGTGAATTCCCCCGGAATATTTTTAACTGCACACACAGGAAGAATGGTCTGAGCAAGGTCAGGGCAATTTGTGAAATCCCATATCAGCTTCTCCGTTTGAGATTTTGATTTTGTAAGACGCAATCCTTCTTTGTTAAAGGCTGCTTCCACACCAAGTTGACTCATAATGTCAACTATGACCCTGTCACCCTGCAGGGCGAAGGAATCCACATCAGGTAGTAATATTTCAGCGGACGTAGCCAATGCAGTGAATCCAAACCAATAGCTTGCTGCAGACCAATCTGGCTCCACCCTGTAAAACGCGGGTTTGTATTGGCCCGGCGCAATCCTAATCTGCTGTTCTGACATTTCCGGCCGGATGCCAAACAAAGCCATAAGTTCGGCGGTCATCATCAGATAAGGTAAACTTCCGATTTTTCCTTCCAGATCAATTGTAAGTCCCTCTGGAAGGGTAGGAGCAGTCATCATCAGAGCAGATATGAACTGACTGCTGACGTCTCCGCGGATAGAAATCCGGTTTGTCAATTGTCGCGCAAAGCCTTTTGTTTCGATAGGAGGAAAGCCCTCTTTTCCCTTATAATCGATGGATACACCAATTTTTCGAAGAGCGTCAACCAGCAGATGGATAGGCCTTTCTTTCATTCGATCACTCCCGGTCAGCATTTTGGACCTGCCTGTCACACTGAAATAGGCCGTTAGAAAACGCATTGTTGTGCCGGCGTCCATCACATCAATAACACTTTCATTGCTGTGAAGAAGCGCGTGCATCAATTGAGTATCTCTTGCCGTAGAAAGGTTTTCAAGGGTTCCCTTATGCTCGGTGAGTGCATTAATGATCAGTGCACGATTGCTCAGACTTTTAGAAGAAGGAAGCGAACGAACGTTTCCTAGTAGTGAAGAATTCTTTACTATATCAATGCGAGTGCTCAAGTCGTTAGGAGTTTATTAGAATGTTTTGCCGTCATATAAAAAGCAGCGACTTTTTTTGACGATTTTATTATTTTGTGAAACCATTTAAAATCAAAAGTAGTTAAGACCGATATGAGTACAACACGCAAAGTTGCGATTGGTATTGGAATAGCCGGAGGAGCATTGTTGGCGGCCTGGTTGCTTACGGGCGATCGGAAAAAAAAGACGAAGGAATTCATCGTTCGTAACGCTAATGGGTTGAAGCGCACTCTCAAGAACAAGCAGGAAAAGGTAGTTCTTGAGGATGATGCTCACTATGTTTAAAATGACCGGTAGTAATCCAATGATTCGCGGATTTCTTTCGCGCTGACCACCACATCCCATGTGGCTTTTCCAAGCTGTTTTGGAAGAGCCATTAATATCTTGTTTCCTTTATTTTTCTTGTCATGCTTTAATAATGGAATCCAGGCTTCCGTTCCCGGAAGGTCGATACGGCCATATACAGACAGAATGTAGCCCGTAATTTCCTTTAGGTCATTGCTGGAAAGCAGTTTTCTACGATTAGCAATGTATGATTCCATGACCATACCGATTGCGATGGCTTCTCCATGAAGGATTCGTTTGCCGGACGTAAGAAAATATCCCTCCAGTGCGTGCCCGATAGTGTGGCCGAAGTTCAGAATTTTTCTAAGTCCTTTTTCCTTAGGATCTTTTTTTACTACAAGACTTTTAATCTTAACGGAATGCTTGACGAGTTTTAACCAATCCTGAGTGTTGAGTGATCGCTTTGAAATCTTTTTCCACATCGCTTTATCAGCTATGATGCAATGCTTGATGACTTCTGCAAACCCGGACCTTAATTCTTCTGTCGAAAGCGTCTTCAAAAAATCGGTAGCAATGTGAGTTGTGACAGGCTGTTGAAAAATGCCTATGTGATTTTTATAAGATCCAAAATCAATTGCAAGCTTTCCTCCGATGCTCGCATCAACCTGAGAAAGGAGTGTTGTGGGAACCAGCAGAAAATCTATACCTCTTTTGAAGGTAGCAGCGCAAAAGCCTCCCATATCTCCCAGAACTCCTCCACCAATAATAACAAGAAGAGAATGTCTATCCAGTCCCAGATCCGTCATCTTTTGCCAGATCACCTGAGCCGTTGCCAGCGTCTTATTTTCTTCGCCACTTTTAATCTCAATTAATCCGTGTTTTGGCAATTTATCAATCAATCCATCGTAGCAATGGCGTCGGGTGTTTTCATCAACCAGAACAGCAATTGAAGAATAGGCTTTAAAATAGCTTTTTGATATGAGGGTGCCTGCTTGAATTTTAGTTTGGATCATATACTTTAAAGATCAAAAATAATAGAATTATTACCCCATATTCTGATTATCGGCAGACTCATTTTATTAAGAACCGTCTGTAAAATAGAATCCACTACTATATTTGAGTCCTTAAATTTGTTACATGGAAATTGACCCCCTGGAGAGGTTCGACGATACAGCCACCGCCTTTCGCTATAAATCTGATAGTGAATTAAAAAGGGCCAATTTTATTTTTACCGTTGTAAACAACCCTTTTATTTCCAAGGTATCTACGAGCGCTGTCAAATTGGGAATGTTTCTGAAGCTTCCGATAAAAGGTATTGTGCGATCCACGGTATTTCAACATTTCTGCGGTGGTGAAACCATTGAGCGAACTGAAAAGACAGTAAAGCAACTGGGAGATTATAATGTCAAGACGATCCTTGACTATTCTATTGAAGGCGAGAAAACAGAGAAGGGCTTTGATCTGACAACAGAAGAGGTATTGAATACATTTGAAAGAGCAGTTCAATCGCACAACATACCCTTTTGTGTTTTTAAAGTCACTGGACTAGCAAGTGCAACGTTGTTGGAAAAGATACAATCCGGATTGACTTTAGATAAGGAGGAGAAAAATCAATTTGAAAAAGTAAGACAGCGTGTAGATAAAATATGTTCAAAGGCGCATGCTACCGGTATTCCTGTTTTGGTAGATGCGGAAGAAACCTGGATTCAGTCACCAATCGATATGCTTGCCTATGAGATGATGGCAAAGTATAATTCGCAGAAAGCGATTGTATTCAACACGTTTCAATTGTATCGTACGGATATGCTTGAGAATTTGAAGATGGCTTTTCATTCGGCAGCTATGCACAATTATCAATTGGGAGTAAAACTTGTAAGAGGTGCTTACATGGAGAAAGAAGCTGCCAGAGCTGAAAAGAGCGGATATCCAAATCCCATTCATGCGTCTAAGCAATTAACGGATGATGCTTTTAATACTGCTCTTTCTTTCTGCATCGATAACAAGCAAAGAATTTCGGTTGTATGTGGATCGCATAATGAGTATAGCAATCATTATCTAACGCTTCTAATGGAGAAATACAACATGAAGCCTAATGATGACCATGTATGGTTTGCTCAACTGTTGGGAATGAGTGACAACATTTCTTTTAACCTCGCGAAAGCAGGTTATAATGTTGCGAAGTATGTTCCATATGGTCCGGTAGAGGCAGTAATGCCATATCTCCTGAGAAGAGCGGCAGAAAATACTTCAGTTGCAGGTCAGAGCAGCCGGGAATTATCTCTTATCCGGAAAGAACTGACAAGGCGAAAAAATCACAAAGCCTGATTTCGTAATTAATTCATTGTCAATTTCCTCTATTTTTGCCCCACCGTTAAAAAGGCGGTTTTTACTTGTAAAAAGCACATGCAGTTAAGCGAACAGGAAATTATCAGAAGGCAGGGCCTCGAGGAACTTCAAAAGTTGGGAATTAATCCCTATCCAGCAGACTTATTTGAAATCAGCACCTCTTCTCAGGAAATTTTTGAGAAGTTTCCTACCGCGCCTGAGGCGTTTAAAAACGTTTCTTTCGCCGGAAGGATCATGAACCGTCGTATCATGGGAAATGCCTCTTTTGCAGAACTTCAGGACGAGCATGGGAAGATCCAGGTCTATTTCAGAAGAGATGACATCGCTCCTGGTGAAGACAAGACACTTTATAACACGGTTTTCAAAAAACTATTGGACATCGGAGACATTATTGGCGTCACGGGATTTGTTTTTGTTACACAAACCGGAGAGACTTCCATCCATGCAAATACTCTAACGATCCTTTCAAAATCATTGCGGCCACTCCCGGTTGTAAAAGAAACAACAGATGAGCAAGGAACTGTTCACCGTCATGCTGCATTCACTGATCCAGAGCAACGATACCGTATGCGTTATGTTGATCTGGTGGTTAACCCGGAAGTGCGGGCTGCATTCATTAATCGTACGAAGCTTGTCAACTCCATGAGAGGGTATCTCAATACACAAGGTTATCTGGAAGTTGAGACACCTATCTTACAGCCACTCTACGGAGGAGCGTTGGCGCGACCATTCAAGACGCATCACAATACGCTGGACATGACGCTGTACCTGCGTATTGCAAATGAGCTATATCTTAAAAGACTGATTGTTGGTGGATTCAGTGGAGTGTATGAGTTTTCTAAGGATTTCCGGAATGAAGGCATGTCGCGCTTTCACAATCCTGAATTCACACAAATGGAATTGTATGTTGCCTATAAAGATTATCACTGGATGATGAATCTTGTGGAAGAGATGGTTGAGAAGGTAGCGATTGATCTTCACGGCACAACAGAAGTTAAGGTTGGTGACAATGTTCTGAATTTTAAAAGACCCTGGAAGCGCTTCACAATGTTTGAGGCCATTCATCACTTTACAGGAATTGATATCTCTTCAATGAATGAAGAGGGACTTTTAAAAGTTTGTAAGGATCTGAATATCCCCAATGATGCCACTATGGGTAAGGGAAAACTCATTGATCAGATCTTTGGCGAAAAGTGTGAGCCTTTGCTGATCCAGCCAACCTTCATTACCGATTATCCGGTTGAGATGTCACCGCTTGCAAAGAAGCATAGGAGCAAACCGGGTCTTGTTGAAAGATTTGAAGCTATCTGCAATAGCAAGGAGATCTGTAATGCATTTTCTGAACTCAATGATCCCATTGATCAGCGTCAGCGATTTGAGGATCAGATCGAGCTGGGCAAGCGTGGAGACGAAGAGGCAATGACATTGGACGAGGATTTTTTAAGAGCGTTGGAATTTGGTATGCCCCCTACAGCCGGATTGGGAATTGGTATAGATCGTCTTTCCATGATCATGACGAATTCTCCATCTATTCAGGATGTGATTTTCTTTCCTCAGATGAAACCGGAGAAGCATACAGCTGCAGGAGATAATCAGGAATTCAAGGAAGCAGGAGTGAGAGAAGAATTAATCCCACTTCTTCAAAAATTGAATATTGCATCTGTAGAGCAACTACGCGAGATCAAGCCATCCAAACTTCTGAATGATATGGGCGGAATGAGAAAAAAGCTAAAACTTGAAATAGCTCCAATAACACTTCCTGAAATAGAATCCTGGCAAAAGAAATAAGACCTTAAAGATCGTAGAAGGAACGGGTTCTGTTAAGCTTAAGATCCTTCAAAAGGGAAGATTTTACACCTATAAAGAAAGTGTAGGAAGTGAATCTTCCAAACGGAACCCAGCTTAAGTTGACAGTCCAGCAATGAAGGTCACGGGTAATACCTAATTGAGTTGTTGTAATCTCTTTAGCCTCGAAGTCATATCCGGAATTGTAAGTCACCTTCCATGCTTTTGTAAGGCTGAAATCTCCATTGAATCTTAATGATTGAGTAACCTTAGGAGTGCTATTTACAGAATGAGAATAATTGGCGTTATAGCTTAGCCTTAGATTCCATGGAATATCAAAATCAACATACGAGTCCGGATTTTGAATAAGATACTGTTTCTCTGCCGGGGGAGCATTTGATTTTAAGATCTTATCCCGAGTATCATTATCCTTTTTCTGTCCTTTTGAACTGAAGTTTGTGCTGAGTGCAAGATTAGCGCTGGTAATTCTGCCAATGCCAAAATTTGATTCTTTAATAACTCTAAAGGGAATTGCCTGAGTACTTTCCCATGCATAGTTACGCGTTTGAATTTCAACTACCTGTGTTCGGTTGGCAAGATCACTGCCACCAACTGCCACAACGGAATCATATTTGGCCTGCTCATAGATTTTAACATACTGATAAGGATCCAGCACAGCACTTAAGTTCACGTTTAGCTTATCGTTCAGAACATTTGTATTGGCTGCTAGACTAAAGGGTTGTAGTCTGAATGAATCTGCGGCGAAGTTGTATCCACTGTTAATGGAAAGGGTGTTAAATATTGGTATCTTCTTAGCGACCGTGTCTTTCTTGCTTTTAACCTTCATCTCAATGGTGTTATTGATCCCAAAGCTCAATACAGAGCTCGTGCCCGTTCTTGCTCCGCCATAAGTATATCCCTCGTGGACAGATTTATAAGTGTCATACTTTGCATTTTTAAGGCGCAACACATCAAAGTACTCATACTTTGGATCTGCAAAATTGGGTGTATAACTATAACCTATCGTTGGATTAATGATGTGTCGTATGGCTTGAACCCCATAAGCTCTCTTAAAAAAGTAAGTTCCATAAATGCGTGTTGTAAGATTCACACTGGTGGAATAAGTCACCAGTCTGTTAAATCCTTGCTCCTTTCTGTCAATTACTGCAGCAGTACTATCATCAGATAATTTCCAGCGAGTTTTGTCAAAATACCATATCTCATCATAATTGAAACTTGGACTGATCGTGAAGAAATTCAAAAACTTGAAAGAAGTTGAGAGAGGGATAGTGTGACGCACGCCTTTATTGGCATTGCGAATGAAAGTTGGAAGGTTGGTAAAATTGAAGGGAGCAATACTGTCGTGGGTGATAGGGTTACCAGATAGATCAAGATAAGGCTGACGGGTACCGTTTATATCGATCCTTCCAAGATTATTGGTGATCTGATTGGTGGCAGTCATTGTATAACGCATAGAAAGATTCTGAAAGATCATGCTTTCAGAGACTTTCTTCAAAGGATAAAGATTGTTAAGGTTAAAGCTAAGATCAGGCAATGGCATGTCAACCTGCTTGGTTATAAGATCCTGGTTGATTCTATAATTGATACCAAGTGTTGCAATCGATCCGAAAGTTTTTGAATAGGAAATGTTGGAACTTAATTTTCGACTTGTTGCATCAATTCTGTTGGTGGTAGAATTAGAAGCAAGAGGCAAGAAATTACTGAGATTATAAGATGCAGTTGCAGCATTAACAGAAGCGGAGAATCTTCCGCTTCCACGACTTAATGGCGTATGACTCCAGGTTACACGAAAATCTTTTACAGTGTTGGGATCTTCAATGTTGCTGGTAAGACGATTATTGGTGTAACTGAAGTTAAAATTTCCGCTGTAGCTGTAGCGTGAGCGGTAGCTTGTATTGATATAAAGTCCGGAGGATCCTTTTGAGTAAATATCTCCAGTAAGTTGGAGCTTGAAGTAATCACTGATATCAAAGAAATATCCACCATTTCTCAGAAAAAATCCTCTGTTGTTCTCTTCTCCATAAGCAGGAACAATAATTCCTGAACTGCTTTGTCGTGGAGAGGGGAAAATTCCGAAAGCAAATCCTAGTGGTAAGGGAACGTCATTGAATTCCATATGAAAAGGACCTACTACTATTTTATCTCCGGGTATTGCTTTTGCTTTGGATGCTATGATCTGATAATGAGGATGAGCGAGATCACAGGTGGTGTAAGCGTTGCGTAAGCTAAGTAGTTCGTTCTTTTCATTTTTGAATACTGCTTGTCCGTGGAGAAATCCCTCGCCTTGTTTTGTGACAACTTCAGTAATGAGTGCCTTCTTTGTTTTAATGTTATAGATCATTTTTTTGGTCTCATATTTTTCACCTGAATTGGTGAAAATAGGATAACCAATCCATCGACCTAGAGTATCCTGCCTTCCGTTAGCCGTGATGGTAGACTGCTCATAGTCAATAGTTATTTCTTCTGCGATCAGCTCAACCTCTCCGTACTTGATTTTTGCATCGCCATAGAGGTGAACGATTTTGCGATCCAGACTTGAGTTGATGGAATCACGGGCAGAATAATTGATCGTCGTTTCAATGTCACCTTTCTTTTTTCTTGCAAGGGAATCACTTTTTACCCGGGCGGTATCTTGTTTTAAGCCTATAGAATCCTTGGGAAGGGTCTTTAAATCACCTTTGGGCGACGCAACAGGTTTCTCAACCTGACCGTATGAGGAGATTACTGTTATTAAAAGAAAAAAAATACCTACAAATCGCACTGTGGTGTTAGGAAAGGGTACAGCTAAAAATTTAGTTTTAAGCGAAAAATTCACGATTTTGTGCGAATTTATGTCAAATACCTCACATCGCTGCAACTGTGAATATTCGCGCTAAGCTCTTTTTGTTAGCAATAACCTTGCTAAACTCTTCGGCAGTGACCCGGCGCGTTGATACGGGTGTCCATATAGTCGTTATTGATGCCGGTCATGGGGGAAAGGATCAGGGCACCAGAGGTATTTCTTTAAAAGAGAAGGACGTGGCGCTGAAGATCGCCTTAAAGGTTGGAGCCTACATAGAAAAAAATATCCCGGGAGTGAAGGTTATTTATACCCGGAAGGATGACCGATACATTGCCCTTGACGAGCGGGCAGCCATAGCGAATAAAAATAAGGCTGATCTTTTCATCTGCATCCATGCCAATGCAGTGTCAAAGGCAGAGATCAATGGTACTGAAACATATGTTATGGGCCTTCAGAAGGCAGGTGGAAATCTCGATGTTGCCAAACGCGAGAATTCAGTGATTGTACTAGACGATAATTATCAGGAGCGGTATGAAGGATTTGATCCCAACAGCCCTGAGTCAAATATTTTATTTTCCCTTGCGCAGAGCGCTTATCAGGAGAGCAGTCTTAACTTCGCGGGAAAGGTAGAAGCTGAATTCAAGACTCGGCTTGGACGAAAAAGCAAAGGTGTAAAGCAAGCGCCTTTCTGGGTCTTGTGGCGTACAGGAATGCCAAGCGTATTGATCGAAGTAGGCTTTCTTACTAATCCCAAGGAAGAAAAATTCCTGAGTGAAGAAGCCGGACAAAATCTGATTGCTTCAGGAATTTATCGGGCTTTTAAAGATTATAAAACACAGGTAGAATCTATAAATTAATATTCGTGAGAAATAAAGAGTTGATGGTGGGGATTTTTGCGGCGGTAGCAATCGTCCTGTTATATTTTGGATTTAATTTTTTGAAAGGCATCGATTTCTTCTCATCGACCTCCAAGTATTATGTCATTTATGAAAATGTAGATAACTTGGCTGTTTCCAATCCGGTTCAGGTGAGTGGATTTTCTGTGGGTCGGGTAAGCAAAATTGAGATCATGCAAAACAAGACCCACAGCGTGCTGGTTGAGATCGACATTGATTCAAAGATCCAGCTTGGAGATTCTACAAAAGCAATTTTAGATAGTGAGCTATTGGGTGGTAAATATGTTATTCTTTCCATTGGAGATGTCAAGAACCCCCTGCCCGCAGGCAGCACGCTTCGCTCTGAAGTAGCAAAGGGAATGTTTGATAAGATCACGGAAACAGCCGAACCTGTTGCCAGCAATTTGCAGACTACGCTTCGTAAATTTAACACAGCAATTGAAGGGCTTACAAAAGTTTCTCAGCGTCTTGATTCTATTTTTACAGATCTGCAGGCTACGCCAAATCTTTTAAACGCAACATTGCGCAATGCCAATGGAAAGATCACAACACTTTCCACAAGTTTCTCTGATGTCGCTTCCAATCTTAATGTTACTCTTACTGAATTAAAACCCACTTTAAAGAACTTCGCTGTTTTATCAGATTCATTAAAGAGAATGGAATTGAACAAAACGATATTAAAAACTCAGCAAACATTAACCAGCCTCAATGAAACCCTGGGAAGGCTGAAGAAGGGAGATAATACAGTAAGTAAACTCATGACTGAGGACTCACTGTACGTAAATATGAACCGACTGTTGATCAGAATGGATAGCCTGGTTAGTCATTTAAACAATTATCCGAAGCACTTTACGGCACCTCTAGGCAAAAGCCGTAAAAAAGTAGTTCGTGATCTCAAGCGTGATGAAGATAAGAGGAAGGCAGACGAAGAAAAGAAAAAAGCTGCGGCTAAAAATTAAGCCATTGCTTTTTATGTAACAATCTCAGACCTCATGGATGTAGAATTCAATCGAAACGAAGATCTTTTTAAGCAATTATGTTTCCAGCTGGAGACAAGAGAAAAGAAACTTCGTTTAGGTGGAGGTGAAAAGAAAATTGAAGAGCAGCATCAAAAGGGAAAGCTTACCGCACGTGAACGTATCGATTATCTCATCGATAAAAATTCAGATTTTATAGAAGTTGGCCTCCTCGCAGGAGAAGGCATGTATAAAGAGCAAGGTGGTTGTCCAGGTGGTGGTGTGGTTACTGGATTGGGTCGTGTGAAGGGCCGCTTGTGTGTGATTGTTGCAAATGATGCAACTGTAAAAGCAGGAGCATGGTTTCCAATCACGGCAAAGAAAAACTTAAGAGCTCAGGAGATTGCAATGGAAAATCATTTGCCCATCATTTACCTGGTGGACAGTGCAGGGGTTTTTCTTCCTATGCAGGATGAAATTTTTCCTGATAAAGAACATTTCGGCCGACAGTTTCGAAACAATGCAAAAATGTCTTCGATGGGCATTGTGCAGATTGCCGCTATCATGGGAAGTTGTGTTGCCGGTGGTGCCTATCTTCCGATTATGTCGGATGAGGCAATGATCGTGGATAAGACAGGTTCCATATTTTTAGCAGGATCCTATTTGGTTAAAGCTGCTATTGGCGAAGAGATTGATAACGAAACACTGGGAGGGGCTACCACGCATTGTGAAATCTCCGGCGTCACTGATAATAAGTTTCCGAATGATCAGGCTTGTCTAGATTATATCAGGAGCATCATGGATAAAGTCGGCAAGGCACATGATGCAGGCTTTGATAGGATCAAATCACAGGCACCCAAGGAAAAACCTGAGGAACTTTATGGAATTTTTCCCGCAGATCGATCCAAGCCTCATGATACGATGGAAATTATCAGACGCCTGGTTGATAACTCCGAGTTTGATGAGTACAAAGCACTTCATGGAAAGACCATTATTTGCGGCTATGGCAGAATTGATGGATGGGCTGTTGGTATTGTAGCCAATCAGCGGAAGGTGGTTAAGAATAAAAAAGGTGAGATGCAGATGGGTGGAGTAATTTATTCTGACTCTGCGGATAAAGCCGCTCGCTTTATAATGAATTGTAATCAAAGAAAGATCCCATTGCTATTCCTTCAGGATGTAAGTGGTTTTATGGTTGGTAGCAAGGCAGAGCACGGCGGGATAATAAAGGATGGTGCGAAGATGGTAAACGCAATGGCCAATTCAACCGTTCCAAAGTTTACTGTGATTCTTGGAAACTCGTACGGTGCAGGGAATTATGCGATGTGTGGAAAGGCTTATGATCCGCGGTTGATAGTTGCCTGGCCGACGGCGCAAATCGCAGTAATGAGCGGAGCATCTGCCGCTAAAACATTGCTGCAAATCCGCATCAGCACATTGAAGGCGCAGGGGAAGAAAATAGAGAAACAGGAGGAAGAGCAGTTGTTGAAAGAGATTACTGACAGGTATAACGAGCAGCTAAGTCCATATTATGCCGCAGCGAGATTGTGGGTGGATGCGATCATTGATCCTCTTGATACCCGAAAGTATATTTCAGCAGGGATTGAGGCAGCCAGTCAAGCGCCTGTAGAGAAGTTTAATGTAGGGGTGATTCAGACGTAAATAGTTATTCAGGTATGCAGGAAAGTGAAATCAAAGCTCTTATTTCTTTACTTGACGATGACGACAAGCAGGTCGTTACGCACGTGGAGGAAAAGATCCTTTCACTTGGACGTGAAGCCATTCCATACCTTGAGAAAGAATGGGAGACGAGTTTTAATCCCACACTTCAATCACGTATTGAAGATATCATTCATGTTCTTCAATATGAATTGTTAAAAAATCGTTTACTGGAATGGTACAAGAGTGAGGATAAGGACTTACTCACAGCAATGTGGCTGGTGGCAACTTATCAATATCCGGATCTGGAGCTTGATAAACTAAAACAGGAGCTGGAACAAATCTATTACGAAACATGGTTGGAGTTCCGACCCGATCTTTATCCCAATGATCAGGTGAAAGTTGTGAATGGCGTACTATTCAATAAGTTAAAATTTGGGGCGAATACCAAGAATTTTCATTCCCCGGGAAATTCGATGTTGAATGTTGTGTTGGAAACAAGAAAGGGTAATCCGATTACACTTTGTGTAATTTACATGTTGGTAGCTCAGAAGTTGAAATTGCCGGTGTATGGAGTAAATCTTCCAAATCTTTTCATTCTCACTTACAAAGACAACCAGAACAATCAGTTTTATATCAATGCTTTTAACCGCGGTCTGATCTTCTCAAAGCAGGACATTGAGAATTATATCAATGAGTTGCACCTTGTTCCACAGAATTCATTTTTTGAACCCTGTGATAGTCTTGAGATTATTCGCAGAGCTTTACGGAATCTGATTATGTCCTTTGAAAAAATGGGGGAACATGCAAAAGCGGAGGAAGTAAAATTGTTGCTTGTGGAGATTTCTGATGGAGGAGATCTGGGAGTTTAAAACGAGTAGAAAGCCTTACTACTTCTCTGACCTCTTTTCAAAATATTCATACATATCAAAGACCCAGTTGATTATTTTCTTTGAAAAAACAACCACACCAATGCCAAGCAGTTTGAGGTATAGTAGAAATAACATTATTTCTTTCTTATCGTACAGCCAACAGGTCTGACATTTGTAAGTTCTATCTTTTGCCCGGCAAGAAGTTTATCAATAGATGCTCGTAGATATGTTTCAGATACAGCGGCAGAAACCTGTGCGTTGTCATCAATAGCCCCACTGAACACTACTTCATATTTTCCGTTGATGCTTTTCAATAGAAAGACTTCAGGACTTTTTCTGGCAGTCAGGCATTCCATTGCGACCTGGTCCTTATCTGCAAGGTAGGGAACAGGTAAAGTCCATCCATCATAGGCTGCCTTCATTTTATCTGCTGATTCTTCAGGCTCGGTGTAAGAATTGATAAGCAGAAACTGAATCTTGCCCTGATAAGTTGTGATAAGATGCTTTAACCTGGCGGTATAATATTTATCGTAAGGGCATGCATTACTGGTGAAAACAATTACCATTCCGGAACATGATGGATAACTTTCCAGGGACACAGTTGATCCATCAACAACATTTGTCAAAGAGAAATTCCTGACTTGAGCCTTTGAGCCTAAGGTTATCATAACCATGAACAAAAAAATAAAAGAAAACCTTTGCATGCTCAGTTCATTTATACAGTATAAACAATTACAAACTCTTTCATAATAACGTAATAGAGACTAACCGTTGTATTAACTTCTGGTAATTGAATTTTCCCGGAAATACTTCCTTCATTTTCCATTGCAAAGGGCATGATCAAAAGGTGATCTGTAAAAAGAAGGTTCCGTTTTCCGTAGATCTTATACAGCGCCTCTTTGGCACACCAGTAAATACATAATTTAACAATATTGTCACCGGCATCGTCGACTTCAATTTTACTAAAAACTCTTGGGGCAATTTTTCGCAGCTTTTCCTTTGGCTGCTCCAGATCAATTCCAACGGAATTATCCCGATCGATTTGGGCGGCAACATACGGATAAGAATGAGATAATGATATTTGATGAGGATGTCCTTTAAGAAAGGGTTTTCCAAATTCATCCTTTGTTAAACCCAAATATTGAAGTTCCAGACTTTCCAATAAAATTCTAATCAACTTCCTGCCTGAAAGCCATTCTCGTCGTTTTATTTCATTGACGATCTCTGCCGGGCATGATTCTTCCAACATCTCTGAAAGCTCAGATTCTGACTCCGTCATGTGCCAAAGGGCCCATGCTTTTTCTTCTCCCAATGAATGTATTTTAAGAAGCGGCATTAGGTTAATCTCCTATTCTGATTCAATTTTACAGATACCTTTCTGTAAAGATAGTAACTGTTAACCGGTGTCAGTTAACCGCTAAATGTAATTCGATTACGTAATTTGTGTAGAGACTCATCATGGCAATTCAAATACAAAAGCTGCACACACTTACGGGTCACCGAGATTGTGTTTACACCCTGCAATCTTCAGGGGACTCTTCTGTATTTTTTTCAAGTGCTGGTGATGGAATGGTGGTTCAATGGGATATGAACCATCCTGAAGAGGGGGAGAGAATTGCTCAATTGCCAAATTCAATTTATGCTCTGCATTATTCTTCCTTTAAGGATATTCTGATAGTTGGCCATAATTATGAAGGGATTCATTTGCTTGACTGGCGGAATAAAAAGGAGATTGGGTCCCTGAAAATTTCTTCCGCAGCAATTTTTGATATTCAAACGGAAGGAAGAATATGTTATGTAGCCTGTGGCGATGGGGCTGTTGTTGTAGTAGATCTTGATCGTCTGATCATTCTTAAAACCTTATCCAGAACGGATAAAAGTGCCAGGACGATCGCGGTGAATCCAATCCGAAGAGAGCTCGCCGTTGGTTATAGTGATCAATATATCCGAGTATTTGACCTTGACAGTTTAGAGAGCAAGTATGAGTGGGAATCTCATTCAAATTCGGTTTTTACCCTCGTCTATACCCCCGATTTTAAGTTTTTGTTAAGTGGATCCAGGGATGCAAGACTAAAATCATGGAATGCGGATGCCGATTATGCACTTCATCAGGAGGTGGTAGCTCATCTGTACGCGATCAATAACATTGTTTTTAGTCCGGATGGCAAACATTTTGTAACTTGCAGCCTGGATAAATCGATTAAGGTCTGGCAGGCGGCTGACCTCACACTTCTGAAAGTAATTGACAAGGCTAGACACGCTGGACACGGAACTTCCGTTAATAAGCTACTCTGGACTTCTTTTCACAATCAGTTAGTCAGCGCCAGTGATGACCGAACGATATCCATATGGGACGTAATTTTTTAAACTTTTAAACATTAACCCACTACGTCATGAAAATCACACCTTTAGAAATTCGTCAAAAATCTTTTGAGCGAACTCTCCGTGGTTACGACAAAGATGAAGTAAATGCTTTTCTCCTTTCTCTTTCCCAGGAATGGGAACGAATGAATGATGAAGCCAAAGAACTTAAGATGAAACTGGATGCCTGCGAGCGTGAGGTTTCAAAGCTTCGCGAAGTAGAAACATCACTCTTTAAAACGCTGAAGACTGCAGAAGACACCGGCTCAAGCATGGTAGATCAGGCCAAGAAATCAGCGGAGCTTTATGTACGTGAAGCTCAGATCAGTGCAGATGCGCTTTTAAATGAAGCGAAGGACAAAGCAAAGAATACAATTGAAGAAGCTGACATGACTTCGAGACAAATGCTTGGAGAAATGGAGGACAATCTTCGCGAACTGGTTAATCAGTATAAGGCAGCGGAGTCACAACGGAACAATTTGTTGGATGACTTAAAGCGTCTTGCCAACGAAACATTGGATCGTGCCGATCGCGTTACCCAGTCAACTAAGAATTTTAATCCAGAAGACCATCTTATACTAGCCCGACGTGAAGCTAAGAAGTCGATGTATCCCAATGATAATAACGGAAAGCATCTTCACTCACAAACGCAGCCCGAAACTCAAAAGCCTGTCATCAAGGAATCAGAGCCTATGCGTTCCTTCTTTGATGAAGTAGCATGACCGGAAAAGTCATTCTTGAAGGACTGGAATTTCACGCCTATCATGGAGTGTATCCGCATGAGCGTTCTTCCGGAAATAAATTCGAGTTGGATATAGTTATTGAAACCGAATTTTCGGAAGCTGCCTTTCATGATGACTTATCTGGAACGATTAATTATGAAAATGTCTATGCCTTGGTAAAAGCGGAGATGGAGAAACCTTCAAAGTTACTGGAGCGTGTGGGTCACCTGATCGCAGAAGAAATTCTGAAGGTGTTTACAGATGCGAAGGTAGTTCAGGTTAGTATTTCAAAATTCAATCCGCCGATCGGAGGAGTTTGTAAGAAGGCGTCTGTTGTGATTAATAAGAAGAGATAAAATCTCTGACGGTTAAGATTTTTCGCTCACCTGCTCAACAAACATAAACCCTCTTCCTTCATCTCCTTCATAAAAGTCAACCTCTTTTCCGATCACATACATAGCATGCTTTTTATCAACATAGACCGGAATTCCATTTATTTCATAGGAGATATCTGAATCATGTTTCTTGTCGAAGCCGACAATAAGTTTTGCTCCACCACAACCACCACCACCTTTTACTCCAATTCTTAAACCGTAGTCAGAAGGAATATTCTTTGTAAACATGATTTTTTGCACTTCTTCAGCGGCCCTGGAGGAGAGAGTCACGGGCTTTACCTGATCAAACATAATTTTCTACGCGTTTAATTGAGTGCTTTTTGCGTGCACAAACAAGGATTCTTGCGAGTTTTCGTTATCGATGCACTCACATCCCTGAAGACCTTCAAAATTAGCTAATTTTTAAACACCTTTACGGGACAAATAATTCTATGGAAGCTCTGATTGAATACGGAAAAATATTGTTGCCAGCGTCTCTCGTCCTTTATGCCGTCTACCTGATGGTTCGCTCTTTCATAATTAAAGAGATTGAGCTCAAGAAGCTGGAGATACGAACCCGTAGCATTGAAACGATTCTTCCCAATCGTCTTCAGGCATATGAAAGAATGTGTCTGTTCCTGGAGCGCATCTCACCGCCCAACCTTTTGCTGCGACTTAACAATCAGGGATACTCTGCCCGTGAGTTTCATAAACTTCTGCTCGATGAGATCCGAAATGAATACAATCACAATGTATCTCAGCAGATTTATATGAGTGAAGATGTCTGGAATATGATCAAGAATGCAAAAGAGGATTTAACCATTCTTATTAATGAAGCGTCGTCACAAATGGAGGCAGAATCAACAAGTCTTGATTTGGCGCGCAAGATCTTTGAACTCACCATGGATAAGAAAGTAGAGCCTATTTCGCATGCTCTTTCTGAGTTAAGGAAAGAAATTCAACAGACTTTCTGATGAAGATCGCTATTATCGCTGGAGCTACCGGTTTAATTGGCTCTCAGCTTCTTGACTTATTGCTTGAGGATACTTATTACAGCAAAGTCATTGCGGTAACAAGAAAACCAATAACAAAATCCTCTGCAAGATTTGAGAATGTTGTTATCAACTTTGATAAAATGCAAGAATATACAAGTCAATTGAAAGCGGATGATGTTTTCTGTTGTCTTGGAACCACTATCAAACAGGCCGGCTCAAAGGAAGCTTTCCGCAAAGTAGATTTGAGCTACCCTGTTTCATTGGCCACCATTACTAAAAGCATGGGAGCTCAGCATTTTTACCTGGTAACTGCACTCGGATCTAATGAAAAATCTTCAATTTTTTATAATCGGGTAAAGGGTGAAGTGGAGCGGATGATATCAGAAATTGGTTTTGAATCCCTTCACGTTTTTCGACCCTCCATGTTATTAGGACCAAGAATTGACGAACGGGCAGGAGAGAATGTTGGGCAAGGCGTTATGAAGGTTCTTGATTTTGTGATTCCCAAAAAATACAAGGCTATTGAATCCATCAGGGTTGCCAGAGCAATGCTTAGTATTTCAAAAGCCCCTGGAACCGGAAGTTTTTTTCATGAATCTGGAGAATTGCAATCATTCTGATTACAGATGATTGCCGTCATACAACGTGTTAGAAATGCATCAGTTGAAATTAGTGGTGCAATTAAATCAAGAATCGATAAAGGTCTTCTGATCCTTGTTGGAATTGAAGAAGCCGATAATGATGAAGATATTTTATGGCTATCGTCCAAGATCATTAATCTGCGTATTTTCAATGACGAGCAGGGTGTGATGAACGTCAGTGTTCGTGATGATGGTGGCGATATCATTGCAGTGAGTCAGTTTACGTTGCAGGCAAGCACAAAGAAGGGAAACAGACCTTCTTACATCAAGGCAGCGCGCCCTGAGATAGCCGTTCCTATTTATGAAAAATTTGTAAAGCAGTTAACAGATCAGTTAGGAAAACCCGTTCAGACAGGAGAGTTTGGTGCAGATATGCAGGTGAATCTTTTAAATGATGGACCCGTAACAATTGTGATTGACACTAAAAATAAAATCTAGGAGAATACCATTCTCAAAAGTGGGAATTGAGCACGCTCAACGCTCTTTTTTAGATTATTGCCAGCCAAATGAAGAAGATGTTTAAAAGAGCATAAACGCCTACTACAATTCTAGATCCGTATTTATTCACTTTCAAACAATCTTCTTTTCTCCCGCGATCATACAAACGTAATGAGATCGCCGATACCAATAGCGTTGCAAAGATTGCCAGGAAAGTTATAGTATGAAGAGTGTCCACAAGACTGAATTGTGAAGATTCCGGCAGGAGTGAGTCAATAATATATTTGTTTCCAACCGCGGCAAACAAACCGCCGACTGGCAATCCAAATCTTGGCTCAAGCTCCCATGGATGCGGAGTGAAGCTGATCATAGAAATCAGGAAGGCTATGTACATTCCAATAAAGATCTTCATAAACAAGCCCCAGGCTTCACGTTCAATATTCATGTCAATATTGAACGTCGCAAACTCCGTGTGCTGACTGGGAAGTCTGTAGTCCCCAAAGCCTGTCTCATATTCACTGATTTGTGAATTCACGGAAAAATTACTGATGGTCCATCCGTCAATTGCAATCTTTTTTCCAAAACGACTTCCTTCAAGATCAGGATCAAATACGAGTGTGTTTTTATCGAAGAGCGTATTTTCAATCTGAACATTCAGATGCTGTGAATCAAAAGGAAAATCGCCGACCTCCCAGCTCTCCTTCATTGTGCATTTCATTTTCATCATCACCCAAGCCTTGCCGTCAATACTATCGACGATGATTTCTGGTGGGTCAATGCTTTTTGCGTTTGGAATATCCAGTTGCTTGCTGAAATCGAAGTTGGGGTTGCTGTATTGAAACCAAAGCCAGAACCTGATGGTGTATTCTTTATCATGAAAGTTAATATCATGAATACTGATGATATATGCACCTGCACGCACAGTATCAGGCGGCGTAGCACTGGCTATCAGAGAACTGAATAAAATGGAAATGGTGAATAGTAATTTTTTCACAGGTTAGGCAGAGGCAATGTAATAGATATTCAAAAGTACAAAAGCTCCCGCTACAATCCGGGATCCGATCTTGTCAGCTTTCAGACAAGCTTCTTTGTTTCCGGCATTGAAATACTTAAGAGAAATCGCCGAAACAGCCAGAACGGATAAGATTCCAAAGAAAGTTATACTATGCAGCGTATCAACCAGACTAAACTCCGGAGATTCCGGAAGCAGTGAATCGATAATATATTTGTTACCCACCGCAGCAAACAGACCACCGACTGGCAACCCAAAGCGAGGTTCCAGTTCCCACGGAAAGGATACAAAGCTGATCAGGGCAATAAGGAAGGCGATGTACATTCCAATGAAGATTTTCATAAAAAGTCCCCATGCATCGCGCTTGATATTCATGTCTATCTTAAACGTAGAGAAGGTCTGAGAGTCATGGCCAACCCGTGGGTCACCAAAGCCCGTTCCGTAACGAGTTGTGTCAGATGAAACTTTAAAATCCTTGATATGCCATCCATCAAGGCCCTCAATATCATCAAACATTGAATGCCTTTTATCAGCAAGAAAGATTAGGCTATTCTTGTCGAAGACAGAATTCTCAACTCGTACTCTCAAGTGCTGTTCGTCAAACGGGAAGTTATGAACTACCCAATTTTCTTTCATGGTACATTTCATTTTCATCTGCACCCATTTTTTCCCGTTCACGCTGTCTTCTACAATATCCGGCTCGTCTATTTCTTTTGCGTTAGGGATGTCAAGTTGCTTTAGAAAATTAAATTCCGGATTACTGTATAAAAACCATAACCAGAAACGAATGGTGTATTCCTTGTCATGAAAATTAATATCATGAACACTGATAATATAGGCGCCAACTTTTACTGTATCGGCACTCTGTGCTTTTGATGATAAAAAAGAGCACGCGAAAATGAGAAGCAGGAAGAGTTGTTTCATAGGGGGTATAAAAAAGAAAGATACCGAGATTACCCGATATCTTTCTTTCCTGGAAAATCGAAATTTTTATTTTGTTCCGATCTTGGCCTTCATTTTATCACCTCCCTTTACATAGGTTTCAAGCATATTATCCATTTCCCACAGCATGTGCATGATAGATTCCTTTGCCCGGTAGCCATGACTTTCGTATGGCAGCAATACGTAACGTGCTGTTCCGCCATGTCCTTTTATAGCATTGTAAAATCTCTCTGTCTGAATTGGAAAAGTTCCGGAATTATTATCCGCTTCACCATGGATGAAGAGCACGGGAGTCTTTACCTTATCGGCATAAGAGAATGGAGACATTTTATTATACACTTCCGGCGCTTCCCAGTAAGTACGTTCTTCCTGCTGGAAACCAAAAGGAGTGAGCGTGCGATTGTATGCGCCGCTTCTTGCAATTCCTGCTTTGAATAGATCGGAGTGTGCCAGTAAGTTCGCAGTCATGAAAGCTCCATAACTATGACCACCCACTCCAACTCTTTTTGGATCAACATAACCTAATGACGCTCCGTAATCGATGGCTGATTTTGCACTGGCAACGAGTTGTTCGATATATGTATCGTTAGGTTCAGCATCTCCTTCTCCAACAATCGGAATAGATGCATTGTCCAGCACGGCATATCCTCTTACCACCCAATAGATCGGGCTGCCGGAGCTGATGCGGGTGAAGGTATAAGGTGATCCCTTTACCTGACCAGCATTGTCTTTTGACTTGAACTCGGCAGGATAAGCCCACAGAAAGGTTGGCAATGGACCATCTTCTTTTTTATAGCCTGGAGGTAAATAAAGATCTGCAGTTAGATCTACACCATCAGGACGTTTGTATTTTAATACTTGCTTCTTCACATCCTTGATTTGTGGATAAGGATGGGGGAAAGAAGTTACGGCTGTTACATTTTTCGATCCTATAGTGTGAATAAAGTAGTTAGCGGTTTCATTTTGAGATTCACGTGAAGTTATAAATGTTCCTTTCTTTGGATCAATGAAGCTCACTACGAATTCATAATAAGGAGCATCACTCTTCCAGAGGTTTGTGATCTTTCCGGATGTAAGATCCATTTTGCTTAGAAACGGACGATCACCTTGTGGTGAAGAACCATCGCCATCAAGATATATTGAATTGTCAGAATTAATCAGGATCACCGAACGACCATATTGATTGAAGGTAGTAACAATATCGCCCGGATCTGTGTAAGCATCTTCGTAAGAACGATCAAACAATACTTTTTTCTTTGAAAGATTAGATGGGTCTATCTGATAGGTACGGATCTTGCGATCAGCCCACCAGATTTCGTTTACCATCGCTAACTTTTCATTGCCCCACATCATCCCTGCATATCGTAATGGAAGACTGATGACATCAGATGGGTTGCCAGTGAAGGGTGCACTCAGTTGAATAACCTTGTCGCGGATTTCGGCTTTAATCTTTGGATCTCCCTGATCCTGGGCTTCTGCCCAATAAAGTGTTGATGGCTGATCAGCACGCCATGCATGACCTCTTGGTCCTTTTATGACAGCATTGAATCCAACAGGAACATTATCTCCCAGTGGCACATCAACAAGTTTTTTTACAACATTACCATTCATGTCCATCACCTGAACCAACTGTGGAAATAAGTTAGCAGGTACGAGATAGGAGTATGGGCGATGAATGACTTTTGCAAGCACAAAAGAACCATCCGGTGAAACACTCTGAGTGGAATATACTCCTGGTACACCTACTGCTTTCTCAGTTCCGTCCAATGAAATGGAATATAATTGAGAAGTACAATGATAATCGAATAGCGTTTCATCATAAGGATTTTTCAAAAGATCCTGGTAAGTACGCGCGGGAGCTTTCTTTCCAAGATTTTCTTCTATCACAGGTCCGGCCGGTACACGGGTCTTTTCAGGAAGTTTTTTGCTTTCGACCGCTGCGAGGAAAATGATCGTGCTGGAATTTGATAACCATGCAACAGGATTGGCAAGAGTTGCATTAATTTTTTTCTTTGTGAGAGGCTTTGCACTTGCAGTTGAAACATCAACCAGCCATAATTCAATCCGATCAGGATATGTTTGAAGGAATGTAAATTTCTTTCCATCAGGAGAAAAACTTGTATTGCTGATCTGCAAAGGAGTTGGAAGTCCATTTACAGAATACTCTTTCATGTCTTTGAGATTCTTGAATTTTAATCCAATGAAAAAGTTGTTCCGGCTTGGTCCAAAATTTTCTGGATTGATGCGAAGGCCTGCAATGCGCAATTCAGGACGAGATAGTTCTTCAATACTTGGATAATCAGAACGATCCATCAAAGCCATCCAGCTTTTATCAGGTGAGATGATGATCGCCGGAGTAAGAGGAGCCTCGACCAGTTTCGCGATCTCTTCAGGGGGTCGCTGATAACCCTGGTTGTCCTGGGCCAGGGAGACCGAAGTAATGAACCCGAGGGTCATTATCAAAAGATATTTTTTCATAGCATAATATTTTGAAAGAAAAGGTAAGCACTGGAAATGAAATGCACCAACGGTTTTGGATAAGCGGACATAAAATCACTGAATCTTGTGATTATATGCTCTCAAACAATTAATTTCGGTTTCTTAATTACATTATATGTATCCGGGACTACTTCACACCCATTCGTTTTTACGCTATTTCGTCCTGATCCTTTTACTGGTGGTTATTGTAAAATCATTTCTGGGATTTTCCGGAAAGAAGGCTTTCACTAAAGTTGATAATATTCTGGGTCTTTCTCTTTTCTCTGTTACGCACACCCAATTGCTCGTCGGTATTATTCTTTACTTCTCTAGTCCGTTTGTGCAGTTTAGCGGTGGCACTATGAAGGACGCTACTCTTCGCTATTGGACGATGGAGCATAATGTGATTATGTTAATTGCGATTGGGTTCATCACTATGGCAAGAATTACTTCCAAGAAAATGACAGATGGCACGGCAAAACATAAACGCATGCTCATTTTCAATTCAATTGCTTTGCTTTTGATTTTGGTTGGAATTGCTATGGCCAAGCGTGGTTTCTTTTCATTGCCGGGAACAGCGTCTTAATTTCGGAGCCGAAAGCCCGTTCCGGAAGGTTAAACGAACTTCGTAAAGAAGCATTTATCTGCTAACTTTACTTCAAATCTTTTTGCATGAAGTCACCCCTTATTCTTTGCTTCGTCTTACTGAGCTTTATTGGATTTTCTCAAACATTTACACCTCGCTACGAGCTGATCAAGCTTAAGGAGGTAAACTCTATCTATCACGACGCAGCACCGGTTGTATCCATCGATGGAAAAAAACTTTACTGGTTTGTTGTAAACAAGGAAGGTGCTCAGGATATATGGATGAGCAACAGAGACGAGAAGGATGTATGGGGACCTCCTCAGCATCTTGGCGCACCTTTCAATCAGAATAAGACGAATCAGGTATTTCAGGTTTTGTCTGACGGTACATTGCTTGTCAGGGGCGGTAAATCCAGAAACTCTATCGGTTTTTCTTTGGTTAGAAATGGCAGCACCTGGACGGAACTTTCCGTAAAAGATCTTGCGACAATGGTGAAAGGAAGATTTAATGGCGCTACCATTTCAGCAGACCTTAAACATATGATCCTCTATTTTTCCGAGCAGACCGCGGGAGTCAAGAGTGATTTGTATGTGACGCATGAACAGAATGGAGCGTGGACAAAACCAGAAAAGTTGAAGATCAGCACAAGTGCAGATGAGTTTGCACCTTTCATCGGTCCTGATAACAAGACACTTTATTTTGCCAGTGACCGGTTGGTTCCGGGAAGACAGGGAGGTTCAGATATTTATAAGTCAACTTTGCAAGATGAGAGCTGGAACAACTGGACTGATCCTGTGAATCTGGGTAAACCGATCAACACGGTTGCGGCCGATGATTATTTTTCAATGGATCAATCAGGTCATATTTATACTGCGCGAAGCAATAGCAGAATGGATGGAGGAAATCTTGATATTTCGATATTAATACCCAAGCCAATTAAAGTTATGCTAACCGGAACGGTGTATGATGACAAAACAAAACAGCCGATTGCGTCCAGTGTAAATGTTACTATCAAGGACGTTAAGCCGATTAGTCTGAAAACTCCTTTGACTGGAAAGTTCGAAACAAGAATCCCTGAGACAAATGAATATATTCTTTCTGCAAGCGCTTCGGGTTATCAGCCACAAGACATCGATATGATTGTTCCTGTGTTAGGAAATGACACAACGCTTTATGTCGAGGTTTATTTAACTCCAATTGCCAAGAAACTTATTCTTACAGGAACAGTTCGCAACAAGAAGACAAACGAGCCTATTAAATCTAAAGTCGACTTTACATTGAAGCCGGAGAAGAAAAGCAGCTACTCACTTCAGGCAGATAATGGGAAGTTTGAATTGCAGATTGGTAAATTGGGATGGTATGTGCTGGCAGGTACGGCAGAAGGATTTTTATCTGCGACAGACAGTGTTGAGTTCAATTCTGAAGACCTTTCTCCTCTTTCGAAAGACTTGTATCTCACTCCGATCGAAGTAGGTCTTACAGTACGATTGAAAAATATTTATTTTGATTTTAATAAGACAACATTAAAATCGGAATCCTTTATTGAATTAAATAAAGTGGTAAGCTTCCTGGATGAGAATCCAACAGTGGAAATAGAAATCTCCGGCCATACCGACAGCAAAGGAAGTGATGAATACAATCTGAATCTTTCCCAGGGTCGCTCTCAGGCGGTAGTAGAGTATCTTGTCACACAAAATATTGACAGAGGTCGACTGACTGCCAAAGGTTATGGAGAATCAAAGCCCATTGAAACCAATGATACAGAAGAAGGCAGAGCAAACAATCGCCGTGTTGAATTTACTGTTTTAAAGAAGTAGTCAGTCGAAGTAATAAGATCAAACCCCAATCTTAATTTCTCATGAAAATTCTATTAACTCTTTTGAGTGTATGCATAGCTCATCTCGTTTTTGCTGCAGCAGATACAACTCGTTACTCTATTGTTACTACAGAAAAAATTTCAGGAAAGCAGTTGATGTGGTCAGATGCACCTGGAAAAATTTCATATCTCTATCAATATAACGATCGCGGCCGCGGACCTAAGCTTAGGGTTGATCTTACAATCAGCAATGGTGAGGTGATTTATCGCAAAGGGACAGGCGTAGATTATTTTAAAGGTGCTGTCATGGAGACCTATGAAAACTCAGGCGGCATTGCAAAGTGGAAAAATAGCCTTGAGGATGATCAACGTAAGGTCACCGGACCAGTATTGTATTCGCCTTATGAATCTGTTCCAGGAGAAATTGAATGGATGCTGAAGTTGCTTATGAAGCAGCACATCCATGAAATGGAAACGCTTCCAGCGGGTAAGCTGAAGGCCACCCACATTAAGAATCATTCAGCAAAAGTGAACGGTTTCCCGGAAGAACTTGAACTCTATTCATTTACCGGTTCGGGTGGCCCTCCTGAGTATGTTTGGGTAACTCCGAAGCATGAGTTTTTTGCTTCCATTGGTGGATGGATGTCAACCATCAAGTTTGGCTTTGAATTTCTGATTCCTGAATTGAAAAAACTTCAGGATGAAATGGAGGAGGATTACTTTACCGAACAGTCATTAACATTTACTCAGAAGCCAAACACTCCCGTTGCTATAAAGAATGTGAGTGTATTTGATTCGAAGACTGGTAAGGTTTCATCTGACCAGACCGTTGTTATCGACAAGGGTAAGATCTTGAAAGTGGGTAAGACAAAGAATATTGAAGTTCTTCCTGGCTACAAAGTGATTGAAGGTAAAGGGAAAATGCTTTTGCCAGGACTCTGGGATAATCATTCTCACTTTGATATGACTCAGGGTCTGTATCATCTTGCCGCTGGCGTAACCAATATTAAAGACATGGCCAATTCTTTGGACTTGCCAGAGATCAAGAAGAAAGTCGATAGTGATGAACTGATGGGTCCTGAAATTTCTGTTATGTCAGGGTTCGTTGATTTTGCAGGACCGTATGCTGGACCAACAGGAAAAATTGTAAAAACCCTTGAGGAAGGGCTGGCAGGGATCAACTATTATGCGGATCATGGATATCAGCAGATCAAATTGTATAGTTCTATTCCTGTTGATTGGGTAAAGCCGTTAGCCGCCGAAGCGCATAAAAGAGGAATGAAAGTATGTGGACACGTACCTTCCTTTATGACAGCAGAAAGAGCCATCAATGATGGTTATGATCAGATTATTCATTTAAATATGATCATGCTGAATTTTATGGGTGATTCGATTGACACCCGTTCGATGGGGCGATTTATAAAGGTTGGCGAGCGTGCAAAGAATATTGATTTAAATAGTCCTGCCGTCAAGAAATTCATTCAGCTTTTAAAGGACAAGAAGATCGTAGTTGATCCAACGGCCGCAATCTTTGAAGGGATGTTTGTCAACGAACCCGGTAAACTTGCTGCAGGTTATGAGTCGATCCAGTCAACTTTTCCTGCGGAATATAAGAGAGGATTATATCATGGAGGTCTTCCAACAATGAAAGGGAGAGAAGCTGATTACAGGCAATCTTATGATAAGATGCTCAAAATGCTTCAAATGCTATATGCGAATGGTGTAACGTTCGTTCCGGGTACAGATGATTTTCCTGGTTTTGCGTTGCAACGTGAGCTGGAGTTGTATGCGAAAGCCGGTGTTCCAAATGCCGAAGTCTTGAGAAAGGCAACTTATATCTCAGCACAGGTAGCTGGAAAAGATGCCGAACTTGGCTCCATCGAAGTTGGAAAGAAAGCCAATCTCATCCTGGTGGATGGAGATCCTGTTAAAAATATTTCAGATATCCGCAAAGTAGACCTTACCATCAAGAACGGGCATTTGTATGATCCAAAGGCTATGTATGCGAGCTATGGATTTGGCTTTTGGAAGTAAGAATGAATGATCATTAGGGTCATTCACTCGCATGCTTTAAATAACTCATCAGGATATCCAGGAAAGGTGTCATCACCTTGTACTCAATAAGTTCAGGAGGTGCGCCTTGAAGGAATGTGAGCATCGCTTTCGCGCGATGGATATCCTGCGTTTCTTCCATTACTTTACTATTATAGGTATGAATTGTAAAGAGCACAAATCCTGATTCTGACAGACGTGATAGCGTCTGACGTTCACTTCGCACGAAAATCTTATCGCCCGTATTTTCAATAGTTAGTTTAGGTACCAGAATTTGCATCAATCTTGAATAAGATTCCTTACGTCGTGTTGAAAGATCCAATTGATCTGTTATTCTGAATCCCCAGTTCGTTCTTGCGATTGGTTTTCCAAAAGGAATTCGTTCTATTAATTTATCAGCCGCTTGCAACATTGGTTCCATCAATTTTGGCAGGGGAGCATGAAGTTCCAGAAAATGCTTTTCGAATTTAGATTGGATATCCCAACCGCTGGGGAAACACAATTGACCACTCCGAAGTATGGAAGCTGTGTCCAGCAGCAAAAGATCTTCCTGAATTTGCCTTCCTACCCAATCCATTGGCTCCATATCCAAAGTGGAGGTGTCCCCGTATGCAAAGTCAACTTTCTCTTTTAATAACTTATTTTCAAATTGAGATTTAGCAGATGACTTTGTATAGGTGAACTTATCCGGATAGCTATTGGAAAGATTGAAAAGAATTTTATCAACTACTTCCCATTGTGCTTTCTCAGTAACAGTACTCGATTGATAGTAATAGGAATGATCTGTGGATAGAAGCTTGCGTTTTAGTTTGATTTCCTTTAGATAATTCTCGTCTATCTCCACTATGGAATGATTTACCGGCAGAGCACTGGTGCCCATCTTCAAATCAAATGTTGATGAAAATGGAAAGTAGCGGAGCATGGTCAGGGATTTTCTTCTGTCAGAACTTCTCTGACACGATCTCTGTCGTTTTCAAAAATAAAAAGTCGAACGCCTGGAAAGAGGTCATTCCTGAATGGATAAAGATTGTTAAGATTCTCTTCCGTCAGAAAGCAGGGAATTCCATAAGCATCCAGTTTGGTTTTGGCAATGTTGGCCTCCATTACTGTATCGTATGCCTGATAAATGACAATCTTATCTTCAGGAATTTCCATCCGATTAAAATACAATTTTTTTTGCTCTCAGGCTATTTTCACTGAAGTCATGGAGATCGAACCCATCATTGTCTTATCGTTGAAGAAGCTAACCGAATCATTCTCTTCTTTTAATCCAAGTGTGTAGATCAATGGAAGATAATGCTCAGGTGTAGGAATAGAGAGTTTGGCTGCCTGACCAAGTGTTTCATATTTGATTAATGGAGTATGATCTCCATTGGCAATCAATTTTTTGAACGTACTATTCATTTCAATAGCCCAGTCATATCCGGAATTTGTAAGGCTCCAGTCAAGGATGCCCAGATTGTGAACCATATTTCCGCTTCCAATGATCAAAACTCCTTTTCTTCTTAATGATGAAAGTTCTTTGGCTAATTCATAATGAAATTGAGGTCCTTTGGTATAATCAATGCTCAACTGCAAGACAGGAATATTTGCCGCAGGAAACATTCTTCTCACAACAGTCCAGGTTCCATGATCAAGTCCCCATTCATGATCAAGCCCTACAGTTGCTTTATGAATCATAGCAGCCGCTTCTTTCGCAAGAGCGGGACTTCCCGGGGACGGATATTGCACATCGAAAAGTTGTCTCGGGAAACCTCCAAAGTCGTGAATGGTCCTTGGATGATCCATGGCTGTAATGAATGTTCCGCGGGTGAACCAATGTGCTGAAATACAAATCACTGCTTTGGGAGGTGTCATTTCCTGTCCAAGCTTAGTCCATGACTCGCTGAATTCATTGTCTTCAATTCCATTCATGGGAGATCCATGGCCAATAAAAAGTACAGGCGTTCTGCTTTCCTCTGTAGAAAGAGTGTCGCTTAGTTTCTTGAGATCTTGTAAGGAATTCATAGATAATAATCCGATCGTGCTGGTGAGAAATTGACTGCGGTCCATAGCTCTTGGATCAACAATATACCTTCTTAAAAAGTTGCGACTGAGGAATCAAAACATCCTATTTAAGCCGTTTGACTAATTTAGTGCCTCTTTGTAACAAACCGGCTGCTTCGGCGTCTTCCCCTTGTAATCAATGAACTTGGAAACTTTCCAGAATCAGGTATTTCCCGTCAAAAACAAGCTTTTCAGGTTTGCTTTCCGCCTTTTGGGAAGCAGTGCAGAGGCTCAGGATGTTGTTCAGGAGGTATTTATTAAAGTATGGAATGGTCGCGATCAACTTTCGGAGATCCAGAATATAGAGGCTTGGTGTATGAGAATAACCAAGAATCTATCGCTGGACAGACTTCGTCAGCAAAATCGCCGGCCGACTGATTCACTTGAAAAGGGACTTCATATTGCGAATGAAACACTTTCGCCATATGAAAAGACTGAAATGACTGAAAGTATGAAACGAATAGGGGAAATGATGGCGGATCTTCCTGAGAAGCAACGCCAGGTAATGCACCTTCGTGATATTGAAGGTTATAGTTATAGTGAGATTGGTGAAATCATGGAGATTGACATGAGTCAGGTGAAAGTGAATTTGTTCCGCGCACGGAATGCGGTGCGTGAGAAATTACAAAAAATTAATAGTTATGGACTCTAACATAGAGCAATTGCTAGAAAAATACTGGATGTGTGAAACGTCCCTTGAAGAGGAGCAGCAACTGCGTGCTTTCTTCCTGGGTAAGAATGTTCCGGAATCTATGAAGGCTACTGCTGAGATGTTTCTTTTTTTTGAAGGCGAGAAAAATAAATCATTGAATGAAAATTTTGAGCCGACTGTAACAAAAGAACTTCGTCAGCGTCGAGGAGGAAAGGTCGTAAGTATGGTAAGTTTTACAAACATCTCAAGAATAGCAGCAGGCATAGTGGTGATGGTAGCAGCGACTTACTTTATCAGACAGGAAGTAAGAAAATCGTATCCTCAGGAGCTTCAGGATACGTATTCAGATCCTCAACTGGCATTGGAAGAAACAAAGAAGGCGCTGATGATGATCTCCAATAGTTTCAATTCAGCTCAAAAGGATGCGGGAAAGATCAAGGCTTTTTCTGAAGCTGAGGAAAAGATCCAGGATAAAGCCCCAAAAGAAAAAAGTACTATCTAAAAAGATTTAAAATTTAAAAATTGTTCAATATGAAAAAGTTAATGGTTGGTGTAGTAATGATGTTGATGTCAGTGGGCGCCTTTGCTCAGAATGATGCGATTGCAAAATTCTTCACAAAGTACCAGGAAGATGAAAACTTTAGTGTCGTCAACATTAGTGGAAAGATGTTTAGCATGATGGCAAACATCACTGGAGATACTCCTGATGAAAAGGCTATCATTGCAGCGATCAGCAAGATCAAAGGATTGAAGATCCTGAAGAAAGATGAGGCGCGTAATTCACGTGAACTGTATAAAGAGGCGATGGCAATGATCCCTTCCGGTGACTTTGAAGAATTGATGACTGTCCGTGATAAGGACAAGGATATGAAATTCTACACCAAGGAATCGGGTGGTAAGATCAGCGAGCTGGTGATGGTCATGGGTGGCAACAATGAGTTCATGGTGATGACTTTATTTGGTGAGATTGATCTGAAAGAGATGGGTAAGATTGGAAAAGCAATCAATATTGATGGGTTCAATCACCTTAATAAGATGGACAAAGGTGAAAAAGTGAAGGATAACAGCAATAGCAAGGACAATAAGAAAAATTAATTATAGTTTTTAATCGATTTGATACCATGACTTAACGGTCATGGTATTATTTTTATAACCCAGGCCTCCATTCAACGTTTGATAACTAACAGGTCAACAACATATACAGGAGATTATCTCATATGAAAAAAAGCATACTGGCCATTATTGCAATGTTTGTTTTTACAGGAGCATTTGCTCAATCGAAGACAACCGAAGCTTTGCAAACCAAATTCGATAATCCTTTTACCCTTTTCTTTTATAAGAACACATTGAGGATGTTGAATCAATCCGATAACAAGGAATTTGATGAAATGATCAAGAATATTGAGAAGATGAAGTTTCTCATGCTTGATAAATCGAAGTCAAGCTTTGGTTCCGATGATTATAAAAAACTTACAAAAGACTATCAGTCTGAATCCTATGAGTCTATTATGACGGGACGCTTTGATGGAAAGAATCTCGATGTTTATTTTAAAGATAAGGAAGGATCGACTCCTGGTACCGTCATCTTAATTAATGATTCTACCAGCCTCTATGTACTGGATATGCTCGGTACGATTGATATTTCCAAAGCTGGCTCACTTTTCAACTCCATTGACAACAGCACGGATATCGGAAACCGGATCAAGAATTTTATGGGACGTGACAAGGATAAAGCTAAGGGTAAAAGTAAGGGAGAAAATTAATCTGCTTTGGAAAACGTACTCAAAATAGAAGGACTCACAAAGAATTTCGGCAGACTATGCGCTGTCAATAATCTTTCGCTTGAAGTTAAGCGTGGTCAGGTATTTGGAATGCTGGGCCCCAATGGTAGCGGTAAGACTACTACTCTTGGGATGCTGATGGGTGTAACGAATCCTACTTCCGGAAGTTTTTCGTGGTTTGGTCAACCGCCAACACATGAATTGAGAAGAAAGATTGGTGCAGTATTGGAGCATCCTATTTTTTATCCTTACCTCACCGGCCAGCAAAATCTGGAATTGATGTCAATGATCAAGCAATCGGCGGAATCCAATATTGCAAAAGTGCTTGAGACGGTTGAATTGACTTCCCGTAGAAATGATAAGTATAAAACGTATTCCCTTGGAATGAAGCAACGCCTGGCAATTGCCTCAGCGCTGTTGAACGATCCTATTGTTCTTATTCTGGATGAACCTACCAATGGACTTGATCCGCAGGGGATTGCTGAAATACGCGAGATCATCAAGAAGATCGCTAACGACGGAAAGACAATCATCCTTGCAAGTCACTTGCTTGATGAAGTGCAAAAGGTATGTTCACATTTTGCGATTTTGAGGAAGGGATCTCTGGTTCACTACGGACCAGTCGTTGATGTTGGAAAGGGAGAAGAGCTTGTGGAGGTAACAGCCCATCGTGATGACCTCATATCATTACTGGAAAGTTTCGAAGGAACAATGTCTGTAAAACGTGAGGATGAGCATTTTTTGGTGCGGATGAAGGGAGGGTTTCATAGCGAAAACCTGAACCAATATCTTTTTGATAAAGGAATTGTTGCCACCCACCTGGTAACACAGAAGAAGAGTCTTGAAAAACAATTTTTGGAAATTTTAGCGGAAGCCGACCATGCTGCACTTATTAAAAATTGATCTTAAAAAACTTTTAGACTACCGCACTTTTTGGATCATTTGCGGTCTGTACTTCTTTACCCTCATAGTAGGGGCGGCGAGTGGTATGGAATTCTTAAAGTGGCTGAGCAATCTCATTGAGGGTTTTGGTGAGTCGATCAATATCAATCGCATTCCTCTTTATCACTTCCCGGATATCTGGCAAAATCTTTTGTGGAGCTCTGGTCTTTTGAAGTTGGGAATTGGAATCATGGTGGTAATATCTATTTCCAATGAATTCACATACAGGACCATTCGTCAGAATATTATTGACGGACTGAGCCGCAAGGAGTTTCTGTATTCCAAGATGCTGACAAACTTTGTTTTGAGTTTTTCCAGCATGCTCATCGTTTTTTTGATTGCTTCCATAACAGGTCTTATATACTCTCCGTCACTTGATTTTCCATACGGCTTTACAGGAATGGATTTCTGCATTGCATATTTTCTTGAAGTCTTTGCATTCCTTTCATTTTCATTAATGCTGGGAATCATGATCCAGCGCTCGGGGCTGACGATCATCCTATTGCTGTTTGCTTTCCTTATCGAGTTTATTATCAAGGCAAACCTGGATGATTATATTCCTGACTTCATTCAGTTTTTCCCATTAGAGTCAATCTCAAACCTGGTTCCTTTTCCCTTCAAGCGATACTGGTTTTCTGAAATCCGGGATCATGTTTCACTAATCTCTTTGGCAGTAGCATCCTTCTGGACGTTCCTTTTCAACTATTTCTCTTATCTGAAGCTGAAGAATTCTGATATCTGATTACTGATCGATGATCTGCCTGTTATCGCTGCCAATGCAGTAACACTGGTTTTGTAGGCGATTCTTATAGGCTTTAGGTTTTTATTTAAGGATTAATCTCAGCAGACCTTTGTGGTGCATTTTTCATTCTCAAGCTCCGTCTCGAGTGTGATATGACGAATATTCTTGTGCTCCAACTCGTGCTTTAGATTTTTTTTGAGCTTTACTTCGTCCTCATGATTAATATCAGATCTCAGGACAAGGTGAGCAGTCATGGCATTCTCTGTTGAACTGATAGCCCACACATGGATGTGATGTATATCGACGACGCCTTCAAATTTCAAAACAGAATCTCTTATCTCATTCAAATGAATGTCTTCCGGCACACCGTCAAGGGATAGACGAAGACTTTCTTTTAGTAATTGCCATGTGCTGATGAGAATTACTCCGGCGATGATAAGACTTAGAGCACTGTCGAGCCAGAACCACTGAGTGTAGTAAATGACAATTCCACCTACGACAATCCCTGCGGATACAATGGCATCACTCAATAAGTGAAGGTAGGCGCTCTTTACATTAATATCTTTATTCTTCTCTTTGAAGAAAAGCATGGCAGATGCTCCATTTATAATAATCCCCACACCAGCCACAATAGCGATCGTTGTTCCAGGCAACGGCTCGATCTGAGGTTGAAAGAATTTATGGATCGCCTCGAACGCGATTCCTCCGATAGAGATCAAAAGCACTACAGAATTGAAAAGAGAAACAAGTATGGAGGTCTTCCTATATCCGTATGTAAAATGTTCATTGGATTTAACTTTCAACAAACGGAATGCAAGCAACGAGAGAGCGAGTGTTCCGACATCCGCGAGGTTGTGTGCTGCATCGGATAGTAATGAAAGTGAATTGATATAAAACCCAACAGACGCCTCAACAATAACAAAGACAATATTGAGTGCGATCCCAACCTTAAAGGCTGTGTTCACCGATGATAATGTCGGTGCATGGTGATGATGGTGATCGTGTCCCATGCTTCAAAGGTACAGCCATGAATCTGGAATCAATCACTATTCCTGAATAATTCGGTGTTGTTGCAACACAGCTACGTGAAATTTATTCACTGCTGCAACGATGTTTCAAATCCGATAGGATAATAATGCTGTATAAGGATCACCCTGAAGACGCAGCAGCTGAGCAAAGGCAGGCTCAGTTTTTATTCCTTTCTTCTTTAGGTCCAGTATTTTCTCTCTGAACAATGATCCCTTCTGCTGAAGAATTTCATATTCCATTTTCAGATGAAGAAAAGAATTTTGTTTTTCTGTTGGTATGCCCTGGGCAAATAATTCAAATGGAAAATTTTCAAAAGTAAAGTTTACAATAACCCCAGGGATCTCGTTGATAATATTTCGCCGGATGTTGAAGTTGCTATAATGCCTGAACTCTCTCTCACAAAACTCTTCGAAAGAACTCAAATCGTGTGCAAAGCAGATAATGTCAAGATCACTTCCTTCTATAAATAAATCGAGAGGAAGGGTGCCCGCCAGTACGGGATTAAAATCCGACAACAGCGAAATGACGTTTGATTTCTGGATGGTTCTGAAGCCTTTTTGCTGTATTTCAGATCCTGAACTGAGGTATGACAAATTGAAGAAATCCTCTATCATATAATTGTCAAATGACGTCAATTTGGCTTTGAAAACCTCTCCAACCCTGCCGGAATGGCGTATTTAATTGTAGGTACAACAATTGAAGCAGGTGGCACTGGAGGAATAGAGTATGA
Organism: Cyclobacteriaceae bacterium; assembly: GCA_013141055.1. Lineage (NCBI taxonomy): Bacteria > Pseudomonadati > Bacteroidota > Cytophagia > Cytophagales > Cyclobacteriaceae > Cyclobacteriaceae bacterium. Next base: position 1,376,200 of record JABFRS010000001.1, on the reverse strand, counting down.
AGAAGACAGCATTGAATTTGCCCCAGGAATTGATTTCAAGTATTGATATTATGAATACCCTCAATGGTGGAACTAGTGAGCCGTTAGTAAGATTGCAGAAGTTTCCAACCTATCATGAGGTCAAAATTCGGGTACCTGGTATTGACGTAGAGAATATAAAGGTTGAAATTGATAATAATCAGCTGATGATCTATTACCTGATTCCAATCAAATCGAAAGTGAAATCTATCAAGTTTCCAAGGATATTATACAACAAGGAAATTCCCTATTACGTGGATGTTCATAACATTGTCGCCAACGAAGAGGAAACTTCCCTGGTTGTCCATCTGCCTTTCAACGAACTTTCCAATGGGTATCACAGAGATATTTCCCTGACAGGAGAATGATCTAATCGGTAATTGCCTGGTAGGTGAATGTTTTAAATAATTCTCCCGTGTTAACCTGTGTCCCCAGCATGTTGGTGTATATAAGGCCTACAAGTTTTTCACGGGAATCGCCCCAGTATTGCGTGTTAAATGCACCGCCCCAGCGAAAGGATCCAATGGAGGAGATCGATTGATAATCGTTCTTCTCCGTTTCTAATCCAAAACCAAGTCCATATTGTTGTGTCATCGGAGGTTGGATCTGATTCGTCATCATTAATTCAACAGTTTTGCGACTCAGTAGTCTCACGCCATTAAATTCTCCTTTATTGATAAAAAGCTGGAGAAACTTTGCATAGTCTTCAATGGATCCGCTAAGACCTGCGCCACCTGAATAATACTTCCCTGCAAGAGTAGGGTAGTTTACGTTAACACCATCGAATGCAGGTCCAAGGATTTTCTCAACAACTCCGTTCTTTACCTGATAGAGTCCAACGAGACGGGAATGTTTTTCTTTCGGCATGTAGAAGTAAGTGTCATTCATTCCAAGAGGCTTGAAAATTCTTTCACGGAAGAATTGATCCAGTGACATCTTCGAAAGAACTTCTACTAAATACCCAAGTACATCGAGACTAAGGCTATAGGTATATTGTTCTCCGGGATTGCTTTTTAAGGGGAGACCTGCCAGAATTTTCATTTTGTCACCAAGCACCATGTTGTCATTTCCTATTCCACTTGGAACACCGGCCTTTGCATAGATAGCCTTGAACTCCTGACTTCCAATGCCTGCATAATCAATGCCGGAAGTATGTGTCAGAAGTTGACGGATAGTGATCTCGCTTTTTGCAGGAGTTGTGGTATACGTTGTGTCCTTCCAGTTAAGATTCACCAGTACTTTTGGATTCCTGAACTCGGGAATGTACCTGGAGACTGGTTCATCCAACATAAATTTCCCTTCTTCATACAGCATCATCACCGCAAGACTGGTGATGGCTTTGCTTTGGGATGCCATGCGGAATATGTCATCCTTTTTCATTAAAGTTTGTTTCTCAACATCACTGTAACCATATGCTTTGTAAAGAATCACTTTTCCATTTCGTAAAATTAAAACGACAGCACCCGGAATCTGCTTTTTAGCCACCAGTTCGTTGATCCATGGATCTATGCGATTGAGGCGTTCTGCCGACATTCCGTTTTCTGCAGGTTTACCAACGGGAATAGACTGCCCCAAAAGATGGGAGATTGCAAAAGCAAAAAAGATCAGAGTGAATAGATATCTCATGGCGTGGAATTTGGATTCTAATTTAGATTATTTTTATTACACAAATTGTAAACTCTTTCAACATGCATTTCGTGAAAATCTCTGCTATAGTTCTGTTTGCACTCACGAGCACAGGGATTTTTGGACAGCAATCTGTTCCGGTTTTTGCCAATAGGAGAGACTCTGCTGAATATTCATTGGTTGTGGAAGCGATCAATAAAATATTTATTGATCGTCAGGTAAATACCGAGTATGAAAAGTCAACAAAAAAGTTTGATAGCCTTATCCGTGTCGAGCGGGGATTCCGGGATAAGATCATTGGATACCGCATTGCTTATAAACCGCGAAAAGGATTTACTTCTTTAGATGACTTAAAAAACGGAAAAGTCAAACCAGATGAGGTTATACAGCTAAGCATTATGCAGTCTGGAGTTACAACAATCCCCCGGGAAATCTATTCCTGCTCAAACCTCAAGGCACTGGAATTGATTAATACTTCCGTGAAACGTTTGCCCCCCGATTTAAGCAGGCTTAAGCAACTGCAATCCGTTTATCTGTATAATAACAAGTTATCACGAAAGTTGAAGCTTGGCAAAAACCCAAACATCCATCGATTGGTCATTCAGGGTGTAGAGGCAAAAAGTTTACCAAAGAGTTATAAGAACTTTGCTTCCCTTGATTCATTGGAGCTTTCAAGAAATATTGGAATGACTGCCTTTCCCAACATCTCCAGAAATAAAAACCTGGTGAAGTTGAATCTGATTGAAAATAACCTCACTCTTCAGGATATTAAAAAGGGAAATTCATCTCTTCAGGATCTTAATCTTCAAAAGAATAAGATCACTTCTGTATCAGCGGGTATCAGCAAATTTCCTAACCTGAAGAAGCTTGGGCTAAATTATAATAAGATAACTGAGATGCATCCTGCAGTGGGGGAACTTACACGACTTGAATCTATTGGACTTTACCAGAATCAATTGGATCATATCCCAACTGGTATTTTCAAATTAAAGAATCTTCAGATCATTGATCTTTATTACAACTCCCTTACCAAAATTGATTCTCAGATATCAAAGCTTTCCAGCCTTAAAGTATTATACTTGTCCAACAACCAACTCACAGAATTACCTGAGTCAATCGGAAAGCTTTCAAACTTAAAAGAATTATATGCTCATGATAATAAACTGGCTAGTCTGCCTCAATCCCTGAAAAGCTTAAGGGAATTGCGGGTATTGAGAGTTAATAATAATTACCTCACTGCCTTGCCTCCCTCTATTTTTGAATTATCTGAACTGGAGAATCTGGATGTCTCAAGAAACTACATGTATAATTTCCCGTCGCAGCTTGATGGTCTATCTAAACTTCAGATCCTTGGTTTGATAGGAAACCCCTGGGAGAACACGGAGGATGTAAATCGGGTAGCGGAGAATATGCGTGCTAAGGGATTGGTGTGCCTGTATTGAAAATCTCCCTGACACCGGGAATCACATTGAGCGCATTCTCATAATACACCTTCTTCAAAACGGAGTCAGGCAATTCTAATCCATACATTTTCCAGTGCGCGTGGCGCTTGCGATAGTAATCAAAGTACTCGTCACCGCTTTCAAGAACCCTGAAATAAGTATAGTATTCTTCCTTCTTGTAAGTATCCTTTCCAAACAGAACTCTGTTCTGATACCGGATCATAAATTTTCTTGCAGATTTTGGCTGACGACCTAATTCCGCAAGGACGGCCCCAAGTTCCGTGTAGACATTAGGCATCTCGTCAAATAACTTTCCAAGCCGGTCAAGATCGTTACCAAACCATCCGAGGTGAGCATCGATAAATTTTGTTTCAGGATGCCTGCGGAACACGTTGTGCTGCTCGGCCATGATGGTTTCAAACGGAGGGAATTTATCAGCAGACCGATAGCGATCAGGTTCCTGCTTAAGTTCAAGCCACCGTTCATTGTATTTGTCTTTGGGTTTCCAGAAAGATGATGGTTCTCCAGAATGGATTAAGACTGGAATACCCAACGCTCCGCACTTTGCCCAGATCGGATCCAGCCGTGGATCATCAATGGCAATTCTGTTTCCGTTGTTGTCTTTATCTGTTAAGCCAAGTCCTTTGTAAACTTTCAATCCACGTGCACCGAGCTTTACAGCATCCTCCATCATTTGAAGCTGATCGTTTGGCCAGCCTTTGTCATCAAGGTCTTCAAAGTTGATATTCATGAAGACGATGAATCGATTGGGATAATTCTTGTGAACGTTATCAAGCGACCATTCCAGGATCTTTCCACGGAAGCCGCTTAGGTTGACCATCACACCCATGTTGAGAGAATCCATCTCTACAACAAGCTTGTCAAGATTCTGAACGGGCATGATCCATTGATGATTGTGAACATCAATGAATGGAAATTTGGAATGAGTCAATGGATGCTGAGGAACAACCAATGTTGAGATCGGTTCATAATCCTCAACATCCATTACATTATTGCGGTACTGAATTTTTCCAATGAGCCAGTAGGTAGCAACAAGGAATACAAGTATACCCAGTGGAAAAAGTATCCACTTCTTTTTGGAAAAACCAGCCACAATGAAATTATTGAGCGGTGATCGGTACGCTTAACTTCGTTGTATCCCAGAGAACATTCATCATCACACCGGTAGAATCGTTGGCGAAATTGATTGTCAGTTGCTCTGTCTCAGGAGCTGTCTCCACCGGTACATCAATTTTGAGTACGTCTTTTGAATAGTCTGGTTCGTTCACACCGAAGTAAACTCCTAATTCACTATTAAGTGCAATAACAAATGCAGAACTGCCTGGGACTGCATACATACGATATGTTCCTGCGTTAATAGGTTTGCCTCCAAAATTTACATTCTTGCTGAATGTTATTTCAGTAGCAGCGTTTGCACCAAGTCTCCAGTATTTTCCATAAGGCTGTAACGCACCTTGGGATTCTTCACCGAAGATCACACGACCTTTTTTATAAGGCTGGCAATAGACCACTTTGAGGTCAAGTCCATTGCTGCTGAATTCAGTTGTCTTGATTGGACTTTTCTTGGATACGACAAGAACTCCGTAAAGGACCACCCCGATAATGAGGGCCAGTATAACGGATAGACTGATGAGGATGATTTTTTTCATAGTTGGTTAAGTTAGATTGGGTCAGGAATACCAAGGTAATAATTTTCCCGATCCCAAGGGCTAACACAATCTCCAACTATCAGGCAACCTGCTGCATTTGAGCAATCATTTCCCGTTCGCGGGCAGAGAATTCAGTTTCCTTTTTTGCCTGCTGAGCGTTAAGAAATTCTTCCAATGTGTGATAGAAACGTAAGCGATGTTTCCAGATCAGCTTACCGCCAATGGCATGTTTGAAAGAACGTAAATCTGTTCTTCCGTCCAGCCAGTATAAATCGTGTATTGTCTCAATGGAACTGCTATCGATAAATCCAGGCATGACGCGCTGGCTTGAATGTTCTAGTTTCTTCTTGACTTCTTCTCTAAAATCTGACTTCCCTACAATATAAATTGTTTTCCAACTCATTTTCACAATAATCTAATGGCCTCTCTCCTCTGTTCATATTAAAAATTCTGTTCTCCCGGTGAATGGCCATTGATTGTTCTCTTTTAATTTTTCAGGAGGAACAGATATACCTATCAACAATTAATCAGATAGATGCGTTCCATAGTATTACGCATAGAAACGGAATAGGTTGTGATAACCTCAATGAATAAATATTTTCAATAAATGGGTTACCGCGGGGTATCAACCTGATTTTTTTTGAGAATGCTCTCAGCACGAAACAGCATATCCGTTGATTGCAGCAGCTTGTTTTTAAGATCCTGCCGAAGGTCTTTATGACGCATCAGATAATCTCTTACACTTTGAGCCGCTTCCTTAGTCTGATATTCCCCCAATGTAGCATCAAGCCATCCTTTTGGAAAAAAGATATCTCCGGTTTGCTGCATCTCTTCCAGTAGCTCCAGGCTTGGTGCAACATACTTTACAGAATAATTTCCTCTTAAAGGATGGTTGAGATATCGTTGAGCTTCCAGTACCCATGGTTCGTGTGTGCGATTCTCTTTGTGCTTCAGACTTTCAAAAAAATTATCACGAACAGAAGCATCTGCCGATAGTGATGGCATGATAAATTCCATTTCTTTCTTACGATCGGGATTTGAGATCTTCTCCAGTTGCTCGGTGAGTATTGCCTGATGATCTTTTTCCTCACGAACCGCCAGCTCATAGGCAAGAAGAATGTGGTCGCGTTCCGATAGTTCAAGGCCAAGCGTGATCTCATCTTTCCATAATTTTTTGAGATTGGCAACAGCTTCCGGAGAGGTAGCCACATTCCTGTAGCAGTTGAAAAAGATTCTCTTCAGGGAGTTATCTTTTTCAATTGCGATCTGCTCAAAAAGCGTTTCGTCCAGAGTGTGATTGATCATTTCCCTTTGAGGAGAAGTAAGAAGCTGCCAAAAGATAACGCCGATCTTATCCGTCAGATAATCCAGGAGAAGGGGATCTCTTTCGCTCTTCAATGCGATCAGCAATTTCTGAAGGGTCAGCTTTGGATCAAGTTCCCCGTTCAGAACATATTCCCAGACATTCATCCATATCCCTGCTCTTGCTTCAGGATCTTTCAGTGTCTCAACATAAGACAACATATATTGAATGTCTTTCTCGGGTGCACGAAAGTAGCCGTAACCTCTTCCAAGATAGTTGGGGATAACAGTGAAGTCATCTCCATCGGCATTGGCAATCCGCGTAATACTATCGCGCTTTATTTCTACTTCTTTTACAAATCTGATCTTACTGTCTTTGTATTCGACGTTAAAGAACTGCGGCCAGGTAATTCCTGATGAATCATTCACCACTTTCATTTCAACAGTTTTATTGTATGATGATAATGCGTAGGTTATTTCGGGCATGCCTTTCGTTTTTATCCATGCCTTATTCCACACTTCAAGATCTTTGCTGGTATGTTTTTTTAAAACGTTAACAAGATCGTCCCACGTTGCATTCTGATAGGAATAGGTTTTTAAATATTCCTGAAGTCCTTTCTTAAAATCTTCTTCACCCATCAGCGATTCAAGATTCCGCATCATGATAGGTGCCTTTTGATAGATGATTGCTCCATACACACTGCCGGCATTTTTGAGATTATCCAAAGGCTGCTGAATAGGATGCGACCCCTGACTTCTGTCAATCGCATAAGCTGCAGGATAATGTGCCATGAGAAAACGAAGCTCATGATCGATCTGATAAAAGGCAGGGTTAACAATTTTAGCAGCCATGAAATTGGCAAACACTTCCTTAAGCCAGACATCATTGAACCACTTCATGGTGACGAGATTGCCGAACCACATGTGTGCTGTTTCATGCGCTATGAGACTCGCTCTTCCCAATTGCTCATTGATGGAAGCAGAAGGTTCCAGAAATAAACTTCTCTCACGGTAAAAAATACTTCCCGGATGTTCCATGCCCCCAAATTGAAACGCTGGCATCAAAGCAAAATCGAATTTCTCATAGGGATAATCAATGCCCGTGTAATCTTTCAGCCATGCAATTGCTTCACGATGCATCTCGAAGATCTGGGGCAGATTGCGGGAAACTTTAGCCGTATCAGTTTCACGATAATAGATGGTCATGTTGGCTTCGGGATCATATGCCCTGAAGAATTTGCCTGCAGTAAAGGCAAACTGATAGGTGCTCGTAGCGAGTGTATTGCTAAAACTGTATCGTTTTTTATTTGTGGATGAATCGATAGAAAGGACACTGCCGTTGGAGAGTGCATGCCATGTCATCGGAATACTTAGCTCAAGATGATAGATGGCTTTTAAATCAGGCTGATCAAATACCGGGAAGCATGAAGCTGCACGACTTGGAACGAATAAGGTGTATAAGTAATCCGGATTTCTGTTGAGGGCCTTCTCACCTGCGATAAAATCAATATTGATAGCATTCGCATTGTCTTTCAGGAATTTCTTATCGATGAGGATATGCTCGTTTTCAATATTGATCTTTATATCCTGATCATTGACTCTTATTTTCTTAATATTTTCAGGTGATGCGTTAAAGTCAAGCTGAAGAACATCAGATAGTTTGTTTAAATCAAAGCGTATGGTAACCGTTGCAGGTATGCTGTCTTTTTGATTCTCAGGAATATCAAAAAATAATGCATACTGAAGATTGCTGATCGTATTCTTCCTTTCAATGGCAAGCTCAAGGGAAGTGCCAGGGATGATCTCTTTTTTAGGCGAACAGTTGACCAGCAGCAGTACACAGAAAATGATTGAAGATATTTTCATGGATCCCATTTTCATCAGTAATTATTTCAGGTTAACTAATTCTAAAGTCCTTTCACAGACATCCCGCCGTCTACCATTATGTTTTGTCCCGTGATGTAACTAGCCTTATCCATGGCGAGGAAGCTGACGATGCCCGCAACTTCCTGTGGTTGACCAACCCTTGCCATCGGAGTGCGGGCTACAATTTTCTCCAGCCTGTCTGGTTGCGATAAAACTGCTTTAGACAAAGGGGTTTCTATATACCACGGTGATACTGAGTTGACACGAATATTGAACGGTGCCCATTCAGCAGCAAGGTGACGGGACATCTGTACCATCGCCGCCTTGGTCATTCCATAAGGAGTTCCTGATTGCAGGTCGAAGGTTGCGGCAACAGAAGCAATGTTGATGACGCTTGCATTTCCCGACGACTTCAGCAATTCAAAAGCTCCCTGTGTTAAGGCAGTCATGCTGAATAGATTGATCTCGAATATCTTTCTGTATTCATCTTCAGTGTATTCGACAAACTTCTTGCGGATGTTGGTGCCGACATTATTAACAAGTATGTCCAGCGTGCCCCAGTTCTCTTTTACTTTATCAAGAATCTGTTTTCTGAATTCTCCGTCCGTAAGATCACCATCCAGTCTGAAGAGGCGTGCGCTTCCGCGAAGCTTGTTTTCAATATTGGAGGTGTCGCGTGCGATAACAAGTACTTCTGCCCCCAGGTCAAGAAATTCCTGAGCGATTGCCAGACCAATGCCTTTGGTGCCACCCGTAACAAGGGCTTTTTTACCATTGAGATTCCACATAGGATTTGAATGTAAGGAATAAAATTATTCGCTCCCTAGTATTTTACAGCAGTCCAGGGTGTGTTTTTGTATTCCTGGTAAAGAAAGTAAATGAGGCCGATCTGCATAGGGATTGCCACCAGAAAAGTCCATGGAACTTTACTTAAAAAGTAATGTCCAATACCGGGAATACTGGTGGCGAGCAACATGAGGATACTTTTTACAAAGTTGCCGGACTGTGCACGCATGTTGGGTGCCATGGAAAGTGGTAGACGGTGTGTGCTGAATGTGACCATCAGCAGAAGGATCAGAAAATTATTGATCAATCCAAAAGCAAGATCATCGATTGCTCCCGGCCCCCAGATAATCAGCACAGGAACTGTGACGACGACAAAAATTGGAATGAAGAGTTTTACAAAAATTGCCTTTATCATTCCAAGCAGTATCTCTCCCGGCCTTTCAATAGGAGAGGAGTAGTAGATCCAGCTTGATTTAAATTCATCGGTGAACGGTATTTCATTGAATGCCGTTTGAACGATCATGAAGGGAAGATAGATCAGCAGGATGTGATAAGATGTGTTGGGAAGATTGACCCATAAACTGTGCAGGCTTTGCTTTCCGTTAAAAATGAAGATAAACGCGAAAACGAAAATGTATCCAAAGGCAGGATAGATCTTTAGCTTGATCTTGTTGTCGCGACTCAGCATCTTCTGCGTAAGTGAAAAAGCTCCCTGCTCACGTGTACTAGTGCTTATCATGCTGCCAATGGTATCCCAGAAGTTCTTCTTTGATTTTCTTTCGTCTTCAACTTTTGCAACGGGTTGGCTGTTCCCCATCGCGACGATCTTCCTGTTAAAGAAAGGTGTCAGCCAGGTGTTGGTGATATAAATGGATGCAAAGGGAAAGAGCACTGCCAGTAAAAAAAGAGCGACGCGTGGAATATCCAGCATGCCGGTGTGTAACGTTTCCATCGCTGACGACATCCAGAGAGATGGAATCAGGTAGGTCCACCAGTGGATGTCAAAACTTGCATTTTCATAATTCAGGTTCGCGTTCGAGATCATTCTTGCGCCGATCTGGTATCCTCCCATAAAGACGACCGCCATGACGATCTGAAAATAGTTGATGATCGTCTTGAGCTTTTCTTCATTGGCAAACCGCATGATCATGAGATAGATCGCATTGGTAAGAAACACGGCAATTAAAACGGAGAAGACGGTAGCAATGAAAAACGGTATAACAAGCGCAAAGCTGTACTTCAGCGCAACGGCAACAAATGAGAAAAAGGAAAGCGCCAGAGTGAGCTGACCCAGGTATAAGAAAATGTGAGTGAATCGTGCCGCATAAAATGTCCGGCTATCGACGGGCCGGGGAAGGATGATGGTATTATCGCTCGTATCCAGCAGAACGGTTGAGAAATCAGTAATCAGAGTAATGATGATCATCATCATGATGTAAGAGAAGAAGATGATCATCCCCACGATGAATGGCATTGCAGCGATGGCCATGGCGATCATTATCCCAAACAGAAAATACATGATCAACGAAAACAGAAAAGCATTATTTCTTTCCTGTTTGTTCTTGGTCATCCGAATGGTCTGTCTCCTGCCGTCGAGCTTAATCTTGATGGCAATGATCGCACGAAGCTGAGTGTAATCAATTTTAAGAAGACGATATGCGAAAGCAAACCGGTCTAGCATCCAAAGTATGAACCCGTTCATTTGCTTTCCAGTATGTTGATAAACTCACCTGCGGCCGACTCATGTTCATGATTGCCGGTCAATTCTGTAAAGAGCTTCTCAAGCGACCCCTGATTCATTTGTGAATTTAGTTCCGAGTACGTGCCGTTGGCGATCATCTCACCTTTGTTGATGATCATGATCCGGTCAGAGATCTTTTCAACAACATCCATGATGTGCGAACTGTAGAAGATCGTCTTGCCACCTTTCTTCAGCTGACTGATGATCTCTTTTACAAGTATGACGGCATTGGCATCCAGGCCTGATAATGGTTCATCTAAAAAGAGAATAGTGGGGTTATGGATCATCCCTGCGATGAGCAATACCTTCTGACGCATTCCTTTGGAAAAGGTGGTCATGCGTGACTCTTCAAAATTGCTCAGGCCGAATACATGCAGCAGCTCTTTTGATTTTCGGTTGATCAGTTCCGTCTCCAATCCATAGAGCTGTCCCACGAAATCGAGGTACTCGATGGGTGAGAGCGCTTCATACAGGGAAGCATTCTCAGGGATGTATCCGATTCTTCTTTTTATTTCAATGGGCTCCTTTCGAACGTCAAATCCCAATACACTTGCCTCTCCATCGAATTCGGGAATGAGCCCGGCGAGTATTTTAATCGTTGTGCTTTTGCCTGCGCCGTTGGGTCCGATGTATCCGATGATCTCCCCGGATTGAATGGAAAGATTAATATTCTTCAAAACGGGAGAGTCGTACGTCTTGGAGAGGTTGGTGGTGGAGATTACAATAGAAGGAGTCATGTTTCGAAGGTAAGCTTCGTTTTGACTTATTTAAAATCCTTCTTTTAATTTATGTGATTCCCTTTGTTTGCTTTGGAAAAAATGCAGGAACACCCTATAGCACTAAGGCTATATGGCATAGCGGATAGAGGGATAAGAAATAAAGCACTTTTGATTCGGAAATATTTACACGGATGCAGCAAGCTGCGCTAACCAACAGCTTTTGATTGAATTTTTCATTGAAACAAATCCTGTTTTAAAACGAGCAGGTAATAGTTTTTCTCAATGGGAAGATACCCTTGCTCGTAACAATAGTAATAGATCACGCCATCACGGGTCTTATAGGTGGAGGTGTGATAGCGGAAGTCAAAACCTTCCTCTTTCAAACGCGCGGCCGTAACCTTGATCTTCCCCCCGGGATTCAATGAATCAAGGATACGCCTGTTCCTGCGCAATGCATTGTTAACATTCCGGACGTAACTCGTCACATCGCTATTAAGTACATTATGATGGGCACTACGGCACTGATCCGAGCAGAATTTTTTATCCGCCCGACCCTTAAATGCTATGCCGCATTCAAGACATTTTTTCTCCGGCATGAGTTGAAGATAGTAAGTCGTGCAGAATCAGGTAATGATTTTGGTGAATGAAAACCTGATCATTTTATAAGTTTCATTCTATGCGTTTGCAATCGTCTACAAACGAAAATAAACGGTTAACATACGACAGTCTTTTTATGCTTTGGTCACCTTCGTTGCATGTTCAACTAAAAACAAACTATTATGAAAAGTTTACGCAACTCAGTTCATCTCATTGGCCGCCTGGGCAAGGACCCGGAAGTGAAGGTCTTTGAAAAATCAAAGAAGGCTACTTTCTCAATTGCCACCACGGATGTCTACAAAAATCTCAAAGGAGAGAAGGTGGAAGATACCCAATGGCACAATGTGGTGATCTGGGGCAAGCTCGCCGAAGCAGCAGGTAAGTATCTCAAGAAAGGTAACGAGGTATGCATCGAGGGAAAGCTCGTTCATCGTGCATATGATTCTACAAAGGGAGAGAAGAAGTATTTCACCGAGATCAGTGCTAATGATTTCCTGATGCTCGGATCCAAAACACCGGCATAAAAGTATAATAACCCACGGCCAACACCGTGGGTTACTATTATTAAAACGTATACCTCAAAGACGTTCCGAAGGTGAACTTCTTAAAGTCATCCGTCAGATAAAACTCAGGCACAATCGTAAACCTCTTTTGTTCAAGCTGATGTGAGATAAAGAACTTCATCGTATTGCCCTGAAAAATATCTCCGTTATTGCGGTCAAGAAATCCTACTCCCAATCCAGTCCAGGAAACTCCTTTTGGATTGAAATTGAATTCCACGCTGGTTGACAAAAACCTGTTAACATTGATCTGATACCCTTCCGTTTGCTTTTGAGCAAAGAACAGATAGTCTGCCATTAAGGATATCTTGATCCTTGGCCGGGTAAACCTGTCATTGAATATAAGACCCACAGATGGTGAAAGCTGGGGATAAAGCATATTATTATAAAGTCCGATGCCGGCACCTAACGTGAGGAATACTTTATCTCCCGGATATTTCTTTGCAAAACTGCTTTGATCAAGCTTGTTGTCTTTAAAGATCGCTCTGGACCGGATGCTGCGCTTTCCAAGATGTTTGAAGTCAGCTTCCGTAACGATCTTATCTGAAAGCTCCCTGAAGTCAAGACCACCAACGCTTGCCATTGATTGAAAGCTGTCGGAGTAAATTCCTACTTTATATTCCTTTGCTGAGATCGTTAATTCCCATCCCGGCGGAAGCAGCTCAATGATCTCTTTTTCTTTCACCGTGATCTTTGTCTTTGGCTGCTCTATTTTATTCACCGTGATCATCATCTTTTCTCCCACTGGCTTATAGGTATGCGACGTACCAACACTCAGTATCTCTTTTTCTCCGGCAGGAACCATCCTCACTTCAATATGATAAGGACCGGTCTCAGCAAAATTCTCCGGATTGCTTTTCCTGACATATTCAGTTATCTCTTTCAGGAATGTTGGAAAATCCTGAATGAACGTCGGGGAATTCTTCATCTCCCTCATCTCGATCACAATCACCGTCTTTTGTTCCGGCAATTCTATCCGGACAGAATCCGGGTAATAATTGATCCGGCTTTGACCGACCACTGAATAACCAGCAGCACAAATCATTAATAGAATAATATATTTCATAAATGTTTTTTAGCGTTTAATTTTTCCTTGAAAGGATTGCAATCGGTTCTGGCTTTATCGGCGCAGGTTCAAAATCCTCTTCCGTTCTGAACAACCGGATCTTTATCTTCTTATCCTGATGGGCATCCGTTGTAAAATCACCACCGCCAATGATGGGCTGTACTCCATGATGCGTCGCAACCACGTCGGTTTTAGTGATCACCTCAACTGGAATTTCTTCCTTTTGTTTTTCAGCAACCAGCACTTCCGTTGAGTCGATCTTTTTCTCTTCCTGCTTTTCCGGTTCTGCCTGTTTGATGATGGACTTTCTCACAACTGAATTCTTTGGTCTTTCAACAATCGGCTCTGCTGCTTTCTGTTGAACTACTGACTCAATACAATTTGTCATATCCGCCATCAACACCTGGTTCTTTGATTGAATTGCCTTTGTCTGCTCAATAGCCAATTCAATATTCTTCAGCTCAAGATCTAGCTGCTTCTGCTTCGTCAGTTCACTTCCGAAAAAGACAAGACAAAGTCCCAGCACAACGGAAGCAGCAGCATAATAGATCACGAACGGTTTCCGGCGCGACTTACCTGAAATCTTTGACCACACCATCTCCTGATCCCAGCTTCCCGGATTCTGATCTGCTTCATTCACTTTCTGCCGGATGATCTTTTCGAATTCATGTTCCATAATGAAACCCCTCCTGTGTTAATAGTTTTTTCAACAATGCCTTTGCTTTGAATAATTGAGATCGTGATGTGCTTTCTGTGATCTTCAAAGACTCCGCGATCTCCTGGTGACTGTAACCTTCCACTACCGACAAGTTGAAAACCGTACGATAGCCTGTTGGTAATTCGGTTATAAAACGATAGATGTCTTCTGCTTCCAGCTGACTGAACTGATCCATGGATGGTTCAGGTGTTGTTTCATCCAATGTTTCTGTCAGATGAAAATTATGTCTGCGCCGCAACCACATCAGTGATTCATTGATCATAATCCTCTTCATCCATCCATTCAGGCTGCCGGCGCCTTCATAGCGAAAGGTTGAAACATGCTGGTAGATCTTTGTGAAGCCGCTGATCATGACGTCCTCACTGTCTGCCTGACTTTTGATGTACCGGAAGCAGATCCGGAACATATAATTCCCGTAGAGAGTGAAGAGTGCCTCCTGAGCTTTTTTGTCGCCTTGCTGGCACTTTCTTACGAGGTCAATTTCCTGCAAACGTTCTTATTTACCGTGTTATGCTGTTAAAATGCAAAATGGGTGAGCTCCGTTGCCTGATCGATTGAAAAATGCCTTAAAAAGTTGTCGGAAATCAAAATAATTAGTCTGCCGTTCATAGACTTGGCTGGTTCGTCAGCCCCTTTTTATATTAGCTTTGTCGCCAATGAATTTTGCTTTTCCTCAGTTTCTGTGGGCCCTTGCTGCGCTGTCGATCCCAATCATCATTCATCTTTTTAATTTCAGAAAGACCACCCGCGTATTCTTTTCAAACACCAGATTTCTCCGCCAGGTACGTCAGGAAACAACCCATAAGCGGAAGCTCAAGCAATACCTCATCCTCGCTTCGCGCTTGTTATTTCTTTTCTTCCTCGTCATAGCTTTTGCCCAGCCTTTCCTTCCCGCCAAAGAGCAGATCACTGCCGGCCGTGAAGTGACATTATATATAGACAACTCCTACAGCATGTTGTCTTTAGTAGGAGAGAAGACCCGCGCACTGGATGCAAGCCTGCGATTCAGTCAGGAAGTGGTGTCCTTGTTTTCTCCGGATACCCGGTACAAGCTTTTGACCAACGACTTTGCTCCATTCTCAAATTCATACAAGACTAAAACAGAGATACTGGATCTGCTGGCACAGATAAGATTGTCTCCTGTATCACGCTCATTCAATGAGATCAGTCAACGCATTGGAACCCAGCGTCAGGATATTTTCTGGCTATCGGATTTTCAGAAGTCAACACTGGGAAATGTTAACGCTTCTTCCATTGATAGCCTGCAATCCTTACGACTTGTTCCTATTGCTTTGGAAGATGCCGCCAACGTTTTGGTAGACTCCGCCTATCTCGAAGATCCATTCGTGGTAGGTGGTCAGCGCAATGCATTGAATATCCGCTTGAGAAATATCGGAACAAAAGTTCGCGAAGGACTGGTGTTGAAACTTACCGTGAATGATATTCAATCGGGCACCGCTTCCGTAAATCTTGAAGCCAATGCCTCTGCGATTGCAAAGTTTGATCTCACCCAGGGACTGAAGGGCTGGAACAAAGCCGTCATCAGCTTCACGGATTTTCCTGTAAGCTTTGACAATGAATTCTACCTGACGCTGAATTTCTCAGATAAGATAAAAGTGGTGGAGGTAAGAAAGAATAATTCATTCATAGAGAAAGTCTTTGGCAACACTGCATTGTTTCACTACCGGTCTTTTGAACCAGGCAATGTTGATCTGGCCGTACTCTCACAGGCTGATCTCGTTATCCTGAATAATATAGATCAGCCTGACGGATCGTTGATCAGTGCTGTGCGTGAACATCAGATGGGTGCCGGCACTCTCCTTATTATTCCTTCTGCAAAAAGTGATCTTACGACCTATCGTTCATTGATCAACGGATTGAATCTTGTAAAAAGCGAATCAAAAGAATTAACAGAACTGGACAAGCCTGAATTCCAGGATCCGTTCTTTGAAAATGTTTTTGAAGAGAGAACTCCTGCCATGGGAATGCCAGCAGCAAAGCCTGTATTGGAATGGGGCAATGATCGTTCTTCCTTGCTGAAGTTTAAAGATGGAAAGCCTTTCCTGTCCAGAGTTAAAAATATTTTCCTGCTGGCATCTCCCCTGGATCCTGAATTCTCCGATTTCCAAAGTCATGGCTTGTTTGTTCCTGTGATGTATCGCATTGCTGCTTCCGGACATCAGGTAAGTCAGAAACCATATTACATGCTTTCCGAAAATACGATCACACTGAAAGCGGATAGCCTGACAGGTGAATCACCAGTAAAGCTGATGGGCAAACAGGAAATCGTGCCAACACAAAGAAAGAATGGTGATCAGATCGCGTTGGAGATTCCTAAATTCTCAATCGATCCGGGCTTCTATTTTGCCAAAGCAGATCAGGATACCCTGGGGCTGGTTGCCTTTAACCTTGACAAAAAGGAATCATTGCTGGAGCAATGGAATGGTGAAGAAGTAAAATCAATGCTGGGAGGAGGAAAAAACATTTCTTTATTTGATTCGGCAGGCACCAGTTCTTTCAGCAACGAAATAAAAGAGAGATATTTGGGCACTGCTTTGTGGAAACTGGCGCTGATTCTGGCACTTTTCTTCCTTTTGGCAGAAGTACTGCTCATTCGTTTTCTAAAATAACCCCTGATTAGAACCCTGGAATGAAAATACTGATCCAATCTACCACCATCCTCGATTCAAATTCCCCATTCCATAAAAAGAAAAAAAATGTTCTGATTCAGAACGGTCGTATCACAGAGATCGGCGACAAGAATTTTTCAGCCGACAAAGTCATCGATGCGAAGAACATGATCCTGTCCATCGGCTGGTTTGACCTCGGTGCATATGTTGGAGATCCCGGCTGCGAACAAAGAGAAGATATCAATTCACTGATGAAGGCCGCCGCTGCCGGTGGATTTACAGAAGTGGCGGTGCTTCCCAATACAACACCTCCCATTCAGACAAAGAATGACGTTAGCTACCTGACGAACAGTAATGACTCACGACTGGTGCAGATCCATGCTTTAGCTTCTGTCACACGTAATAACAAAGGAGAAGAGCTCACCGAAATGATCGACCTCCATGAAGCAGGAGCCATCGCATTTACTGATGGATTGAAGTCGATCTGGCATACGGATATTTTCATGAAGTCTCTTCAATACTTACAGAAGTTCAACGGATTGCTGATCGATCACCCGGAAGATATCTGGCTCAACCTGTTTGGTCAGATGCACGAAGGACTTAACAGCACACGCCTTGGATTAAAAGGAATGCCCCGCATTGCAGAGGAGCTTCCACTGAGCAGAAACATCGAGCTATTGCAATATGCAGGAGGCAGAGTTCACTTTTCAAGATTGTCTACCGCGAAGAGTATTGACCTGGTTCGTTCCGCAAAGAAGAAAGGCTTGTCGGTAAGCTGTGATATCACGTCTTATCAGCCGTTGATGGATGATGGTATGCTGGAAGATTTTGACACTTATTATAAAGTGAATCCTCCACTGCGTGAAAAAGCTGATAAAGATGCATTGATAAAAGGATTGAACGACGGAACTATCGACGTGCTTTGCTCCGGTCACCTTCCACAGGATGATGAGAGCAAGGATCTTGAATTTGATCATGCGGATTTCGGAATCACCAACCTTCAGACATTCGGTTCGAATCTTGAGTCATTGTCTGAATCGGTTGCCTGGGCAGACCTGATAGAGAAAGTAACAACAGCACCAAGAGCGTTGCTGGGAATTGAAGTTCCGGTGATTGATGTGGATCAGAAGGCCAACCTTACACTGTTTGACCCGGCATGCGAATGGACGTTGGATGCAAAAACCAATTTCTCGAAATCCAAAAACTCTCCATGGTACGGAAAGAAAGTAAAAGGCAAAGTGATTGCCGTATTCAATAACTCCAAGAACTGGTTAGATGTTCAGTAAGATCATTAGCTCTCCCATGGTGAAAGTGTCGGCACGCTACGGAGCGATTGCCGGCGTGTTGTGCATTATTTTCCTGGTGACATTCTTTTATATGGGAAGAAGTCCTTTTCTCATCAATCCCTATCTCGATTTTCGTGTTCCTTTATTTGCACTGCTGATCTTCTTCTCTTTGAAAGAAGTAAGAGACTATTATAATGGTGGTATACTTTATATGTGGCAGGGGATGGGTACAAGCATGTTGTTTGTGGCGTTTGCAGCATTGATTGCAGCGCTCGGAATTGTCATCTTCGGCACTATTCAACCCCAGTTTCTGGCGGATTATGTGACAGAATTCACAAAGCAGATCAGGGAATTACCTGCCGATCGGGTAGAACAAATCGGAAAAGAAACCCTTGATCGCAGTTTAAACGCACTTCCCAAGACAACCATCGGCGATTTAGCCAGCCTTTATGTGTGGCAAAGCTTTGTCATGGGCTTTTTTATAAGCGTAATAATCTCTGTAATTTTAAGACGTCAACCAAAACCCCAATAAGAATGGAAGAAACTACCGAACAACCCACCACCCTCCTGAAGCATGCCATTAAATGGGGTGCCATTTGTGGAGGTATCAGCATATTCCTTTCAATCATGCTTTATGTGATTGATTATACTCTCATGGTTCAGCTGAAATTTCTCTTATTATTCCTGGCAATCTATCTGGGAGTAACGATCTATGCAGGCATTGATTACAGAGGAACTCAGGGTCGTTTTCTTCCCTATGGAAAAGCTTTTCAGCATGGATTTATCCTCCTCGCTTTTTCAGGTCTGATAGCAACCATCTGGAACTTCCTGTTGTATAATGTGATCGATACAGAGCTTCCACAAAAGCTTATGGAAGCGACCATGGAAAATACACGCGCTATGATGGAGAACTTCGGTGCTCCTGCCGATAGTATTGATGCAGAGCTTGCAAAAGCAGAAGAACGTACAAAAGGACAATTCACTCCTGCGGGACAGGCATTGGGCTTTGTGTACATCACTATCTTCTCAGCAGTCATGGCATTGATCTCAGCCATCTTTGTAAAGAGAAATGAGCCTGTTGAAGAAATGTAAGAATGGAAGAACCAACACAGGTAACTGTTAGTAAAAGATCTATAGGAGCGATGTTCGGATTATATTCCGGCATCGCTTCTGTTGTTATATTTTTTGTCCTGCATTTCCTGGGAAATAACCCTTTCGGGAATGCCCGCTTCATCGGTACCGTTGTCACCATTGTATTGATGGTGCTGGCTCATAAAAAATTCAAAGACTCCGGTGATGGATTCATGTCCTTTGGTGAAGGATTTGAAATAGGATTCTGGATGGTCCTGGTTTCGACCACCATTTCAACTTTAATTCCTTACCTCTATGTGACTTATGTTGATTATGCCCCCATGACAATGTTTCTGGATGATCAGCTTTTTCAGATGCAGGAAAAAGGTACTCCCGATGAGACCATTGAAATGGCTCAGACGTGGACAAAGAAATTGTTCTGGGTGTTTGCAGGCATCGGAGGTTTGATTGGTGGGGTCGTCATCTCACTGCTGGTTTCCATCTTTACTCAGAAGAGAAGCGCAGCCAGCGAGTTTAATTGAAATTATCTTGGATATATCGGTCATCATTCCTGCTAAAGACGAAGAAGAATCAATACCTGAATTGAGTCAGTGGATAAGCCGTGTGATGGAGTCGCATGGCTTTTCTTATGAAGTCATCTTTGTAGATGATGGTAGTGAAGACGGCACCTGGGAACAGATAAAGAAAGCAAGCAGGACCAATTCCTCTTTCAAAGGGATCCGCTTCAACCGGAACTTCGGTAAATCTGCCGCACTTCACACTGCCTTCAAAGTTGCCTATGGAGATGTGGTCATCACCATGGATTCCGATCTTCAGGATAGTCCCGATGAAATACCTGCGCTCTATAAAATGATCAAGCAGGATGGCTTTCAACTGGTATCAGGATGGAAAAAGAAACGTCATGACCCGATCGGAAAAACAATCCCATCCAAGTTCTTCAATTTCATTACCCGGAAGATATCCGGCATCAACCTTCACGACTTCAACTGTGGACTCAAGGCTTACAGCAATGTCGTGGTGAAGAACATAACCGTCTACGGTGAAATGCACCGTTACATTCCGGTCCTCGCCAAGTGGGCAGGCTTTAAGAAGATCGGTGAAAAAGTTGTTGAGCATCATGAACGTAAATACGGTCACAGCAAGTTTGGACTCGAACGCTTTATGCGCGGCTTCCTCGATCTGCTATCCATAACGTTCATTGGAAGATTTGCAAAACGACCCATGCACTTCTTTGGCTTCTGGGGATCAGTATCTTTCCTCATCGGAGCTTTCTTTACTGTTAAGATCCTGTGGGATAAATTTGATTCTGTCTTTATATCAAAGATCCCCCTCAAACGTGACGTTGCCGAACAGCCGATCTTTTATCTGGCACTGGTAGCGTTGATTCTGGGTACGCAGCTGTTTTTAACAGGCTTTATTGCTGAATTGATCGCCCGTCAATCAATCTCCAAAAAGGATTATCTTGTAATAGAAAAGACTGGCATGGAACAATGGCCAACTGTATCTGGCTTCAGAGTGCCCACCAGCCAAAGCGAGACTTCTAAATAATTCTTTTTACTAAGCTGGACTTAAGGCCAGTGATAATGTATGTCAACCGGAATAATTTCCTGTGTTGTAGTCGACGACGATCAGGTTTCCCTGCATGTAGTGGAGAAGCTGATCGCTCAAACTCCATCGTTAAAGCTTGAAAGTTCTTTTACCAATCCTATCGAGGCAACCCATTACCTGCGCGAGCATCCGGTAGATGTGATCTTCCTTGATATCGAAATGCCGCAGTTGAACGGCTTCGAGATGATCTCCCTGCTCGACTATACTCCCGCCATCATCATCATGACCGCCAAGAAGGAATATGCCCTTCAGGCTTTTGATTATGAGGTCCATGATTTTTTAATGAAACCCATCACCGACTATTCAAGATTCCTCAAAGCAGTGAATGGCCTTCATAAGATCGATCAAAGAACAGGCGACAGCGATCCCTGGAATTTCTTTGTCAAGTCTGACTCATTGCTCCACAATATCCTTATCGACGATATTCTATTCATCGAGGCATTCGGTGACTATGTAAAGATCCATACCGTCCAGAAGGTATTGATGGTCCTTTCTACCCTGAAAGCGATTGAAAGCAAAGTTCCCCCCGACAGATTTGTAAGGGTTCATCGATCGTACATCATCAATGTAAAGCGCATTGAAAACATCGACCCCAATAATCTCCAGATCGGAAATAAGGTGATCCCTGTGAGTCCCAATTTCAGGGAAAACCTGCTGAAAAAGATCAACCTTCTGTAAGTCGGAATACCGCCTTCATCCACATGCCCTGTCAGGTCTGAAATCGACGATTAGGGGTATATATTGCCTTTTACCCATTTAAACCACGATCTGCCTCATCGTTCCCCACCCATTTTCCATCGGTAAAATTCCCTCAACCATCGAGTTTTCCCCGCCCGCCTGTCTGGCCGTCCTAAGTTTGAGCCATCAACAACACAAACACGCACAACATGGTCAGATTATTCGCCTTGATAGTTTTAGTGGTTGCATGCTCAGTGGGGGTCAATGCAGAAACGTCGATCAACGACATAGAAGTTACTACCTGCCAGTCGGGTAAATGCGATGTTCCGTCACATCTGACAACAGCATCAGTGTCAAACATGAGCATCGGTCTCCAGGCCAATAGCTTCTTCTCATCATTGTTTGATACAAGCCTCTGGCCCGACCGTTGGAATTGCGGTGTGTGGACTCCTCTTCATGGATGGATCTATATCCTTTCTGATCTTTTTATCTGGATGTCCTATTTCGCTATCCCTTTAATCCTTGGTTTCTTTCTCTTTAAAAAAGGTATTGCTGATATCCCTTTCAAAACTGTATTCATATTATTCATTGTCTTCATCCTTGCCTGTGGACTTACTCACCTGATGGATGCTGCCATCTTCTGGTGGCCGGCATACAAGCTCAGTGCATTGCTGAGATTTATCACGGCAGTAGTGTCTGTAGTTACAGTGGTGGCAATGGTGAAAGTTATTCCTCACGTTCTGGATCTTCAGACACCGGCATTCCTGGAACGTCAGATCAAGGAAAGAACAAAAGCTCTTGTACAGGTGAATGAGCAATTGGGAGTGGAGATGATCGAGCGTAAGAAAACATCTGATCACCTTTCAGCAACCAATGCAGAGCTGATGGCGTTCAGCTATTCTGTTTCACACGACCTGAGATCTCCTTTGAGAAGCATCCACGGATTCAGCCAGGTGCTGATGGAAGATTATGCCGACAAGCTGGACGTAGAGGGTAAGGATCACCTGAAAAGAATTTGTGCCGCAAGCTCACGCATGGGTGAACTGATCGACGACATGTTGAAATTGTCAAAGATCTCCCAGGACCAGGTAATGATCAAAAAGATCGATCTGTCAGCGATGGTGCAGGAAGTAGTGTCGGATCAGATCCTCAGAACTCCATCAATAAAAGCATCATTTGATATTGAAGAAGGAATTGAAGCGCACGCCGACAGCAAGCTTTTGAAAATTGCAATCGAAAATCTGGTCGACAATGCCATCAAGTACAGCTCTAAGGTTAGTCAGCCGATGATCCAGTTTGGAAAAATTGCCAACGAGAACATCTACTTCATCCGTGACAACGGAGCGGGATTTGATATGAAGTTTGCCGATAAATTGTTTGGAGCATTCCAGCGCCTGCACGTGGGAGAGTTTGATGGATCAGGAATTGGCCTTGCCACTGTGAAGAGAATTATCCTGAAGCACGGAGGTAATGTATGGGCTGATGCCCGTATCAATGAAGGTGCTACATTCTTCTTTTCGATTTAATAAATAAAATTATCTACTCAGAATTATAATAATATGAATAGCGGAAAAATCCTTTTAGTTGAAGACAGCGACGATGATGCAGTATTGCTGTACCGTGCCTTCAAAAAGAAAAACATGTTGAATGAGATCGTTCGTGCCAAGGACGGTATTGAAGCGCTGGAGCTTGTCTTCGGAACAGAAGAAAAACCTCCTTTGATGCCGTGTCTTATTCTGCTGGACCTCAAGCTTCCCAAGATGGATGGCCTTGAGGTGCTGCAAGCCCTTCGCGCAAATAAATTAACGCAAGGTCTGCCCATCATTATCCTCACCACTTCCGTGGAACAGCAGGACATCGTGAAAGGTTATAACCTTGGATGTAACAGCTATATCCGCAAGCCGGTTGAATTCGATAAGTTTCTTGAATCTGTCGGACAGCTTGGATTGTACTGGATGATGCTGAACGAAGGAAATCCGAATTATACCGGTTAGTAATAGATCAGGCGTTCAATGTACTGATCTGTTTCTGACAGATCGAAATGAGTGCCTTTTTGTTGGATTCTGAGAAAGAATTATCTGTCTTTTCAATAAGGTCAGATAATTCTTTGTTATTGATCAACGCCAGGGTGGTCTTTGATTTATGAATCCTGCTTTGAAAGGATTCAAGATCATCTTCTTCAATGGCCCTGATCACCTCACGGAGGTTATCGGCCATCAGCTTCTTTAAATTCCTGCTTTTAACATCATCATCCTGAATGGTATTCATTGAAAAAGAAGAGGTCTGTGGCAGCTTGCTGAAGATCTTCTCATGAAGCTCTGCCGGCTTGAAAGGTTTGGTGACCACCTCATCAAAGCCAGCCTTCTTAATATCCTCAAGATGATCCGTCATCGCGGAAGCCGTTAAGGCAATGATGGGGATTTCCTTAAAATAAGAATCATCATTTGCCCGTATCCTTCGCGTTGCCTCATAGCCATCCATCTCCGGCATCTGCAGATCCATCAGTACTAACTGATAAGTCCTGGCCGAAAGTTTTTGCAATGCTTCCTTTCCATTGTTTGCAAACTCTGCCGTCAGTCCCCATTTACTCAGATAATTATTAACCACCACCTGATTCACCGGGTTGTCTTCCACCACCAGCACTTTGATGACGTCGGTTTTCGTGGCAACAGGCACATGCGGTGTAACTCTTGATCTGGGAATTTCTGCTGAGCTCTTTAGCTCCAGACTGAAGTAGAAGACAGAGCCTTTGCCCGACTGACTTTCAACTTTCAGTTCTCCGCCCATCAGGTTCACAAGCTTTTTGCTGATGGCAAGTCCCAGTCCCGTGCCGCCGAACTTTCTTGTAATGGCTTTGTTGGCCTGTGAGAAGTTCTCAAAAATAATTTCCTGCTTGTCGGATTCAATTCCGATGCCGGTATCGCTCACGGCGAAAAGTATTTTATTAAGATCTCCTGATTTGCCTTCAAGACTGATCTGAAGCTCAACAGAACCTTCGTGAGTGAATTTTATAGCATTGCCGAGAAGATTCACCAGAACCTGGTTGATGCGGACCGGATCTCCCTTGACATATTTCGGAAGATCATAATTCATCTGCAGAAGCAGGGAGAGTTGCTTGGCACTTGCTTTCGACTGCATCATCTTGATGAGATTCTCCAGAAGCTCCACCAGGTCAAAAGGTATCTCTTCCAGGTCGATCTTGCCGGCCTCGATCTTGTTAAAGTCAAGAATGTCGTTGATGATCGACAACAGGTTTTCACCCGAGTACCTTAACAGCTTTAAGTTTTCAAGATGATGATCAGGTGGATTGTCTTCGATCATGAAGTTGGTAAGCCCGATCACGGCATTCATCGGAGTCCGTATCTCATGACTCATCATGGAGAGGAACTGTGATTTTGCGTTGCTGGCTTCCTCTGCTTTTGTGATCGCCTGTTTGAGTGCAAGCTCATAGGATTTCCTTTGCGAAACATCCCGTGAGGAAGTTTGAATGGACGTCACGATGTTGTTCTCATCAACGATCGGCTGAGTATAAGTCTCTACCCAGATATAGGTTTGATCTTTTTTCCGGATGCGATATTCAACGCCGCTCAAGCTCGTGCCTTGGAGTGCGGGCTGGTGAGCCTGTTCCCGCAACCGCTCATGATCCCCGGGATGAATGATCTCGTATGCCGATAAACCTATGAGTTCTTGTAATTCATAACCCAGCACCGATTTAAAAGAAGAAGAAACAAATGTATAGCGGCCTTCTGCATCATGGATGGCGATGAGGTCGTGGGTGTTTTCAGAAAGAAGGCGGTAGATCCGTTCGCGTTCTTCCAGCTTGAGCTCGATCTCCTTTCTTCTGGTGATCTCGCGGGCGGAAGTCTGGAAGCCGATCATCTCACCTTTGTCATTGAAGTACGGATTGGAATTGGTTTCCATCCAGATGATGGTGCCGTCTTTTCTTCTCACCCGGTACTCCATGTTGGCAGACTTCCCTTTGAGTGTCTCCACGTGTGTGGATTGCTTCATGCGTTCGGCATCTTCAGGAAGGATAATATCAAAAGGAGATTTCCCGATCAGCTCTTCCGGTTCATAGCCAAGAATATTCTTTGCGGAAGGAGAGATGAACGTGCGGGTGGCATTGTCATCATTCTTGTATAGTGTAATAAGATCTTTGGCATTGCTGGAAATGAGGCGATAGGTCTCTTCGCTCTTGGCAAGCTTCAGATAGGTCTCTTTGGTTTCGGTGATATCGGTGAGTGTGCCGATGAATCCCTGCAGGTCACCTTTGTCATCGAAGATGGGAGAGGTGGTGCTGATGACCCATACGATCCCGCGCACAGGATGAATGAATCTGAATTCAAGCGATATCTTTTTCTTCTCTTTGAAAGCTTTGCCCCAGGCCTGCATTGTCCGCTCGAGATCTTCTTTATGAATGGCATTCATTCGTTGTTCATTGGTGGAGAACTCCGGAACGCCGCTGATCTCGCTCCATTGCTTGTTCATGTAGACGACTTCCGCCTGTGCATTCATTTCGTGAATCCCCACGGACGAATTCTCTGCCATGAGCTTGAAGCGTGTTTCACTTTTCTCAAGCTTCTCCCGCGACTCATGGATCTCGCTGATATCACGGGCGACGTTGTGCACTTTTTCTACTTTACCACCGGCAAAGATCATCCGTGTGGTTTGACCTACCCATACCCTCTTTCCTGATTTGGTGCGGATGGGAAACTCATGGTACGTCTTTTCAATTTTGTTGATGATCTGGTTTTTGTAGAAGTCGGCTACGGAGTTTTTATACTCATCGGTGATGAGGTAGCTGGACTGCATCTTGAGAAGTTCGGGTTGACTGTATCCTGTAAGTTTCTCTGATCCGGGATTGACATAGATATAGAAGCCGGTGGCATCGATCTCGTAGATGGCATCGACGGCATCTTCAACGCGCTCGCGGTATTTCTTTTCATTGGCGAGTGCTTTGTTCTGGAGAGCGCTGATCCCTTCGGCGAGCGTTTTCACCTTCTCTTCCCGCTGCTGGATTTCCTTCTTGAGCATCTCCACGGGATTGATTATGGGCAGAACGATGAAGAGGAATGCGGCGAGGATGGAGAGAATTAAAAAAGTAACGAGCCAGAATTCCGGCAGGTAGTTGTCGAGGATAAAGTGAGTAACGATAATGATGCCCACCACCACAGCAGCAAAGAGGAGAGATCTGAGGCGGAGATTTGCCATAGTTAAAGATAGGGGATTGGAGGGGAATTGTTGTGTGAGTGAAAAAGGGAAGTTGACGAAAAGATTTAATTGGAGCGAGAATTAAAATACAACGAAACCCTGAATCAGAACTTCTTACAGCAACACCTCGGCACGGTATGAGCCCGTTTATTCATTCCGGAATTAATACTATCTTCAACTTCCTTTTCTAAGTCACCATTCCTCAATGAAACAGTGGATAAAGAAGAACTGGACTGATCCAGTTTGGAGTAAGGTGTTTTCGGCAATAATAGTTGCAATACTCGCAAGTGTTGGAACAACTCTATATGCTTTGTTCCAACAAATTCCGTTCCATCAACTTTATACTGTCACTGTAGACTACCTGACTAATACCAAAGTAACGCTGACAATCAGTATGCTATCGATCTTGCTTATCGCCTTTACGACATTTAGCTTGATAACGTGGTTATTTCTCTTTGGAATCGTTGAGTTTAAATTTGGAAACTTTCTCAAGTCAGATAAGTTCGATATTCACACATTTATAAATGGTGAATGGGTTTTGGAATTTGAAAAAGGCAACAAAACCCAAGTTGAATTTTGTGAGGTCAAAGAAGGAAATTTGTACTATGTCGAAGACAAACTCGTATTTTCCCTTCAAAACATCAATTTCAATTTAAATAAGAAGTTGGTTTCGTGGGACAAAGAAGGGATACCATTTGAACCTATCCATTCAAAAGAGACGCTAACTATACGAAATTACAATTTGCTTGAAGGAGTCGACTCGTTAGGATACAAACTATATTATAGTCGGCGACGAAAAAAATAAAGGCATCAAATATTTTATCGTTTGCGCGATTAGCTACAAGTTGGTAGTAAGCTTTGAAAGAAGTTCGAACTTACTCCACTTACAAATTTTGGGATTTTTACTTAATCTACCTTCTGTTGTGCCTCTTTATAATCGGTTTAGCTTGCTGTTCTTAATCATAGTTATAAATTTTTCTGACCGAAGAACTCCTTGTCAACTCCAAATTGTTTTTGAAATCTCAAATAACAGCTTTTGTCGTTGTTCTAACTCAGCCGGTCCAAAAGAGTCCATGGCTTCTAGTTCTAAACTGTGTTTCTTTTTAAGATCAGTCATGTCCAACTTAGATTTGTATGTGTCGGTCCTTAACGTTTCATTCCAATACAGAGTATTCGCGTAAGTTTTTAACTTGTCCGAATACGTCTCATTATTGCTAGAAATATTGTCTTTACCCTTTAAAAGAAGTATTCCACCAAGTCTGTTTCTCTCTTGCTCAAATATGTCTTCATCATTGTTGAATAAACTTAAATTCTCTGGATTGTAAGATAAAATGTGCTCAATATGAAATCCAGTTTTTGCCCCAGTTTTTGACACTAAGTCCTCAATTGGATGCTTCATACCAAGATTCAAATTGTCAGCAAAAAACAAATCTATACGCGCAAAGAAGTATCTCTTGAAGCGTGGTTTTAAGTTTATTCCAGTGTTTTTAAAATACGGGTATTGCAGTGTCTGCGTGGCATCTAAATTTCTACTTGAAGCCAATTCCTCTAAGAGAAATTTATCAAATATGGGACGAATTTCAATCATTTCGCAGTTTCTAATTTCGACTGCAATTTTGTACAGAACATCACTAAAGTCATTGCTGTCATAAGCATTTTGAAGTTGGAGCAAGGAAAAGAGTCGATCAAGTTCTTTGGAAACTAAGTCAATCTTTTCATTTTCTTGCGAATCATTTAGCTTGCATGAGGATAGTATTAATAGATATTGACCATCCATTTCATTGAGTTTATTGTAAAACACGCATTGAAACTGTTCTCGTTGATTATAATAAGCATCAAGTATTTTTATGTAGAGATTTGTATAGTATGTGAATGTATTCTCTAAGAAAGTCTTTACTTCTAATGGATTATGCTTAAGCTTAAGATTCTCGTTCATGTCAACAGTGAACATCTCTCGGTGATAGTCGCCATCAAATCTTGCCGCGTCTTTTCTATTTGTGGCGTATTTTGATTTTAGGTAATATCTAAAAAATGTATCGATTTCGTCTTCCCTAAATTTGTTGATTGCTTTTACCTTTTTCTCCCAAATTCCGTTGAAGTCTTTCTTGTCTAACTCAATTTTGTCTATTTGTCCCAGAAGTTTTCCTTTTAATATTTCATAAGGTTTTAGTCTTACTCCCCTGTCGTTAATAACTTCAAAGACCATTGGTACATTTGTCTGCTCAACTGAAAGATTTATTAGAACAAGTCTGTATAGGAAATAATAAACAAATGTCTCGAATTTATGCTTATCACTTAACTGTAATGATAGCCATTTTCTTATTGTTTGATAGTTATTTAGAATGTTCAATGCTGTCACACCTGTCGAGGTGTCCATGTCTTTGAATTCCTTAATATTCTCAAATAGATCTGTTAGAATTTGTTTGTGACGTTCGTGGTTCATCCAAAACGAAAATTCTACTCCTGAATAACCTGCGATCTTACCCTCAATCCATTTTTCGGTTTTAGATTTTTGCTCCTTTGAGAGATGTAATAGGTTTATTAAAATCAGAGTCAAGGTTGTTAATCTTTGTTGTCCGTCAACAACGTATACTTTGCCCTCAATTGTGTTTGTTACATATGTATTTAAATAGTACCAAGGATACTTAGCGGTAATGATTTCTCTTGAAGGGTCTAAAGGTCGGTTTATCTCATACTCTTGATTAAACTTGAAGAATATGTCATCCATAAGCCTCAACACCGGTTCATCAGTCCATTTATAATCTCTTTGATAAAAGTCAATGTAGTATGTTGTGTTAGAAAATACTCGGTCAACGTTTTGTGTGTCTGGTGCTATGTCCATTGTTGTATTTGCTTATAAATTATTAAGGGTATTGGATCAATCCTTTCGTTATAATATTTTGGTAATGCAAGAGGAAATAAATGATTTACAAAGGTTAACATTTATATTCCCCAAATCCTAAACCATCCCCCTATAGAAATCTTTAAATTTACTATAGGATCCTTTAGATGATGTTCATGTGATTCTGAGGATGATCATCCGAAACTCAACCGAAGTTACAGGCTCTCGACACCGATGTGACAGCGCAGAGACAAGCACACGACAAGGGAGAACATTCGTGGGTAATAGGGGAGAGATCGGTATCATATTCGGGAGTAATAGGTAAAAAGTCTGACTAAGGTCTGACTAAGGTCTGATGACTAAGGTCTGAGTAAGGGTAGTATAGTTACAGACCAGGAAAGGGGTAAATCGTGATTTTTATTCACGCTGTTTAATTACGGAAAAACTACCGTGGTGGTTAAATCATAGAGAAATTAAAAAAGTAACAAGCCATCACTTGAATATTCCATTGGCCTATCATCCGAAGCTCAACTGGAATTACATGCTCCTTACACCGATATGACAGTGCCGAGACAAGGACAAGACATGGGGGAACATCCGTAGTGAATAGGGGGGAAATAGGTAGGTTATCCGGGAGTTATAGGTAAAAAGTCCCGGTAAGGTCTCCATAAGGTCTCGGTAAGGTCTCCATAAGGTCTCGATAAGGGTAGGCGAGCTTTAGACCCGGGAAGTGCCAAATCCTGGTTTTTTCAAGGTTTTGACATGCTGGCTTAATACGTAAGAGTTTTAATGATAGTTCCGCCTTCGCAATGCCTGTGGCATAGCTATGGCGGGCGAAGTGGAGCTGCAGGGATTGAACTCTATTGCCTAATCAGCTAAATATCAACTTGTAATATGTACCAGTGTTAGCAGGTGCACCGAATTTCCAAATGATCAAATTGAAATAATGTTGATCAGTTTGTATAACAAAATTAAAAAGGAAATTGAGAATGGAAAATAATTAAGTTAAAAACGAAACCGGTTTGTAATATGATCCGGTTATAAGAACCTCCAAGACCTTGGAAGAAAAAATCAGTTAATGATCTCTCCTTATTAACTGTTTAATTTGTCTCGATGTCGCTCGGAAACTGTTGTTTCCACATGGTGGAATATAGGCCATTCTTCAGTATTAATTCAGAATGAGACCCTTGCTCTACCAGCAAGCCTTTATCTAATACAGCAATTTTATCCGCTTTATAAACAGTGCTTAAACGATGAGCAATAATTATAATTGTTTTGGTCTGCGATTTCAAGAGCTTAATCGCAGTCTGAATGTAAAGTTCTGAAGAAGAATCCAAAGACGACGTTGCTTCATCAAGGATGAGGATTTCTGGATCTCTATAAAGAGCTCGAGCAATAGCAATTCGTTGTCTTTGTCCGCCCGAAAGCATTGAACCGTTTTCGCCTAAATATGTATCAAAGTTGTTTGGTAATTTTTCTATGAATTCTATTATGCCCAGTGACGTGCAGATTGCAATGATCTTTTTTAAGTCAGGCTCCAGATCACCAACTGCAATATTTTCGATAACCGATCCGGAAAATAAATGGACTACTTGAGGTACAATCGCTATGAGGGATCGCATCGAGTCATTATCGATATACTTTAAGTCATAATCGCCGACCAATACATTTCCATTCAGCAGAGGATATCTGCTCTGTAAAATAGATATTAATGTTGATTTTCCTGACCCACTTTCTCCTACAATCGCTGTTACTTGGCCTTTGGTTATAATGAGATTGAATTCTTTGAAGACATTGGCTCTAGATCCGTATCGAAATTCGACGTTCTTAAAGAAAATGTCTCCTAATAATTCTTTTGTCATTTTGACTTTGCTGTCTTCTTTTTCTCTTTCAAGGTCCATGATTTCAAAAAGTCTATCGGCAGCAATCAAGGCATTTTGGGTGATTTTGTCCATTCCTATCAGGCTGCTGACGGGACCAGTGAAATACGCTATCAGTGCGTAAAATGATAATAATTCGCCTGGAGTGATTTGATTATCAAGTACAAATCCAGCACCAATCCAGAGTAAAATAATGGTGAATAGACGGGAAAAAAATTCGGTTGCATTGGAGCTGAAAATTCCATTTAGACTGGAGGAATAAATTGTTTTTAGAAGCGAAATGAATCGAATCTCTGTTTTAAGGTTCGTAAAATTTTCCAGAGCGAAACTTTTTATAGTATTAATTGAACTAATTGATTCAACTAACTGAGACTCAAGGTCAGCAGACTTTTCCATCAATTTTCTTTCAATTCGCTTGTTGACTTTATTAGTAACGAAGTAGACGACAGCATAGAATGGCACAATAATGAAAATTACGACTCCAAGTTTCCAGTAGTACGTGAACATGAGCGCGAACGCTAATAAGAAGATGAATAGATTGACGGCAAGGTTTACTAATACGTCATTGATAAATGCACGTATTTTTACTGCATCATTGATGCGAGACATTATCTCCCCAACTCTCATAGTATCAAAGAATTGTTGTGGGAGTGTTAGTAAGTGTTTGTAATAGCCAAGAATAAGTTGCACATCGATTAGTTGGCCGGTACGAAGTGTGAATATACTTTTCATAATACCGAGGAATATTTGCAGAAAAAGCATCAACACCATTCCAACACTCATGATATTCAATAGATTTCTATTGCCGTCTATTAGTACATAGTCAACAATTTTCTGAATATAAATTGAAGTCGATAATCCTATTACCGTAAAAATGAAAGCGCCGAAAAGAGCCTGAATTACACCCGACCTGTGGGGGTAAATAAGTTCCCAAAATCTTGATGCTACGGAAATCTTCGTATTTCCCTTTTCAAAACTTTGAGTTGGAAGAAGAAGAACGAGAACACCAGTCCATATTGACTTGAAATTGTCATGGGTATACCTATGCAGTTCACCATCCATTGGGTCCATCACCTCGATATACTTTGAGGTAGCATCACAGATAACAACGTAATGATTTAAAACCTTATCGATGATAACATGTGCAATTGAAGGCTTGGGAATTTTGAATAAACTCTCAAATTCAGCCTTTACACCTTTTGCTTCAAAGCGAAGTTTTTGGGCGGCTTCGATTAAACCCAAAACGTTGGTTCCTTTTTTGTCAGTAGACGATAATTGTCTGATTTTTGAAATCGGAAGCTTTAAGTCGTAAAATTCTGCAACGGACGCCAGGCACGCAGCTCCGCAATCTGAAATATCACGCTGTTTTATTTTCGGAAATCGCTTCAATTAACGAATGTATTAGGATTCAACCAATTGTCGGTCTTATCATATAATAATTGCCAAAGTGTTCGTTTTGTGACGATAAATCTTGCCTGAAGAGACATTCCTTTTTTCAAAAAGCCCTTGTAGCCATTTTTTAGCTCAAGATAATCTTGATGTAAATCGCACCTTAATTTGAACACAGGAATGTTATCGATAAAATGAATGTCATTTGACACCTCGATCACTTTTCCAGTCGCTAAACCCCATTGATTATAATTAAACGCATTAATTTGAAAATTGACAAGCATCCCTGTTCTTATAAGTCCAATGTCAGCAGGGTTAATGTATGCTTCAACAATCAAAGTAGTATCGGGAGAAATCTGTGCAAGATTTTGATTTGCAAAAACCGCGCTTCCGCTGTACGCCCCAACAATATTTTGGATTGTCCCAGACACTGGTGCCTTAACAATGAAATTTATTTTTTCTTTTTCTATTTGCGCTAATTGAGTATTGATATCATGGAGTTCCTTTTCATAATCCAAAATCTCCCCGTGCCACTGACTTATTTGATTTTGTTTTAATAACGATAATTCATCCTCTAACTTGTCCAATTCGAATTTGACATTTTCAAATTCCGCATCCGCAATGACTTTCTCCTGAAACAATTTTAAATTCCTATTGTAATCCGCTTTGACTTTTTTTAGGCGCGTCTCAGTTTCAAATTGGCGGTGTTTATAATTTATTTTTGCCTGCCTGTATACCGAATTGTTTAGATTTGTACTGCTATCAAATTTGTTTAATATTCTGAGATCTACAAGGAAGGACTCTAATAACTTTTTACGCTGAGCGATAAATTTCTCTTTTTCTTCCTGCATTTCTGGTTCGATCACATACAAGATATCTCCTTTTTTTACGATAAGATTCTCCCTAACAAATGATTCTTTAAGTCGCCCATTGACAAGAGATTGAATTTGACTTACCTCAACACACGGTCGTATAATAGCTCGTGACGTAACACTTACTGGAACTGAAATAAAGAAAATTGCTATTAACCCGATGGTAAACGAGATACAACAAACAAGGTAAATTAAAGAAGATTTTAATTCGACCTTATTTCTGTAGAGCTCCGCCGTGGATTCAAGGATGATT
This sequence comes from Cyclobacteriaceae bacterium, assembly GCA_013141055.1. Lineage (NCBI taxonomy): Bacteria > Pseudomonadati > Bacteroidota > Cytophagia > Cytophagales > Cyclobacteriaceae > Cyclobacteriaceae bacterium. Next base: position 1,342,348 of record JABFRS010000001.1, on the reverse strand, counting down.
GATGGAAGTAAATTTTGTTTTTTGAAAGCCATACTCAGTTCATCTGAAGGTCGAAATCTATTTATGATTACGGGTTAAGAATATCTTTCTTCGAAAAATTATTATGAGGATGATAACGGTAAGGACTATCGTTGTAAGAATCCAATGTGATCCCAAGAAAAACCCAATTTTATATGAAAGGCCCTCAGTTGATAATATTAAAATCATAACAGTTGTTTACTTCTTTTCAAGATCATGAAAAATTTGTTTCCGATAAATTATATATTATTGATGTAATGAAGACGAGGAGATTTACTATGCTATGGGTCAAACTTGTAAACAAGAGTGGTTTGTAACTGTCGGGATATATTAACTTAAAACGATAGAAGCAGTATGAAAATCCTAATCCAGCCAACAAGCCATAAAACATATACCAAATCGTGTCACTGTGCAATAATCCAAAAAATATTCCGGTACTTAGAAGATAAAAAACTTTAAATGATTGGGTATCCACTTCTTTGATAAATCGTTTGAATAAGTTGAACGGAAGATATTGACAAAGCCAGCTTTCAAAAATGGGTGCGAAGATTACACCAGTTGGCAATTCAAAATACCATGGCCATGTTGAAACTTCATTTTCTAATTGGATTTCAAAAGAATTGTAGATAAAGATAACGATGCTTTCAACAATAATTATTAATAAAGATATTCTTGTAATCAACAAGAAATCACTCCTTTCAAGAAAGCTATTCTCGCTAATCATTTAAATATATTTACAGATATCATTTCTTCGTCAGAATATTTTGTCGAACCAATTCAGATTGAAAATACACAATAAAAGTTAATTGTATCGCAACTCGTTTCCGTCGTTTTATTTCAGGGCGTTTTGTACTCGCATACCCTACTGTTAAAGCAAAAAAAATAGGTGGTCTCTCAACCACCTATTTTGGTTTCGTTTCAAAATATATTACGCTGTCATCGTTGCGCCCATGTAATACACTGGATCTCTCGCGATTTCATTCCAGACCCACTTTATACCGCGACCAAGAGATCCAAGAGCATAACCAATGCCATATCCAATTCCGTACGTAATACCGCTTCCACCAACAATTGATTGTTGTTCGGTTAATGTAAGCTCCTTGTAAGTGATGTCAAGGGATGCCAAATTTTTTAATTCTGGATTTTTCATTGTTATAGTTTTTAAATTTTTGGAAAAAAGATATTAATAAAGTTATTTAATAAAGCTTAGTTAAACCCCGCCTTGATACCGTCCCAAACGCCGGAGCCGAAATCATAAATTTCCCCTGCAACAAACTGGATACCTTTGCCAAGCAGTCTAAAGGGTCCCGCGATGCTTAAATAACTAATAAATCCACCACTTATTTCTCGCATTTCAGATTCAGTGAGAGAGGAAAGGTTTAGTTGGTCAAATTGACTTGCTTTCATAATTTTTAATTTAAATGGATACAAGATTGCCTCGAACAAGGCCTATGTATCTAATATAGAACATCGATAGATGATGATCAATGGTGATCTTGTTCGAACTGTTAAACTGGCGTGTAAGGTTTTGGACGATTCTCAATAATTTTGAAGCATTTTTGGAAGATAAAGATCTGGAAAAACTAATACTGGGGCTTTTCAATGGAAAATTCCGTTAATAGCTTATTTGCCGTTGTTGTACCATTTCCCGTATTGTTTTGCAAAATCAAGATAATCTTGGCGTTCATATCCGAGCTTTTTGGCTAAGTACTTTAAAGAATTCGCGCATTGGTCACATGGAATGCTGGTCATTCGGAGTTAGGTACTCAATGAATGCTTATAGGAGTCAGTTTGAGATTTAATTTAATCTTTTGCAATATTTTACACTGGCCCGATACGAGCGCGCTTTTGTTTTGTCATCGATGAACCCTTTAGTCCAGCTCGCAAAGGAAAATGGTGGATTGGCAACAGCATAGTCGAAGGCTTCCAGAACTTCTTTGTCTCCATCTTTCTTAATGAACTTAGGGTCAGATATGGTATTGCCTTGCCGGATACCGTGAAGGTTTTGTGCTTGGTTGTGTAAAACCATGTTCATACTCGCCAGGGCAACGGTAGCGATATCCATTTCCTGTCCAAAAAGCGTAATGGATTTCTCTGCTTCTTCACCGGCTTTGATCAGCAATGACCCGGAGCTACAGGTCGGATCATAAATAGTGGTGCTCGCAGTAGAGTTTCCTTTATTGATACCAATTATTTTTGCCAATACGCGGCTTACTTCCGACGGTGTATACTAACGGTTTGCAAATTCCTAACCGCTATAACGATGGTTATTGGCAAGAACTTCACTTCAGCCTCACCTTGTAATCGCTATTGATTACACGTTCTTATTTTTTTGTTGGTACAAGCAATTCTGAAATATCAACATCTAGTGCGAAAGCCATTTCTCGTAATACAACCAGCGAAGGCTGCTGTTCATTATTACAAATTCTTGTTATCGTGTTTGGAGTCTTTTTAACCATTTCGGCAAAATCCTTATGGCTTATGTCCTTTTCAGCTAATACTGCTTTTAGCCTGTTAATCCTCACTTTATCCGCCATGAATTAATCCTTTTTGGGCATTAGATCATCCCAATTTAGGATTAATTCAAGATTTTTTCGGGCATAGCATATTGACTATCAGGTAGTTATTAATCTAAATCATCCCTAATATAGATTAAATAATCTATAATACGTATCATTACATACGATTTAAGCATTCTAAAAAACTTTATCCTTTTATATATGAATACTCAAAGGAGACATCAACTGGTCAAATTACCCCAGAAGACTGATGTAGTTCTTTTCCTTATAAAGGAAGAACTGAAAAGTCGAAAGCTTTTCTACATGTTAGAAGAACTCGGCGTGGCTGATTGTGATTTTGAGCCTCACCTGGATTCTCTGATTCTTCAGTCCATTGGAATAGATGATGATAATGACACACTATTTGAGAAGTACTGTGATATAATGCAAAGAAGGAGTAAAAAAATCGTAGGCGATAGAGACCTCATAATGAAACAGGCCGTCAAAGCATATCATGAAATAATGAATATCAAAGAAGTCAAAAGGCAAAAAAGAATTGACTAATGGAGATCATGCTTCCAGGTATAACTGAATCCCAACATGCGCTTATTCAAGAAGTGGTGAGTCGCATTGTCGAAACAGCTCATCCCGAAAAGATCATCTGTTATGGAGTCAGAGCTAAGTCTCATAACTTCTGGAGCAGTTTTATTTCAACTGACAAAACGAATGCAGTTACAACGATGGATCTTCTTATCATTCTTCATTATAAAGACAAAAGCAAGAGGGAATCCATTTCAGATGCAGTTGAAAAACTATCAAATGAATCTCTTAGCCTGATTCCGATTGTACATAGTATTGATGCCGTAAATAGTAACCTTGAAAGCGGAAATCCTTTTTTCGTAACACTATACAAAAAAGGAGTGCTTCTGTATGACAACAACGCCGTTCCGCTCATTGCTCCTCCGACAGAAGTCAATCCGGAAGTTCAAACCTCTTTTGATACGGGAACACGGAGGAAATTTGATCTTGGCCAGGCATTGTACGAATCAGCCGTTGAATGCTCAAGAGCGGGACGATATGAGGTTGCGGTCTTCATGCTTCATCAAGCTGTTGAGCTTACCAGCATCTCACTTTTGCGTAATTGCCTTGGCTATAAGCCGACTACCCATAGCATCAGACGACTCTTTCTGCTGTTGGAAAATATCACGCTTGATATCCATGAAATATTTCCTAGGTCGACCGAATCAGACCTGGAAATATTCAATATTCTGCAACGTGCGTATTCTGATGTTCGATATAAAGAGCTTTATAGTGTATCCAGTGAAAGCGTCTCTTCTCTGCTAAGTCGCGTAGCACAATTTCAGAAGTTGGCATCAAACATATGTCAGGCAAAATGGGAGGAGATCCAAAGCGTTCAGCTGGTAGAGGTAAAGCAAAGCAGGTTTATTAATACCTATAATCTCCCTCCTTTTGAAAGTATCGGACTTGACACATTCTCGGACATTATTTTTCAGAAAGGAGATGCGGAAGCCATCCAAATAGAGTCGGACGCTGATATGGCGCACATTATTGGTACAAACATTGAGGATAACAGGCTTTGGATCACAACCAAGAATGAGTCATTCGAAGTAATTCCACATTCAATTATCCGGCTGACTTATTCAACACTGAGTAGTGTCGTTGTCAATCATTCTGGAGAAGTAACATGTAAGGAGCCAATTGAAGCCAATTTTTTTGGGATCATCCAGAATGGCAAAGGGCAAGTCAATCTGAAAGTGGACGTGTCGATCCTTGATGCCACCGTAACAAAAACAGGAACGCTAAGGATTTCGGGATCTGCGCTGAAAGCCAATATCATGAACACAGGCCCAGGCTCTTTTGAGGGACTTGATCTTGAAGCTTCTGAAGCAAAGGTTACAATAAAAGACTCTGGTGGAATTTCGATCCAGGTTGAAGATGAATTAAATGCATTTCTCGAAGGCGATGGGAATCTCCAGCTTAAAGGTAAACCCCGCTTAAGGAGATTTACTATGGATTAAAAAAAGTACTACATCATTAATTGACAACCGCCTATGAGAGTCTTTTCCATACCCTTGAATTTCCGCCACGGAATACGTCTGGTCCGGTCGCCGAAAATCAACATTCCAAAGGAAATTGAAGTACCGGTATTCCTCATCCGCCATGAACTTCAAAGCAGGATGCTCTTCAAACACTTTGCAATGATCGGATTTCAGGAATGCGATTTCGAAACTTTTCTTGATCGCCTTATTCTGGCAAGCTTACGAATGTGGGACGGTACGGATGAAACGTTTAAGATCTATTTTGATCTTATGAAGAAATGGAGTAACAACATCAATGCTGACGAGGATGTGATAACGAGGAGGGCGCTTAAAATCTACTATGCCTTGATCAAGGCAAGAGATAGAAAAAATTCGGCGCATAGAAAGGTGACGAAATAAACGGAGAATGGATAATCAGTCAAACCATGGTAGGAATTTTTCAATCAATTGGAATTGAATTGTTCGTCGTTAATAGGTAATTATGCTCCCTTTTACATTATGACTATCCACCTATTTTTTGTCAGTACTGAAACAAGTTGTGAAAGGTCGTGATGAAATTTGTGTATTTAGTAGTCGTACTATCTTCTCTCAGTTCCTTTATGTAATTATCGAAGTAGCCTTTCTCAGCAGCGAGAAAATTCCAAGGATTAATCAAAAGGCCGCTATTTACAGGACTATCATAAAACACTTTTGATTTTTCCATATGTATACTATCTATCAAAAGCCCGGATTTGATTGTCAGATCATGAAATATTCCGCATCTGGAAATCTTATAAAAATTTGTAGCCTTTAATTTATTTACAATTGGGAGGTCGATAAGATTCTGTCGTTGTAGGTAAATCAAAAACGGATCAAGTCCGAACCTAAAGCATTCTCCACTTTTGCCAATTGTGTCTCCTGAAAGATATTTCCCATGTGGCTCAAAAAACAAAAGTTCAAGTCCCAGCATGGCATAACCATTTTCGAAACTGCTCTTGTCAGTAGCGAGCTGCTCAATCGGTCTGAAGAGCCAACTATTCATTTGCTCCTCGTAAACGTCGATCGGCGTTTTTTGGCCGGAACGTAAATCGCTAAAGGTGATATTCTTAGTTATCCTGATTAGATTGTCCATAGATTTCTCACTGATTTATCTTAAATTGAATTGTCAGCGCTGGAGAATGGTTTTCTCGTTTTCATCAGCAAATTAATCCAAGAAGTTTTTCATCATTGTAACACTGCGCTCCTTAAATGTGGCACCTCATTTTCAATAACTTGCGCCCAATGTTCGTAATCAAAGCCATAACTTCCTGTCGGATGATTTATAAAAATTATTTTTAGATTATATTCGAAATTTTGGAGATTAATAGAACAGGGCCTCTTACTGAAATCATCTTTATTCCACTTCCAGTCAGTGTCATTATTGTTAAGGTAATAGCCCAGTCGACCAATTCCGTCGATTGCCAATTTTATGCAAACAGTTGGTCGAATAATTTCCGACACTGACAGAATTGTTTTCCAACCAATATCGAAGTCATCATCCGTCGGTCTGTTTTTTGGTTCTCTTGACGGTAATAGTCTCTGAACTAAATTCACATATGAAACCCGCTTCCAGAATTTAGCTCTTTCTTCGTAGGTTGTTGATGGTTGGTGCAAAATCGTTTTTTCGATGTTCCTTAGCAGTGGAGACTTTGAAAAAGCTAGTATAGAAGAGTTGAGTCCTTGATTAGTTATCATATTTCTTGTAGCATTTGGGTCATCAAGCCATTCATCACCATCTTCATAATGACTGTCCCCCAAAATTAAAACCCTCGCTTGTGAATAATTCAGTCCAATCCAAGGTTTCCAGTTCAATGTGGAAATTTGGAGCAACTTTTCGTCAAAATCTTTGTCGGATGAATTTTCCATTCTAGTTTTTCAACTTCTCACTATTGTGATCTTCTAATTTTGACCCTTATGAATTCTCAACCCAAATTCTACCTTATAAAGGTTCCATTAATCTAATATTGATGGATTATGAATTCATACGTTTAAGAAAACAACATTAATCCAACTCTCATCTCCTTTAATTGCTCACGGAAAACTAAGAAGATTAAGCGTAACATTTTCAGATGGATTAATGGAAGTCTAAAAATAAAGTTTTTTTCAGACATAAAGCTCGAAAAAATAAAATCCTTATCAGTGGATCTATATTAATCCCTCATCGGCAAATGAGAAGTATCCTTCTTTCGTCACTATGATGTGATCTAGAATCTGAATCTCCAAGAACTTTCCGCCTTGTGTCATCTTTTTTGTCAAATCAATATCCGCCTGGCTTGGCTTAAGATTTCCTGAAGGATGATTATGAGAAAGGATTATTCCACATGCATTAGCCTTAATAGCTGCTGTGAAGATGAGCTTTGGATCAGCGACAGTTCCTGTGAGGCATCCCGATGATACTGCGAAAATTCCGAGAACCTTATTGGCTCGATTAAGAAGTAAAACTTTGAACTGCTCAATAAATTCAAGCTTGTTTTGATCCCAGGAATTGAGAAGAATATCATAGGCGCTTTTTGATCTTTCGATCTGCGGCATCTGGGAAGGCAGGAGATTTGTTTTGTAAGACAGTTGAATTTCTGCTACCTGATAGTTGATGGTTTGATGAGTTGTGCTTTCCATAATCATACGGTTTAATTATGGTGTGCTCATTTGCTCGCGGTGCAGGACTACCAAAAGGAAACGGAATAATTGGGGGTTCCTGGAAGCGCTAGCTGCAAGGGGGAACCGTTTATGCCGTAAGCTTTTGGTAGTCCTAAAGCACAGGGAGCAACCTTTCACCAGAATTAAATCCGTTGATTAGGAAAGCCTTGATCAATCTATCAATGAAGGTTACGGATCAATTCGCATTCGAGTCGAAAAAACTAAATGCTTCTCCCTCTTCTTTTCCTCTTTTTTTTTCTTCTGGTCAAGTCATCAGAAACCAAATCAGGGTAATTGTCAGGATTACTACGATCCACATGAAATAGATCATTCAGTAACGATGTCAGATCAGGATTTTGTGATTCTTCCAGTGACGATGAACGTTCATAAGACGAGTTTCTATCACGGAGATTGTTGATAGGATTTGTACCGGATTCAGTCCTGGCTGACTTTGCCCTATTATTTGCTTCATGAATCACCAGTCGATCTCTTTCTTGTTCAAAGTCGATACTATTCTTTATCGTGGGCCACTTAAAGTCATGTCCAAGTGCTGCTCCCTTGATTATGAAACCTTGAAATTCATAGGAGATCCCGCTAACATATCCAGTAGTCGCCTGATTGAACTGTGGCTTGACGCCTTTGTGTTCGAGTGCTGTTATGAATTGTTCAGTGGTTAAACTTTTGCCCTTTGAAAGGACATCTTTGATAATTGTCTGGAGTTTCATTTTCGCTGAAGGGGTATTCGTCCGCTTCATCATCTCCAGTTCGTCCTTGGTCATGGCTCGCTCTTTCGCCTCCCGGCTCGACACCACTTTTGTGAGGCTGTACTTTATCTCAAGCTCCCGGAGTACCTGCTCGCTGCGCTTATAGTCGTTACTGTCGCTGAGGACTTTGCCATCGTATCCAATCCGGTTCACAAGAATATGGAGGTGAGGGTGGTCAGCGTCGAAATGCCGGAACATGATAAACTGATGCTGGGTGAATCCATTGGCCTGAAGATAATCGTGGCCGATCCGTTTCATCACTTCATTGGAAAGGTTCTCTTCTGGTGGAAAGTTAATCGAGGTATGATAGAAGTATTTCAGGAGGTTAGGCTTTTGAACGCGAATCAGTTGTACTTCTTTTAAAATAGAATTCTCAGACTTTCCTGCAAAGGAAGAATACAGCAACTCAGCCACTCCTTTGTCGACTTTTTCGAGATTATACCTGAGCGCACCGCGAAATCCTTTACCCTTGATCTGGTTGCCGGTCATCGGTCATGAGTTTGAGGATCTTATCGATCATCGACGTGAGGGTTAATAAATGGGACAAGTATTCCTTCGGGAAATCTCCCTGATTGATCCTGTGAGTCACCTGGTTGAGATTGACGCCGATCTTTTTAAGCTCCATGTAGAGAGACGCATCAATTGGTGAGAGTTTGACCGGAGGAAACTTCCCTGTAAATACCTTCTTCCGTATCCAGTTTGCCGGACTTACTCCACTAGCAGTGGCATACTGATTAGCCTTTTCATTTTCATCGTCGGTGAGCCTGATATTCACCTGATGAATTCTTTTTTCGCTAGTGTTTACCGGTGGTCTGGCCATAACTTTTAAGGTCGAACGAAGTGGTTGTTACTCGGCAAGCCGTTGGAGCGTAGCGGAAACATGGCTTGCTCCTCCGAACTTGACAGTGATCAGGTGTTGCCGGTGTCTGCCGGTACTTGACTTAAGTTGCCTTTGATTTACGTTTCCTGAATTCATTGACTGTTATTGCCCCAATTTGAACTTGCCTGCCGCTAATTGATCCACTTGTTCATAACTATCTTTAAAATTCCATTTAGCCTTTGCGACAGGTGATGAGGATGTCTTCTTTTTAAACTTTGTGATCGCGTGGGCCAGACTGAAATAATTGAGTTCGACCCTTGCATTCGCTACCCTTTCAAGATCTTCACGAATGACATCGAGTGCAAGTGTTGCAGCCATTGAAGTAACTATCTCAGAATATTCTTCTACGATCAGGGTGTAAACTCCTCTTTTTCTCTCTTTCAGGAATTGTATGATATATCGCTTCTCCATTGCAGGTTCTGTTTGTGCTTAATTAAGAATCACTGTGATTTCTTACCGAGATATACCCGGATCGTTTTTGCATTCAGCTTCTCAAATTCCCTGAAGTGTATTACTGAATCCTTCCGTGCCGCTGTGAAATCAATGAAGTAATGCCCTTTCTCGTCCACCTTAGCACGCTTGAACAGCTCGCCGACATTGTCAGAGGCTTGAATAATTGCCCTCGCGTTATCGAGATCATAAATCATTGACCGATACCAGACGCCAATCCATATTAGTATCAAAATTGGAAGACTAATTATGATCCATTTTACGGCAGCTCCCAGTTGAAATCTGAATGCTTCTCCAGGAGAAACAAAATGGAATACGGTCGGGTTTATTTTCGTTGACGCCTCCTTGATTAATTCTCCAATGGCTTTATTGTTTTGATTATTCAGTTGCATCTCCTTATGAATGATGTACAAAGCGGGAATAATTGGATCGCTTGGCGAAATGTCAAATCCATGCTTTTCAAGAATAAAAGCGCAATAAGAGCGGACTTCTTTTTGTTCCTGATCGGTCATTGCCATGACTTAAAGACTTAGTTCTTCAATCGGTTTCTTGAAATAGATCGAGGTAAACGGGCTTAAGCCGGTTATTCCTTTTCCATTCTTTAACACATTCTCCACCGTCCTCATGGCTATTTCACCTTTATCCTTTACCAGATCGAATTGAATCAGTGAGAGTTTATTGGCCTCTACATATTCCATAAGAGAAGCTTTCTGTTCTTCCGAGCATGGATAGAATCCATTATGCGCGACGATTACTTCCAGTCGTCCTTTGGTTGATTCAACCAACTCCGCTAAATATTCCATTGTCGCCTTGAAAATATTCCCACCACCAACAATGCAAACAATTTGCAGGTGGATGTCATTTTGCTCAAGCAATTCTATGACCATCTCCACGCCATTGATTGAGAAGTATTTTGGTAATTGTTCGGCCACACTTGCTCCCAAATCAGCGATAAATAATTCCTTCTTTGCTTCGATAATACTTTGAAACAAGCCGTTGAAAGCGCCTCGATCAATTCGTTTTGTCGTAGCATCAAGAAAGGAAACTTTGACCGGCTGGCGATAAGCAAGCTGCTTAAGGGTGGTGGTAGTAGCATCGTCGAGGTCCAGTATGACCGCTTCGCGGTGTTTTTCAGCGAGCATGAATGCCAATACTGATTTTCCCGCGCCTCCTTTGGCTTGTGTGATAAAATGGATTTTCGTTTTCATGATTTTTATTTTTTGATGAATTGATAATTTTATGCCTTGTGGAAATGATGTGATTGATATTTCCTTTGCTTCACTGTCTTAAATTCTGTTTAACTGGATTTTCCATCGGCTTAGCGTCTATTAGAATCGTTATCTGGCTGCCTTTCAGAGGATGATAAGACGGAGAGTACTTCAGGTATCCCAATTGCTGAAGTTCTTTGATAGCCTTATGATAAGTAGCTTTGGAACGGATGTGAGACGCTATCATGAGGCGTTTTCGTGAAACACGGTAACGACGTTCAAATTGACTTTCTATCCACGAGTGACACAGCGCCATTGAAAGGGATAGATGAACTGGCTTCAGTCTTTCGTCTGTTACCATCTTATGGATATAAAGGGTAAGTTGCTGAAAACTATCCATTGGTTACTGATCTACCGATGCGATTGCTTTCTAACAGACAGACAATGTCTTCATATTTGTAAAATACAATGCCTCCCACTTTTGTATATGGAAGACTGCCGTTGATTCTCAGATTTTGCAGGGTGCCAGGAGAAACTCCAAGCATCTTGCGAACCTCAAATGAGCGGAGCCATTGCTTTGTTATTTGTCCTTTAGATTCTTTCAGGACATTTCTGATTTCGATAAGGAGATCATTTTTGAATAACTCCAAATCACCAATCGTTAATAATTGATCACGGCTAGTCACCGACCTACCTGGGCTATTATCTTTTGAATTTGCATTGCTCATTTCCTTCCGGTTCAAAAATATTACCGGTCTCCGGGCGCAATGTGAGAAATGACTTTCAGAAAATTTCCCATCTTCCTACCTACTTGGGATAGAAAAAGTCACCTCATTTTAAAAAGTAAACAACGACTATGAAGCGAGGGCGTAAGTTTTAATTTTTTTTGCTTCTGTTTGTGCTGATTTGGAATACTCACATTCTTAATCAAGAAGGCTTCTAAATAAATTGGCCTGGAATTACCGAAGTCTTTAGGGTAATTGATTAGATCTTTACTTTGAAAACTCGGACATATCTTGACCAAGAGTTAATCCAACTTCCTGCTTCATTTTTAAAATCGCCCAAGTGTTCATATGATTGATTTTCTGAAAAATAGTTTTCAAATGCATCAATTCGCCCGTTTCGCTCATCGTTAATACATGGACTTACACAAATAAAATAATTCACGCCTGGAAAATTGGACTCTACGATTGTTATAAGGTGTTGGAGAGAAAAGTGCTGAACATCCAGAATATTGGAAAATAAATGCAATTTGGCAACTCGCTTATCCCTGATAAAGTCAGCCTCAGTAATACCATCGAATCCTTTGTTAATAGTTGTGATCTGAGTAGAATTACTGAAAGTTTTTATATTAAGCGCTCCTCTCATGACAGCAAGAGCGGAAGGATCAACTAAAACTGCTTCTTCAATATTAATGGAGTAGCCGTTACGTACTAGGTAATCACAATAAGACATCGTAGCCAGCGCCTGCCCGCATCCCCAATCAATAATATTAATATTTTCGCTAAAAATGCGTTTAGGAAGCAATGGAAATGCAGTCTGAAGTTTCTTATTGTGCATTTTTCCATAACTGTACATATAAGCGAAAAGCTGATTCTCATTTTCAAGAACAGTTACACCCTTTCCCAGTGAATAAAATGTGGAATTACTGGGAGAATATAGGTTGACCGACACCTGTCTGATGGTCTCGAATCTTCTATCAATATCAGTAAGCATAACTGCATATTCGGTGTTCGACTCAATAAGAAAGCCATCTCTTGGAATATGCTTTGGTTTTTCCCTCCCTAAATATTTATCAATAAGATCCTGAATTTCCTCAGAGGCACGATCGGAATCCAGAAAATTAACCGTAAGCACTGAGCCAATAATATCCAATGTCAGCAAATAATAACTGGCATCGCGCCTCCCATTCCTTATCAGTTCCAGGAATTGATTCAGAAAGCGTTCGGGCAATCTGTTCCGTATGAAGAATGCGATGTAATTCAAAAGTGTTAATACAACGTTCTCCTCGTCATCTTCTTCATTCTCTAGTGAAAACTGAAGCTTGTTCAGAATAACAGGAAACCTGTCAACAAGATCTCTGTTCTGGCGTATGTTTAACAGATATTGCTTAGCTGCTTCGAGTCGTTCACCGAGTATAAGGTTATGCTCTTTAACAACGCTTTCAAGCCGTTCAATTCCCTGCAAGCCAAACCGGGCTGCTATGTCATAAAGAATAACAAGAAACGAACGATTGTGCGAGAAGGAAAAATCTAAATCTGCTAGTATATCACCCTTATTAACGATGAAATCCTCGACAAGCTGTCTGGAGTTAACAGTTTCAGCGAAATGCTTCTCATGGTAATCATAAATGGAAATGATATTATCTTCAACGAATTGATTGAGATTTTTGGCAGTATCAGCGATGTCAATTAACCTTTGAAATAGATGCATTCAACGGCGTTATTGTTTTGAGAAGAGATCTGGCGATTCATCAGAACCTTTCTTTCGGTGATTATCAATCAACGATTTTATATTCTTGGCACTTTTCTCCTTATATAGCTTGCTGACTAGATCCTCAAGTTCGATGTTTCGCTTTTTCAGCTCCTCGTTTTCATCACCCCGCCCCTTATTTTCACTGAGAGATACTGGGGCCTCCACTGAAGTAGTAATCCGAGGTTTAACACTATTTTGTTCAGTGACATCGGATAAAATTTTCTTTACTAGGGCTTCAATAAAGGGAGTAAAATATTGAATACTACTTTTTTGAAAGAACGACTGAAGCAAGGATTGAATATACTCTTGTGAACCAATTTGTGGAATTTTTTTTCCAGATACGACCTGGTCTAAAACAGTATAGGATCCCGGTGGTTTAGGCAGATTCAGTTCCGGTATCCATTCATCGAGATAAGGAAACGAATTGCTTTGCACTCCTTTATTAAAGGCAAACTGGTAGGCTGACTCAATAGTGTAATAGTCTAATTTACTTTTTAACTCAAATTTCACGGTGCTTTCGTTGTCACCAACCCTATATCTATTGCTAAAAACTGAATATCCCCTGTTTAGTCCATAGCAAAGAGCAACCGTTTCTGACCTACCTGGCTTGATGCCATTTCTGAAATTGGCTGCAATAAGGCTATCAATCTTTTTCGCCTTGGGTTCTTCCCCAACTCCATATGAGAAAAGGACGCCAAGTATATAGGCGATTTTTTCTAAAGAGTCTATATTAAGAAGGCCTGTCAGTTTATTTCTGTCCAACCTTTGGTTTTCATCTTTGGCAGCTTTCTCAACGTCCTTTTCGTTGACCTCGTTAGTTAAGTAAGGAAGGAAGGCTCTGAATTTATCTTTACCCACAAAAGCATCATGGAATATGGAATTAATTGTTTTTCCACTCCTTCTTAGATCGTCTTCAACAACCTTATTAAATAGGGCAAGTGTTGAGTAATAATTCTCAGGATAATTCAAATTATCCTCCCCAGAAAGTCTGAGTAGAGCTAGTCCACCAAGTATTTTATTGTATTGACTAACTTCTCTGGAAAAATCATTTGTAACGGTCTCAGATTTGTATTTCACATAGGAAAGATCAAAAGCCTCATCAGTAGGCAGTATCCTAGGGAGATCCTTTGGAATAAATGCTGAACTCAGATTTGTCACGGCAATTATCCGGTCTTTGAGATCTTTGTCATTGAAGACTATAGATTTGATCCTCGAAATAGGCAGTGGTGTTCCAAGGAGAAATATAGTGCTGTCCGTAGAGACATCGCTCAATCGCATTATTTCATTTTCGCTAAGAACAATTTCTAACGAACAATCATTATCGGTCGTCCATGGTTTTTTTGTCACCAAAAGATTGCCACTGAAGCGATCTTGAAGATCAGGACTTTTGCTTGTTATATATTGTTTGGAAGCTACGATAGCATGGCCAAAGTAAACCGGAACATTTTTAGAATCTATTGGAAGAAAAAAACTACTGCTGCCCATTATAAGATTACTTTATCAATTAAATTATTTTGTATATCTGTAAGATCCGTGTTACTCATAAGGATCAACGTACTCTTGGCTCGTGTTACGCCAACAAAAAAGTCACTGTAACTGACGACTCTGAAAGTCTCCTTTGCAGATTGAAAGTTAGGAATGATCACAACATCAAATTCCAGACCTTTGGCTGATTTAAAGGTTGTCACATGAATGTTTCTAATGTCACCTATATATCCCATTTCGTTTGTATACATCGAACAATCAAAGTTGGCATTTTGAAGCAAAGAGTAGTAGTATCTTACATTATAATTTGCCGAAGAGAAATTTTCAAATGGCAACAGCACCGCCGTATTAACGTCAGCTGAAGTGCTGAATTGTCGGACAATATCGATAATAGCCCTATTTTGCTTTTGAATGTCTCCATTCGAAATAAGAAGTCTTGGTTTTGTACCTACACGGGTGCTTAGGCTATTTATGATATCCTGATGGACGAATGCCTCATCAAAAAATTGTTTTGCAAACATCATAATCCGCTGTGTGCTGCGGAAATTGCGTGTTAGTCGATGGGGATCATTTCTGAATTCTCTGGCAAGACTTGCTTCAGAAGAACATTTATCAAGATTAAATGTTCGGTCAGGCAGCCTCGCATTACTCTGGAGTATCTGCTGATCGTCAGCACCGTATGATACTCGCTGGGAAAAGTTCTTAAACCTCAGATTCGTCTGCAGAGGTAAATCCTGGGCTTCATCAATGATTATTTCTGGACGTTGTGCCGCATAACTGGTTAACCATCGCAACGAAGATTCAACAAACTCGGCCGCGTCGGCATTTTGTGTCTTACAGCAAGACTTTAGATAAAAAGCGAGTGTTTTAGTAAAGGTAAGCAGTTGGCTTTTTAATGGCTTTGCCTTTGTATGATTTAAAATATGCCTCCAAAGCGAAACAACGCTTTTGCCGGTTCCAGGTCCACCTGACAAAGCGATAGCTCCGGGCGCAAGAACAGCCGTGCGTTGAGCATCGGTTAGAGTTTCAAAAGTTGGCAAATTGAAATAATATTGAGGCATTACTTAATAACCCTGAAAGTAAGATTAATGCGCTCTTCTACTGGCTTGTTTGTTTTCGGTATTTGATGCTGCCAGAAGTGCTGCAATTCCCCGCGCATAATGAGAAGGCTTCCATGCGTGAGCTCAATGTCAAGCTTTTGTTTCGTTTTTATGTGACGTAACTGAAAAGTTCTCGTTGCGCCAAAATTTACTGAACCAATTACTGGATTCTGCCCTAATTCTTTCTCTGCATCGGTATGCCAAGAAATAGAGTCATGACCATTCCTGTATAAGTTCAAAAGTACGCTATTAAAGGAAACATTCGCTTCCGGCTCGATCCGGCCTTTTATAGCAAGGAGTTCGGTGTTCCATTTGAGGGGATTAAGTGTAATACCGGAAAATGAATATGGCTTGTTGTTATCCCCGTACCATGAAGTTAATCTAGGAAAATCAATTTTCTTACCATACATATTCATAGACTCTTGCTTCCAGTCGACATTCTGCCTTAACATCTGAAAATAGAAATCGCTATCCTTGCGACTGAAGAAATTCGCATGAAATATGTATTCACCATTATCAAGGACTCTGAGTCCTTCCTTGAAGGACTCATCAATCATGGGACTGAAAAAATCTAACTGTGCCATATTCTGAATATTTTAAGCGGCTACTCTTTACTTGTACTTTGTTAAATTTCGGTCTTTCGAATCATAAATCCAATTGAAGCTAGATTGGCGTAATCCATTTCAAAAACCTGTTTTGTAATCAGTTTCGCATCTCAAGTGTGCAGGACTTGCGACCACCGTCCCTTGCGTATAGGAACCAAATTGCTCAGAAGAGTATATTCTCCATTAGCTGAATTGAAGTTTACCAGGTCCTCAGATCCATCTGGATTAGCACGAATGAATTGCGTTGAAGCATCGGTTCGATTATCGTTGTAAAACATCGGGATGCCTTTACTAAATGCATTGATATGTAATTTATCAATGATTTTTTGTGCCTCCTCTTCTGTCTCGGTTACTGTTCGACCACTTGAAAGTAATGTTTTCTTTTTAAGAGCAGCTAGCTTCAATGCGGTAACCATTTTTGATTTACAAATTTAACCTTTTTGAGTAAGAGATCTATATGGCATTTTTGGTTTGTGCTGAAGCCTCAGTCTTAGATTCAAGTTTGCTTCTCAATATCATCATATCATCACTTACTTTCTTATCCAGGATTTTTGCATAATGCTGAGTAGTTCTTAGATTTTTATGACCGAGCATCTTACTTACTGTTTCAATTGGAACACCATTATTTAATGTCACTGTCGTTGCAAAAGTGTGTCTAGCCATGTGTGTTGTTAACTTTTTGGTTATACCACAGAGGTCAGCAACTTCTTTTAAATAGGCATTCATTCTTTGATTACTGAAAACCGGAAGAAGGTGTTCTTCGCATAGCGGATGGTTTTTGTATTGCTCAATGATCGCACATGCTGGAGGAAGCAATGGAACTCGGGAAGGTGTTTCTGTTTTTTCACGGTGCGTAAATATCCATTTACCGCCATCTATGCCAGTCACTATTTCTGAACGTTTAAGTTGCTTGACGTCAATATAAGCTAGTCCAGTATAGCAGCAAAAAAGAAATGTGTCTCTGACCATGCTTATCCGATCAATTACAAATTTCTTTTCTGCCATTACGCTTAGTTCCTCTTCGTTCAGAACTTCTCTTTCAACCTCACGTTTAATCATTTTATATCCAACGAACGGGTCTCTATCAAGCCATGAATTCTTCAGGCAGATATAAATTATCTTTTTGAAGTTCGTCAGATACTTTACGGTGCTATTCTGATTGCAATTCCGTTTTGTTTTTAACCAAAACTCATAATCGGTAATGAACTTATACTTGATCTGACTAATGTCTATGTCTGATATTTTATAGGTGTCCTGCATGAAGTGCTTGGTATGCTCATAAGAAGTTTCATACCGTTTCCATGTTGCATGGGAGTATTGCCGTCCAATTAATTCTTTGACTTGTTGATTGTGAAATTTAAACACCTCCATCAACATGCGTGCTGTCTCTTTGACTCCGCGCCACTTTCTTGAAAACTCTTCGACTGTTACTGCCTTCTCAAGTGTAATTAGTTTTTTCTGGATAGTAAAAGCTTTGTTCCGAAGTACTGCCAGGTATTCGTTTGTCTCCTGGTTTTCCTTGAGTTTACAATCCATTTTTTCACCGATTGTCGACCATTTGCCGGGCTCCACGTAGCGCGATGTAGCGGCTTCAAATCGCCCGCCATTGATTGTGACTCTCATATAGACCGGAACGAGGCCTTTTCGATTCATTTTGTTAGTTCTCACATAGAAAAGAACTTTGATCATGTCTCCCATAAAGTGCACCAAATTTTAGTTGAAAATTCATTTTTTGCCGTCCGAAAATCAAGATGTTCAGGTATTGAACTACTTGACAATCAGAATCTTGAAATGAATTCGGTGCACCACTTTATTTTTTTCAACCGGTGCACCGAATTCGGCAAAACAAACCCTCAAAACATGATTCAATTTGGTGAGCTCTTAAATGCAAAAAGCCCGAATTCATTTGAAATTCGAGCTTTTGCCTGTTGGTGATTTTTAAGTTGTGGAGCTGCAGGGAATCGAACCCTGGTCCAGAGAAGATAAACGCGTACGTTCTACATGCTTAGTTGACTTTGATTGTCGGGAGACGCAAGGCAGGCAACAGCCTAAACTTCTCCGTAGTTGCTGTTGTCTCGACAATCGTGCGCAACACACGACGGCCCAGTTCTGCTGATCGACGCCGCATATCTGATACTCACAGAACAGAAGTATCAGGCGACGATGGCCTGGCGGATCTTATCCGTCCATAAGCTAATCCAACGTTAAGTCAGATTAAGCAGCCATGGCGTAAGTATTTTCGCCACGTAAATTGTTGAGAGCAGTGATCAAAGCTCTACCCTCATGAGCTTGCATGCTGGTGCACGGATTCACACATCCTGTCAAAACCGGTCAGCCCCATTTATTTATAAATGAGAAGTCAAAGGTACGAAAAATGGAGGTCTTCGAAAAACTGAAATGTCGCAATTCTTCAGAAACAGATTACTGAACTCCTCATCTTGTAGAACTCTATGGGATATAATATTTACTATCTACATTTAACCAATATAATTCTACCCGGAATTCGTAAATTGATAATAACTGATCCTAGCCCCATGAAATTATTCAGTGCTCCATCATCTTCTATTTCAGTTCGCTTATATTTCATTGCATTCGTTTGCCTCAACTTAACAACACCTGGCTCGGCGCAGGTGATACACCTGAAGGGCATCAAACCTGAAGACATTAGCTATTAATATTTTTACCTGACTTATCATGAGAAGATACTTCTATCTTGTCATTCTTGTTTTTCTATCCGCTCCTAGCTTTGCACAGGATTCTGTCAGCAATAATATTTTGATGACAGATCATAAAAAAGAAGGAGTCTATATGACCTTTCCGGAATTCCGCAAAAATAATCCATCCATCACCAAACCTTTCGAAATTAAAAAACATAGCATCATGCTGATCGATGAGCGGGGAAAGAGAAGACCCTTCAGAAATTACTTTTGGGGCATATGTCAGGGTGATTCGGTTTTTGTATATCTCAATAATCTTACCTTAACAGATGAACCTGAATTATTTCCCATTAAAAGTTTAGGAAGATTCTGCTACTTCTCAAAAACCGTAAAGCGATTTAAGCCCGGAAGTTTGGAGCAGGTGAGTTATCGCACTACAATTATAAATCGCGGAGTTGCTTATATGGACTTGATGGAAGGGATAGTTGATATCAACACCGGCGAGTCGTATATTCTTGATGAGACCGTAATGAAGGATCTGCTCAGGAATGATCCTGACTTATTGCAGCGTTATCTGCAGGAGCGTGACAAGGTTGGCGTATTTAAGAAATACATTATTCAGTACAATGAGCTGCATCGTCAGGACATCAAGCAGCCGTAGATCCCATCCCCCTCACATCAATATGTGATACCACCCCACCTTAAACTTCTGAATCTTTGGGTAAACTTATCCGAATGATTAAAAAGTATTTCGGCATCACCCTAAGCCTCGTCCTCACCGCTTCCATAGCGTCCTCCCAGAACGCAACGTTCGTCTGGGCCAAAAGCCAGGGGACCTCCGTCAGCGACTATCCCGCAGAACCCATCACCGATCCCACCGGCAACATCTACACTGTCGGTACTTTTAACGGCACAAGCGACTTCGATCCGGGACCCGCTGTCGTGTCACCAACACCCTATGGACAATCCGACGCTTACATTTCCAAGCTGGATCGCGATGGTAATTTTTTATGGGTGCGATCCGTCGGCGGAACAAATCTGGAAGTCGGAAAATCTATTGCAAGAGATAATTCAGGCAACCTGATTATCATCGGTACTTATGCTGGTACCGCCGACTTTGATCCGGGTCCTGGTAGTTTTCCCATTACTTCATCAGCTTCGTCAGACTTCTTTATTCTTAAGCTTGACCAGAACGGAAATTTTATATGGGCAAAGTCAGTCGGCGGAGCATTAGGTGAAATACCCGGATCCGTCAGCGTTGACGCCTCCGGTAATGTTTACGCAACAGGCTACTTCCGCTCAGCCACCGCCGACTTCGACCCGGGACCCGGAGTAGTTAACATACAATACTATAATCATTATGATGCTTTCGTCCTGAAGCTTGATCCCAACGGGAACTACATCTGGGCTAAAGGTTTTGGGAGCAACAACCCTGAAATAGCTGCACAACTTGCGTTAGACAATTCGGGAGCTGTATACGTGACGGGACTTTTCAGCGGTACGGCCGACTTTGATCCCAGTGCTGCTGTATTCAACATTACCGGAGCAGGAACCAATGACGCATATGTAGTAAAGCTCGCATCCGATGGAGCATTTGTCTGGGCCAAATCGTTCGGCGGTGCTTCTTCCGACACCCGAGGCGTGTCTATTGAAGTAAATAGTTCCGGCGATATCGTTACAGCCGGAGTATTCACCGGTACAGCTGATTTTGATCCCGGTCCGTCAGTCTTCAATCTTCCATCTTTGGGCAGTGACATTTATTTCGTCAAGCTTAGTTCAGGTGGAAATTTTATCTGGGCGAAAGCCATGGGAGGTGGTGTGGTCAATGGTATTCAATCGATGAAGACTGATGCTGCTGGAAATATTTACTCAGCGGGCCTTTTTCAAAGCACCGCTGATTTTGATCCGGGTCCTGCCGAATACAACCTCACTTCCCCCTTCGCGTATGGTACCTTTCTATCGAAGATTGATAACTCCGGCAATTTTGTATGGGCCTATGCGCTTGGTGGAGCATCCGGTGGTAATCTTAAATCAACCATCACCATCGACAACGTAGGTGATGTGGTGTCAGTAGGAAGTTATTCAGGAACGCGCGACTTCGATCCGGGCGCCTGTGTATTCAATCTGCCAACGCAAAATATCTATTCATTAAAGCTTCGTCAGAGCGTTGCTTCAACTGACCCAACGATCAGTTCGTTCTCTCCAACCATTAGTCCCGTTGGAACAACTATTACCATCACAGGAACCAATTTCAGCACTACACCTGCCGACAACGTTGTTACGTTCAGCAATATACCGGCGACTGTCTCCGCCAGCACAGCAACAACGATTACCACGTCTGTTCCCGTCGGTGCAACAACAGGAAGAATAATGGTCACCGTCGGGTGCGTGACAACCACCAGCGCCACTGACTTCACGATAGGAGATCTTCCTAATGAACTGACGATCTATAATGCCGTGTCACCCGGTGGTGCCAATCCAAAATTTGTTATCCAATCCATCGAACTGATACCGGAGACCATAAGCAATACCGTAACCATCTTTGATCGCTGGCAGAATGAAGTGTGGAAGGGAACTAATTATGATAATACTTCTGTGGTGTTCACGGGTACATCGTCTTCCGGTGATCTCCCTACTGGTACCTATTATTATAAAGTAGAGTTTACCAGCGGCAGGAAAGCTCTCACAGGATTTATCTCACTGAAACGATAAGTAATTTCTTATGAAAATACTTTTACCGGTTATTATCATTTGTCTGTTCATCACAGAATCGTTTGCGCAACAGGATCCATTGTATGCGCAGTACTTCAACAATCCCATGCTGATCAATCCGGCCGTTGCAGGAAGCAATGAAAGATTGTTTGTCGGGTTGGGTTATCGAAAGCAATGGAGCGGACTCGATGGCAGTCCGACGACATTTAATTTCAACAGTCATATGGCATTGGCCAATGATAAGTTAGGAGCGGGGTTGATTGTCGTTCAGGATAAGTTCGGCGAATTCAAAACAACTCAGTATGGAGCAGCCTTGTCGTACAAGATCAAGCTCACTCATTCTACCTTCTCGTTTGGAATGCAGGCGGGAGTCGTTCAGTATTCAACCAACCTGGAAGGATTGAATGTCCTCAATCCGGATAAATTGTTTGCGCCATTTTCTGAAATGAAGTTCAATACCGGCGTCGGATTGTTATTAAAGAATGAACGCTACACAGTAGGGTTATCTGTTCCGCAATTGCTGAAGAATTCTGTCAGCCAGGGAGGAACGGATATTAAAGTACAGGGACAGAATTTTTACCTGTATGGCGATTATCTTTTTTTCCTGAGTGAGGATATTGAATTCAAGCCATCAACATTATTGAGAATGACGGATGGATCGCCGTTGTCAGTAGACCTGAATCTCAACCTGACCTTCAACCGGCTTTATACAGCAGGCGTCTTCACGCGAAATGCCAACACCTATGGCGTGCTGGTGCAGATGATCATGAAGAATGTGAGGTTGGGATATGTGTTTGAACTTCCGGGCAAGAGCTCGGCGTTGAATTTTAATACACATGAAGTTAGTCTGGCGTTGTCGCTGGGGGTTTTGAAGTCGCATGGGGCGGTGGTGAAGTTTTAGTGGGGGTGGAATAAAAGAAAAGCCTAGACGGGAACAGGGACTACGGATGCACGTAAGGGCCGGGATTTATAGCGGCATGCTAAGCGTATTTTCTAAAGCAAACGCTGTTGGTTATGCGCAGCTTGCTGCAATCCGTGTCAATCTATTAGCTGAAGCAGAAGTTGCATTAGTTCTTATCCGTGCATCCGCTATGCCATATAGCCTTAGTGCTATAGGGTGATCCTGCATTACCTCTGAAAGCAAAAGCCATTTTATTCTATTAACTTCCCAACTCTCCACCTCCCTTTCCAGTTAAAGCACCTAAAGAAACCTCATACTCTCCACCGTGAGCTCCAAAAAATCCAAAATCCTACCCTTCCTTATCATCATAGCCCTCAGCGCAGTGATGGGCTTTTTTATAGGAAAGTTTGGCAAGAGCATCGCTGCGTTCGATCTGCCTGATAACATCGGCTGGTTCCTGATGGCGCTCATCATCCCATCATTCTTCATCGTCATCGGTTTTCATGAAGGAGGTCATGCCATCGCAGGGATACTCGTAAAGTTTGATCTGAGGATGTATGTCATCGGACCATTCCTATGGGAAAAAGAATCCCGCGGATGGAAGTTCAAGTGGAACAAAAATGTAAATACCAGCGGCGGACTTGTTGTCTGCCTTCCTACAGGTGAGAAGAATCTTAAAAACCGTTTTGCGGTCTATGCTGCCGGCGGACCCATCGCCAGCTTGTTGTTATTTATTATCGGAGGTGCCGCATACTTTATCTTTAAAAATACCAGCATGCCCATGATTGGCTATGCTTCTCTTCTCATCAGCTTGTTCTCCCTTATAATTTTTATCGTCACTATCATTCCTTCCCACATGGGTGGATTCGCATCGGATGGTGCACGGGTAAAAAAATTACTGCAGGGCGGTGACATTGCAGAGTTTGAGATCCTCCTGGTGAAGATCATGACCCGTGGTACTGTCGGCATACGACCACGCGATATGAGCATGACCGAACTCGAAGACGCCCTTGAGCTGGCAAGGAAGTTAAAGTCGCCACACGAAGTATATGTTCACAGCATGCTTCACCAGATTGCTTTCGACAAAGGCTATTACGACAAGGCTGAACTTTATTTAAAACAGTATATGGCCCTGGCGGATAATATTCCGGAAGGTATACGCAACATGGTCTGGCTCGATGCGGCGTTCTTCTTTGCGTATGCAAGAAAGAATGTATCTCAGGCAACAGAACACATGAACAGTTTCAAGCCGGCAGCACTCATTCCGAAAGCACAGATTCACGCTACCGAGGCGGCCATCAGCTTTCTCAATAATGAAAAAGACAAAGGTGAGTCGATGAAAGAAGCTGCGATCAAGGAACTACCTAATATGATCGATCGGGGAGGAGCGGTTGCGTTGAGAGACCGGCTTGAAACGTTGTCATAGAAATGTTGAATTAGAGTCTGAACGTCCAGTTGTTTAGCTCTGCCTTCCGGATCTCTTCTTTGAGATTTCGTCCCACCAGATCAAAGGTGGCCAGTGTATTGAATTGAATCTCTGCATTCTTCTGTTTCATTTCAATGATCCCATCCCGCAGGTTGGTAAGATCCTTGCGGAGTAAATAGTGGATCGTCAACTTTTCGATAGGGACTTCTTCCCAGAACCAGATATCTTTTACAGAACGATAGAACACTTTGGAGTTGCAATAGTCGTCCGAGATGACCTTCGCCTGTGTCAATGTGAGGCTTAAACCGTAAATAGACGCTCTCCATTTTATAAAGAGAACCGGCAGCAAGATTAAAATTGATATGGCAGCTACAATGATTGCCAGTATGGACAATACGATAATGAATGTTAAGACCATTGATTTATTATGAGAGGTGTTTTAAAATTGAAAGGATAATCCTAATGACAAACGGCATGGATATCGCCATTGTCGTTGACTTCCCACTCAAAGAGATTCTGAATAATTCCCAGTTGAGTATTCAGAGCTATAAAGCTGTCGACCGCGAACAAAGTGGCCGGCTTCTGTTGTAAGGGAAATGAAACTTCAATTCTTCCGGCTCCATTAATGATGACGTACTGTGTCTGCGATAGCTGATCACCATCTATGTTCCAGTAGGTCATGTCCACATATCCGAAAGCAGGATTGCCGTCCTGCAGCTGTATCTCCAGTTGATAGAATTTTTCAGGATGGACAGAACGGAATACCTGGATCCCTCTGAACTGGTTAAAATAGAAATTCGCCCAGCTTGAATGACTGAGCTCCGGCAATTTTATGACACTACCGTTAAATGTTAAGTCACCTTTAAAGCGATATACTTTCGGATAACAATCTTCTGATTGCATCCAGACAAGTATCCGGGTCTTCCAGGTTTTGCCCAGAAGATTCAATTCTTTCAGATCGATCAAAGAATTACCCGGAATGATTTCATAGTTGATGACCTGATCTCCATTGGAAAACTCAAGATTGATCTCGGTAATGGGGGCCACGTCGCTGAACGGAATGCGGATGGCAGCGGTCTTCACTATGTTAAATTCAAAGGATGTGTAACCAAAGTCTTCGGGCGTATGTCCGTCAAGCTCCAGTACATCCGGAACTACATGTGTGACTTCGTCAACAGAAATATTGATGGTGATCGGCAATGGATCACTGACCAGATTTGCCAGCACCGAACCTTCCATTGGTGAGGCATAGATGGTGTGCCTGTCGCTGTCAAGGATCAGAAACTGTTCAAGGGTGTATTGTCCCGATGGAAGCGGTTCAGGTTGTGTGATATAGTCGCCATTGAATTCATGGATCGCGATCTCTTTAATGATCGTTGAGCCATCAGCTTTTTTTAAAGTAAAGCTTGCAAAGGAAGGAGTGATCTGGGTTGTTCGTCCTGCGATAATTCCATTGTCCGCTTCTTTATAGGAAAAGGAAACTTTACCTGAGCGGACAATTGCATCATCGTTGTTATTGCAGCCAGAGATCATCAACAGAATGATAACCGTTGCGATCTTTAATAGATAATAATTCATGTAAGGGTGATAATTTTTTTTCGGAAAGTTATTGTGTTAATAAATCGTCAAATAATACTTTGGTTGCAAGACAGGGTAATCATGCAGGGCAGCCCAAACCGTGGTAGGAAGTGTTGTTGCAATGAGTGATACAAATGAGAAAAAAAGCCCGGCCAATGATCGGCCAGGCTTTAGCAAACCCCCTAGTGAAAATCTTTTAGCGGATGCTTATTGAATTTTTATTTCGGTCTCACCTGAATAGCATACGCTGTGGAATTTCTATTCGGCAATTCATGGTGAACGCCATCGATCCAGTACGTTCCTGGAATATTGCTTACTCCATTTTCCGGTGGAGCTAAATACTGACCAGCGAGATAGACAGATCCATTGAGTGCATCGATCCCATATAATTCCACTCTTGTCAATTCGGGCGACAACACGATCTCCTGTTGATTCTTCCAGTATCGTTTACCTCCGACACTTCCGATAAGGAATACATCGTCACCGTCCAGTGCCATCAATCCATAGCCAGTGAGATAAGCGGTAGGAGGAGTCATCGTTCCAAGACTTGAATGCTGACCATCTCTCCAATAACCAATGTTTGCGCCGTCTCCAAGTCCCATGACATACCTGTGATGGTTGTGGATCTTTATGCCGGTTGCATTCACCCAGGCTTTTCCGTCAACAGCGAGTCGTTCGATGACATTATTTTTCCAGAGTGCGCCGGTATGCGGGTGATAGAGAATGCCCGATACATACACATCACTGCCGTCAACGGTGATTCCGGTGGTAGAACCTTCACCTGCTTCATTCATGTCCGTTAGCTGTATGAGTACACCATTTTTCCAGTAAACAGGATACCGGTGTGTGATGCCGTTTGCTCCGGGATCGGTTACCGACAACGATCCGGTGACGTAGACATCATTTCCTGAAATGTATAATCCGGTGGCGCTACCTTTTAATGGATGATCGAGCAGGATCCTTTCGGTGTTTTTCCAATAGAAAGCTCTTTCTGTTGATTCATCTCTTCCGGTAGCATAGACATCGTTTCCGGCGATAAACAATTGATAGATGGATGAACGTGCTGTGCTCACGTGTACGGGAACTTCATTTTTCCAGTAGGTAGCTACTAATACATTGTTGAACATTTCATTTCCGCCGATATAAATGTCGACCGGGTTTGTGCTTACAGAAGCAAATTCAATCCTTACTTCCTGCTGGGTACTGAGTGTAGTAGCCTTTCTCCAGGTATGGTATCCTGATTTCGTTGCCGTGATTCTGTAAAGACTGGCTTCGCGGATCTTTATAGCATGCGTTCTCGCCTGCAGTGTGGTATCATAAGTCCATAGCACGGTGGTATCAGTTCCCGTGATAGCACCTAGCCCTTCAATCTTCAGATGTGAAGTGGTGATCTCTGAATTATTCGCACCTTTTATAAAGCTTGTAAAAAGAGGAGTGATGGTTTTTATGATCTTAAATCCAAACTCACCATAACCAAATTCTTCAGGAACGGAGTTTTCATCGATTTCCAGAACTTCGGGAGTAACGGTGGTGACCACATCTTTTGTTACAGCGAAATCAATGTCCAAAGGATCGCTTACCAGGTGAGCATGAGTGCTTCCTTCAATGGGAGTGATGTAGCGGATAGTGTTATCGGCATCCACGACAAAAAATTCTGAAAGCCTGTAATGGGAACTGCCGGAGCTTTTCAGCATAACAGGAATCGAAAGGAAGCCGTCTCCAAATTTATAGAGGGCAAGTTCCTTGCGATCGAACACGACATTTCCCTGGCTATCTTTAATGGTAACCAATACACTCTTCGGTTCTGCTGTTGACGTACGACCGCCTGAAGTTCCTTTTGAAGCGGGAGCCTGCATGGAGAACCTGATCTCCTGCTCGGTGAGCAACCGCTCTTCGGTCTTACAACCTGATAAGATGAGGCATGTAAGTAATACTGATAACAATGTTCTTTGCATAAAATGTATTTTAGTCTTGAGCATTTTTATTCCTTGCAATGTGGATCAGGTAACAATCTTTCATGTACGACAATAGTTGCAATCACTGGTATTGTCGTTGCGGGAAGAGCGGTATGAATTTTCCTTAAGCTGAGGGTATCCTGATGGGGACTTTTTACGAATGGGTGTTAGGTAAGAAACTGCCTGGACGTGTTACCAATGATAGAAGTCATTGTTGTTGAGGCGCAACACCTGAGAGAACAAGTCCAGAGAATCAGCGATCGGTGCTGAGAGTCTTTTGAAGAATTGATGGATCATAACATTTTAATTTCATCAAAGTTGGGAAACGGATGATAGAGACAGGTACACTACGGGATCATTTGCTGGTAATATGGTTTCATTGCTTTTTTAGTCCCGCAAAATTCGTTAGGAGCATGCTATCAGGAAAAAACTGAGCAAAAGTGTTTTATTTTCTACCTGTGGTCACCCATTAACATACTCCGAAGGCGACACACCAAACTTCTTTCTGAATCTCTTCGCGAAGTATGACTGCTCATTAAACCCAACCTTATAACTGATCTGTGAGATCGTGTCGGTCTTCGATCGTATCAGCTCAGCAGCCCTTAGCAAACGGATATCACTGATAAAATCTGTCGGAGAAGAGTCGACCAGTACTTTCAACTTTCTGAATAACTGCGCACGACTCAGGTTCATCTCTTCCGCAAACTTCTCTACTCCGAAAGATGAGTCGGTAATGTTTCTTTCCACTACTTCACGTGCTCGTGCAATAAACTTCTCATCCAGCGTCGGCTCTGCAATCTCCTTTGGCAATGGCTCTGAAAAAGGAACA
The DNA here is from genome assembly GCA_013141055.1 of Cyclobacteriaceae bacterium. NCBI lineage: Bacteria > Pseudomonadati > Bacteroidota > Cytophagia > Cytophagales > Cyclobacteriaceae > Cyclobacteriaceae bacterium. The sequence goes on along the minus strand of JABFRS010000001.1, from coordinate 1,314,092 downwards.
AGCCCATCCCTGAATTTGATGATCAGTTTTTTCCTCAGCTCTATTAAATTATTTACCCTGATCTTAAGCTCTTCCGCAGAGAATGGTTTCGATAAATAATCATCTGCGCCGATCTTAAAACCCTGCATGCGTGATTCGTCGTCAGCCTTGGCGGTTAATAGAATAACCGGTATGTGACTGGTGCGCTCATCCAGCTTTATTTTTTCTGTCAGTTCCAGTCCGCTCATCTTTGGCATCATCACATCTGAGATAATCAGATCTGGAATATGTTCTAGTGCCAGCGCTATACCTTGTTCGCCGTGTTCGGCCATCAATACTGTGAACCTGTTCTTGAAGATGCGTGCTATAAAATTTCTTAATTCCGCATTATCCTCAACGATGAGGATTGTGTTATCAGACAACTGATTTTCAAAGATGGTCTCCAGCTCCGGAGCATCTTCATACCGACTTATCCTGTCTCCGATATTATTAAATGCAATCTCGGATGATTCATCAGCTTCCGCTCCGTTCCAGTCAATGATCAGATTGATATTTATTTCAGTTCCTTCATTGACACGACTCTTCAGGTTGATGGTTCCATTGTGAAGCTTGACAAGTTCATTCACCAGTGAAAGTCCCAATCCGGTGCCAGGCTGCCCGTCATCCTGGGTATTCTTTATCTGGTAGAAAGGAGTGAATACATACGGGATCTCGTCTTCCGGAATTCCACGCCCCGTATCACTGATCAGAATGTTAAGCTTGTTCTGATCTGAAGATTGAATTGTAAGCTCTACTCTTCCTTCAGCAGGGGTAAACTTGAATGCATTGAACAGTACATTGCCTATGATCTTCTCCAGCTTGTCACTGTCGAACCGTGCAGGCTTATCTGCGATGTTAATATTCCTGATGAAGGTTATCTTTTTATGCTCCGCCAGTGAATCAAAAGAAGTGACCAGCAGCTGAATGAATTCATGAAGGTTGTCTGACTTTAATTGCAACTCCATTTTGCCGGCTTCAAGCTTTGAAAGATCCAGCAGTTGATTCACCAGATCCAATAACCGGTTGGTGTTGCGTCGAACAACAGAAAAGATCTCCCGATCGGAACCACTCAGTCTCGGGGAGTTGAGCTTTTCTTCAATCGGACCTTTGATCAGTGTAAGCGGAGTTCTGAACTCATGTGAGATGTTGGCAAAGAAGCGAGACTTTAATACATCCGTTTCTTTCAGCTTGGCGTTAAGTTTCTTTTGTGTTTCGAGAAGCTCTTTGGTTTTTCTTGTACGCAATTTCTGAAGCCTGTAAATGATCAGACCCACACCGATGGAAAGAATAATACCAACGACAAATACATTTGCCCAGATAGACTGAATGCGTTTCTCCTGTTCCAGTAATTTAATCGTGGCCTCTCTTTTCTCTGTCTCATGGAGCATCTCAAGCTCAACAACTCTCCGTGTTTTCTTTTCGTTGAGAAGTGTATCTTTTAGTGAATAGTAATGACTCATGTATTCATGGGCTCCCCAGAAATCCTTTTGCTTCATCTTGAGCCCGATGAAATTCATATAGATGATAAGCTTGTGGCTTTTGAAACCGATCCTCTCGGATAAAGCCAGCGCCTC